>DAOTXL010000123.1:0-130944 GCA_034435455.1 Anaerolineae bacterium
ATCCGGGATCGGGCCGGCCGGCAAACGGAGAGCAGAGATGAAAGACAGAAAGTTGTTGATGATCCCCGGCCCGGTCGAGTTCACGCCGGAGGTGCTCCGGGCGATGGGCATGGCTACCACCAGCCATATCGCCCCCAATTTCATCGAAGCCTTTGGCCAGGCGCTGGAGCGCATGCGCCAGGTGTGGCTGTGCCCCAACGGCCAGCCGTTCATCCTGGCCGGTTCCGGCACGCTGGCTATGGATACCGCCGCTGCCAACCTGATCGAACCGGGCGACCGGGCGTTGGTGGTCAACACCGGCTACTTTGGCGACCGCTTCGCCGCCATCCTGGAACGCTACGGCGCAGCCGTGACCCAGGTGACAGCCCCGGCCATCGGCGCCGTGCCCCCCCTGGAAGAGGTGGAAAAGGCGCTGCAATCCGCTGCCTACAAGCTGATGACCATCACCCATGTGGATACCTCTACTGCCGTCGGCACCGATGTCAAAGGGCTGGCGGCGTTGGGGCGGCAGTACGGCGTGCTGGTGGTGGTGGACGGCGTCTGCTCGGTGGGCGGCGAGGAGATGCGCCAGGAGGAATGGGGCATTGACCTGGCCCTCACCGCCTCGCAAAAGGCGGTCGGCGTGCCGCCCGGCCTGGCGCTGCTGGTGGCCGGCCCGCGCGCCATGGAGGCCTTCCGTCGCCGCAAGACCCCGGTGGGCAACTACTATGCCGACTGGACCGAGTGGTTGCCGATCATGGAAGCCTATGAGACGCGGCGACCCGGCTATTTCGGCACACCGCCGGTCAACCTCATCTGGGCGCTCAACGTCAGTCTGGGCCAGATCCTGGAAGAAGGGCTGGAGGCCCGCTTTGCCCGCCACCGCAAACTGAGCGACGCCTGCAAAGCGGCCATCGCCGCCCTGGGGATGCAGCAGGTGCCGGTCCGCGCCGGGGTGGCGGCTACCACCCTGACCGCCCCCTATTATCCGGAGGGGATAGATGCCTCGCTGCTGGGGCATGTCAGCCGGGCAGGGGCCATCCTGGCCGGCGGGTTACATCCGGCCATCAAAGCCCGCTACTTCCGCATCGGGCACATGGGCGCGGTGACCGCCTCCGACATCCTGGCCACGGTGGGGGCCATCGAGCGAGGGCTGGCCGCGGCCGGCTACCGCTTCGAGCCGGGAGCCGGGCTGGCAGCGGCGCAGGCGGTTCTTGTGGAACCGTGAAGCGTAAAGGGTAGGGCAAGATGTACCAGGTTGTGACCCCCCACATCATCGAATCGCTCCGCCAGATCGTGGGCGAGGGGAACGTGCTGGTAGACGCCGAGGCGCTGGACCGCTACAGCCACGACGAAACGGTGGGGTTGCGCGCCGAGCCGGAGGTAGTGGTCAGGGTCACCGGCGCTGCCCAGATTTCCGAGGTCTTGAGGCTGGCGCAGCGGGAACACCTGCCGGTGACGCCGCGCGGCGCGGGCTATGGCCTCAGCGGCGGGGCGGTGCCGATGCATGGCGGCATTGTCCTCTCCCTGGAAAAGATGAACCGCATCCTGGAGATCGACCGCGAGAACCTGATGGTCACCGTCGAACCGGGGGTCATCACCGGCGACATCCACCGGGCCGTGGAGGCCGAAGGCCTGTTCTACCCCCCCGACCCGGCCAGCCTCGATTCCTGCACCATCGGCGGCAACATTGCCGAGGGGGCCGGCGGGCCGCGGGCGGTCAAGTACGGAACGACGATGCACTATGTCTGCGGCCTGGAAGTGGTGCTGCCGTCAGGAGAGATCATCCGCTGTGGCGGGAAATTGGTGAAAAACGCCACCGGCTACAACTTGATTCAACTGCTCATCGGCTCGGAGGGCACGCTGGCTGTGGTGACCCAGATCGTGCTGCGGCTGCTGCCCCTGCCCAAGGTGCAGGTGGACCTGCTGGTGCCGTTCGACGACTTTCAGGCGGCAGCCGACACCGTATCGGATATCATTGCCCACCGCATTCTGCCCACCGCCATCGAGTTTATGGAGCAAGACAGCATCCTGGCTGTGGAACGGTTGCTGCAAAAGGGGGTCCCCTACGACGATGCGGCGGCCCACCTGCTGATCCAGCTCGACGGCAACACCCAGGAGGGGGTGGATGCCGATATGGAGGTAGTCGCCGGACTGTGCCTGCGGCACGGCGCCCGCGATGTGCTGGTGGCCAGGGACCGGCCCACCCGCGACCGGCTGTGGGAGGCGCGGCGGATGATCATCGAATCGCTCAAACACGAAAGCCCGGTCAATCACATGGAAGATGTGGTGGTGCCCCGCGCCGAGATCCATCGGCTGTTGAAAGGGATGCGCGAGATCGCCCGGCGACACGGGGTGCGCATCGTCAGCTTTGGCCACGCCGGCGATGGCAATGTCCATGTCAACCTCCTCAAGGACAACCTGCCCGACGACCGCTGGCAGGCATTGGTGCCGGCTGTGACCGAGGAGATCTACCACCTGGCCTTATCGCTGGGTGGGACGCTCACCGGCGAGCATGGCATCGGTGCCACCCGTCGCCGGTACCTGCCCCTGGCCCTGGACGAGGCCCAGATCGCCCTCATGCGCCGCATCCGCGACCTGTTCGACCCCCACCACATCTTGAATCCGGGCAAAATCTTCCCCTGATGGACCGGTTTACCCTCCCGCAGGCCGGTTGGCCGGCCTACGGGGAGGGCAGGCCGGTTCCTAGTGGGACCGCTTGAGCGCCTCGAACTGCGCGGTCAGCTCCAGCCGGCGTGTTTCGGCTGCCTGCCGCCCCTCATCCAGGATCTCCTGGATGCGCTCCCGGATCATCCGCCGTGTTTCAGGCCCACTGCGCGGGGCAAACAGCAGCACCAGACTTACACCCACCAGCGCCCCCAGCAACAATCCGCCGAACATCCGCCACGACTTGATCATTTCGCCTCCTATCAGTTCTCCAGGCCTGTTCGAAAACCGCCAGGGACCCAATTGGACCATCCCGTTTCCTTGGTGAACTTTTCAGACCGGTTCCCGGTTCTCAGGGCCAGTTTGAAAACCACTAAGGACACGAAGGACACAAGGAATTTCTGTCAATTCATCTCATTTCTTTGCCCTGTGCGCCTTCGTGGTAGACTTTTCAGACAAGCTCTCAGCCGTCAGGGATCGGCCGGCAGCCATCGGCCAGCCGATCGCTTCCCGCACCCGGCGCGCCAATGCGCCGAAAAACTCGGTGTAGGTCACCTCCAACCCCCGTGGTCGGGGCAGGTCCACCTTTACCTCGGCGCGGATGCGCCCCGGCCGGGGCGACATGACCAGCACCCGGTCGGCCAAAAAGACCGCCTCGTGCAGGTCGTGAGTGACCATCACCGCCGTGACCTGCCGGGCCTGCCAGATGCGCAGCAGCTCCAGGTTCATCTGCTCACGGGTCAGGGCGTCGAGCGAGCCGAACGGCTCGTCGAGCAGCAAGACCTCCGGATCGGCGACCAGGGCCCGGGCGATCGCTACCCGCTGAGCCATGCCCCCCGACAGCATCCGGGGATAGGCCCCCTCGAACCCCTCCAGGCCGACCAGGGCGATCAGCGCCCGGCCCCGTTGCTCCGCCAGCGACCGGGGCACGCCGGCCACTTCCAGCGGCAACGTGATGTTGCGCAGGACGGTCCGCCAGGGCATCAGGTTGACCTTTTGGAAAACATAGCCCACCCGCCGGCGCGGCGATGACAGCCCCTGGCCATCCCCCGACCTGACCGCCAGGGCAGGCAGGCACACCTGCCCCGCGGTTGGGGTCAGCAGGCCGCCCAGGATGCGCAGCAGCGTGCTTTTGCCACACCCCGACGGACCGACGATGGCCACAAACTCCCCCTGCCCTACCGCCAGGTCCACCCCATCGAGCGCCAGCAGGGGCCCCTGGGCGGTGTGATACAGGTGGCGCAGGCCGGCGGCAACCAGCGCAGGTTCCACCTTACGGCCGGACTTCCACAATGAACCGGTTGGTAAACATGGCAGCCAGGTCACTCCCGGCCGGGATCAGGCCCATCTGCTCCATGACCCGCTGCGAAGCCTGCCAGTCCGCCTCGACCGAGCGCCCCAACTGGCCGGCCTCCGCCCGCCAAAAGGCAAGCGATTCCTCCAGGATAGCCCGGTTCATCGCTCGGGTCGGCGCGTCGCTGGCCGCTTCGGGCACATGCTTGAGCACGATCTCGAACGCCTCATCCGGGTGATCGAGGGTGTAGGCCAGCCCCCGCAGCGTCGCCCGGACCATGCCCTGCACCAGTTCAGGGCGCTCGCGGATCGTCTTTTCATTGGTGATCAGCCCGTTCGACACCAGGTTGGCATAGTCGGCCACATAGATCACGTTCACCGGATGCCCGGCTCCTCGCATCTGCACCGGTTCGTTCATGGCATAACACAGCGCTGCGTCCACCTGCTTCTCGGTCAGGGCGGCCACCTGGGTATAACCGATGGAGATCAACTGCACGTCCGCCTCCCTGATCCCGACGGCTTCGAGCAACGCCCGCCAGCCGATATAGCTGGCGCCATAGAGCGCCGGCGTGCCCACCCGCCTGCCGGCCAGGTCTGCCGGCCGGCGGATGCCGGCCTCGGCCAGCGAGACGACGCACACCGGGAAGCGCCGGTACCAGTTCAGCACATAGACCACCGGCAGCCCCTGGCTACGGGCCAGGAGGACCTGATCGCCGCTGGCAATGGCAAATTGCAGTTCGTCGCCGCCCACCAGCTTCAACAGGTCGGTCTCCCAGCCATAGTTGAACCGGACCTCAAGGCCCTCATCGGCAAAATAGCCCCTGTCCACCGCCACATAGAACGGCGCAAACTGCACATTGGGGATGTATCCCATCGCCAGGGTCACCGCCTGCGGTGCCTTGCTGCCTGCCGGCCCACACCCCACCAGAAGGCCGACCAGCAGGCCCATCTCCCACAACCAGATCATCAACCGTTTTTTCATCTCCCTTCCCTCATGATAGGATCTCCAGGCCAGGGGCTCCCCACTCCACCCAGACCTGGGCAGCCAGCAAGACCGCCGCCAGCCCGGTCAGGGCCCACCACACCCATCGCCGGCCGACCAGGCCGGCCAGGGCAAGGAGCCAGATCAGATGCCAGGGTTGGCTGCGGGCCACGCCCAGCAGAAACACCAGCCCCAAGGCCACACAGCTCAGGTCTGCCAACCGCTGAAAAGACCCTCCGGCACGGATCGCCTGCCGGACCAACGCGACATAGGCCACGGCCAGGGACAACAACCCTCCCCCCAGCGCCCAAGCTGCCGCGCCCCTGACCTCCTCTGGCCAGTTCCAGGGATGCGCCAGCCGCTGCACCTGACCAACCACCCAGTCCGCCCCACCGAGAGGGACCAGGAGCAGGGCCGAGACCCCGGCCGCTGCGCCAAGGCTCCACCCCAACACCCCCCACGGGCTGCGCCCGCACCGCCTGGCCTGCCGCCAGGCATAGAGAAGGAACAGCGGAAACAGGATGACGGGGACATATTTGATCCACACCGCCAGGGTCAACGCCCCAAAGGCTGGCGCCCACCGTTGGCGAAGCAGCCAGTAGAAAGCCAGCAGCACCAGGGCCATCATCACCAGGTCGTTGTGCCCGTCGCCCACGCCCAACAGCAGGACCAGCGGATTCCAGGCCCAGAGATACAACCCCTCTCGCGCCCAGGCCGGCCGTACCTGGCCCACAATCCGCTGCACAAGCCAGACGCTGCCCAGAAAAGCGGCGGTCAACAGACCCTTCAGGTAGAACAGGCCCCAGGCCAGGTCGTAGCGCCCCAGGGTTGCCGGCGCGGCCAGGAGTATCCACGCCGGCCCATAGACCGACGGCTGCGTGGCGTAGGCCGTTGGATAGGCGGCCACCAACCCATCATCGGCAAACTCGGACGGTGCGTGGAGCAACGGGTTGGCTCCCAGGTCGGTGAACAGGTGCGACTGGCTCAGGTAGACGAACAGGTCTGAGGTGATGGGCTGTAGCCAAAAGAGGGTCGCCGCCAGGACCACCGCCCCGCCCCAGATCGGCCAGACAGCCCCCCCTCCGCCGCGGACGGCGTACCAGCCAAGCAGGTAGGCAGCCACAAGCACCCCTATCCCGGCCAGGCAGGCGGCGAACGGCCCCCACCCTTCCCCCAGAATATCCGACCAACCGGTCAGGTGACTGCCCAGGCGCCACCAGGGCAACCGCACGGCCGCTGCCAGATAGACCGCCTCGCTGGCCACCCCGGCAGCCAACAACAGGGCCGTCCCTCTCCTCAGCCCCATCCGGCCCCTCCCCCCCCCCGTTTCCAGCGCAACACCACCGCTTCCAGGGCCGACACCAGGCCATACAACCCCAGAGCGATGGCCATCAGCACCAGGAGGGCCACGAACATGAGCGGCGTATCGAACAGGCCCCGGTTGGCCAGGTTCACCAGAAAGCCCAGCCCCCGGTCTGACTGGGCAAACTCACCCACCACCGCCCCGATGACCGACAGGGTCACGCCCACCTTCAGCCCTCCGAACAGCACCGGCAAGGCAGCCGGCACCTCCAGCCAGCGGAACACCTGCCAGCGGCTGGCCTGCAAAGAGCGCATCAGGTCCATCAGATCCTCTTCCACCGAGCGCAGGCCGACGACGGTGTTGATCAGCACCGGAAAAAAGATGGTCAAGGCACAGACCAGCACTTTCGACAGCAGCCCAAAGCGAAACCAGACGATGAGCAGCGGGGCCAGGGCCACAATCGGCACCGATTGGCTGGCGACAATGTAGGGCGATAGAAACCGCTCGACCAACGGCGACCTGGCCAGGAGGTAGCCCAACAGTGTGGCAACCGTCAACCCCAGCGCCAGGCCGCCCAGGATCTCGATCAGGGTCACCGAGGTATGGTACCACAGGCTGCCATCGCCGGCCACCGCCAGAAAGCGGTTCCACACCTGAAGCGGCGTTGGCAACAAAAAGGGAGGGTAATTGCCCAGCCGGGCCACCAACCCCCACAACCCGACCAGGAGGACCAGCGCCACTGGCACCAACAGGAGCTCGATCCGGCTCCTGACCGACCGGCCCCGGCCATTGTGCCACCCCCCGTTCCACCCAACCGGCCTCCGACTCACCTGCACACCCTGTCCATGATCCACACAGGTTACACCCACCGTTCCCTCCAAAACAAAAACCCCGAAGAGTTTCTCCCTTCGGGGCAACCCACCACCCGGCGCACGGCCGCCCATCTACCGTCGCCCATGATGCCAACCCCCTTCTTCCATCCGGACTATACCGTCGGCCCCGGCCTTCCACCGGATCTGCCTGTCTGTCACAGGCTCGCGGGCTCGGCCCTCGGCGACCTGTCAGGTCTTGCGCTGGCCTTACCGCCGGTCGGGATTCTCACCCTGCCCCGAAGGTCTTTTGGTTGACGCTGCCGAGTATACACCAGATCGGCCCGGCTGTCAACTTGTCCACTCCTGACTGCTGTGGTACAATGGGATCACCCGGAGTATTGAGGAGACTATGCCCATCCGGCTCCTGCCGCCCGAAGTAGCGGGCAAGATCGCCGCCGGCGAGGTGGTAGAACGCCCGGCGTCGGTGGTCAAGGAGTTAATCGAAAACAGCGTGGATGCCGGAGCCACCGACGTCCGCGTCGAGATCCGGGAAGGAGGCCGCCGCCTGATCCGCGTCGCCGACAATGGCTGCGGCATCCCCGCCGACGAGGCAGCCCTGGCCTTTGCCCGCCATGCCACCAGCAAGCTGACCACGGTCGCCGACCTGGATCGCATCACCACCCTCGGCTTTCGCGGCGAGGCGCTGTCGAGCATCGCCGCTGTGAGCCGGGTCACCCTCCTCACCCGCCCGCGCCAGCAGGCGATGGGCCACTACCTGCGCGTCGAGGGCGGCCAGATCACCTACCAGGAAGGGCGCGGCTGTCCGGCCGGCACGGTGATCAGCGTCGAGCACCTGTTCCATAACGTCCCGGCCCGGCTCAAGTTCCTGCGCCAACCCCAGACCGAAACCGGCCATATCCACGACGTAGTGACCCATTATGCCCTGGCCTTCCCCGCCATCCGCTTCCACCTGATGGCCGATGACCGCCTGGCTTTCCAGTCCACCGGCAACGGCAACCGCTACGACGTGCTGATCGCCGTCTTGGGGCTGGAGGTAGCGGAGCAGATGCTGGCCCTGGAAGAACCGGAGGAGCCCCCTGCCGGCCTGACCGTCTCTGGTTTCATCGGGTTGCCCTCTCTCCACCGCGCCAGCCGCAACTATATTTCCTTCTTTGTCAACCGCCGCTGGGTGCAGGACCGCTCGCTGAGCCATGCGGTGGTCGAGGCCTACCACACCCTGCTGCCGGTGGGGAGGCAGCCGGTAGCCGTTCTTTTCGTGGACCTGGACCCCGCCGAGGTGGATGTGAATGTGCATCCCACCAAGCGGGAGGTCAAGTTCCGCGACGGGCAGAAGGTCTTTGCCGCCGTGCAACGGGCCGTGCGGCGGACCCTCGTCGAGCAGATCCCGGCGCCGGCGATGGCCCAGGCCGCGCGCACCTGGCCGGCCTCTGGCGCTTCGACGGCGGCCCCTTCAGGCTGGGAACGGCGTGAGACGCTTGTGGCCGCCGGGCAGGCAACCATGGCCTGGTACCGGGCCGACGAAAAACCCCAGCCGGTGGGGCCGGTGCGGCTGCCGCTGCTGCGGGTCGTTGGTCAGGTAGGCCAGACCTACATCGTGGCCGAGGGACCGCAGGGGTTGTACCTGATAGACCAGCACGCCGCCCACGAACGGGTGCTGTACGAGCAGATGCTGGCCGCCCACAAACAGCAGGCGGTCCCCTCGCAGGCGCTCCTGGAGCCGCTCCTGTTGGACCTGGACCCCCTCCTGGCGGGCGTGTTGGCCGAACACCTGGACCTGCTCAATCGCGTGGGCTTTGCCATCGAGCCGTTCGGCGGCACCGGTTACCTGCTGCGGGCGGTGCCTTCGATCCTCACCCCGGCGGGGGCAGGCCTGCCCGCCGCCGTGGTGGATATCCTGGAGATGCTGCGCCAGGGAGACGACCCGCTGGCCGCCCAGGCCGAGGAGCGGCTGATCGCTGCCGTATGCAAACGCGCCGCAGTCAAAGCGGGGCAGACCCTCTCGCCTGAGGAGATGCAGCGCCTGGTCCGCCAACTGGAACAATGCGAATCGCCGCGCACCTGCCCTCACGGCCGGCCCACGGTCCTGCACTTTTCAGTGGAGCAGATAGAAAAAGAGTTCGGACGGCGCTAGGGGAACGGGAAATCGAGTTGCGACACGGAATCCCGCACCCGCCGCTTGACGCTGGAGACAGGGGAGCAGATAATCGGATGAGCTATGCTTCACAGCGCTATGCCCAACTCAATCGGTGGGACTCCAGCCACCTGCGCACCGTCAACCGGCTGCTGGCCCCCGTCCCCGGCGACCGACTGCTGGAGGTCGGGTGCGGCCGCGGCCACCTGACGCGACGGCTCCAGGAGCAGGGGGTCGAGGCGACTGGGGTAGATGCCAACCCCTACGCCATTGCTACCGGTGTCGCCCGGAACCTGCGGACCATGCCGGCTGAGGCGCTCGATTTTCCCGACGGGAGCTTTGACCTGTTGTGCTCGATCCATACCCTTGAGCACATCCCCGTCATCGAACAGGCGCTGGCAGAGATGGCCCGTGTGGTCCGCCCGGACGGTAAGCTGCTCTTCATCTACCCTGCCGAGCCGATCCGGGGGCTATACGCCCTGCCCACAGCGATCATCCTATATCACACCCCCTTTGCAGCCCGGCGAGTGCATTGCCATCAACTCACGCCCAGGCGGTTGCAACGGCTGGTGGCTCCACTTCCCCTGGAACACCTGGGCAGCGAATTCCACCTGCTCCGTTCCCCCCAGTTCGCCTCCCTGTTCCGAAAACTCTGATCACCCGCGACAAAAGCAATTGACACCTGGCTGGTTTCATGTATAATCAGGACGCCTGGTACCTGATCCAGGGGAGGCAGAACCATGCAAAAGCTTCTGGCACGACTGGTCGGTTGGCGCCTGCGCTACATTCTGGTCATCGGCTTTGTGCTGACCACGGCCATCACCATCGTCGTCAGCACGTCCATCATCTATAACGCGATCAACAGCTACCTGCAGAGCGCCGAAGATGAGCGGGTGGGCCGGGACATGGAACTGGCCACCGCCTTTTACGAACTGAAACTCAACGATATATCTGCCACCGCCGGGCGCCTGGCCTGGGCGCGTGATGTCCGACAGAGCCTGGCCGCCATCCGCCAGGGAAACCACCTGGCTCTCCAGACGCTGGAAGAGGCCATTGACAACGAGATTTCCAACCTGCCGGCCGGCACCCAGCGCTTCATCGTCATCACCGATGCCGGGGGGGTCAGCATCACCGGCGGAGTGATCTCCAAAGGCCAGTTTGGGCGCGCTGCACCGAACAGGGACTGGTCCTCCCTGCCCATTGTCAACACCGTGCTCACCACCCACCGCCCTCAGGCAGCAACCGAGGTGATCCCGGCCGACATCCTGAGCTGGGTCGGCCTGGACAGACAGGCAGAAATTCCGCTGAAATACACAGAAAAAGCGTCACCCGAACCGTTTGATCCCCGCGAAGGCACGGCTGGACTGGCTTTGGTCAGCGTCGCCCCGATCATCACCAGCGGGGGAGAAGTGATCGGTTCCGTGCTGACCGGCCATCTGTTCAACAACGACTTTACCCTGGTGGACCGCATCAAAGAGGTGGCCGGCGTGGATACTGTCACGATCTTTCTGGGTGACCAGCGGGTCTCGACCAATGTGCTCGACGAGGCGGGCAACCGCGCCATCGGCACGCGGCTGGCCCAAGATGTGTACGACGTGGTCCTGATCGGCAGGAGGGAGTTCACCGGCCTGGCCTATGTGGTCAACCAGTGGTACATCACCCGCTATCAGCCCCTTTTCGACCACCAGGGGCAGGTGGTTGGCATCCTGTACGTCGGCACCAGGCAGGCGTCGTTCCAGCGCCTGTTGGACTCTTTTCGCCGCCAGGTATTCCTGATTGCCGGGGCCAGCCTCATCCTGGCTGTGCTGATCGCCACTCCTCTGGCCTGGTCTATCTCCCGCCCCCTGACCCAGGTGGCCAGAGCCACGCAAAAGGTGGCCCAGGGGGACTGGTCGGTGCGGGTGCCGGTCTACGGACATGGGGAGATCGGGTTGCTGGCCGAGTCGTTCAACAAGATGGTCGAGACGCTCAAAGACACCCGCGATCAACTGGTCCAGAAGGAGAAACTGGCTTCTGTTGGCCAACTGGCTGCCGGTGTGGCCCACGAAATCAACAACCCGTTGGGCTCGGTGCTGCTCTACGCCGACATCTTGCGCAAAGAGACCCCCGACGACAACCAACAGCAGCGGCAAGACCTGGAGATGATCATCCGGGAGGCCACCCGCTGCAAAACCATCGTCAACGACCTGTTGAACTTTTCCCGGCAAAACGAGGTATTGGCCCAGGAAACCGACCTCAATGCCCTGCTGACAGACCTGGCCGAAGAAGCAGAGCGGCAGGAGCTGTACAGCCGGGTCAGGCTGGTGAAAGAGTTGGAACCCAACCTGCCCAAAATCCAGGCCGATCCTTTCCAACTCCGCCAGGTCTTTATCAACCTGATGAACAACGCCGCCGAAGCCATGCCCGATGGCGGAGAGCTCACCCTGCGCACCAGAACAGGTCCCGCCCCCGGCCTGGTCACCGCCGAGGTGCAGGACACCGGCATCGGCATCTCGGAAGAAAATATGAAAAAGATCTTTACCCCCTTTTTCACCACCAAACCGATCGGCAAGGGGACCGGCCTGGGGTTGGCCATTATCTACGGCATCGTCAAAATGCATCAGGGGCAGATCGCCGTGCAGAGCCAGGTTGGCAAAGGCACAACCTTTACCATTACGCTGCGGGAGAAACTGCCGACTCCCATGCGCCCGTCGGACCAGGAAAGCCTTCGCCAGGAACCGGCTGGCCTCAGACCCCGTTCTGAATAACAGAGCGCAGCACCGGGGGTGCTGCGCTCTGTCCATAATCCCTCTGCAACAGGCTGTCAGGGCAGATCGAACGTGGTCCGCAATGCCGTCAGGGCCGCCTCCAGATGCCCGGCCTCGATCACCGCCGATACGGTCGAAATGGAGGTGCTGATGGCCAGGATATTGATCTGCCGACCGGCCAGGGCCTGGAACATGGTGCCGGCAATGCCCGGCCGCTCGCGGAAATCGGGGCCAAAGATCGAGACAATGGCCACTTCGGGATGAGCGAGCACCCTGTCCGCCTTCAACCCTGGCGCGATGCCCTCCAGGATCTCCAACGCCATCGGCAGATCATCCCGGTCTACGCACAACGCAATCTGATCGTGCTGATTTTGGTCAATACACTGGACAATGAACTGGACGTTGATGCTCCGTTCGCCCAACCCGGTCAGCAACGCCGCTGCCGTGCCCGGACGATCGGGCACAGCCGCCACATTCAGCAGCGCCAGGTGGGCATTTTGCATGATCCCGCCGATCCGGATCCGGGCCATAGCCATCTCCATTCTGACAAATGACTACCTGGCCAGCGCCTCACTCACCCGCGCCAGCAGCGTGTCCGGGTCGACCGGTTTGGACAGCCACTGGTCCACCGGAATATACTCGTCGGTGGGGAAGAGGCCACTCCCCTTCACCCCAGTCAGAGAGGTGACCATGATGACCGGGATATCCTTCAACCTGGCATCCTGAGCCATTTCACGGCTGACGTCCAACCCGTCGAGGATATAAGACATCATAATGTCCAATAACACCAGATCGGGGGGATCCTTGCGCATCGTCTGCAATGCCTTGGCCCCGTTGGCTGCCGACACCACCTCGTGCCCGGCCTTCTGCAAAACCCGTGAAGTCACCTTCACAAAATCAGGATCGTCGTCGACGACA
Source organism: Anaerolineae bacterium (assembly GCA_034435455.1). Classification (GTDB taxonomy): domain Bacteria; phylum Chloroflexota; class Anaerolineae; order JAAYZQ01; family JAAYZQ01; genus DAOTXL01. The sequence goes on from DAOTXL010000123.1 coordinate 12,854, forward strand.
AGGACCTTAGCCATGCTTCTTTTCCTCCTTACGTTATGGTTCGGTGCTTTGTACACGGGGATTATAGCATAAAAGACAGAGGGTGTCAATCCACCACCGCGGCTGTGCAGCAATAGGGACGAAAAGGGTGAGGGCATCCCTCGCTCCTGCCTAAGGGATGCCGTCTACAGGTTCTTAGTGCCTATCCGAAAACCTGTGGGGCAGGCTTTCCAGCCTGCCCGGACGGCCTGGACAGGCCGTCCTACACCCGTCCTCGGATAGGTTCTTAGCTGCCAAACCCTTCCCGTTGGGCCGCCAAGTCCATGCCCACCGTGAGGAGACGCTCAACCAGAGGGTAGACGGTGGGGCGTGTCTCCCGCAGGTCGATCGTTTTGAGATACCGCTTGCAGGACGGGCAGACATAGAGGCGATAGGCGCCATCCTCGCTCGGATAGTAGATCTGTTTCTCTTTGGATCGGCAAAAGGGACAACCGAAACGTGAATAGCCCCACCGAGCCGTACACCGGGAACAGATCAGTTGTCGTCCGCCCCGTTCCTCATCAAGGAGGGCCAGGTTGGGCCGCCCCCCACACACCGGGCAATAGCCCTGCGCCCAGAGAGAGAGGTCAAGATGGGGCAAGATCCCTTCAGCCGCCCGCTGCAAGTAGGGGACCAGGGCAAAGCCGACAATCAGGGCGATCGGCTGTCCTGCCTCCCTCTCCGCAGCGTCCCCCTCCATCGCTTCCGGCTGCGAGGCGGCTGGTGTGTCCCAGCTTCTGAACACCTCCTGGGCCAAGGTCAGCAGTTTGTCCGGCCCCCATAGGGTCAGATCGATCTGCCAGGTCGGGTTGTGCCGAAGGAACACGCCGGCCACCTGCTCCACCAGATGGGCCAACGCCCCGGCCTCAACCTGCAACTGATCAAAGGTCAGTTGGGGAATGCCCCCCTCCAGCCGCCAGCGTCTGGCCACCTCGTCGCGCAGTTCCGGGTCGGGCAGCCCGGCCTTGGCCCGGAACTGTACTTCATAGAGATCGTAGTAAAAGTCCAGCAGTTCGGCCAATTCCTCATGGTGCTGCCGGGCCTCCGTCAGGGCACGCAGGACCTGAAGGTCCTCCTCGCTGATCGCCATGTCCTCCTCTCCGCACAAGAAAGGGCTGAAGGGCCCCGGAGGTCAACCTTACCGGACCCTTCAGCCCCCTGTAGTTCGCGTCGGGGCTAATGGCCTCCCTCCGCCTTTCGCTTCTCCCACATCTCCCTGGCCCGCTTCTCGCCATAGTACCACATGGCATGGTGCTCGCGGGCGTACGATTCAGACACGACCCCGTAGCGCATGCTCACCAGACTTTGCCACATCATGGGATGGACCACCGCCAGGTAAAAGTGGACCATGAACATGACAAAGGTGATGATGAACATCAGGTCGTGAAAGAACACGCACACCTGGAAGAGGGCCGGGGACATGCTCCCCTTCAGGAACCACATCGGCAGCCCGGTCAGCCCAAAGATCAGGGTGCCCAACACCAGCACAATGGCGGTCAGCCGCTCCCCGGTGTTGAAGCGGGGCTGAGGGGGCATGGCCGAGTGGCGGCCCAGCACATAGTAGGGAAAGGCTCCTTTGAGCCACAACAGGTCGTACTTGCTGAAGCTCAGGAACTCTTTCAGGTTTAACCAGGCCCGCCGTGGTTGCAGGATGATATAGACGATGGGCACCCCGCCAAAGAACACCGCCGCAATGCGGTGGACCAGACGCAGAAAGACGCCGGCCTCCCCCTGGGCCAGAGGCTGCAACCACGGGGCAAACAGCACAAACCCCGTCAGGGCCAGAGGGATAAAGGTCGCTGTGTGTACCCAGTGCAGAAACCGTTCCAGAGTGGTGTATTTGGGGATCCAGCGGATCTGGATGGCGGCTTCCGTGCCTTTCAGTCTGACGCTCATTCTACCTCCTCCATCTGAACGTTGCGCCGGGCGATAAAGAAGGCAGCCAACAACCCGACCACCGTCGCCCCAAAGGCGATCTCGCCCACCGGCTGCAGGATCTTTTGCCACAGGGTGGACATGGCCGGGTACTTGGGATCGGCCGGCAGGTCATAGGCCTCCGGCGGCGCGGTCAGCACATAGATGCGCCCCAGGCCGCCCAGTTGGGTTTTGCCATAGACGTTGGCTTTGGGGAAGCCCCGTTCGGCCTTGAGTTCCTGGACACGGGCTTCGGCTCTGGCGATCATCGCCTCGCGGTCGCCCCAGTCCAACGCCCCGGCCGGGCAGGTCTTGACGCAGGCCGGTTTCAGGCCGTTGGTCGTCCGGTCCTGGCAAAAGACACACTTGGAGCTTTTGGCCTCACCGGTCAGTTTGTTCACCACTTCGAGCTGCGGCACGTGGAACGGGCAGAACTGGCTGCAATAGCCACAGCCGTTGCACAGCTCCCGCTCGAAGGTGATGATGCCGTGCGGGCCATACTTGAGCGCACCGGTAGGGCAGACATCCACACAGACGGCGTTGGTGCAGTGCATACAGCCCTCTTTGAGGAACAACCATTGGAACCGCTGCCCGTCGTCATACTCCCGGAACTTGATGCGCGTCCAGGTCTGGGGGTCCAGCTTCAGGGGGTTTTCGTAGGTGCCGACATTGTGCGTCTCCCGCACGCCGGGGACATACCCCTGGCGGTCGTTCCACTGCTTGCAGGCCACCTGACAGCCCCGGCAGGCCATACACTTGGACGTGTCAATATACATTGCCAGTCGTTCAGCCATTTTGCACCCCCTACGCTTTCTCCACGTTCACCAGGAACGCTTTATATTCCGGGATCATGGTGTTGGCATCGCCCACATGCGGTGTCAGTTCGTTGGCCGCATCGCCCTTGGCCAGAGCTTCATACTCCTCGCCCTGGCCGCCGCCCCAGCCAAAGTGCCAGGGCATGCCCACCTGGTGGACCGTCTTGCCGTTCACCTGGAGGGGCTTGAAGCGCCTGGTGACGATAGCCACCGCCTCGATCTCGCCGCGCGCCGATTTGACCTTTACCTTTTCGCCGTTCTTGATCCCCTTCTCTTTGGCCAGCTCCTCGCTCATTTCGACGAACATGTCCGGTTGGGCTTCGGCCAGCCATTCCAGCCAGCGGGACATGCCACCCGCCTGCCAGTGCTCCACCACTCGATAGGTAGTGGCCACGATGGGGAATTTGTCGGGCGTGCCCCAGTTGTCGCCTACCTCCCGGCCTTCGTCGGTCTTCCACACCTTGATCGCGGGGTTGATCGGCTGTTTGGGGTAGAGCAGGTTGCCCACCGGCGATTCCACCGGCTCATAGTGGGTCGGCAACGGACCTTCGTTCATGGCCGCAAACAACCCCCCCTTGCCGTCGGTGCGCATAATGAACGGATCCTTGCCGCCGGGGGCGTCGGGCGCTTTGGTCGGCACAAAGTCAGGCACGTCATAGCCCACCCATTTGCCCAGGATCGGCTTGCCCTCGGCATCCTTGGTGCCCGAATCGGCGTTGGGGTCCCACCAGATCAGCTTGCGCTCCTCATCCCACGGCTTGCCGTTGGGGTCGGCCGAGCAGCGGTTGTAGATGATGCGCCGGTTGACCGGCCAGGCAAAGCCCCAGTAGGGATAGATGCCCAGGCCGCCGGGGTCTTTTTGGCCACGCCGCTTGGCCGCCGGCAGGGTATTGCCCTCGCCATCGGGCATCGGGTAGTAATAGCCGCCATAAATCCAGCAGCCACAGGCCGTCTTGCCATCGGCGGTCAGCCGGGCAAAGGTGCTGAACAGGTCGCCCTTCTTGGCCAGCACGGTCCCCTTGTCGTCCACCAGGTCTTCCACGGCATAGCCGTTCATCTCCCGGGCGACTTTGGTGATGTCTATCAGCTCGCCGACGACCGGGTGGGTCGGGCCGCCGCCATAGTCCCAGTTCAGGCGCAGGATCGGCTCGGGGAAGGGACCCGGCTCGGCCTGGTACAGCTCTTTGAGCTTGCGGCACACCCGGTCCAGGATGTCGTGGTCGGGCAGCGCCTCGCCGGGCGCTTCGGCCACCTTGGACCGCCACTGGATCAACCGCCCACTGGTGACGATGCTGCCCTCTTTTTCCATGGCGTCGGCTGCCGGCAGGACAAAGACCTCGGTCTTGACCTCGGCCGGGTTGACCCCCGGCGCCCGCCAGAAGGCCACCGTCTCGGTCTGGAACAGGTCCTGGATCACCAGCCAGTCCAACCGTTCCAACGCTTTGCGCTCCAGGCGGACGTTGGGGCCGCCGACGGCCGGGTTCTGGCCCATGATCCAGCAGCCTTTGATCTTGCCGGCGTACATCGCCTCAAAGAGGGCGATCCAGTAGTGATTGGCCGCGCTCTCGACCTTGGGCAGATAGTCGTAGGCAAAGCCGTTGTCGGCTGTAGCGTGTTCGCCCCACCAAGCTTTGAGCAGGCTGGTGATGAACTTGGGACCGTTGCTCCAGTAACCGCCCGACCAGGGGCCACCCGGCTTGGTCTTGTTCTCGATATATTTGGTCAGGTCCGTGTCGGCCGAGGTCGGGATGGCCAGATAACCGGGCAGCAGGTGGGCCAGCACGCCCTGGTCGGTGGAGCCCTGCACGTTGCTCTCGCCGCGCAGAGCATTGACGCCGCCGCCGGGCCGGCCGATGTTGCCCAGCAGCAGTTGGACGATGCCCATCGCCCGCACATTCTGCGAGCCGACGGTGTGCTGCGTCTGGCCCATGGCGTACAGGATGGTGCCCACCCGGTCCGGCGCGCCGGTGCTGGCATACAACTTGTAGGCCGCTTCCAGCTTGTCCTTGGGGCAACCGGTGATGGCCGACACCGTATCCAGGTCGTAGCGGGCATAGTGCCGCTTCATGATCTGGAAGACGCATTGCGGATCCTGAAGCGTCTCGTCGCGCAACGCCTTGCCCTCGGCGTCGGTCTGATAGGTCCAGGTCGAACGATCCTTGTACGTGCCAAGGCCATCGCCGTCATCGTCCACAAATCCGGAGAACAGCCCATCCAGCTCCTCAGGGCCTCTGTAATCGGGGTGGATCAGGTTGGCGGCGTTGGTATAGACCGCCACATATTCTTTGTGGTACAGTTCGTTGTCTATGACATACTTGATCAGGCCGCCGTAGAAGGCGATGTCGGTGCCGCTGCGGATCGGGACATACAGGTCCGCCTTGGCGGCGCTGCGGGTAAAGCGGGGGTCCACGACGATCAGTTGCGCTTTGCGCTCCTCACGCGCCTTGTGGATCCAGTTCATCGAGGCCGGGTGGTTCTCCGCCGCGTTGGAGCCGTTGATCATGATCACGTCGGCGTTCTTGATGTCCACCCAGTGATTGGTCATGGCACCGCGGCCATACGTGGGGCCGAGACCGGCCACCGTGGAGGAGTGTCATATCCGGGCCTGGTGTTCCAGGTAGACGATGCCCAGGGCGCGGGCTAACTTGACAGCCAGGTAGCACTCCTCGCTGTTGTTGGCTGCCCCGCCCAGGAAGGCGATGGCCTGGGTGCGGTTGACCGTCACCCCCTTGTCGTTCGTCCGCTCAAAGGTCGCATCGCGGGTCTGCTTGATCCGCCTGGCGATCTCGGTGATGACCCAGTCCCACTCCTTCTCTTCGAACTTGTCGCTGCCCGGCGCCCGGTACAGCGGTTTTCGCAGCCGGCGCGGGCTCTGGGACATGGACCGCACCGAGATCGACTTGGGGTCGAGCGCGCCCCGGTTGGTCGGGTTATCGGGGTCGCCCTCCGAGTTGATGATGTGTCCGTCGGGGCCGGTGGCGATCAGCAAGCCACAGCCACAGGAGCAATAGGGGCAGATTGTCGCTGCTTCGCCGATCGGCTTGTGCAGCGGGAACAGGGCCGTGGAGGCTGCCGCCCTGGCAGCAAAACCGGCCGGGAGAAAGATCCCACCGACGGACGCCCCGGACAGTTTCAAAAAGTCTCGTCGTGATAGATCCATATTCTTCTCACCTCCTGATGTCTGAACGGAAACGATCCCGGCTTCCTCAGCCTACCCCCCCCGCCGACCGGCAAACCGGTCGAGACCGTTCGCTGCCCCCGATCCTCCGAACGGTTTCTGCTTGAAGCCGGTTCCAGGCTTTGGGGAGGACGAGTAGTAACCCATGATGGATGCCCCGTGCAATTACCCTCCTTTCTGTTCAAAATAAAAAGAAGATAGACGGCGGCCCGACACAGGCCGGCCATCGATCTCCTTTCCAATCCGGGAGGCACAGCCGTTTCCAACTGTACCCTGACGACCTGATCCCCTGGAGCCTTACCGCTCTGTAGGCAAACAGGTTCGGAGATCCCCCAGGGACACCCGCGTCCCCAGGCAAGGCTATCATACCACATCCCGGCCTGTCTGTAAATAGGGTGATGACCCTATTTTTCAGGCCAGAACACCTACTATATTGTGAAATCCTTCACAATTCCCCGTCTGCCTACAGATCGATCAACTGCTGACGCAGCGCATACTTGATCACTTCGGCCGTGCTGTGCAGGTCCAGTTTGGCCATCAGGCTGGTGCGATGGCTGTCCACCGTTTTGGGGCTGATGTGCAGCGTCTCGGCAATCTGCTGATTGGTATAGCCTTCGGCTATCAGGATCAGCACCTCCCGCTCCCGGTCGGTGAGGCATTCGTAGCCACTCGCCCGGCCTGCCGCCTGACAGCGGAGATAGGCATCCACTACCAGGCGGGCGGCCATCGGATGCAGCACCACCCCTCCCTGCCGGATGGCCCGGATCCCTTCGGCCAGATCGGCCCCGGCCGCACGCTTGAGCAGGTATCCCGCCGCACCGACCTCCAACGCTTCCAGGACATGTTCGCTATCTTCATACTGGCTGAGGATCAGGACGCGACAATCGGGGCAGTTCTTCACGATGCGCCGGGTGGCTTCTATCCCGTTGAGGTGGGGCATGGCGATGTCCATCACCACCACATCCGGCTTGAGTTCCCTGGATTTGCGGACGGCTTCCGGCCCATCGGCGGCCTGGTCAATCACTTCGATGTCCCGGTATTCGGCCAGCAGGGACCGCAACCCATCGCGCACAATGGCATGGTCGTCGGCCAACAGGACCCGGATTTTAGCGCTACCCATAGGAGGTGTCCATCCTCTTCTTTCCCAGGAGTCAACATGCCCGGTGGGGCACCACGATGAATGAAAATGGTAGGGGCAGTCCTCGCGGCTGCCCAGGGGGCAGGGGCAAGCCCTGCCCCTACCGGTCCGCCGTTTATTTTTAAAGGAGAACCGAATTTTACAAGGGCCAGACACCTTCAGGCAATCAGCCTGGATAGTCACAACCAGGGAACGGTTGAGCGCCGACCGGTGTTACGCCCCCGTTGACAACGGCCAGTTGGCGCAGAAAACTATTAAAGGCGATCAATTCCTCACGAACTTCTAGTGTTTGATAGCATGGATTGTATTCATACCGCTGGGGCCACTGTCCACCCGACGGGCAGGAGGACCGGATGACAGGCCATACCACCGGGCCCGCGGAGAACGCATCGATCCTCTCAGCGCTCCCCGCGGGCCCGGCGTGAACCTTTGTGCTGGCTGGGGGACAGGGATTCGAACCCCGGTGCCGTGATCCAGAGTCACGTGTCCTGCCGCTAGACGATCCCCCAGAGCAAGGCCATTCTAGCACAAAAGCTCCATTATGGCAAATCTGGCCCCAGGCAAGGTGCCCGTCCCTTTCAGCCGCTATGACTACAACTGCCGTTCGATCCTGGCCCAGGTATCCTTCAGGGTGACCGTCCGATTAAAGACCGGCCTCTCCGGCGTCGAGTCGGGGTCGGTGCAGAAATAGCCCTGCCTCAGGAACTGATAGCGGCTGCCCGGCGTGGTCCCGGCCAGGCTCGCCTCCACCTTGCAGCCGGTCAGGACCTGCAGAGAATTGGGGTTGAGGTAGGCTTTGAAGCCCCCCCCCTCTTCTACGTCTCGCAGGTCCGCTTTGGTAAAGAGATACTCGTACAGCCGCACCTCGGCATCCAGGGCATGGGCCGCCGAAACCCAGTGCAACGTCCCCTGAACCCGCCGCCTATCGGGCGTCCCGCCACCGCGGGATTCCGGGTCGTAGGTGCAGTGCAGTTCCACCACCTCGCCGCTCCGCTCGTCCTTGACGGCGTTCAGGCAGGTGATATAGTAGGCATGTTTCAGCCGCACCTCCCGGCCTGGGGCCAGCCGGAACCATTTGGGAGGCGGTTCCTCGCGGAAATCATCCTGTTCAATGTAGAGCACGCGGGAGAAGGGGAGCAACCGGGTGCCCAGGCTCTCATCCTCCGGGTTGTTGATGGCCTCACACTCTTCGACCTGGCCTTCAGGATAGTTGAGGAGAACGACCCGCAGGGGTCGGAGTACGGCCATGACCCGCGGTGCACGCCTGTTCAGGTCTTCGCGAACGCAATGCTCCAGCAGGGCAATGTCCACCAGGCTCTCGTTCTTGGACACGCCAATGCGCTCCAAGAAGGTGCGGATGGCCTCAGGCGTGTAGCCGCGCCGCCGCATCCCGGCGATGGTCGGCATACGCGGATCATCCCAACCGCGGACATGCCCCTCTTCTACCAGTTGGAGCAGGTAGCGCTTGCTCAAGACGGTGTAGCTCAGATTGAGCCGGGCATATTCGATCTGTCTGGGGTGGAAAATGCCCAATTGCTCGATAAACCAGTCGTACAGCGGGCGATGCTCCTCATACGCCAGGTCACACATGGAATGGGTGATCCCTTCGATGGAATCCGATTGGCCGTGGGCCCAGTCGTAGGTGGGATAGATGCACCATTTGGTGCCGGTGCGATGGTGCGGGACATGGAGGATGCGGTACATCACCGGATCGCGCAGGTTCATGTTGCCCGACTTCATATCAATCTTGGCCCGCAGGACCTGCTCTCCCTCGGCGAACTCGCCGGCGCGCATCCGCTCAAAGAGGTCCAGGTTCTCTTCGACAGACCGATTGCGATAGGGGCTTTCCCGGCCCGGTATGCCAAAGCCCCCCCGGTAGGCTTTGACCTCTTCCGGGCTCAGGCTATCCACGTAGGCCTTGCCCTCCTTGATGAGCTGCACCGCCCATTCGTAGAGCTGATCGTAATAGTCCGAGGCATAGAACTCCCGGTCGCCCCAGTCATAGCCCAGCCAGCGGATATCCTCCTTTTGGGCCTCCACATACCTGACCTCTTCTTTGACCGGGTTGGTGTCGTCGAAGCGCAGGTTGGTCACCCCGCCAAAGTCCTGGGCAACACTGAACTGGATGTTGATGCCCTTGGCATGGCCGATATGCAGGTAACCGTTGGGCTCCGGCGGGAACCGGGTCCGCACGTAGGTATACCGGCCCGAGGCCAGGTCCTCTTTGATGGCCTGGCGGATGAAATCCTTTGCAGCGATGGCATCCAGATCAATCATACTCACCCTCTCGCAAAAACAATTCACAATGGAGAACCATTGTTCATGTTCCCCCATTCCTCTGAACCAGGGCGGCCAACACCTCGGCCCCTCGCGCGAGCCGGGCCAGGGTTTTCTCCCGGCCCAACACGGCCATCGTCTCGAACAGCGGGGGCGCTACCTCCTTGCCGGTGATCGCCACGCGGATCAGGCCCAGCAGTTGCCCACTTTTCAGCCCCAGTTCCTCGGCCAGAGCACGCAGCGGCGGTTCGATCGTTTCTACCCCAAAGTCCGACGAGGTCGCCAGCACCTCCCTTGCCCGCTGCATGGCAACCAGCGATTCGGCCGCCGTCATCTTTTTGCCGACGAGCTTCTCCGGGTCGTAATCGAGCTGTTCTTTGAAGAAAAAATCGGTCCATTCGACCACGTCGCGCAGCGTCTTGAGCCGCTCCCGGATCAGGGGCACGATGGGCTGTACCTCGGCGGCCGTGGCGGTCAGGCCCGCTTCGGCCAGGAACGGCACCAGCCGTTCCGCCAGATCGGCGACGTCGAGCTGGCGGATGTAGTAGCCGTTGATCCACTCCAGCCGGTCGTAGGAAAAGCGGGCCGGAGAACTGTTAATCCCCCCCAGGTCGAACAGGCGGATCAGCTCCTCTCGGGTAAAGATCTCGGTCTTGTCGTCGTAACTCCAGCCGACGCGGGCCAGGTAGTTGACCATCGCTTCCGGCAGGTAGCCCTGGCGGATAAATTCGCGCACTTCGACGCCGCCGTGGCGCTTGCTCAGCTTGCCCTGGCCGCTGGGGGCCAGGATGAGCGGCAGGTGGGCATACACCGGGATCTCCCAACCGAAGGCCTGGTACAGCAGCACATGCTTGGGCACCGACGACAGCCACTCGTCGCCGCGCATGATATGGCTGATGGCCATCAGGTGATCATCCACGACGTTGGCCAGGTGGTAGGTAGGGAAGCCGTCGCTCTTGAGCAGCACCAGGTCGTTCAGGGCGCTGTTGTCCACGGTGATGTCGCCGTACAGCACGTCGTGGAAGCGGGTCTCTCCCTCCAGCGGCACCGCCAGCCGGATCACCGGGACAATGCCCTGAGCTTCATATTCGGCCCGCTGGGCGGCGGTCAGATAGCGGCAATGGCGGTCGTAGCCGATGTCATCCTTGCTTTCGCGCTGCTGCTGGCGCAGGGCAGCCAGCCGCTCCGGCGGGCAGTAGCAACGATAGGCATAGCCCTGGTCCACCAGCCACTGAGCATAATGCCGGTACAGGTCCAGCCGCTCCGATTGAAAGTAAGGGCCATAGTCACCGCCGACCTCCGGGCCTTCATCCCAATCCAACCCCAGCCAGCGCAGGCTGGCCAGCAGGTCGGGCACGGCCTCCGGGTGGTAGCGGCTGCGGTCGGTATCCTCGACCCGCACGATAAAAGCGCCGCCATGATGGCGGGCAAAAAGCCAGTTAAAGAGCGCCGTCCGCGCCGAGCCGATGTGAAAATAACCGGTCGGGCTGGGCGCAATCCGGACACGCACCGGTTTGTCGGTCACAAACCCCTCCACAAACTATCGGGATCCAAATCGGCCCAAGTATACCACAGTTCCGGCCAGGTGCAACCTCTAGCCCTGCCCCAACCGTGCCTCGACCTGCTGCCGGCCGGCGCCGGCGGTCACGATGCGCGCCGAAAAGCCAAGGGATGACCAGAAGCCGGCAGCTTCGCCGTTGCCTGCCACGTAACGCAGGGAAAGGTCATCCACCCCCTGTTCGGCGAAAAAGCGGCACAGCCCGGCCACGAGCCGCGAGCCAACCCCGACCCGCCGATGGTCCTGGCGCACAAAAAGCTGGTCTATCTGGCCTGCCCGCTCGGGGAGGTAGCTCTTGTTGACCATGACCCGGCCAAAGACAGCCCCCACGACGCCATCGGTCTGATGTTCGGCGACGAGGGCACAACTGCCCGGCGCTGTCAACCTGGCAGCGAGCTGGCCTTTGAGCTGCCCCCTGGCTTCCGGTTTCATGCGCCACAAGTCAGGATTGGCCGCTTCGAAATGGTCCCGCAGGGCCAGCATCAGCTCGACCAGGCGGTCCAGATCGGCCTCCTGGGCAGGCCGAATGGTGTACACGCTCCCCCTCATCAACCGAATTCGAGCTTCTTGTGGCGCACCGCCACGCTTTCGACCAGGCCCATGCCCAGCATCAACGTCAGGAACGAACTGCCGCCATAGCTGACAAAGGGCAGCGGGATACCGGTCACCGGCATCAACCCCAGGTTCATGCCGATGTTGATGACGCTCTGAAACAAGAGCACCGCTGCCACCCCGGCTGCAATGAGCCGGCCAAACGTGTCACGCGACTTTTCGGCCACGCGCAACGTGCGCCACAGGATGAAAAACAGGAGGCCGATCATCGCCACAGCGCCCAGAAAGCCCAGTTCCTCAGCAGTAACGGCAAAGATAAAGTCGGTGTGCCGCACCCGCAGGAAGTGGAGCTGGCTTTGTGTGCCGTGGGTCAGGCCCTTGCCCGTCCAGCCGCCAGAGCCGACACTGACCAGGGCCTGGTGCACATTAAAATAAGAATCGGGATTGGCCTTAGGATTGATAAACATCATCAGGCGATCCCGCATATACCCTTCCAACCTGAGCCAGACCAGAGGCAGGGCGGCCACCCCCCCCACAGTCAGGGTCAGGATGTGCCACAGGCGCATGCCGGCCGTCCACATCATGGCCGCCCAGATGGCGATCAGGATCAAGGCCATGCCCAGATCGGGCTGCAGGTAGACCAACAGGGCCGGCAGGGCGACAATGCCAATGGAGATCAACACCGTGCTGAACCGACCCAGGCGCTCTTCGCGGTCGGCCAGAAATTTGGCCAGGATGACAATGACCAGGATTTTGGCCAGCTCGGACGGCTGCACGGCACCGGCCCCCAGCCAGCTCTGCGCCCCACCCGAAACCTGGCCGATCACAAAGACCAGGCCCAACATCCCCAGCACCAGCACATACAGGGGATTGCGCAGGATGTCACCGAAGCGCAGGGTCAGGCAATCCAACAGATAGAGCACCACCACCGCCCCAAGCCGCCAATACAGGCCGGGGAGGTCCAGCCGCCGCGCCAGGAGGGCGGCCCCCGCTGCCCCGCCGACCACAGCCGCAGCCGCTACCAGCCGGGGCAAGGGGAGATCGATCCGGGCAAGCCACAGCCGGTCGGTGACAAAGGCAACAGCTATCAGAGCCACGCCCACGGCCATCGCCAGGAGGTCGGTCCGGGACAGGACAAAGACCGGTTCAGCCCCCACCGCCCGGAGCTGTTCCATCTGCCAGGTGATGACCAACGCCACGCAGCCTGCCCCCAACAGCAAGGGGGTGAGGATGGCCACCGGGTGCTGGAGGATCTCCAGCAGCCGATAGTCCACCGAGGCGGCGAGGAGCAGCAACAGCGTCCCGACAACGATGTAGAGGATCTGCCGCCGAACCGGATTCCCGATGCCGGCGGTGTTGATGGTGGCGCTGTAGATCATGACCACGCCATAGGTGGCCAGGGCCAGCACCGCACCCAAAAGCGGGTAGTCAAAATTGCGCCAGGAGCGGTTAGCCATCGCCTCCTGCCCCGGCCTGTGCCGCTTTTGTCTTCTGCGGCAGCGGCTTGCGCACCGGCCCCACCACCGGGATATCGGCAGTCAGGCGGCTCTCCCGCTTGCTCTGGACAAAGGTCACCTCTACCCCATCGGGGTCGATCTCGACATAGCGCGAGATGACGGTGATCAACTCGTCCTTCATCTGGTCCAGCATGCCGGGAGAGATCTTGATCCGGTCGTGGACCAGCACCAGTTGCAGCCGCTCTTTGGCGATCTGGCGGCTGGTTGGTTCCCGTTCCCCAAACAAACGACCTAGAAATCCCATACCCCCTCCTGAATTGCCGATAGCTGTTAGCCACGGATAAGGCGGCCCAGGCGTTCCAACACGCCGGACGAGCCCTTGAGCGGCATGAAAGGGATCTCCTGCCCCATCAACCGCCCGGCAATGTTGCGAAAGGCCTGCCCTGCCGGGGACCGGCCATCCAGGGCCACCGGCGCGCCCCGGTTGGTAGAAATAACGATCTCCCTGTCTTCAGGGATGATGCCCAGCAGGTCTATGGCCAGGATTTCGACCACATCTTCGGTGCTGAGCATCTGGCCCCGGCGGACCATGTCGGGGTTGACGCGGTTGATGATCAGGGTGGGCGGCCCCTTCTCCTCCGCTTCGACCAGGCCGACGATCCGGTCGGCGTCGCGCACCGCCGAGACTTCGGGGGTCGTGACAATGACCACCCGGTCGGCGGGGGCCACGGCGTTGCGATAGCCCTGCTCAATGCCAGCCGGCGAATCCACCAGGATAAAGTCAAAGTCGGGGCGAAGCTGATCGCACAACTCGACCATCTGCTCCGGGCTGACGGCCGTCTTGTCGCGGGTCTGAGCCGCCGGCAGCAGATAGAGCTCCGACAGACGTTTGTCCCGGATCAGGGCCTGGCGCAGGCGGCAGTGGCCTTCCACCACATCCACCAGGTCATAGACGATGCGGTTCTCCAGGCCCATGACCACATCCAGGTTGCGCAGCCCAATGTCGGCATCCACGGTGGCGACCCGCTGGCCCATGATCGCCAGAGCCACGCCCAGGTTGGCGGTGGCGGTCGTTTTCCCTACCCCTCCCTTGCCCGACGTGATCGTAATGATGGTTGCACTCATCTCCAGCTCCTTTTATCTAATCCCCGCCATCAAACCCCTTTTTCCGGTCCCAACGCTCCACCACGATGCGCCCGTTCTGCACGCTGGCGATCTCGGGCACCTTGGGGGGACGGCTGCGCTCCGGCGGACGGGCGATGTGGGTGCCGATGCGGATCTGACTGGGGGCCAGTTGCAGGGCACAGACCACCGCCCCGTCGTCGCCCATCGCCCCGGCGTGGACCGTGCCGCGCAGTTTGCCCCAGACGATGATGTCGCCGCCGGCCACCACCTCTGCGCCGGGATTCAGGTCCCCGATCAGGATCACATGGCCGGCGTGGTGGATGGTCTGCCCGGAGCGCAGTGTGCGCCGCACGACGATCCCGGCCATCTCCTCGCGGGAAGGCTGGGGCGGCGGGGCAGGCTCCGGGGCACCTGCCGGGCGCAGGCCGGTCTCCAGGCCCAGCTCTCGAGCGGCCAGGAGGGTGGTCGGGTGGTCGCCCACAACGGCCCACAAGGTCATGCCTACCTGGGCCAGGATCGTGCCGATCGCCTGAAGCTGCTCGACAGACAGAGGGCGATCGCCAACCCGCAGGGCCACCCGCCCTCCCAGGAAAAAGGAAGCCCTGGCCGCAAGCCGGCTCTCCATCTCCTCCAGGACGGCTCGCAGGGGGCCGTCGCCCAGGGTGATCACCAATCCATCGCTGGTCCCTTTAATCGTTACCGTTTCGGCCATTTCTCACCATTTATGGAGAGGCTACCTCAACCGCCATGTCGCCAAAGTAGCCCATTGCCCGCTGAAAATCGGCGTTGGAATAGTAATCCTCCTGCCCATCCCACGGGTCGTTGGCCCACACCCCTCCGGCGTCATAGCCGGTCACGACGACGGTGTGCTGGTTGGGCACCAGGGTCACCGGCCTGCCGTCAATCGTCACCTCCACCGGGGTAGCGGGCAGGCAATTATAGGTAATCCAGGCGATGACCGGGTTGCCCCGGGCGATGGCCACCTTGATCCCCGCCAGCCCCCCTTCGACCGGCCGGGCGTACAGCCCGCGGGCGTTCAGCACGGCCATGATCGGGCCGGCATAGACGCCATAATCCTCGATGCCGCCGGTGGGCCCATCCACATCGCCCCGGAAGCCCAGATGGGGGTTGTCGTTGCGCGGCAGAGCGGCCAGCACCTCTTCCTCGCTCAGCTCCACGCCGTGGTATTGGGCGGCCATCGCCGCGGCAGACGATTCGCAGCTCAGGTTGTGGCCCTGGCGCTGCCGGGCGACGCTCAGCCGCACCTCCTGGGGCAGGTCCCCTGCGGCCGGTGGAAGGGCCTCCAGGCGAGCGGCCAGGTCGGCCAGGGCGGCCTGGAAGCCATCCACCCGGACCTGCACCTCCGCCAGCGAGGCCCGCAGGGCAGCCAGTTCCCGGGAGTCGTCGGCGGTTTCCAGCGCAGCCTGCAGGGCGGCGATCTGCCGGGCCGGATCGTTCTGCTCCAGGGTTGTCAGGCGCTCCCCCAGCGCCGTGGCGGTGCTCTGCAGGAGGACCAGTTGCCCTTCGGTTGCCTGGCGCTCGGCCCGAAGGGTGTCCAGTTCGGCCTGCAGAGCGGCGATCTGCTCCGCTTCTCGCCAGGCCAGCAGGCCCAGGGCGACGGCCATCACGACAGCCATCAACAGGAAACCAGACGCGATCCGAACCGCGGCCGGCGGCGACCGGCGGTTCAGGGGTCGAGGCTTCACGGCGAGAGGGTCCCTCCTTCCCGTCCAAAGTAATAGTTCAGGATGTCATTGGCTATCGGCACGGCCACTGCCGAACCCTCGCCGCCGCCAAAGACAAACACCACCAGGGCAATCTGGGGGTTTTCGTAAGGGGCAAAGGCCAGGAACCAGGCATGGGTCGGCAGATGCCCCTTGCTGTCACGGTCGGGCAGGCCATCTTTGTTGCGGTCAATGAAAAACTCGGCGGTGCCGGTTTTGCCGGCCACGGCTACCCCAGGGACATGGATAGCCCAGGCGGTGGCCCCCGACCCGGCCACGGCAGCCCGCATCCCCTGGCGGACCAGGTTGAGGTTTTCGGCCGAAATCGGCAGGCGGCGGATCACGTCGGGGGCAAAAGCCTGCACCACGTTGCCCTCGCCATCTGTGATCTTGTAAACCAGTTGGGGGCGGTACAGGGTCCCGCCGTTGGCGATGGCGGCGGCGGCGTTCAACATCTGCAAGGGGGTAGCCAACACGTACCCCTGGCCGATGGCCATGTTGTAGGTGTCGCCCGTTGTCCACGACTCGCTGTAGTTGATCCGCTTCCATTTGGCAGTGGGCACCAGGCCCGGCAATTCACCCGGCAGGTCGATCCCGGTCCGCGCCCCCAGACCGAACAGCTCGGCATAATAGCCCATCCGCTCCTCACCCAGGCCGGCAAAGCGGTTGGGATAACCACCCCCCAACTGGTAGAAAAAGATGTCGCACGACTGGCCCAGCGCCGATACCACATTGAGGCTGCCGTGGCTACCCTGGTAATTGTGGTAAACCCAGCAATAGAAAGGCTGGGCCAGACTGGGGTCTTCGGGGTAGAAACGGTTGGGCAGCCACAGGATGCCGCCGCAGTGGTAGCGGGTCTCGGCAGTGATGACCTTTTCCTCCAGGCCAGCGGCCGCCACAACGATTTTGAAGGTGGAACCGGGGGGAAACTGGCCGGAGATGGCCTGATTGAGCAGGGGGCGGTTGGGGTCCTCCTGGAGCTCCTGGAATTTTCTGGCCGAAATGCCGCCGACCAGCTCATTGTTATCATAACTGGGCAGCGAGACCATGCCCAGGATTTCGCCTGTCTGTGGGTTCATGGCCACGGCCACCCCCTGCTTCTTATACAGGTTGCGCAAATGGCGGCCGAGGATCTGTTCCATAGCCTGTTGCAGGTCCAGGTCGAGGGTCAGATGCAGGTTGTAGCCGGGGACGGCCGGCACCGGCTCACCCACGCTGCGCACTTCACGGCCGGCGATGTCCACTTCGATCAGCTTTTGCCCATCCTGACCACGCAGTTTATCCTCAAAAGAGTATTCCAGGCCGGTAAGTCCCACCTGCTGTTGGTTGGGATCATATCCCCTGGCCCGATAGGCATCGACCTGCTCCGCCGGGATGGGGCCGACGTAGCCCAGGATGTGGGAGGTAAGCGGACCGTACAGGTACTCCCGCACCGCTTCAGCCTGGACCAGCACCCCCGGCCAGTCCAGGTGCTCCTCCTCCAGCTTCATCGCCACCTGGCGAGAGACCCCCTCCTTGAGGCGGGCCGGGCGGTAGGGAGCCAGTTCCGCCTTTTCCACCAGGTCCAGGATGCCCGGTTCGCCCTGGCCGGCGCGCTCCCGCGCCACCTGTGCCGGCGTCTTGATTGCACTGTCCCTCACCGGCATCTCGAGGAGATTGGCCAGCCTGATGAGCAGGGTCTGCCGTTCGACCGGGTCCTCCGGCAGGTAGGCGGGGACCACCGCCACGGCGAGCCGGGGTTGGTTGCGGACCAGCAGGTAGCCTCGTCGGTCATAGATTACGCCCCGGGGTGCCGGCTCGGCTTCCAGACGGAAGCGGTTGACATCGGCGGCCTCCTGGTAATATTCGCCCTGCACCATTTGCAGGCGCCACAATTGGGCAACCAGCGCCAGGAAGGCGATGATGACCACGGCTCGATACAGAGCGATCCGTTTCGGGTTGCCCGTAGAGTGCAGGTTGGTCAACTCACCACTCCATCTCTTCGCGGCCAAAGCGGAGGTGCAGCCAGCGCATCCCGGTCAGGACCACGGGCATGAGCAGCGTGTTCAGCGCCGCCGAAGGCAGGATAACGCGGAACAGGCTGCCCAGCCAGGCAACGGCCCCGCCTGAAATCTGCACGACGAGCAAAAAGATCAGGTCATAGACGATCGTCGCCAGGAACATCACCGCCAGGGGCAGGACAATATGGGCGCGAAACGCCGCCGCTCTCCCCTGCCCTGCCAAAAAGCCAACGGCGAGCAGCGCCAGACCGGCCGCGCCAAAAGGCGCCCCCGAAAACAGGTCCACGGCGATGCCGGCGATGCCCCCCCAGATCACCCCCTCCCCGGAACCGCGCAACAGCCCCCAACTGACCACCACCAGCACCGGCAGATCAGGGAACACCCCCCAGACCGCCAGGTGGGGCATGAAGGTAGCCTGCACCAGGGCTACGACCACCAGCAACGGCACGACCAGGTAGAGAGACAATGACCAATCTACCCCTTATCCCTTACCGGATTGGCTGAAAGGCGGTGATGATCAGGACCTCTTCCAGATGGTCAAAGTCAACGGTGGGCCGGATGGTGGCGGTCTGGTATAGATCATAGTCGTGGCGTTGCACCGCTGTGATCTGCCCGATCAGAACCTGGCGCGGAAAGTTGCCGCCCAAACCGGAAGTGAACACCGTATCGCCGACGCTGACCGTATCCCCCTGCGGAATGTTGCGCATCACCAGGGAACCGTCAGCCTGACCCTGAACAAGGCCGCTGGCCCGCGTGCTCTGGGTCAGGGCATTGACCGAACTGCTCACGTCGGTGATCAACAACACCCTGGACCAGCCCTCCCCCACCTCGACAATCCGCCCCACCAACCCCCGGTCGGTGACCACCGGCATATTGCGGGCGATGCCGGCCTCCCGTCCTGCGTCAAGGGTGATATACCGTTGCAGGTTACTGGGGTCCTGGCCGATGACCCGACCTATAACGTGCGCCCCCTGGATATCAAAGGAGGGGCGCTGTCGGGCAAAGTTCAAAAGCTCGCTGCACAGGTTGGCCTCGGTCTCGACCTCCTTCAGACGGACATTTTCCAACAAGAGCCTGGCGTTCTCCGCCTCCAGCGCCTCGTTGCGCTGGCGCAGCTCGCGCAGGTCCCGGATCGTCTGTCTGAGTTGTTCCCATTGGGCGGCCACCCGGCTGGCCCCCTCTTGCACGGGCACCGTCAGCCGGATGAACAACCCTTCGACCGGCACGAGCAGGCCGGTTCGGTGCAAGACCAGGCCGACCACCACAAGCAGGATCAGAGCCAGCGGCAGGTATTTCTCAAGGCGCTCGCGGCTCATCGTCCGACCCCGGTCCAATTCGACGCGCCGGATTCCGGCCCGGCCGTCCGGCCCATCGCAGAGGTGCAGAATGCGCCCCCTGCGCCTCTACGATGGGGTTCATGGGCTTTTTCAGCCGCCGTAACTGCTCAGCCTCTCCGCCACAAAGAACACGAAGGACACAGAGGATACGATGCCACAGCGATAAACGGCTCTTCTTCGTGTGCCTTGTGTCCCTGGTGGTAGCAACCGATCGGCTGTATCGTGCGAACGCCCCCACGGTGAGCAGTTACCAGCCGCCTTCTAATGGACGGTGCTGCCCCTTTGCAGGCTGGCCAGCACCTTGTGCAGGCGATCCAGGTCCTCGAGAACCTTGCCCGCCCCGCGAGCCACACAGGTCATGGCATCGTCGGCCACATAGACCCGCATCTTGGTCTCCTCCGACAGCCGTTCATCGAGGCCCTGCAACAGGGCCCCACCGCCGGCCAGGGCGATGCCCTGTTCCATCAAGTCGGCGACCAGTTCCGGGGGGGTGTCATCCAGAGCATCGCGCACCGTCTCGACAATGATGTTGACCGAATTGGCCAGGGCTTCGCGGACCTCAACGCTGCTGATCTCGATCGATTCGGGCAGGCCGGTGATCAAATTTCGCCCCTTGATGGTCATCGTCTGCTCCTGGGGGAGGGGATAGGCCGAGCCGATGGTGATCTTGACCCGCTCGGCCATCCGCTCGCCGATGAGCAGATTGTATTTCTGCCGGGCATACTGGATAATGTCCTCATCCATCTCATCACCAGCCACGCGGATGCTGCGGCTGACGACAATGCCCCCCAGAGCGATAACGGCCACTTCGGTGGTCCCGCCGCCGATATCCACGATCATGCTGCCCAGCGACTCGGTGATGGGCAGCCCCGCGCCAATGGCCGCCGCCATCGGTTCCTCGATCAGATAGGCTTCCCGCGCCCCGGCCGACAGGGTGGCGTCATGGACAGCCCGCTTTTCAACCTCGGTCACACCGGAGGGAATGCCAACCACCACCCGCGGGCGGGGCACCGGCAAAAGCGCCTGGTCATGGACCTTTTTGATAAAGTAATGCAGCATCCGCTCGGTGACATCAAAGTCGCTGATGACCCCATCGCGCAGGGGGCGGATGGCCACGATGCTGGCCGGAGTGCGCCCCACCATCTCTTTGGCATCCAGGCCGATGGCCAGCACCTTCTTGGTCTTTTTGTCAATGGCCACCACCGAGGGCTCGTTGATGACAATCCCTTTGCCGCGCACATTGACCAACGTCGTGGCAGTGCCCAGGTCAATGCCGATGTCCAGCGAAAAGAGCCCCAGGATAAAGTTCAACGGACTAAACACAAGCAATCCTCTCTCACAAGCTGCCGCCAGGAAGCCGGCCCCACATCCAGGCCGGCCCGGATCGGCGCTGTATGTACCGCGCCATTATACCACAAATGGCCGGGGCGACAAGCCCCCGGTCGCCCCGTTTCGGCACACTCTACCATTATACCCGAAAAGCCAGCAGGCAGCAAACAGGCGGCGAACAATGGAGGTTGTGTCTTTGCGTTATTGCCCAAAATGGGCTACAATACGCCCTGGCATTCGAGAGGGAGGATACAGGATGTTCAGCGGCGAACAGCCCGGTTCTTTTAGCCGTTCTGCTCCATCCCCTATCGGCCTACCCCCAAAACAGTGATGCATCAGGAGGAGCTCATGAAAAGAGATTATAGCCGGTTGTTGGCAACCCTTGAGGAAGAGTACACCCGACATGCTCCCCGGTCTGGCATGGTGCAAAAAGAGGCGATTCGACACCTGGTGGACGGCGGCAGCCACACCCTGCGGCTTACCCAGCCGTTCCCACCCCGGATCGTCTCCGCCCACGGAGCCTGGCTGCAAGACGAGGATGGCCATCAGATCCTGGATTTCTGGCAAGGGCACCTGGCCAACATCCTGGGACACAACCCGGAGGTCGTCACCTCGGCGCTGGCCCAGGCCTTTGCGGAGAGGTTCGGCCTGCAAACCGGCTTTGCCGACCGCCTGCAGGTCGAGGTGGCCGAGATCCTTTGCCGACAAACCGGCTCCGAGCGGGTCCGCTTTACCACCAGCGGCACCCTGGCGACGATGTACTCCATCATGCTGGCCCGGGCCTTTACCGGACGCACCTGGGTGTTGAAGGTGGGGGGTGGCTGGCACGGGGCCCAACCCTGGGCCCTCAAGGGCATCGAGTTCCACTGCGACGACGGCGCAGGCTTTCAGCAGGTCGAGAGCGCCGGCGTCCCCGTCTCCATCACCGACAAGGTAGTCGTGACCAGCTTTAACGACCCGGACCAGTTGCGAGACCACTTTCGCCGGTACGGCGATCAACTGGCCTGCTTTATCATGGAACCGTTCCTGGGCGTCGGTGGCTTTGTGCCGGCCACGCGCGAATACCTGCACACGGCCCGCGAGCTCACCCAGCACTATGGCGTGGTCCTGATCCTGGACGAGGTAATCGCCGGCTTTCGCTTCCGGGCGGGCAACATGGCTGCCCTGTACGGCATCCAGCCCGATCTGATGACCCTGGGCAAGATCATAGGCGGAGGGATGCCGGTGGCGGCCGTAGCCGGAAAGGCGGAGATTATGAACCTGGTCGGGCGAGGCGGAGGCAACAGGGTCAAATTCTCCGGGGGAACCTACTCGGCCCATCCGGCCTCGATGCTGGCCGCCAGGACGGCCATGAACTACCTGGTGGAGCACGAGGCCGAGATCTATCCCCGCCTGGCGGAACTGGGTGAGAAGACCCGCCAGACGCTGGTGTCGGCCTTTAACGACGAGGGGGTCTATGTCCAATGCTCAGGCCACGACGGCCAGGTGTTGCCCGGCAGCTCGATGTTCATGCTTCACTTCCCCTTCGACGCCGACCTCCCTCTCCGGCGGCCGGAGGATTGGTTCGATCCGACCCGGTGTGATATTACCCTGAGCCACCGGGTGTTGGAGCTGGCCTTGCTGCTGGAAGGGGTGTTTATGCTCCATAGCCACGGCGGGGTGTCCACCGCCCATACAGAAACGGACATCGCCTTCCTGGGCGAAGCCTGTCGCCGGGCAGCCCGGCGCATCAAACCCTATCTGTAAGAGCCGGTCTGAAAACCACTAAGGACACGAAGGACACAAAGGATTTCTATCAATTTCCTATCATTTCTTCGCCATGTGCGCCTTCGTGGTAGACTTTTCAGACAAGCTCTAAAAGGTGCCCGGCCCTGGATCGAGATACCGAGGAGACGAATGCTGGATCTTTTGATTCAAAATGCGTATGTCGTGGACGGCTCCGGCCAACCCCGCTACCGGGCCGATGTCGCGGTCGCCGGAGAGCGCATCGCCCAGGTGGGAAGGCTGGAGCAGGCACAGGCCGCCATCACCCTCGACGCCGCCGGGTGTGTGGTGACACCGGGCTTTGTGGACATGCACTCCCATACCGATTTTACCCTCCCCCTCCTGCCCACCGCCGACAGCCTGGTGCACCAGGGCATCACCACCGCCGTCATCGGGCAATGCGGCTCTTCCCCCGCCCCCCTGCTGCCCGCCACCCGCGAGGAGGTGCTGGCCACGCTGGAGAGTGGGGAACAACCCCTGCCGTGGGAGGAGTGGTCCACCTTCGGCAGCTACCTGGACTATCTGACCCGCCTGGGCATCTCCCTCAACGTGGTGCCGCTGGTCGGCCAGGGGATGGTCCGCTCGGCGGTGATGGGCTTTACCGCCGGGCCACCCGACGCGGGCCAGATGGCCGCCATGCAGGCCGAGGTGGTTCGGGCGATGGACGAGGGGGCCATCGGCATCAGCACCGGCCTCATCTACCCACCCGGTTCCTACGCCTCTACCGGGGAGCTGATCGAACTCGTCCGTCCGGTGGGGGAGCGGGGCGGTTTCTACTTCAGCCACATCCGGGGCGAGGGGGAGACGCTGCTGGAAGCCGTCGCCGAGGCGATCCGCATTGGCCGGGAGACAGGAGCCGCGGTCCAGATCAGCCATTTCAAAGCGGCGCGGCGGCCCAACTGGCCCAAATCGGCGGCGGCGCTGGAGCTGATTGACGCAGCCCGCGCCGAAGGGCTGGACGTTTCTGCCGACCTCTATCCCTACCTGGCCAGCAACACCGGCTTGAGCAGCACCCTGCCCCAATGGGCCGAGGAGGGAGGCAAGGCTGCCACCCTGCACCGCCTGGCCGATCCGGCCCTGCGGTGCAGGATAGCCGCCGAGATGGAGGCCAGAGGGCGCGAGTGGGACCAGGTGTTCATCAGCAGTTCGCCCAAGAAGCAGGCTTATGAAGGCCACCACGTGGCCGAACTGGCCGCCAAAGCCGGCCGGTCGCCCATCGAGTGGATCCTGGACGCCCTGTTGGAAACCGACCTGGATATCGAGATGATCGCCTTTGGCATGTCGGAGGAGAACCGCAAGCAGGAGTTGCGCTATCCGGCGATGATGATCGGCACCGATGCCGCAGCCCGGGCCACCACCGGCCCCCTGGCCAGGGGCAAGCCCCACCCACGGGGGTTCGGCACCTTCCCTCGCGTGTTGGGCCACTATGTCCGTGAACTGGGCATCCTCTCGCTGGAAGAGGCCATCTGGAAAATGTGCGGCCTGCCGGCCCAAAAGCTGCGTTGGACTGACCGGGGGCTGGTGAAGGCCGGCTACCAGGCCGACCTGGTGGTCCTGGACCCGGAGACGGTGGCCGACCGGGCGACCTATGAGCAGCCCCAGCAGTACCCGGCCGGCATCCGCCACGTGATCGTCAACGGCCAGTTGGTGATCCGGGAAGGAGAGCACACCGGGGCGCGGCCGGGGCGGGTGCTGGGGCGCTGATCCCGGCCCGTACGAGGTTCCATTCCCGACCGGGGAGCAGGCCTTCCCCAGTTCGAGGAGAATAGAAACATTTGGAGGTAACTTTATGTCAAACAAAATTCGAGTCATTCAGTATGGCCTTGGCCCCATCGGAAGTGCCGTGGCCCGCCACGTGGCCGAACGGCCGGGGCTGGAGTTGGTCGGCGGGGTGGATATTGCCCCCGACAAAGCCGGCAAGGATATGGGCGAGGTGATCGGCCTGGGCCGCCCCCTGGGCTTTGGCGTGGCCAAAAAGCTCAAAGGGGCGCTGGCCCGCACCGGCGCCGATGTGGTTATCCACACCACCAGCTCCTATTTCGACCTGTTCAAGGAGCAGATTCTGGAGATCCTGGACGCCGGCCTGGACATCGTCTCCACAGCCGAGGAGCTGTCTTTTCCCTGGCTGGCCAATCCCGCCGAGGCAGCCGAGATTGATGCTGCGGCCAAAAAGGCAGGCAAAACGGTCCTGGGCACCGGCGTCAACCCCGGTTTCATCATGGATTCGCTGCCCCTGTTCGTGACGGCCATCTGCCAGCGGGTGGACCGCATCGAGGTGACGCGGATGATGAACGCCTCGCTGCGGCGGGGCCCGTTCCAGGCCAAGATCGGCTCCGGCCTGACGGTCGAAGAGTTCCAGGCCAGGATGGCCGAGGGGCGCATGGGCCACGTGGGCCTGCCCCAGTCGGTGGGCATGATCTTTGACACCCTGGGCAAAACCCTGGCCCGCTACGAGTCATCGGTCGAGCCGGTGGTGGCCGACAAGCCGGTCAAAACCCAGTTTTTCGACGTTCCACCCGGCCGGGTGATCGGCCTCAGACAGGTGGCGCGGGGCTATAGCGAGGAAGGGGAGTTTGTGACGCTGACCTTTGTCGCCGCTCTGGACGCCGAGGAAGATGGCGACACGATCAAGATCACCGGCAAGCCGGACCTGGAGGTCAAACTCAAGGGCACCAACGGCGACATCGCCACGGTGGCCATCGCCGTCAACGCCGTGCGCCGGGTGGTGGAGGCGCCGCCGGGGTTGATGACCATGCGCGATCTGCCTATCGTGACGCTGTGGTAAGGCTAAAAGGCAGGAGCCGGGCCGTTGGTCGGGGGCCACGTACCCACCCGGCTCACGGCCCGGCTCCTGCTCATCCGGCACAAGCAGACTCTACGGAACGCCGTAGCACGCCGCCACGCCCGAAATACCCCCTCCCCTATGTCAACCGACGGTGCCAGAAGCCGCGCAGGTGAGGGGGTTCGACGTGAGCATGTTCCCCTATCCCCCCAGATACGCCTCCCGCACCCGTGGATTGCCCAACAGCTCCTGGCCTGTGCCCGACAGGGCAATGGTGCCCGTCTCCAGCACATAGCCCCGCGTTGCCGCCCGCAGGGCCATGTTGGCGTTCTGTTCCACCAGCAGGATGGTGGTGCCAGCCTGGTTGATCTCTTCCAACACGCGAAAGATCTCACGCACCAGCACCGGGGCCAAGCCCATCGAAGGCTCATCCAGGAGCAGGATTTTGCCCCGGCTCATCAGGGCGCGGCCCACGGCCAGCATCTGCTGCTCACCGCCGGAGAGGGTACCCCCCAGTTGGTTGCGCCGCTCTTTCAGGCGGGGAAAGAGGGCAAAAACCCGCTCATAATCGCGGGCGATCTCGGCCCTGTCCCGGCGATGCCAGGTGGCCAGCTTCAGGTTCTCCTGCACCGTCAGATTGCCAAAGATGCCGCGCCCTTCCGGTGCCTGGGCAATGCCCAGCGCCACGATCCGGTCGGGCGGCATGGCGCGCAGGTCCTGGCCGCGATACAGGATGCAGCCGCCATAGGGTACAACGCCGGAGATAGCCCGCAGTGTAGAGGACTTGCCTGCCCCGTTGGCCCCGATCAGGGTGACAATCTCGCCATCGTACACGTCGAACGAGATCCCCTTGACCGCCCGGATGTTGCCATAGGTGACCGTCAGGTTTTGCACAGAAAGCAAGGCTCCGTCCCGGCTCATCCGACCACCTCCTCGCCCAGGTAGGCTTCCAGCACCTTGGGGTTGTTCTGAATCTCCGCGGGCACTCCTTCGGCAATCGTCGCGCCAAAGTCCAGCACCTTAATCCGCTCGCAGATGCCCATCACCAGGCGCATCTGGTGCTCGATCAGCAGGATGGTCAGGTCGAACTCCCGGCGCACCCAGCGGATCAGGTCCATCAACTCGGTGATTTCGTAGGGGTTCATGCCGGCCGCCGGTTCGTCCAGGAGCAGCAGGCGGGGCCGGGTGGCCAGAGCCCGGGCGATCTCCAGCCGCCGCTGCAGGCCGTAGGGCAGGTTCTTGGATAGTTCCTCGGCATAGCCGTCCAGCTTGAAAACGGCCAACAGGTCCATGGCATGGCCGGCAATGCGCTCCTCTTCTTTCCGGTAGCGCCCGAATTGGAACAGCGCCTCGACCGGCGTATACCGGGTCTGGGCATAGTGAGCAATGCGGACATTGTCCAGCACCGTCAGGTCCTTGAACAGGCGGATGGTCTGGAAGGTGCGGGCAATGCCCAGGGTCGTGATCTGGTTGGGGGTCTTGCCCACCAGTTCGACCCCGCTATGGGCCTTCCCATCGTTAAAGAGGATGCTGCCCTGGCTGGCCCGGTAGACGCCGGTTATCAGGTTAAAGACGGTGGTCTTGCCCGCCCCGTTGGGGCCGATGATGCCCACCAGTTCCCCCAGTTCCAGGTCCAGGTTAAAGTCCAGCACAGCGCACAGGCCGCCGAAATAGTGCGTGACCTTTTTAGCTTGCAGGAGAGGCATCGGTCACCTCCTTTCCTCTGGCCTTACGCCACCGCTTGCTGGCGAACAGGTCATGCCCCGGCACGAACCAGCGAAACTCCCGCAGGCCCATGATCCCCCGTGGGCGATAGATCATCAACAGCACCAGCACCAACGGCATAAAGACAAAGCGCCATTCCTGCAACGGCCGCAGCGCCTCCAGCAACACGGTATAAATGGTCGCCCCCAGGATCGATCCGGCAATCGAACCGATACCCCCCAGATAGACCATAATCAGGATGTCGGTGGACTTGATGATGTCGAACACCCGCGGGCTGATGAACTGCAACAGGTGGGCAAACAGCGCCCCGGCCACCCCGGCAAAGAAAGAGGAGATGACAAAGGCCAACAGCTTGACCTGTCGCGTGTTGACGCCCATCAGGTCGCTGGCGATCTCGTCCTCGCGGATAGAGAGCACCCCCCGCCCAAAGTTGGAATAGACCAGGTTGCGGATCACCCATACCGAAAAGACCGCCCAGACGTAGGTCCAGGGCAGGGTGGTCAATTTGTAGATGCCGGGGATGCCGCGCGGCCCACCGATGGCCTCGATATTCTCAATCGCCGACTTGACGATCATCAGAAAGGCGATGGTGACAATCGCCAGATAGTCACCCCGCGTCTTGAAGGAGGGGATGGCCACCACCAGCCCCACCACCGCCGCCCCCAATCCCGCTGCCAGGACGGTGAGGGGGAAGAGCCAGGGAAGAAGGGAGACAGGCCAGACACGGGTGCTCAGCAGGGCGCCGATATAGGCACCGACGGCCATGAACCCGGCATGGCCGACCGAGAACTCGCCCATGTAGCCGTTGACCAGGTTGAGGCTGGTGGACAGGATGACGTTGATCCCCACATACATCAGGACGAGCTGATAATAGGGGTTGACCAGGTTGAACCGGGGGATGGCAAAGGACAGGAGAAAACCCACCGCCAACAGGACGGGCAGCAACCAGCGCCGGGCCATGAGCCCTTCCCAGAACGATTCGAGCCGTGCAAGCCACTGTGTCACCATAATCACACCTTCTGTGGTCGAGGTTGGCCCAGGATGCCATAGGGGCGAAAGATGAGCAGCACCAGCAGCAACGTAAAGGCCACAAAGTCGCGGTAGGTCGAAGGCAAAAAAGCTGCGACCATGATCTCCACTGCCCCCAGGATAAAGCCGCCGACCATGGCCCCACGAATGTTGCCGATACCGCCGACCACGGCCGAGATAAACGCTTTCCAGCCGATCAGGATGCCCATATAGGGGTCAATGACCGGGAACGCCTGGCTATACATCGTGCCGGCCGCCGCGCCCAGGCTGGTGCCGAGCAGAAAGGTGAGGGAGATCACCCGGTTGATCGGCACGCCCATCAGCGGCACCACCGTCTTGTCCCACGAGATGGCGCGCATGGCCATCCCGACCATTGTCCGCCTTACGATGAAATCGAGCAGGAGCATCAATCCAACCGCCAGCAGGATGATGATCACCTGGAGGGAAGAGATGGTCACGCCCCCAACGTTCCAGGTGACATTGGGGATGAGGGTCGGGACATGCTGGGGATAGGGATAGATGACCAGGGTGATGCTTTCCAAAAAGATGCCCACCCCCAATGCAGTAATGATCGCCGACACGCGGGGGGCCTGACGCAGGGGCCGGTAGGCTACCCGTTCGATGGTCACCCCCAACAGCCCCACCCCCAGCATGGAAAGGAGCAAAGTCGGCACAAAAAGGGCCACCGGATGAGCCTGCGGGAAGAGTGGGCCGAGAAAGGTGGCGATAATGAAACAGAAAAACGCACCAACCATAAAAAGATCGCCGTGGGCAAAATTGATCATGGTCAGAATGCCATAAACCATGGTGTAACCCAGGGCGATCAGGGCATAGATGCTGCCCAGTTGGAGGGCATTGAGTGTCTGTTGCAGGATATAGGTCATCGTCGAACCTCATCACAGTATAGGGGCGCAGCATGTTATCCTTTACTGCGCCCCTACACATCGGATCGCACCGGGCAGAAGCCAGGCGTTTTTATGCCTCACTACGGATTCGCATTGGCGAACCAGTGGAAGGCACCATCCTTGATCTGCAGGATGACGGCGCTCTTGATCGGATCGCCAGAGCCTTCCTGGAACTGCATGTTGCCGGTGACACCCTCGTACTTGGGCACCTTGGCCAGAGCATCGCGCACCGCCTGGCGGTCGATCTTGCCGGCATCTTTGAGCGCCGTCCACAGCAGCCCAAAGGCGTCATAGGTCAGAGCGGCCACATCGTCGGGCGTGCCGCCATACCTGGCCTTGTAATTGTTGATGAACTTGGTGGCGACGGGGGTGGCGGCGTCGGCGGCATAGTGGGTGCTAAAGTAATAGCCCTCGCAATCGGCCCCGCACAGGCTCAACAGCTCGGAGCTGCCCCACGAGTCGCTGCCCAGGAACGGTACGGTGATGCCCAACCGGTGGGCCTGCTGGATCTGGAGCGGCACTTCGCTGTAATAGTTGGGCAGGAAGATGACGTCGGGCGCGGCGTCCTTGATCTTGGTCAACTGGGCCGAAAAGTCCTTGTCGCCGGTGGTGTAGGTCTCAAAGGCCACCACCTGTCCGCCACTGGCTTCAAAGGTCTGCTTAAAGAACTCGGCAATGCCCTTGTTGTACTCCGAGGCCACGTCGTACAATACGGCTGCCTTCTTGGCCTTGAGCTGATCGAGGGCAAACTTGGCCACCACCCGCCCCTGGAAGGGGTCAATGAAGCAGGCGCGGAAGACATATTTTTTGGGCTGGCCGGTGTTGGCATCCAGGGTGGTCTTGGGGTTGGTAGACCACGGGCTGATCAGAACCACCTTGGAGCTTTCGGCGATCTCCGAGGCCGGGATGGCATAGCGGCTGGCGTTCGGGCCGATGATGGCCACCACGTTCTGCTGGGTGATCAGCTTTTGCGCCGCTGAAGCCGACTGGTCGGCCTTGCCGGCGTTGTCCTCGATAAACAGCTCGACCTTGTACTTTTTGCCCCCGACCTCCAACCCGCCGGCATCGTTGATCTCCTGGACGGCCATCTCGGCTGCGTTCTTGCACGACGCCCCAACAGCCGGGATGTCGCCGGTCAGCTCGGCAATTACGCCGACCCTGATGGTGTCGCCCCCTCCTGCCGGGCCACAGGCTCCCACCCCCAAGGCCCCCACCAGCAGCAAGGCAACAAGTGTGAATGAAATGCTCCTCCTCATGGTTTTTCCCTCCTTGTTCAAAATGCGAAATGCCGTGGAATCAACAGCCGCCCGAATCGGTCGCCTCGCCTCACCTCCTCCCTCCTGCCAAAATCCCCTCCATCCGGTCGCCCACGAACGACCAGACGACCCAACCGGCCCATGTTGTAGCGGCCAGGACGCGGCGGAAACGCCTTGCATCCCAGTATAACACAAGATGGCTCACAATGCAACATCCTCAACCCGCCCTCAGGTCAGGAAAAGCCCCCGTTCCCATTTGCCACGGCAGGCAGAAGATGGTATAATCGGCAGGCTATCGCTGCGGGAACAGCGATGGACGATGGAGACGCGGAGGAAGTGGTGAAGGGGTTTCTGCCATACATCCAGATCATCCAGATCATCATCTCGGCGGCGCTGATGGCCATCATCCTGGTACAGGCCAAGGGCCAGGGGGGGCTTGGGGGCATCTTTGGCGGCGAGGGAAGAGGTGTGTACCGCACCCGACGAGGGGTGGAAAAGGTGCTGTTTAACGCAACCATCGGCCTGGCCGTGGCGTTTTTCCTGATCTCGATCATCAGTGTCCTCGCCGCCTGAGGCGCGGCTATAGCCCGTCCGACCGCGAGGGTGTTCCCCGGCAAAATCGGCCCAGGGAACACCCTTTGTGTCACCCGCGAGGGGAATTGTGGCTCGTCATGTCGTCTGGCAGACCATCCTGGCTCTGTTGGGCATCGCCCTGATCTTTATAATTCTCACCCGACCGGCCCCTCCGGTCGTCGTCCAGGAGGTACCGGCTCCCGGCGGCACCTATATCGAAGGGGTCCTGGGCTATGCGGACACGATCAACCCGATCCTGGCCCCCGCTATGGTCCAGGCCAACCCGGTGGACCAGGACCTGTGTGCTCTGGTCTTTGACGGACTGACTACGTTGGACGAGACGGGGCAGGTTACCCCCTCGCTGGCCGTGGACTGGGAGGTGTCAGAAGAGGGCCGGGTCTACCTCTTCTCTCTGCGGCAGGATGTGACCTGGCAGGACGGCGCGCCGTTCACCGCCGCCGATGTGGTGTTCACGGTCCAGGCCATGCAGGACCCTGCCTATCAGGGGAATGCCGCCCTGCATGAGCTGTGGCGGACCGTTACGGCAGAACAGGTGGATGACTATACCGTCCGCTTTACTCTGGAGGAGCCGCTCCCCTCGTTCCTTCAGTATACCACCATCGGGCTGCTGCCGGCCCACCTGCTCAGCGACGTGCCCGCCGCCAGGCTGCCGCGGCACGAATTCTCAAAGCAACACCCCGTGGGGACCGGGCTTTTTATGGTCGAAAGTGTGTCCTCCGACCGGGTGGTGCTGGTCGCCAACCCCAACTACTGGGGAGCCAAACCTTATCTGGAACGGCTGGAGTTCCGGTTCTTTGACAACAAAGAAGATCTGCTGCTGGCCTACGAGCGAGGGGAGATCCAGGGCTTTCACCCCGATCGGTCGCAGTCGCCCGCCACCCTGGCCCACTTTCCCACCCTGCAAATCTATACGGCCCCGTCGGCAGGCTATGGTGTGGTCTATCTGAACCTGGCCCGCGAGACGGTCCCCTTTTTCAAGGTCAAAGAGGTCCGTCAGGCCCTGCTCTACGCCCTGGATCGGCCGGCACTGATCGATCAGGTGCTGGAGGGCCAGGGGCTGGTCGCCGATAGCCCCATTCTGCCGATTAGCTGGGCCTATGATCCCTCTCTGCCGCGCTACCTCTACGATCCCGAACGGGCGGTCGGGCTGTTGGATGCCAGCGGCTGGCAGGATTCCGATGCCGACCGCATCCGCGACAAAGAGGGGGTGCCACTGCGGTTCAGCCTGCTGACCGGCGACGATCCGGTCATGGTCGAGATGGCCGGGGAGATCGCCAGGCAGTGGCAGGCGGTGGGAGTGGATGCCCAGGTGCGCTCTGTTACCAGCAGCCGGTTGCCTGAGCTGATCCGAAAACGCGATTTCGACGCCGTACTGACCGAGATCGGCCTGGCGGCCGACCCTGACCCCTATCCCCTATGGCACTCCACTCAGTCGGGCGAAGCGGGCCAGAACTTTTGCGGATGGGCCAACGATCAGGCCGACATCTTGATGGAGGAGGGTCGCTTTACCACCGACCTCGACCGGCGCACCGGGCTCTACCGCTCGTTCCAGCAGATCTTTGTCGAAGAGGCGCCCTCCCTGCTGCTCTATTACCCGACCTATACCTATGCCGTGGACGCCCAGGTACGGCAGGTGCAGATCCCTCCCCTGCTGCGCACCAGCGACCGCTTTCGGAATATCCGCGACTGGTACGTGGCTACCAGCGAGATCGTGATCAAGGAAGGGGTCGAGTTTGACAAAAGTTCCAAATGATGGTACACTAGGGTTGCGTGCCGAAGTGGCGGAAATGGCAGACGCGCTGCGTTCAGGGCGCAGTGGGTGTACACCCATGTGGGTTCAACTCCCACCTTCGGCACCAGGTCCCGGCTCAACCGCCGGGATTTTTGTTGCACCCCAGCCGTCACCGCCGCGATTTTGACTTTTTGCGCAAATTGCAGTACACTGCACCTGGAGGCGTTCATGGTAGACAGAAACGCGCGCATCGGGCTGCCCTTCGGCCACATCTTGTTGATCCTGGGGGGGATTCTGATCCTCTATCTGGTGGCAAATTTCGGGCGCCAGGTCGGCGTCAGCTATCAGCGCCGGCAGGAGCTGAAGCAGATCGAGCAGGAGATCGAATCGGCCCGCCAGGAAAAAGAAGCCCTGGAAAAGGAACTGATCTACGCCCAATCCCCCCAGGCGGCCGAAGCCTGGGCGCGTGAGCAGTTGTGGAGCAGGCCCGATGAAGTGGCGGTGATGGTCGTTGCCCCACCAGCCGATGCGTCGCCTGCCGGCCCGGAAAAGCCGGCGGAGGCCGGAGGGCCAGGCTCCATCCGCGATGCGTGGTGGGACCTGTTTTTCGGGTCACGCTAACGGGCCGCCGGTTTTTGACACAACCGCAGAGACATGCTATACTCATTGTACAATTCTTGGAAAGGAATGGGAAACAGGGTGCACATGGGGATCAGCATCAGCCTTATCCGTATCAAGTGCCAGGTAGCCAGCCTGTCTGCGCTGCCCCGTCGTAGTGCGCCCTGACCAAGATTAACATAATCAAGCCGTGGGCCACTGCGACCGGTGCCCACGGCTTTTTCTTTTCCATCCCGTCC
Organism: Anaerolineae bacterium; assembly: GCA_034435455.1. Taxonomy (GTDB): domain Bacteria; phylum Chloroflexota; class Anaerolineae; order JAAYZQ01; family JAAYZQ01; genus DAOTXL01. The sequence goes on from DAOTXL010000123.1 coordinate 45,920, forward strand.
GGTTCGGAGCAAAAGCTGTGGGCACCCGGCACCCACAGCTTTTTTGTACCGTCGAAAAGGCAGAGGATCGGGAGGAGAAGATGAATACCAACCTTGGGGAACATGAAATAGCGCTTTGGGTCCACCGCGTGACCAAAGCCTTCGGCCCCGGCGGGGGAGGCTCCCTGCTGGGCCGGGTGCAACGCCATACGGGGAAGGAGAACGGTCACCCCAACGGCAACGGTTCTCCCAGGCAGGTGTTGGCGGTCAACGACATCAGCCTGGAAGTGCGCCGCAACGAGATCTTTGGCATCCTGGGGCCCAACGGCTCCGGCAAGAGCACGCTGATCCGCCTCATCGCCACCCTGTTGGTGCCGGATGAGGGGCAGATCCGGGTGTTCGGCCTGGACGTAACCCGCCAAGAGATGGAGGTCAAGCGGCTGATCAACCGGGTATCGGTGGATGCCGCGTTTTTCAAAAAGCTATCGAGCATCGAGAACCTGATGTACGCCGCCCGGTTGTATGGCCTGCCAGGCCGGGAAGCACGCCAGCAGGCGTTCGCCATCCTGCACCGGCTGGGGCTCAAGGACAAGGAGATCCTGGGGCCGCTGGAGGACATGTCACGGGGGATGCAGCAGAAGGTAGCCATTGCCCGCGCCTTCCTGACGCAGCCGATTCTGCTGCTGCTGGACGAGCCGACGACCGGGCTGGACCCTCGCTCCAAACGCGACGTGCAGACCTTTGTCCGGGAGTTGCGCGACACCCACGACGCCACCATCGTGCTCACGACCCACGACATGTACGAGGCCGAGGCGCTGTGCGACCGCATCGCCATCCTGGATGAGGGACGGCTCGTCGCCCTGGACACACCGGCCGGGTTGAGAAAGCTCGTCCCGCCGCAGAATGGCCACGAGCCGACGCTGGAAGATGTGTTCATGGCCCTGACCGGCAAGGAGCTGGTCAAGGAAGAGGACCAGGTGACGATCTAGCCCAGGGCCTGACAGGCCTCCCCAGACCTGTCAGGCCTTTTTTATTCGATCTCAACCAGGCCACCGGCGTGGGCCGGCCGGGGGCGTGGGGTCGGTCGGGACAGGCCCTCCAGGCGGCCGGCCACCCCCTCCAGCGCCCACCGGGCGCCGGCCAGGAGCAGTTCGTTGCGCACCGGCTTCCCTTCAGGGGACCCCAGATAGCTGCCCAGGACCCGGAGCAATGTGCTCAGCCGAAAATCGGGGTGGAGCCGCCCGGCCAGCCCGGCCAGGTCCATCAGGCGCACCAGGTCCAGGCGGTCATCGCCATTGGACCGCAAGCCGGCGATCAGTTGCGCCCGCGTCTCCTCTCCCTCCGGCGATAGGATAAAGGCCACCAGGCGGCGGAGGATGGCCCGGCCCGACAGGGTTGGGTCGGCGGTGAGCAGCCGGCCCAGCCCGGCAAAACGGTCGGCGGCCGCCTGGGGGTTGTGCAGCAGATCGGCCACCAGCGCCCGGCGCAAGGCCGCCCCCTCCGGCGACAGGAACATCTCCAACGCCGGTTCGGCCAGCCCCTCGGTCTCCAGCCGGAAAGGGGTGTCGTGGGCGGCCAGCGCCGCCAGGTCTTGAAGGCGCTTCCAGTCCAGCTCGCCATCGGCGGTCAGCAGTTCGGCCAGCAGCCGCCGGCGCAGGCCCGGATCGGGGAAGGTGAGCATCATTCGCGCGGCATAGGGGGCCGATACAGCCCAAATGTCGAACTCGGGGGCCAGTTGTCGGCTGATGCCCTCCAGGGTCATGATAGCCCGTGCGATCAGAGCCAGGTCCAGCGGAATGCGAAACTCGTACTCGTAGACCAGAGGGGCAAAGCGATGGGTCACCTCCTGGAAGGTGTGGCGGCGCTCAGCATCGCCAAAAAGGGCCTGGAACAGGTTCTGCGCCAGGGGGATCAGTTCCCCCCACCGGGCTTCAGGCCGCAGGCAGCCCAGGGCGATCAGGTTCTCTTTCAGGTTCTCCGGGCGGCGGTTGATGACATCCACAAAAATCTCCAGGATGCGCCGCTTCTGCTCCAGGTGGAGGATGCCCATCATGCCAAAGTCCAGGAAGACCAGGGTGCCATCGACCGGGCGGACCAGCAGGTTGCCGGGGTGCGGGTCGGCGTGGAACAGGCCGTGCTCGAACAGTTGCTGCAGGTTGGCCCTTACCCCCTGCCTCAGCAGGGTGTGGACCTCTATCCCGGCGGCCTGCAACGCCTCCCGGTCGGTGACCCGGATGCCGGTGATGTACTCGGTCGTCAGCACCCGGCGGCCGGTGTACTCCCAATAGACGCGCGGCGCATAGATGTCAGGCAGGCCGGCGACATTGGCCCGGAACCGCTCCGTCAGGTGCGCTTCGTGGAGATAGTCCAGCTCCTCGAACAGCTTGGCCCCGAACTCGTCCACCAGGCTGACCCACGGCTGCCCTCGCCCCAGGCGGGGCAGGAACCTGCTGCTATCGAACCACTCGAGGCAGGCGGCCAGGCGGCGTAGCAAGGCCAGGTCCAGGCTGATGGCGGCCAACAGGTCGGGCCGCTGCACCTTGACCGCCACTTCGTCGCCCTCGTACGTGACGGCGTGGTAGACCTGCCCCAGGCTGGCCGCGGCAAAAGGTTCGGGGTCAAATTGGGCAAAGAGGGTATGGGGTTTCCAACCCAGTTCCTCTTCGATACAGGCGTAAGCCACCTCATTGGGGAAGGATGGCAGCCGGTCATACAGCGCGGCCAGCGTCTCGATGTAGACCAGGGGCAACAGGTCGGGCCGGGTGCCCAGGGCCTGGCCAACCTTGACAAAGGCCGGCCCCAGGGCGATCAGCCGGTCCCGTAGCCATTCGGCGCGGCGGCGCTGCCGGTCGGCGACCGTTTCCCCCCGGCGATAGGTCCATCGCCAGCGGTCCAGGGTGCGGAACCACAGCCCGACGAGCAATACGCTCAGGATCTGCAAACTGCGCCTCAGGGCGCGCCACCAACCGGCCCCCCTGAGTTGGGCCGCGATGAACTCGGGCGTGTACGGTTGCTGCAAAGAATTTTCCGACATGGGCGTAAGGATACCTGACTTCCCGGCAAGGCCATATTCTCGGCTATTGTACCACGGTCCGGGGGGAGCGGTCAATTTAGCATTTCTACAAACGCCTGGAGCCGGGTGCGGAGGGCCTCCAGGCTGGGGGTTTGCTCCATCTCCAGCAGCAGGGAGGGCAGGCCGGCCCGCTCCAACACCGGGCGGGCCAGGGCATAGTCAAAGGCGTGGGGCTCGCAGAACTTTTCCAGGACAAAGACCATGCCATCGGCCTGTACCTGGCGCGCCCGTCCCAGCAGATAGCGGCCGGGATCGTGCGCCGGGTGGAGTTTGGCCGGGCAGGGCGGGCGTTGCAGGGAATAGTCGGCCAGGGCGGCCAGGGGATCCCCTTCTGTCCCCACCTGGCCGAGGAAAGGGCGACTGCCACTGCACAGGTCATCGCCGACCACCTGCGCCCCCAGGTCATCTATCAGGTCCAACAGGCGTGGCTCGTCGAGTACTGCGCCGGTCAGGAACAGGCGAGGGCCCTCGCGGTTCAGAGTACCGGCGAGTTCGGCAGCCCGCCCGGCCAACAGCTCAGCCAGGAGCGGGTTGAACTGCTCACGGGGCATGGCCTGGGCCGCGTCCAGCACGGCAAAGAACCAGGCGGCCGGCAGGCGGTCGCGGAGGCGGTCCAACTCGCCCATCAGCCGCCGCGTTTCGTCGTACAGGGCAATGTTGGCTCTGAGATCGTCGTCGGTGATGGGCCGTCCGACAAACCCGGCCAGCCGCCCCCGGAAGCGGCTCAGTTCGGCCAGGAGATAGGGGCGGGCGGCAGGGGTGCCCAGGTTGGTCGGTTGCATGACCGTGTCCACAAAGTGGGAGGCCGGCGCATTCATGCGCCACAGGTCGGCCAGGGCTTGCATGGCATCGCAGGAATGGGCCAGGACCACCCCGGCCAGAAACCCCAGATCGCCGCCCAGGGCCTGGTCAAGGCTGCTGCGGCACAGGACGCAGGTGAACGAGGGCAGGTGGGCATCGGCATAGCGCAGCGGGGCGGCAGTTCCCCGCACCCGGACCGGCACCAGGCCGGCAGCGTGGATGATCTCGCCGGGGACGTAGCTGCACAGGATGCCCATCGCCCGGCGGCCGGGGTAACGGGCCGGCCAGTCCCGCAGCGGGGCGCGGGCAGCGGCGATCAGGTCTTGCAGAGGGTCAGTCTCCATTTTGCGGCTGCCCCTCAGGGGATGGCGGGCACAGCCAGCCGATCTCCATCTCCCGGAACGGTTTGCGCCGCTCCTTGATCTCGGCGCGGCAGGCCAGGAAACGGGGACCGGTGGCCTGCACCCAATCGATCATGTGCGCCCGCAGGCCCTCCGGCGTCCATCGCTGGCCGCTGCCGACGACCGGGTCGAAGCGAAGCCGTACGCCCTCTTGATCGTGGACGACCGTCGCCTCCCGGCTACAGATAGGGCACACCGCCCGGTCGCCGTGCAGCACAAAGGCCTCGCTGTAGCAGATAGGGCAGACGCCGGGCGGCGGCGGGGTGGGTTCCAGCTCACCCCGGCCCAGGCGGCGGCCAGCACCGAGCACCCGTGCCAGCAGCGGTTCATCGAGCAGCACCTCGCCGGGACCGGGGGCCACAGCGGTCAGGCTATCAATCAGGCGGAAGCCAAAGGCGCTCACCAGGGCGTTGAGCACCGGCAGAGTCACCCCGCGCCAGCCCTCCAGCCCGGCGGTAGCGATCGTCACCGCCGGACGGGGTGGGGGCAGCGCTTCATTTACCCGGCCGGTGACCATCAGCAGCCGGTCCAGCACCAGCTTGATGACAGCCGCCGGCCCCAGGAAGTAGGTAGGAGCCGCCAACACCAACCCATCCGCGGCCCGGATCGTCTCCACCAGCCAGGCCATGTCATCATCCAGGGGGCAGGGCTGGCCGCCAATGACGCAACGCATACAACCGGTGCACGACTCCAGGCGCAGGGCGGTCAGGCGGAGCAGATGGACCGTTGCCCCCTCGGCCTGGGCGCCGAGCAATGCCTGGCGGACCAGCAACTCCGAATTGCCCCACGGTCGTGCCGAACCGACCAGGCCCAGAACCTCGCCCATGTTATTGCCCCCCGTCGGCCGGCGGCAGCGCTGCCCCTTCCTCCTCCAGCGGCGCGGGAGGGGATTCGAGCGCGGGTTCCGCCGGTTTCCACAGCGGTTCGAGCGGCCCGGCGATGCGCTGCTCGATGGCCTGCTCAATAGTCAGCCCCTGCCGGTACAACTCGGCCAGCACCGGGCCCAGGTTGCCCAGGCACATCTCCCGGCGCGGGCGGAAGCGGCTGGTCTCCCACAGATTGTGCAGCGCGTCGAGGTCCAACCCGGCGGCGACCAGGCCCTCGGTGCGATTGGTGCCGGCCTGGACCAGCAGGCCATCGCCGCGGGGGGTCAGGGAGATGGGGGCCAGCAGCGCCGACTGGCCGAAATAGTCCTCGCCGCTATCGAGGCCCAGGTGATTGGGGCCCAGCAGGAAGCAGGCCGCGGCAAAGATCTGATTCTCTTCGGCGCGGAGGGCCAGCGCCGAACGGATGGCGGCCGCCTGGGCTACCCCCGGTGTGGCCGCGAGGCCGACCAGCAGTTCCACCCCCTGCACCGCCAACAGGCGGGCCAGCTCCGGGTACATGGCATCGCGGCCGATGAGCACACCCACCCGCCCAAACTGCAGCGAAAAGGCGGTCAGGTCGGTGCCGGGAGCGGCCAGCTCTTGCTCATCGGGGCTGAGGTTGAGCTTATCCTGATAGCCCAGCACCTCGCCATCCACATCAAAGAGGTAGGCCCGGTTCCGCACCGTGTCGGTTTCGGCATCGTACAGGTACAGGCTGCCGGCCACGATAGCCGTGCCATATTCGCGGGCCAGGCGGCCAAAGGTCTCGCAGCAGGCCTCGCGCAGGGCCTCGCTGTTCTTCTGGACCAGGCGCCTCACACTGCCGCGGAAGCCCCCGCCCACCACATCGCCGGTGAGCCCGGCCAGGCGCCCCAACCTCCGGGAGAAAAAGCCGGCGCCAGGCCGCCGGCCTCTGTCAGCGCGGCGGATAAAGCTCCGCTTCAGGCCCGAAATGAGGGGCGGGGCCAACATCAGGCCGGTCAGTTCGGGAAAGATGGTCAGCCGGGCAGCTTTGGCCTGAGCCTGGTGCAGAAAACGCCGGGCCTCGGCCTCGAACTCTTGATGAGTGGGCGGGACGCTCATGCGCTGTTGGACGCAGGCCACAACTATATCTGATTGAGTCAACATGTCAATCTCCTTCAACCGCTTTTGGGATGGCGCGCGGTGAAAAACACCACCGTGCCGATCAATTCGGTCGAGTGCTCTTGAAAATAGGTCTGAAGCGAATCCTCCAAATCCTCCAGGCGATCCTGCCGGTTATTCATCACCCGCACCGGCGGGTACAGCGACGAATTGTACACCCTCATAAAAAGCCTGCCCAACAACCCAAAGGATACCCCTTGCCCCAGAATGGTCGAGCCAAAGAGCACGCCGCCAGGGGCCAGGAAAGGAGCCAGATGCCCCAAGACCACCCCCTTGGTCTTTAAATCGCCGGGCAGGCAATGCAGCAAAAAGTTCATGCCGATCGAGTCGAATTGGGGCAGATCGAACGGGATAGGCTCCAGGACATTGGCCCGATAGGTCATCGGCTGATAACGGCTGAGGCGACGGGCCGTGGCCTCTAACGGGTGGGGATTGAGGTCGAGCAAGGCGATGGTTGGTCTGGGTGAAGGGAATTGCGCTTTGTCCAGGAAATAGCCGGTCCCCACGCCAACATCGAGATGCCTGGCCGAAACGTGCCGGTTGTAAAACTCTAAAATCCTGACCGATGGACATCGCCAGACAAAGGGGTTTTCAAAGCGAACGACCAGCAGGTCGTATATGGAGAGGATCCGGGGGCTATACACGGCTGCCCCGCGGTAGACCTCTTCAAGAGTGAATTGAACCGTCATAGCGCCCCTGTCGAATGTTGAACCTGCCCCAGGTTGCTCAGCGGGGTGCATCGCACCCTTTCCACCTGCTGATTATAACATATTTGGGCGCAGATGCAAGACAGCGCCGGGCCTGGCGTTCCGCCAGCATCTCCTCGCAATCCATCCTATTTTGGTTGTGCACACCCACAACTTTTGTGGTATAATATAATTACATTTGGACCGGTGCGGCCGAACAGGAGATGGGGTGATCACGGATCAGAAACGGGAAAAGGACCTGAATGGGCTGCTGTTGGACCTGATCTATCGCAGCAGCCTGGCCGCCGATCTCCAGGGGATGCTCTCCACCTTTCTCCAGGGGGCGAACGACCTGCTGCCGGGCGACGGGGTGGCGGTGATGCGCCTGGAGGGCGACCAGCTCGAGATCCTGGCCAGCCTGGGGCCGTCCGCCCCGTTGCCGGGCCTGATCCTGCCGGTCGGCCAGATGGGCGCAGCCCGCGCCGCCCTCGACAGCGGCAAAGTGCTGGCCATCGCCGACGTGCGGGAGGATGCCCGCTGGCAGCCTGTTCCCGGTGCGGAGCATGTCCGCGCCTGGCTGGGCGCCCCCCTGCGCGTAGAGGAGCAGACCCTCGGCCTGGTGGAGTGGACGGCCCAGGAACCGGGGCGGTTCGCCGGAGAGGACCTGACCATAGCCGAGGAGATGACCCGCCTGCTGGCCCCGATCCTCCATCAGGCCCAGAAACTGGAGGATGCCCGCCTGCGCCTGCGCGAACTGCTGAAACCGCGCTCGCCGGCGACGCCCCGGAGTATGGACCTCAGCGTCGAACTCCAGCCGGTGGTCCGCGAGGCGCTGGACCTGGCGGCCGCCCGCCACGCCTTCGTCTTTCTGATGGGAGAGGGGAGCCGCCGGCTGCGCTGCGTGGCCGCTTCCGGCGAGCAGCGGGACCGGCTGCGCACCGTGACGTTGCGGGGCGACGGCACCCTCGGCGGCTGGAGCGTGCCCATCTCCCGCCCGTCCGACCGGCTCGGCACCGGCCCATCCGACCGGGAGGTAATGGCCTCTCTGGGGATCGAAACAACCCTCATCCTGCCCATCCGCGTGGGCCAGGAGCAGGTGGGGATGCTCGGTGTGGCCGAGCCCCGCCGCGGGCGCACCTTTGGCCAGGATGCCATCCGCCTCATGACCCACCTGGCCAGCCAGGCTTCGCTGGTGGTCGAGCAGGTCTACCATGCCCGGCCCGAGGCGGACCGGTACGATTACGAACTGGTGGTCCAGTCCTCGCCGCTGGGCATCGGCGTGCTGACCGTCACCGGCGAGATCCGGGTCTGCAACCCGGCCCTGGGCGCTCTGCTCTCCCGTTCCGACTGGAGCCTGGTAGGCCGTAAACTGGCCGACTTTTTGTTGCCCGCCGATGCGCGGCGGCTGGGCCACGCCCTGGAGGAGGTCGCCATCGGCGGGCAGCGGCGGCAGGTGGACGTGCGGACCCACTCCCTGCAGGGTGAGCCACGCCACCTGCGCCTGTCGCTGGCCCTGGCCCACATCTCCGATGACACCGGCGGCAACCTGGTGGTGGTGATGGAAGATATCACCCCCCTCAAGATCCTGGAGCAGGAACGGGTGGAGCACCTGCGGGAACTGCGGGAAAAGCACGCCCTGCTGCAAGAGATGGATCAGGTCAAATCGCGGTTCGTGTCCAATGTCTCCCATGAACTGCGCACCCCTCTGGCCGTGATCAAGCTCTATGCCACGCTGGCCCGCAAGGGACGGCCGGAAAAGCAGGCGTACTATCTGCAAACCATCGAGCAGGAGACCCACCGCCTGGAAACGATGGTGGAGAACATCCTGGACCTGACCCGCATGGACCGCCATGCCCTGCGTATCCACGCCGAGATGCTGTCGGTCGAAGAGCTGATCGCCCAGGTCCTGGAGGTATATGAAGAGGCGGCGAAAAAACGGGGGATCGAGCTGCGGAACCATGTGGCCGGCGGCCTGCCTCCGCTGTGGGCCGACAAGAACCACTTGATTCAGATGTTGACCAACCTGGTGGACAATGCCCTCAAGTACACACCCCGCGGCGGGCAGGTGTGGGTCGCCGCCCGCGAAATCGAGAGCGATTCTCAGCGGATGCTGGAGATCGCCGTCGGAGATACGGGCATCGGCATCCCGGAGGACGAGCAGGAAAAGGTGTTCGAGCGTTTTTTCCGGGGGAGCAACAACACCCCCGGCTCGACGGGCACAGGTCTGGGCCTGGCCATCGTCCAGGAGTTGATGGTGCAGCACGGCGGCCGGGTGACCCTCAGGAGCAAGGTGGGCGAAGGCAGCACCTTTGCCCTGCAGTTCCCGCTGGCTACACCGGTGGGCCAGCCGGAGAACGCCGGTTGAACCGGAGCCGATGAGGAGGGATCAGAAGCATGTCTGGTTTGAAATTGATGATCGTGGACGACCATGCCATCTTTCGCGAGGGGCTGCGGGCCCTGCTCGACCTGGAGGAGGATTTCGACGTCATTGCCGAAGCCAGCCGGGGGGATGAAGCGGTGCTGCTGGCCGCCGAGGAAGCGCCCGATGTGATCCTCCTCGACCTCCACCTGCCCGATGGCAGCGGGGCCGACTTTTGCCGCGACCTGCTCAAGGCCAGCCCGAACTCCAAGGTGCTGATCCTGTCGGCCTACGACGACGATGAAGAGATCAGCGCCGCCCTCATCGCCGGCGCATCGGGCTATGTGCTCAAGACCATCGGCGGGGAGCGGCTGGCCGACAACATCCGCGCCGTACATGGCGGCGAGGTGCTGCTCGCTCCTTCCATCGCCGCCAAAGTGGTGCAACAACTGAGCCGCCTCCAACAGGAAACCAGCCGCCGCGAAGAATCGCTCCACGTCCTGACCCCCCGCGAGCGCGAGGTCTTTTATCTGGCCAGCCGGGGGATGAAGAACTCGGAGATCGCCGCCGAGCTCTACCTCAGCGAAAAGACGATCAAGACTCACCTGCGCAATATCTACAACAAGCTGGACCTGACCAGCAAGGCCGACCTGCGCCTGTTCGCGGTCCGGATGGGCCTGACACCAGACAAAAGGCCACATTAGAGGTTGCCGACCGGTACCGTGCCGTAAGCCATAGGCGCAGAAAAATACATCCAGACATCCTCCCCTGGGGGGATGTCTTCTTTTCCCCTCCTATGCTATCATGGTCGTGGTGCAGTGCAGGCCGGCCCAGAAAAGACGGCTTCCCGGCCAGGCGACCTGTCAGGCAAGAATGAGCAAAAGAAAGCAGAAATGACCGAGGGCACGCAACGGATCCAGGTGATCGGACAGAACCCCTCTCTGCTGGAGGGGGTCTACGATCTTCTCCAGTTGGCCGGTTACCAGGTAGATGTGTCATCGAGTTGGGCAGAGACCGAATATGCGATGCACAACCGCGTGCCCAATCTGGTGATTGTAGACCTGTCCTGCTCCGCCGCCGAGGCCTACCGGCTATCGCAGCAGATCCGCAGCACCCCCCAATGGTCCCAGGTGCCGATCCTTTTTGTCAGCTTTTCCGGGGATGATCGCATCCGTGACCTGCAACGGATCAGCCGCAAGGTCAGGGACGGCAAGATCTTCTTTTACGCCCACACTCTGCTGAGCATGAACGGTCTGCTGGACAAGGTCAAAGCCTGCCTGACATGAATCAAGAGGAGAGCAGCCTTGGTTTGAGGGCGGCATAAATGACCCGGTGCACCGGCGTCGGTACCCCTGCCTGGCGGCCATAGCGCACCACCGTGCCGCTCAACGCCTCCAACTCCAGAGGACGGCCGGCCTCCAGGTCGGCCAGGAGCGAGGGTTTTGTCTGGGGGGCGAACCCCTCGGTCAGCCGCAGCGTCTGCTCCACAATATCGGCGGGCAGGGCCACGCCCCGCGCCCGGCCCACGGCCTCCACCTCCCGCAGGGCGTCCAGATAGAGCTGCCGGGTTTCAGGCAGGGCCAGCACCGGGCCGATGGGCAGTCGGGTCAGGGAGCACACGCCACCGATGGAGGCGATAAAGACAAACTTTTCCCAGAGGGCCACCTCCACCGCCGGGGTGAGCACCACTTCGATGCCACCGGCGGCCAGCGTGTCACGGATGCGCCCGGCGCGGGGGGTGATGGTGCCATCCCGCTCGCCAAAGGTGATGCGCCGCAACGGGCTCACCTGGCGGATGAGCCCCGGCGCGACGACGGAGGCCGAGATGTGGGTCAGGCCGGCCAGCACCGGTCCGTCGCCCAGCACGGCGGCCAACCGCTCGGCGGCGTCCAGGCCGTTGAGCAGGGGGAGCACACAGGTTTCGGGGCCGACCAGGGACCGGGCCGCTACAGCCGCCTCCTCCAACCCATAGCTCTTGACCGTCACCAGCACCAGGTCCACCGGGCCGACAGTTGCTGGATCGTCGGTGGCCTGCGCCGGGCAGACCTCAAAATCGCCGTGGACGCTCTCTACCCGCAGGCCACACTCGCGGATGGCCGCCAGGTGTGCCCCACGGGCGATAAAGGTCACCTCATTGCCGCTACGGGCCAGCAGGCCGCCGTAATAGCCGCCGACGGCGCCGGCCCCCAGGATTGCAATTTTCATCCCTTCACCCTCCGGGGAGACCTTCTGTGCGCAGGAAATGCCCCCGCCCTGTCACCCCGACGAACCGGCCATCGCGGACAATGACCTCCCCCCGCGAGAGGACCATCACCGGCCAGCCCTGCACCTCCCAGCCCTCGTAGGGGGTATAATCCACGTTCTGGTGCAGCGTCCGGTCCGACAGGGTGACCCGGCGCTCCGGGTCGAACAGCACCACGTCGGCGTCGGCCCCCACGCTGAGCGTCCCCTTGCGCGGGGCCAGCCCAAACCGCCGGGCCGGCCCGGTGCAGCAGACCTCCACCCACCGCTGGAGCGAGAGCCGTCCGGCCCGCACGCCGTGGGTATAGAGCAGCGCCAGCCGCGTCTCGATGCCCGGTGCGCCGCCGGGGATGCGCGAGAAATCGTGCAGGCCGCGCGTTTTCTGTGTCTCGAAGAAAAAGGGACAGTGATCGGTAGCCACGGTGTTCACCTCGCCGGCCGCCAGCCCGGCCCACAGGGCAGTGCGGTCGGCTGCGGTGCGCAACGGCGGCGACATGACAAACCTGGCCCCCTCGAAACCGGGGCGACGGTACTCAGCCTCGTCCAGGAGAAGGTATTGGGGGCAGGTCTCGACCCACACCCTCTGGCCGCCCGCACGCGCCCGGCGCACCTCCTCCAGCCCCAGGGCGCACGACAGATGGGCCAACACCAGCTCCGTGCCGGTGACACGGGCCAGGGCCAGCAGGCGGCCGACCGCCTCGGCTTCCATGAAATCGGGGCGGGTGAGAGGATGGTTCTCCGGGCCGGTGCGCCCCTCGGCCAGCGCCCGGGCGGTGAGGTAGGCGATGGCATCATGGTTCTCGGCGTGGACCAGCGCCCGTCCGCCATGCTGCCGCAGCACCGCCAGGACCCGCAGCAGGCCCCCATCATCCAGGCGCAACCCCTCATAGGCCATGTACAGCTTGAAGCTGGATACGCCGGCGGCAATGCAGGCCGGCACCTGGGCCAGCGTCTCCCCGTCGGCGCGGGCGAGGGTCATGTGCAGGCCATAGTCCACGACCACCCGGCCGTCGGCTTCAGCGCGGCGGGCGGCCAACGCTTCGAGGAGGGCCTGTCCCGGTCGGGGTTCGACAAAATCGATCACCGTCGTCGTGCCCCCACAGGCCGCCGCTACCGTGCCGCTGTAAAAATCGTCGCTGGAGGCAAACTCACCCACCGGCATCTGCAGGTGGACATGCTCGTCCACCGCACCGGGCAGGACCAGCAGCCCACCGGCATCTATCGTCTCCAGACCTGCCAGATCCCGGCCGATGGCGGCGATCTGCCCTGCCCGGATGCCCAAATCAGCCTGCACCGTGGCTTCGGCGGTAACCAGCGTTCCATTGGCGATGACCCGATCGAACATGGCTGTATCCTCCTACACCGGATACTATAGCGCACAACGGGTCGGCTGTCAACCGGATCGCCGAGGAGCGCAGGCTACCCAGGACGATATAAGATTCCCGGAGAGGGTTGACCGTTGCGGGAACCTGTAGTAAACTGACCGGGCCAGGGCACGATCATCACCCCTGCAACCCAAGGCCTGAAGAGGGCGAGAGCCATCAGGGTGATGGGCGTTGCTGTACAAAGCGGAGGAGGAGAGAATGCACAAAAGGTTCTTTGCACTCGGATGGACGTTCAGCCTGGGGGCCTTGACCGCCGTTGTTCTGTTGCTGTTGACCGGGCAGGCTGGCCTGGCCCAGCCGTCCGAGTGGACCGTTTGCCCGGCCGGGCCGCCGGTGTGCGACTATGCTCTCATCCAGGAGGCCGTGGATGCCGCCAGCCCTGGCGACGTGGTCAAGGTCGCCGGTGGCGTCTATACCGACGTACATGGCCGGCCCTCTCCATTCAACTACGAGGGTCCCTCGGTGATCACTCAGGTGGTCTACCTCAGCAAGACGCTGACCATCCAAGGCGGTTATACCACGACCAACTGGAACACGCCCGATCCCGAAGCCAACCCTACCACGCTAGACGCCCAGGGGCAGGGGCGGGCCCTGCTCATCACCGGCGGTGTGGCGTCCACGGTGGCCGGCCTGCGGCTGACGGGCGGAGACGCGGCCCAGGCCGGTGCCGACCCCTACGGCCAGAACCGTGGCGGCGGGCTCTACATCCTGGGCGCTGCGGCGGAGATCCAGAAGTGCCTTGTCTACGGCAACATGGCCGATTCGGGCGGGGGCATCTATACCTACGACGCCCGCCTCACGATGCGCGACAGCACCTTGACCGACAACGCGGCGCTATTCTTTGGCGGAGGGATGCTGATGGTCGAGGGGGCCGGCTTGCTGGAGGACACCCTCTTTTTCTCCAACACTGCCGGCGTGGGTGCCGGGGCCTACTTTGGCTCCGAGGCGATCACCCTGACGAACAATACCTTTCTCTCCAACACCGCGCAATATGAAGGCGGGGGGGTGATCGTCGAGATCTATGGCGGGCACTCGGAGCTGGTGGGGAACTATGTGGCCGGGAACCGGGCCTACCTCAACGGCGGCGGACTGTACTTTGGGGAGGAGGTGCAGGTCCGGCCGGCGCAGCGCCTGCCGGCCTTGCTCCACGCCGGCGGAACGGGTCCTGGCAAACGGCTCCTTTTTGCCGGCAACGTCATCGCCCACAACTGGACGCAGGGCCATGGCGGGGGAGTGTACATGGGCGGCGATGGAGGCGCAGCCGAGCTGGTGGGGAACATGGTGTGGGACAACACGGCCGGCGGCGACGGTGGGGGGATCTATCTGGACCAGAGCGCCGAGCCGACGCCGATCCTCAGCAATACCGTTGTGGCAAATGTGGCCGGCAGGAACGGGGGCGGCATCTACCTGGCGACCACGACCGCGACGGTGCGCGGCAACGTCGTCCAGGGCAACCTGGCCGGGGGCGATGGCGGCGGCGGGTATGGGCAGGGAACCTGGAGCGACAACACCTTCTCGGGCAACCGGGCGATGGGCCGCGGGGGGGGACTGTCCGGCGGCGGCACCCTGGCGCACAATGTTGTGATCTCCAATACCGCCCACTCGAGCGGCGGTGGGCTGTCCCTTTATCAAAGCGATGCCATCGTGCAATCCAACGTGATCGCTTCCAACGAGGCCGACAACGGCGGCGGGGTGTGTCTGGAGTATCACAGCGACGCCATGCTCGTCAACAACCGGATCGTGGATAACCGGGCCGTTTATGATGGAAGCGGGCTGCTCGTCACCGATTCCCGGCCTCGCCTGGTGCACAACACCATCGCCCGCAACGCCGGTCGCAGCGGCCTCTACGTGCGGAGCTCCACAGAATACACGAGCGCGGTGGTCCTGACCGACGCGATCCTGGTGAGCCACACGGTGGGCCTCGTCGTTGAAGCAGGCAACAGCGCGCGCCTGGAAGCCACCCTGTGGGGCAACGAGACCGACTGGGCCGGCACGGGCACCATCGTCACCGGCACGGTCAACCTGTGGGGGGCTCCGGCCTTCGTGGACCCCGGCGGCGGGGATTACCACCTCGGTTCCGGCAGTGCGGCAATTGATAGGGGCGTGGACGCGGGCATCCTCGTGGACATGGACAGCGAGCCACGACCTGTCGGCGCAGGCTTTGATATCGGCGCCGACGAGTGGCCCATCGGGTTGGCAGTGAGCAAGCTAGCCTCCCCGGACCCGGTGCAGGCGGGAGCACCCCTGACTTATACCCTCCAGGTGGTCAACAACGGCATGGTGAGCCTCACCGCGACCATCACCGACCTTCTGTCGGAGCAGGTCACGCCCACCGGCATCCTCACCTGGACGCCGCCCGCCATCCTGCCCGGCGAGGCCTGGACGGAAACGTTCGTCGTCACCGTCGCGGCGGGCTATGCCGGTCCGCTGACCAACGTGCTGCAGGCCAGCACCAGGGAGGGGGCAGCAGGGGCATACACAAACACAGTCACCGTTGAGGAACCCATCGCCGGGCTGAGCGCCGTCAACGACAGCCCCACGCCACCGGGCATGCCCACGACCCTGACCGCCACGGTCACGGCCGGCAGCCACGTCACCTACACCTGGGCCTTGGGCGACGGGGAGACCGGCAGTGGAGCGGTCGCGTCCCACACCTACCCCGCCGCCGGCCTATACACCGCCATCGTGACCGCCAGCAATCCGGTGAGTGTGCTCACAGCGACGACGACCATCACCATCGCCTGGCCAGCTTCCTACATCTATCTGCCGCTGGTGCTGCGCGAGTCGCCGTAAATGGGTTGGTCATCCACCGGGTAGCTGAGGAGCATAGGGCAGCTTTTGACTTCTGTCGCGGCTGTGGTATACTGAATATGATGCTGCGAATCTATCTGTTCGGGGGTTTTGTAGCGTTTGATGACGACCGCCCACTGCCACTGCCTACGCCCGGCCAGGTGCTGGCTCTGTGGGTCTATCTGCTGCTGAACCGGCAACGGCCCATCGCCCGCGACTATCTGGCCTACCTGCTCTGGCCCGATCTGCCGGAGGACCAGGCGCGGGCCAACCTGCGCCGTCATCTGTACCTGCTGCGCCAACAGTTACCCCCCCCTCCGCCTGACGCCCCCTGGCTGTTGACGACCCGCCATACCGTTCAGTGGAACCTCCAGGCCGACTACTGGCTGGATGTGGCCTTCCTGGCCGAATTCGACGCCGACCGGGCCGACGAGGCACAGTGGGCAACCCTCCTGGACTGCTACCACGGCGACCTGCTGACCAGCCTGTATGATGATTGGGTGCTGGCCGAGCGCGCCCACTGGCAGCAACATTACTTTCGCCTGTTAGAAAGGCGCATCGCCGACCAGATGGCCGCCGGCCGGCTGACCGAGGCCATCCGCACCACACAACGCCTGTTGCACCACGATCCCCTGCGCGAAGAACCGTACCGCCGCCTGATGGAGCTGTACTACCGGGCCGGAGATCGGGCTGCCGCCCTCCAGGCCTTCGAGCAATGCGAAACGATGCTGCGCACCGAACTGGATGTGCAGCCGATGCCCGAAACCCTGGCCCTGCGGGACGCCATCTTGCGCGGCGACTGGGTTGGCAAACCCACCGCCCCCCCCGTACCCGACGCCGAACCCCCCGTAGGAGGCGTCTCCGACGCCGAATCCGACGCCGAATCCGACGCCGAATCCGACGCCGAATCGGCCTCTGGAGAATCGGCCTCTGGAGAATCGGCCTCTGGAGAATCGGCCTCTGGAGAATCGGCCTCTGGAGAATCGGCCTCTGGAGAATCGGCCTCTGGAGAATCGGCCTCTGGAGAATCGGCCTCTGGAGAGGCCTCCTACGTCGTTGCCTCCCTGGCCCGCCGGCGCCGTAGGAGGGCCATCGCCATCGCGCTGATGGTGCCGGTCGTGGTCGCCGGGCTGCTCATCGTCCGGCAGCTCGCCCGGCCACCGCTCACCCTCTCCCTCTCCGGGCCGGCGGTCATGCAGGATACCTGGCTCAACTTTGTCCACCCCGACCTGCCCTACGACCCTGAATGGAGCCAGGACCCCTACGCCGTCTATCCCCAGGTACACCTTTCCTACTGGGGCTACCCCTACGACCGTATCCTGATCCGCTTTGCGCTGACGGAGCTGCCCGTCGGCGCCCAGGTACAGCAGGCCATCCTCCATCTGCATCTGGAACCCTTTTTCAACGAGGACCTGACCGAACCGCGACCGGCCACCCTCTCGGCCTTTCGCCTGCTCGTTCCCTGGGAACCAGACACCGCCACGTTCAACGCACCCTGGTCGCGGCCAGGGCTGGCCGCCGGCGTGGACTATGCCGCCGACCCTCTGGGCAGCGACTCGCTCCACGGCAGCGACTGGGAAGACCTGGATGTGACCCAAGCAGTCCGCTATTGGCTGGCCCACCCCAACCAGAACTTTGGCCTGCTGGTCATGATCACCGAAGCCCCCCAGGGCGCTCATTACTGGGTGGACACCAGCGACTATCCACTCCTGAACCGCCAACCACGGCTCGACATCACCTACCTTCCCTGACCGAGCGACCCGACAGGCTGGAAAAGAGAATCGGACGAACGTTGGACGCTGTGCGGACGTGAACAGGACGCCCGACTGTTATACTGCTTATCAGTACAACACCATTTCTAACCATTGCCGGCACACGGGCAAGATCTAAACGAGAGGAGGGACAAACAAAATGAAAAGGAAGAAGTTTTTTGGCAGCGTGCTGATCCTGGTTATGCTGCTGCTCCTGGTCCCGGTGAGCGCCGCCGACCCGAAAGGTCCAGACGCAGACTTGGACGGGGACGGCTATGCCGACCTGGCCGTGGGCGTCGAGTGGGAGGACGTCGGCAGCGTGGCCGACGCCGGGGCGGTGAACATTCTGTACGGCTCGTCTGGCGGCATCTCGGCGGCCGGCGACCAGATCTGGGATCAGGACGACCTGGTGGCCACCGACGGTGCCGAAGAGTACGACACATTTGGCTACCGGCTGGCCGCCGGCGATTTCAACGGCGACAGGTACGCCGACCTGGCCGTGGGTGTCGCCTACGAAGATATCGGCACGGCGGCGGAGGGCGGGGCGGTGCACATCCTATACGGCTCGTCGCCCAATGGCCTGGTTGCGACAGGTAACCAGCTCTGGCACCAGGGCAGCCCGGGCGTGGAGGGCGTAGTTGAGAGCGGCGACCGGTTTGGGGCAGCCCTGGCCGCCGGCGATTTCGACGGCGACGGCTACGATGACCTGGCCGTGGGCGTGCCGGACGAAGATATTGAACCCGAAAGCAGCGCCGGGGCGGTGAATGTGCTTTACGGCTCAAGCGCCGGCCTGACCGCCACGGGCAACCAGATCTGGTACGAGGGTTATAACGGCCTGGGCGGCACGCCCGAAGCCGGGGACTGGTTCGGCTACGCTCTGGCTGCCGGCGATTTCGACCGGGATGGCTACGCTGACCTGGCGATCGGCCTTCCCAGCGAGGACCTGGGGGGAGTCAACAATGCCGGCCGGGTGGTCATTCTGTTCGGCGCATCGAGTGGCCTGACCGCCAACGGCAGCCAGGCCTGGGTGCAGGGCCTTTACGGCGTCAGCGACACGTACGAAGAAGGTGACTTCTTTGGCAAAACACTGACCGCGGGCGACTTTGACAACGACGGCTACGCCGACCTGGCCATTGGCGTCCCGGATGAGGACAATGGCAGCGTGGTCGACGCCGGGGCGGTGAATGTCCTCTATGGGTCGGCGGCCGGACTGACTGCCACGGATGATGATTTCTGGACTGAAGGTGGCGGCGGCGAAGCCGACGACGAATACGGGCGCGCCCTGGCCGCCGGCGATTTCAACGGCGATGGGCGGGACGATCTGGCCGTGGGCATTCCCTACGAAGACCTGGGCGCCGAGTGGGTGAATGCCGGCGCCGTGGAGATCCTGTACGGCGCGCCCGGCGGGCTCTATCGCCGCGTGGCCAACGACCTCTGGCACCAGGACCGCTCCGGTATGGAGGACGGGGCCGAAGCCGGGGACCTGTTTGGCATCGCTCTGGCTGCCGGCGACTTTGACCACGACCGGTACACAGACCTGGCAGTGGGCATCCGCAACGAGGACGTGGGCAGCATTGTGGACGCCGGCGCCGTGCACATCCTGTACGGCTCGGCCAATGGCATCTCGGCCAACGGCAACCGTTTCTGGCACCAGGACAGCCAACACATCGAGGGCCAGGCCGAGTACAACGACCATTTTGGCAATGCCCTGGCGGCCATTCCGCCGGCCCGGCACAAGGTCTTTTTGCCGCTGGTGCTGCGCAATCACTAACCGCAGCCTGGCTCGGAAGATCGGTGAAAAGGCAGGGGCGACCGGCCGGTCGCTCCTACCGGAGTAAAGTGCCATGCGCATCCCAAAATTTCCCAGTCTTTTGTTCACGTTTGCCCTGCTGGCGACAGCCGTCTGCGCCACCTGCGCCGCCGGCCCTTCCCGATACCCAATGCCCGCTACCCGCCTGACCGCTGCTTTCTGTCCTCCCCTGGCCCCACCCACCGGCCCAACTGTCACCGTCTCCACCGAAGCCGAGCTGCGCGACCGGGCGCACAACGCTGCCCCCGGCACAACGATCCTCATCCAGCCCGGCGTGTACGCCCTGCAGGATTTCATCTACGTGGTGAACGACGGCCTCGCCCTGCGCGGCGCGAGCGGCGACCGCGACGACGTGGTGCTCGATTTCGGCGGCATGGTCGGCGGCCACTTTGGCATCCTGGTGGATGCCGACGACGTGACGGTGGCGGATCTCACCATCCGCAACGCCGCCGACCACGGCGTCTCCATCCAGGGCCGCGACCGGCCGCTGCTCTACAACCTGCACATCCTGGACATCGGCGACCAACTGGTCAAGGTCAACCCCGCCGGCGACGGCAGCGACGACGGCCTGCTGGCCTGCTCGTTGCTGGAATACACCACCACCGCCCCCGACGAGTACACCAACGGCATCAGCGCCCACGACGCCCACGGCTGGACGGTGCGCGACAACGAGTGGCGGCGCATCCGCACGCCGGGCAACAACCCCGTGCCGGCCATCCTCTTCTGGTCCGGCTCGTCCGACACGGTGGTGGAGCGCAACCTGCTGGTGGACTGTTATCAGGGCATCGCCTTTGGCAACGCCAGCCACGGCCCCGGCGACCACACGGGCGGGGTGGTGCGCAACAACATGATCTATGCCTCGTTACCTCACGATTCGGTCATCGAGATGGTCCACGCCAGCGGCTGGCTGGTAGCCCACAACACCGCCTGGCTGCTGAAACCCGCTCCCGGCCTGACCTGGGGGATGGAGGCCCGCTTTTCCGACACCTCCGGCACCTTTGCCTACAACCTGACCAACATGGCCATCTGGCTCGACCGGGATGGGGCCAACGCCACCGGCACGGGCAACCTCACCGCCGCAGAGGCGGCCTGGTTCGCCGACGCGGCCAACGGCGACCTGCACCTGGTCGGCACCGCCTCAGAGGCCATTGACCACGCCGCCGCCCTGCCCGAGGTGCCCGACGATTTCGACGGCGACGCCCGGCCTGTAGCCCTCGGCTCCGATGTGGGTGCCGACGAGTTCACCGGCTTTCCGCCGCCAAGCCCTACCCCCTCCCCCACTCCCACACCATCGGCCTGGATTTACCTGCCGCTGGTGCTCAAAGGCTGGCCCGCCCCCACCCCGACACCCACCATCGCCTGTACACCGCCGGCCTGCGCCACGGACGAGGTGTACCACTGCCCCGATCTCTGTCCCGGCGGCTGCGGCATCGTGTGCGCCACCCCGACGCCGTCCGCCACGCCGTCTGCCGGCGACCTGCTCCAGCCCGGCGACCTGACCTACCGGGGCGCGTTCGCCTACCCCGCTGCCGGTGAGTGGGCCTACAGCGGCCATGCCCTGACCTACTATCCCAACGGCGACCCCGACGGCCCGCACGACGGCCATCCCGGCTCCCTCTACGCCGCCGGTCACACCGGGGACGATCTGGTGGGCGAAATCGCCATCCCCGCCCCGGTCGTCTCGACCCATTTCGACGACCTGCCCCAGGCTGCCGTGCTCCGCCCCCTGGCAGACCTCACCGGCGGCTGGAAGGACAACTGCACCTACAACGACGACTGCATCTACCGCGAAGTGGACGGCCTGGCCTATCTGCCCAACGTGAACAAGATCGCCTGGAACCTGCGGGACTGGTACAACGCAGGCGGCTACGATCAGGATTCCCTGGGCTGGAGCGACCTGGACATGAGCGACGCGCAAGGGGTGTGGCACATCGGCGCACGCCCCTCGGAGGGCGACATCTTTCACAACGCCAAAACCTGCAACTATCTCTTCCTCGCCCCCCAGGGCTTTGCCGACCAATATCTGGGCGGCAGGTGGCTCATCGCCGGCAACCACCGCCAGGCCGGGGCCTTTGGCGGTTCCCAGGGGCCGACCCTGTACGCTCTGGCCCCCTGGGAGGACGGCAACCCACCCTCCTCTGGCCAGAACCTGGACGCCCTGGCCCTGCTCTACTACCCCGAAATCTACCCCGGCTGTCTCGACGACCCGGACACTTGCTACTTTCCCGACTACCGGCCCGCCGACGACTGGGGCGGCGGGGCCTGGGTGCAGACCGTGACCAAACGGGGCATCCTCATCGTCGGGCAAAAAGGGCTGGGGGACAACTGCTACGGCGCGCCGGGCAGCACCTGCGGTCCAGACCCCTGCAACCCCTACCAGGGCTATCACGCTTACCCTTACGAGCCGCAGATCCTTTTCTACGACCCTCAGGAGTTGGCCGAGGTGGTCGCCGGGACCCGGCAGCCGTGGGAGGTGGTGCCCTATGCCCTCTACCGCCCGACGGGCGAGGTGCTGAACCCGGAATGCGGTGTCCTGGGCGACGCCGCCTACGACCGGGAGCGGGGCTTTTTGTACGTGACCGAGCGGGAAGCCGGGCCATGGGGCGAGACGGTGGTGCACGTGTGGGAGATTGGGGAGTAGGAGGCAGGAGGTTGCATGATGAAAGTGGGGGGACTTTTTTGCGGTATATGGCTGGCATGGGGCCTGGTTTGGGGATGGCTCTTCCCAACGCCAGCCCAGGAGCCGGTGCGCATCATCTGGCTGCACCATTCTGTTGGCCAGGGCCTCATTGATCAGGGCAGTGTGCGGGAGGGGCTGACCGCCCTCGGTTACGAGTTCTACGACCACGGCTACAACGGCGACGGCCTGCGCCTGGCCGATGGCTCCTACTCAGGCCGCAATTTCGACGTGCCGGGCGACAACACCGACCCCGACGGCCTGGCCGAGATTTTCCGCCAGCCGCTCCACGACCCACCCGACAACACCTTCAGCCACCTGATGCAGTACGATGTCATCATCATCAAGTCCTGCTTTCCGACCAGCAACATCGGCAGTGGTGAGCAGTTGGCCGAGTATCAGGGCTACTACCTGGCCATGCGGGCCCGCATGGCTCAGTACCCCGACAAGCTGTTTGTCGTCGTCACCCAACCGCCCCAGGTGCCGGGCAGCAGCGACCCCGACGAGGCCCGGCGCGCTCGCGCCCTGGCCGACTGGCTGAATTCCGGCCAGTTCCTGGGCGGCCAGCCCAACATCGTCACCTTTGACTTTTTCGGCCACCTGGCCGGAGAGGACAACTTTCTACGGCCCGAATACCGCTACGACGACTATGACGCCCATCCCAACGAGCGGGCCAACCGCGAGATCGGCCCCCGCTTTGTCGAGTTCCTCGACCAGGCGATCCGGAGTTTTGCGCCGGGCGCAGCGGCGCAGCCGACGTTCGTCCTGCCGCCCACAGCCGAGGCGCCGCCACCGGAAGCGACGCCGACGCCGCCCGCCCCCAGCGCGCTGTCAGTCGCTGCCAGTCGAGGGCTGGACTTGGGCGGCTGGGTAGTCAGCGACGACGATCCCGGATCGACCGCTACCTGCGCCCTCGACGAGACCGGCGCCTTGCGTTTTGACTACCAGCTTGCGGCAACGGGCTGGGCCTTCTGCGGGCAGCCGTTCGATGTGCCCCAGGATTGGAGCGATGCCCCGGGCCTCTCCTTCCGAGTGCGCGGCGATCCGCCGGGCCAGCGTGTGATCCTGGCCCTCTTTGCCGGCAGGCCAGAAGCAGCAGCCCCCTACGAGCTGACCCTGGACGTTCCGCAAGTCTGGACGCCGGTCGCCGTGCCATGGGCCGATTTCGCCCTGGCGACCTGGGCCGACGAAGGTGATCCAGCCACGCCAGACCTGGCGCGGGTGGTTGGCGTGGGCCTCAGTGTTGAGGCGGAGGGCAATCCGGGCAAGGGTGTGCTTTGGGTGGACCATCTCAGCCTGGGCGTGTCGGCAACGCCGCCCTCGCCCTCAGCGGCGACCACGGCGCCCGACCTGGCCGAGACCCCAGTCCAGACTGAGCCGGCTGCCTCGGAGCCGGGGCCGTCGGACGGCGGGCTGTGTCCCCTGGCGATGGC
This sequence comes from Anaerolineae bacterium, assembly GCA_034435455.1. Taxonomy (GTDB): domain Bacteria; phylum Chloroflexota; class Anaerolineae; order JAAYZQ01; family JAAYZQ01; genus DAOTXL01. The sequence goes on from DAOTXL010000123.1 coordinate 69,315, forward strand.
GGCGCCGCTGGGCCTCGTCGGCGTTGTGCTGGCGCTGAACCGGCGTAGCAGCAGTTGAGTTTTGTCGGTCCGCCAGGCTCGGACGCTGTGAACCTGCCTACAGATCACAGCAGCAGCTTGGTGTAGAATGAGGGCAACGGGCCAATGGGGGCGCGCTCCGTTGGCCCGTTTATTGTGGGCGCAAATTTGACAGGATTGGTCCACTATGGTACACTCGCGTTTACCCCTCCCCCTGGGGGGTGGGGGGTAGCTTCTGGGGGTACAGGGCATGGGCGAGGAGTACAAACAGGACGTTCTAAACCGGCTCAAGAGCATCGAGGGCCATGTGCGCGGCATCCAGCGCATGGTGGGCGACAATGCCTATTGCATTGACATCATCAACCAGATCCTGGCCGTGCAGCGGGCCCTGGAAAAGATCAACGACCTGATCCTGGAACATCACCTCCAGACCTGCGTGACCACCGCCATCCGCGGCGACGACCCGGCCGAGCGGGAACAGGTCATCGCCGAAATTTTACAGGTATTCGAGACAGCCGGCAAGGTGTAAGTAGAAAGGAACAATATCCAATGGAGACGATCACGTTGAACATCCCCAACATTAGCTGCCACCACTGCCTCATGACCATCAAGCGCGAGAGCGGCTTTGTAGCAGGCGTCGAGTTTGTTGGCGGCGACGTGGCCGGCAAGACGGTTACATTCCAGGTGGAGAACGCCGAGGCGCTGGCTGCGCTGCAAAAGGCGCTGGCCGAGGTGGGCTATCCGGTAGCCGGTGGGTAGAAAGCCGCCGGTTAATGGCTGAAAGAAAATGAAACAGGTAATATTGCCTGTAAGAGGCATGACCTGCGCCAACTGCTCGCTGGCCATCGAGCGGAACCTGAAGCGGCTGGAAGGGGTGCAGGAGGCGACGGTAAACCTGGCCACGGAAAAAGCCTCGGTCCTCTACGACCCGGCTGTGGTCAGAGAGACCGATTTTCTTGCACTCATCCGCAACATCGGGTATGATGTAGCGACAACCAGGGCAGAGCTGCCCATTATCGGCATGACGTGCGCCAACTGCGCCCTGACCATCGAGCGGGCGCTGAGGCGGTTGGACGGGGTGGTGGAGGCCAACGTCAACCTGGCCGGTGAGCGGGCCAGCGTGGAGTACCTGCCCGGCGTGGTCAGCCTGGCCGCCATCCAGCAGGCCATCCGCGACGCAGGCTACGAGGTCCTGATCCCCGGCCAGGGCGAGGCAGCCGAGGATGTAGAACGCGCGGCCCGCCAGGCCGAGATCCGCAATCAGACGCGCAAGTTCTGGGTCGGCGTGGCCTTTTCGCTGCCGCTCTTCCTGCTGGCGATGGGCCGCGACATGGGCCTGCTGGGCATGGGGGCCCATGCGCCGTGGGTCAACTGGCTCTTCCTCCTCCTGGCCACCCCCGTCCAGTTTTACGTGGGGTGGGACTATTACGTCGGCGGATTCAAGAGCCTGCGGGCCGGATCGGCCAACATGGACGTGCTGGTAGCCATGGGCTCCTCGGCGGCGTACTTTTACAGTGTAGCGGTGCTGCTATTCCCCGGCATCGGGGGGCACGTCTATTTCGAGACCTCGGCGCTGATCATCACCCTCATCAAGCTGGGCAAAATGCTGGAAGCACGGGCCAAAGGCCGAACCTCGGAGGCGATCAAAAAGCTGATGGGGCTCCGGCCCAAAACGGCCCACGTGCTCCGCGACGGCGAGGAGGTCGAGGTCCCGGTCGAGGCGGTGGCTCTGGGCGACATGGTCGTCGTCCGGCCCGGCGAACGGCTGCCGGTGGACGGCGTGATCCTCGAGGGCCATTCGGCGGTGGACGAGACGATGCTCACCGGCGAGAGCCTGCCGGTGGACAAAAAGCCGGGCGACGAGGTCATCGGCGGGACGATCAACAGGCAGGGCCTCCTCAAGGTCGAAGCCACCCGCATCGGCGCCCAGACCGCCCTGGCCCAGATCATCCGCCTGGTGGAGGAAGCGCAGGGATCGAAGGCACCCATCCAACGCCTGGCCGACCGGGTCTCGGCGGTCTTTGTGCCGGCGGTCATCGCCGTGGCGTTGGTGACCTTTCTGGCCTGGCTACTCATCGGCGGCGCGGGCTTTACCCAGAGCATTCTGTACATGGTCGCCGTGCTGGTCATCGCCTGCCCCTGCGCCCTGGGCCTGGCCACCCCGACGGCCATCATGGTCGGCACGGGCAAGGGCGCGGAACAGGGCATCCTCTTCAAGAACAGCGAGGCCCTGGAGCGCGCCCACGAGTTGACCACTGTGGTGCTGGACAAAACCGGGACGATTACGCGCGGCGAGCCATCGGTGACCGACCTGGTTCCAAGAGACCAGTTCCAGGCAGCCAGGGACCTGCAATCCGCAACCGGCAACTCGCTCCTCCGTCTGGCAGCGTCGGCAGAGCGAGGGTCGGAACACCCGGTGGGACAGGCGATTGTCCGGGCAGCCGAGGCCAGGGGACTGGTGCTGAGCGAGCCCCAGGGGTTTGAAGCGATAGCCGGACAGGGGATCGCCGCGACGGTGGACGGTCAGCGGGTCCTGGTCGGTTCGAAACGCCTGCTGGAGAACAACGGCGTCGCGCTCGCAGGGTTCGACGAGGTGCTGACCCGGCTGGAGGGGGAAGCCAAGACGGCCATGCTGGTGGCGGTGGACGGCCAGGCTGTCGGCGTCGTGGCCGTGGCCGACACGACCAAAGAGGGCTCGGAGGAGGCCATCGCCCGGATGAAGGCCCTGGGCCTGGAGGTGATCCTGATCAGCGGCGACAACCGGCGCACGGCGGAAGTGATCGGCCGACAGATGGGGATAGACCGGGTGATGGCCGAGGTGCTGCCGGGCGACAAGGCCGGGCAGATCAAGGCGCTGCAGGCGGAAGGGCGGACGGTGGGCATGGTGGGCGACGGGATCAACGACGCACCGGCCCTGGCCCAGGCCGACGTAGGCATTGCCATCGGCACGGGGACCGATGTGGCTATGGCCACCGCCGATGTGACGCTGATGAGCGGCGATCTGCGGGGGGTGCCCCGCGCCATCGCCCTCAGCCGGGCCACGATGCGCACCATCAAGCAGAACCTGTTCTGGGCCTTTTTCTACAACGTGATCCTGATCCCGCTGGCCGCCGGAGCGTTCTACCCCTCGCTGGGATTGCGCCTGCACCCTGTGCTGGCTGCCGGGGCCATGGCGTTCAGCAGCATCTTTGTGGTCAGCAACTCGCTGCGCCTGCGAAGGACCAGATATTAGATATTGGACCTTGGCGTTAGAACTGAACGCCAGGGAATTCCAACTATCTAACCTCAATATATAGCATTGAAAGGAGATGGAATGAAACAAAAACATAGCTGGTGGATCGCCCTGGTGGTGGTGGCGTTGCTGGTAGCGGCCTGCGGCCCGGAAATGGCCACACCGACGCCAGGCGGGAAGGTGGCCGCTACCCCAACATCAGGCGGAAAGGCGGCCAACCCCACGGCCACGGTCGCCCAGATTCAGGCCACGACCCCTGCGCAGGCCCAACCGGTCGCAGCCGACGACTGGCGTGTGCAGGGCCCTCCCACCGCCCCGGTGACGATCATCGAGTACTCTGATTTCCAGTGACCCTACTGCGCTCGCTACGTCCGTGAGACGTACCCGCAGATCGAAGAGGCCTATATCAAGACCGGGCAGGTGCGCTACATCTTTCGCCATTTCCCGCTCTCCTCGATCCATCCCCAGGCGGCCAAAGCGGCCGAAGCCGCCGAGTGCGCCGGTGAGCAGGGCAAATTCTGGGAGATGCACGATGCGCTCTTTAACAGCCAGGGGCAATGGTCGGGCAAACAGGACGCCATCCAGCAGTTCAAGCGGATAGCCGGCGCGTTGGGGGTGAACCAGGCCCAATTCGACGCCTGCCTCGACGGCGGCAACTATGCCGCCAAAGTGAATGCCGACCTCCAGGAAGGCGCAGCCGCCGGCGTGAACGGCACACCCGCCTTCCGCATCAACGGCGTGGCGATTTCGGGCGCACAACCCTTCTCGGTGTTCAAGCAGAAGATCGAGTATTTTGCAGCGGGAGGCAAAGCGCCCACCCTGGAAATAGGGGCCGACAGTTACCGCAGCATGGGCCGGGCCGACGCCCCGGTGGTTATCACCGAGTTCTCCGACTTTCAGTGCCCGGCCTGCGGTCAGGTCGCCCGCATGGTGATCCCAGAGTTGCTCAAGCAGTACGTAGACACCGGCCGGGTACGGTTCGTATACCGCGAGTTCCCCCTGACCTCCATCCATCCTCTGGCGCAGAAAGCCTCAGAAGCAGCGGTGTGTGCCGGCTATCAGGGTCAATACTGGGGGATGAATGAAAAGCTCTTTGCCGCCCAGAGTGAGTGGGGGGCGCAAGGGGCAGACCCGGTCAGTTTCTTTAAACAATATGCCAGGGAATTGGGCGTGGATGGCAAAACGTTCGACGACTGCCTGGATTCCGGTCAGGCGGCCACCGAAGTTCAGGGGGAGATGATGGCCGGAGAGATGGCCGAAGTGCAGGCCACACCCACCTTCTTTATCAACGACATCCCGATCCAGGGTGGCCGCTCCATCGAAACATTCGGCCAGATCATCGACTATGTGGCGGCCGGTGGCAAGGTGCCGGACATCGTCCCCACCGACGACTGGCACACCCGGGGCAACTGGCAGACGGCCAGGGCTGTCACCGTGGCTTTTGTGGACTATGCCAGCCCCGAGTCGGCCCAGCACGCCCTCCAGGTATTGCCCCAACTGATGGAGACCTATGTCAATACCGGCCAACTGTTCTACGTCCTGCACCCCTGGACCGAGAAGGGGGATAGCCCCGGCGCTCAGGCAGCTACAGCCGCCGAGTGCGCCGGGCAGCAGGGCAAGTTCTGGGAGATGCACGACCGGCTTTTCGCTCAGCAAGACAAGTGGACCCAGGCTGCCGAGCCCCGGCTCCTGTTCCTGAGCTACGCCCAGACACTGGACCTCGACACCGCCCAATTCGAGACCTGCCTGGACTCGGACTGGGCCAGGATGCGGGTGCAGGCCGGCAGTGTGGTGGCAGCGATCTATGGCGTGCCTGGCGCCCCGGTGTTCCTGTTCAACAACGGCCAGGGGAAGCAGGGTTCGCTCCCATTCGACGAGTTCAAGACGATCATTGACTCGATCATCGGTCAGTAAAGGTGCGCCAGGAACACTGAAAGCCCTGTGACTCTCTGCGTTCCCGGCATGTCCCGGCGGATTGGACAGGCTATGGGCCGACCCTTTCTCTCACTGTTGTTCTGTCTGGCGTTGCTGGTTGGGCCCGCAGAGGCTCAACCGGTCCCTACCCTCTCCGACCTGGAAATCTCCCTGTGGCCGGAGTACGACCAGCCAGCGGTGTTGGTCATCTATCGCGGGCAGTTTGCCGCCGACACACCGCTGCCGGTCGCCGTGGAGATCCGCATCCCGGCCCGCGCCGGCCAACCCCATGCCGTCGCCCACGTGGCCGGAGAGGGACAGTTGCTCAACCAGGAGTATACAACCCGCCCAGAGGGGGAGTGGCTGGTCGTATCGTTCGATCTGCCCACCGGCGGCTTTCAGCTCGAATACTATGACCCGCTGCCGGTGGACGAAAGCGGCCGGCGGACCTACACCTTTACCTGCGTGGCCGATTACCCTGTTGCCGCGTTACATCTGGAATTCCAGGTGCCGGCAACAGCCGAGGGCTTTGCCCTCGACCCGGCCGCTCCCCCGGCCGTCCAGAAGGCTGACGGCCTGCTTTACCACCTGGTAGAAGCAGGGCCCCTGGACCAGGGAGAGACAAAAAGCTGGACGTTCACCTATCGCAAAGCCGATTCCGTCCTGAGCGTGGAGGCAGCCGGCCCCCTTCCGACAGCCATGCCGGGCGCTCTACCGGCGGCAAAGGAAACAGTGACCCCACCCTGGCTCATCTTTCTCATCGCTTTTGTTGCTTTGATAGCTGCAGGTACGGCTGCCTTCTGGCTGGGCCAGCGTACATCCCCGCCGCCTGCCGGGTACCGGCGACAGGCCGGCAGCCACCCGGCTCCGTCCGCTCTGTTTTGCCACCAATGCGGCACCCCTCTGCGGCCCGATTCCAGGTTTTGCCACCACTGTGGGGCGGGTGTAAGGCGTAAAACGTAAAGAGGAAGGCGGAAGGCGCAGAGGAGGATTATGTCGTCCAAGGCGAAATTCCTGACCGGAGGGGTGGCCGTGGTCGCCATGATCGGTGTGTTGATCGCCACCAGCTTTTCCGGCTCAACCACCGACTATTTGACCATCGCCGAGGTCAAGGCCCTGGGACCAGGCCAGCCCCGCAATTCCCGGGTGGCCGGCGAGATCGTGCCCGATTCGGTCCGGTATGACACCGCCGACCTGCACCTGACCTTCGAGATCCGCGATGAGACCGGACGGTTGTCCATCTCCTATCACGGCCCGCAGCCCGATATGCTGGTGGACGCTGTGGAGGCAGTGGCCATCGGCAAGTACAACCCGGCAACAGGGGTCTTTGAGGCCGAAGAGCTGTTGATGAAGTGCCCGTCCAAGTATGAGGAAAAGGATTAGAGTCTGTCCGAACAACAGGCGTAGGACAGCCTTTTCAGACTATCCGGGCAGGCTTTCCAGCCTGCCCTCCCGATTTTTCGAACAGGCTTTTAGCGGGGCAGAGTGAGTTGATCCTGGCAGATATCGGGTATGGCGCATTGCTGCTGACACTCGCCGTCGCGGCCTGGGCGGCCATCGCTGCACTGATGGGAGCGCAGAGCCATCGGCCTGAACTGGTTGCCAGCGCGCGGAATGGGTTGCTGGTCACGGCCGGACTCTCCACCCTGGCCGTTGTGGTGCTGCTGATCCTGTTGTTGACCCACAACTTTCAGGTCCAATATGTTTACGAGCATGTGAGCAGCTACCTCGCCCCGGCCTATGTGCTGTCTGCTTTCTGGGCGGGCATGGAAGGCTCGCAACTTCTCTGGCTGTGGATGCTGGCTCTGTTCAGCGCCCTGCTGGTGCTGGGCCGCCTGGAATCGGGTCCGGCCTGGGACCGGGAACTGCGGCCCTATGCCATGGCGGTGCTGGCCTTTACCCAGGCGTTCCTGGCGCTGCTGCTGATCCTGCTCAGCAACCCTTTCGCGCTTTTGCCGACGGCACCCGCGGAGGGGGTCGGCCTGAACCCGCTGCTCCAGAATGTGGGGATGATCCTCCATCCGCCCATCATCTTTGCGGCCTATGCCCTGTGGACCATCCCCTTTGCCTACGCCTTTGCGGCCCTGGTCACAGGCCAACCGGACGCGGCCTGGCTGCGGGGCACGCGGCGCTGGACCTTGGCCGCCTGGGCCTCGTTGGGCATCGGCATCCTGGTCGGTGCCTGGTGGGCCTACCTGGAGTTGGGGTGGGGGGGCTACTGGGGCTGGGACCCGGTCGAAAACTCTTCCTTCATCCCCTGGTTGGTGGGGACCGCTTTTGTCCACTCGGCCATCATCCAGGAGCGGCGGGACATGTTCCGTGCCTGGAGCGTGTTGTTGGCGGCCTTGACCTTTGCCCTGACCCTGTTTGCCACCTTCATCACCCGGTCGGGCCTGATCCAATCGGTGCACGCCTTTGCCGCGTCGCCCATCGGCTGGTATTACCTGGGGTACATCGGCCTGGTGTTGGCCGTGACCATCGGCCTGGTGCTGGCCCGGCGGCGGGAACTGGCAGGCAAGGGGGAACTGGGCGACCTGCTTTCGCGGGAGTTTGTCTTTTTAATCGCCAACCTGCTCTTTTTGGGGTCGGCGGCGGCGGTGTTGTTGGGCACCCTCTGGCCGACCTTTACCGAGGCGGTGCGCGGCGTGGCCAGCAGCCTCGCCCCGGAGAACTATAACCGCTTCATGGGCCCCCTGGGGCTGGTGATGGTGCTGCTCATCGGCCTCTGTCCGTTGATGGATTGGCGCAGGGTCCGCCTCGAGCGCCTGTTGCGCAATCTGTGGGTCCAAACCCTGGTCGCCATCGTCACTGCCCTGCTGTTGACCCTGCTCGGCTACCGTGAGGTGTGGGCCGTGGTCTCGTTCACGATCACGGCCTTTGTAGCCGCCACCGTGCTCCTGCAACTGGCTCAGGGCATCGTCGCCTCCGTGAGGAGGGCGGGGGAGAACCCCGTTGTGGCCGCGGCGCGGGCCATCGGCAGCAATCGGCGGCGCTACGGGGGCCAGCTCATCCACTTTTCGATCCTGCTCATCGTCATGGGCATCACCGGCTCCCAGGCCTATCAAACCGAGGTGCAGGTGGCCCTGGCCACCGGTGAGTCGGTGGAAGTGCAGGGCTATATCCTGACCTACACCGACTATGTCTTTCGGCGGATCGAAGAGAACGGCAACAAGGTGCTGAACGAGGCGGTGGTGGAGGTTTACCGGGGAGGGCGCAAGGTGACCACGGTCCGGCCCCAACGCAACCTGCACAGCAACGCGCAAGGGGCCGTGACCGAAGTCGCGTTGCGCTCCAACCTGAAAGAGGACCTGTACCTGATCCTGGCCGGCCTGGAGGCCAATGGGCTGGCGGCGTTCCAGGTGCTGATCAATCCGCTGGTCATCTGGCTGTGGATTGGGGGGGCAGTGATGATCGCCGGCACCCTGATCGTCGCCTGGCCGGCCCGCCGACCGGGGAGGCAGCCATGAGCCTGGTCGTCTTTTTGTTGCTGGCGGCGCTCTCGGCGGTGGTTGTCGCCTATCCCCTTTTGCCGGGGCGCACGCCCCAGATGGACGCTCCCTCCCTCACCGACGCCGATATCGAGCAGGCGGTGCGTCGGCTGCGCCGCGCCCGGCGTGTGGACAGAGGCCGGCTTGCCTGTCCTGCCTGCGGCCACGCCTGCCGGCCGGAAGACCGCTTCTGTGTGAGCTGCGGCAGCGCATTGCCCCCCGCGACCCCGGTCGGGACGGTGTGCCCGGCCTGCGGCGCGGATGTGCGTGCCGGGGACCGGTTTTGCGCCCGGTGCGGCCAGGTCCTGTCTGCCGAGGAGGTGGCCTGATGCGAGATCGGCGAACCATCCGCCGCCAGGTGGGTCTGAGGATGCTGTGGCTGCTGCTCCTCCCGGCGTTAGCCGTGGGGGTCCAGGCCCAGGGAGAGGGCATCCTCAGCGGCCAGGTCATCAACGGGACTGCAGGGGGCGCGGCGATAGGGGCGGGCATCCCTGTCACCCTGCGCATCCTGCGGGACGGTTCAGAGGCAGGCAGGCTCGAGACCACAACCGAAGCCGATGGCAGCTTTCGTTTCGAGGGGCTGGACCCCGATCCGGCCCTGGAATATCGGCTCGAAGCGACCTATCGGGGGGCGATCAACAGCCATCCCGAACCGCTTCAGTTTGAGGAGGGCCAGACAAGTCTCGAAGCCACCTTGACCGTATACGAAACGACGGCCGATGCCGACGAAATTGTGGTGAACTCGGCGCACCTGATCGTCGAATCGTTTGGCCCGGTGTTGAGGATCAGCGAAATCCACCTCTTTGGCAACCAGGGCGACCGGCTGTACATCGGTCAGGCGGAAGGGGAGGCAGCCCGCACCCTCTTTATTCCGCTGCCGGCCGGCGCGGTGGGGCTGGCCGTTCAGGATGAGCAACAGCCCGGCCGTTTCGTCCAGGTGGAAGGAGGCCTCTGGGATAGCAAGCCTGTGCCGCCGGGCCGGGAAACCTCCACGGCCTTTTTCTCCTACCACCTGATGGTCAGCGGCGAAACGCTCTCGCTGGAGCGAACCTTTGCCTATCCGGTGACGACGCTGAACGTTCTGGTGGCCCAACCGGGGCCGACGTTGAGCAGCGAGCAGTTGCAGGGGGGCGGGGTGGAATCGTTCCAGGGGCAGCAGTACCGGTTCTTCTCGGCCCAGAACCTGGCAGCCGACATGCCGCTGGTCCTGAGCCTGACCGTGCAGCCGGCGGCAGCAGGCAGCCAGGGGATGCCGGGCGCTTCCGCCGAACCTGCTGGGCCGGCAGCGGGAACGACTCCGGGCAGCCAGGGGCTATTGCGCGGGATCGGGCTGGGCCTGGCCTTGTTGGCGGCGTTGGGCGCGGCGGTCTATCCTTTCACCGTCCGCCGGGAGGGGCGGCGGCCGGCGGGCGCTCCCGGCCCGCTGACGACCCCCACCGCCCGGCGATTGCTGGCCGACCTGGCCGATCTGGAGGAGTCGTTCGAGGCCGGTCAGGTGAGCGAGGACCGGTTCCAGCAACGTCGGGTGGAAATCTACCAGGCGCTCAAGGCCCTGTGACCATGGCAGCGAATTCGGCAGCGGCGATTCAGGTGCGTCAGGTCACCAAAGCCTTTGGCCATCAGGTGGCCCTGCGCGGCGTGGACCTCTCTGTCGCAGAGGGCGAGTTCCTGGCCCTTTTTGGCCCCAACGGGGCGGGCAAGACCACGCTGCTGCGCATCATCGCGTCGCTGACGCGCCCCACTTCGGGGACGGTTCACCTGCGCGGCCAGGACCTGGGCCAATCGTCCCCGGCAGTGCGGCGGCAGATCGGCCTGATCTCGCACAACCCTCTGCTCTATGGCGACCTGACCCCCGACGAGAACCTGCGCTTCTTCGCCCGGCTGTACGACCTGGCCGATGCCGGGGCGCGCATCACTGCTGTCCTGGAGCAGGTAGGGCTGACAGCCCGGCGGCGCGACCCGGTGCGCACCCTTTCCCGGGGCATGGTGCAGCGGCTGTCCATCGCCCGCGCCATCCTGCACGATCCGGCCATTATGCTCTTCGACGAACCCTACACCGGCCTGGACCTGCAGGCAGCCGACATGTTGCGCGAGGTGCTGCAAGGGCTGGCGGCTGCGAACCGGACCGTGATCCTGACCACCCACAGTCTGGAACAGGGGCTGGAGATGTGCAACCGGGTAGCCATCCTGCACAAAGGCAGGGTGGCCTGGCAGGGGGAGCGCGCCGGGCTCGACCTGGCAGGGGTGAAGGAGATCTATCGAGAGGTGGTGAGTAAAACGTAATGAGTAAAGCGTAATGAGGTATCTGCGCCAGGTTCTTGCTATTGTCTGGAAGGATATCGTTGCCGAACTCCGCACCAAAGAGATGTTCAGCGCCATGTTTGTCTTTGGGGTGCTGGTCATCGTCATGTTCAACTTTGCCTTCGACCTGCGGGTCAGCGGCGAGCGGGTGCGCCAGGTCGCGCCGGGGGCGTTGTGGGTGGCCTTTGCCTTCGCCGGGTTGCTGGGGCTGAACCGGGCCTTTGTGCTGGAGCGGGATCGCGGCTGTCTGGAGGGCCTGTTGCTGGCCCCGATGGACCCCACGGCCATCTACTTCGGCAAGATGATCTCGACGGTGCTGTTCATGCTCGTCGTCGAGGCCATCCTGTTGCCGGTGTTCACCGCCTTTTTCGGCGTCAACCTGTTCGACCCGCGGCTGGCGCTCGTCGCGCTGTTGGGCACCTTGGGCTTTGCCGGGGTGGGCACCTTGTTGTCGGCGATGACGGCCCAGACGCGGGCGCGCGAGGTGTTGCTGCCCATCCTCCTGCTGCCGGTAGCCGCTCCGGTGCTCATTGCCGCCGTCAAGGCTACGGCCGGCATCCTCGATGGGCTGACGTTGGGTGAGATCGCCCGCTGGTTGCAACTGCTGGGAGCATTCGCGGCGATCTTTCCGGCGGCGGCGCTCATGACATTCGACTTTCTGGTCAGAGAGTGATGGAAAAGCCTGGCCTCTCGAAAAAGCCGGACCGGGGATGAAACCACCGGCTCCCCGGTGCATCAAAAGGGGTGGGTGGAAGGATGAAGCGACGGAACGATACCGGATTGATTGTGTTGACGGCCCTCAGCGCCGCGCTGATGATGGTCGCCCTCTACCTGGCCCTGGCCGGCGCGCCGGAGGCCAACCTCAAGAGCGCCACCGGCCGCTATGTCCAGCGGATCATCTACTTCCACATCTCCACCGCTTGGGTCGGCTTTCTGGCATTTTTTGTGACCTTTGGGGCAGGGGTGGGGTACCTGCGCACCCGACAACGCCGCTGGGATATCGTGGCCCTGGCTTCGGCGGAGATCGGCACGGCCTTTATGCTCGGCGTGTTGCTCAGCGGCTCCCTCTGGGCCAGGCCGGCCTGGGGAGTGTGGTGGGTCTGGGATGAGCGCCTGACCATCTCCCTCCTCCAATTTCTGGTCTACGTGGGCTACCTGATGCTCCGCAACGCGGTCGAGGACCCGGCCCGGCGGGCGCGTTTTGCGGCCGTGTACGGCATCGTCGCCTTTATCTCGGTGCCGATCAATTTTATCGCCATCCGCCTGTGGCGGACGCAGCATCCGCTGATGTTCGGCGCCGAACAAGGGGGCTTGAGCCCGGACATGATGTTTGCCTTTTTCTTTTGCCTGATTACCTTCACCCTATGGTACATCACCCTGCTGAACCACCGCATCCGGCTGGAGCAGTTGCGGGAGGGGGTGGAGCGGTTGAGACAGCAGATGATGAGCTGACAGAAAGGAGCGACTATGGGCTATCTGATAGCAGCTTACGCCATCTTGTGGGCCATTTCCTTCGGGCTGGTGTTCAGCCTGGTGGCACGCCAGCGCCGGCTGGAAGCCGACCTGGAGGCGCTGCGCCAGGCGGTTGAGGAAAGGCCATCCCCCTCATGAACAGGCGGCTGACGCTCTTTTTGCACAGCGTCTTTTTCGTGCTGGGCTTCACCGTCATCTTTGTCGCCCTGGGCGCGACAGCCACGGCCTTTGGCCGGCTGCTGCTGGGCGCTCGCCCCTGGATCCAGCGCATCGGGGGAGTTGTGGTCATCATCCTGGGGCTGCACCTCATGGGGGTCCTCCCCATTCCCCTGCTCTACTCTGAAAAGCGGGCGCACCTGCCGGCCAATCCCCGGCTGGGCTATCTGTCATCCTTCCTGGTGGGCCTCTTTTTCGCCGCCGGCTGGACGCCTTGCCTGGGGCCGGTGCTGGCCACCATGCTGGCCTGGGCGGCGAGCACAACCGACCTGGGGCGAGGGGTGGTGATGCTGACCTTCTACTCCCTCGGTTTTGGCCTGCCGTTCCTGCTGACCGGCCTGCTGTTCGACGCCGCCACCGGATGGTTGCGCCGGCTGAACCGCCATCTGCGGTTCATCTCCATCACCAGCGGCCTGCTGTTGATCGGCATCGGCCTGTTGATGCTGACCGACAGTCTGACCCGGATTGCGGGCCTGGTGGGGCCGTTCAGCCTGGAATCGCACCTGGAGCAGGCCGCCATCTCCCTGCCGATCGCTCTGCTGGCCGGGTTGCTGTCGTTCGTCTCGCCCTGTGTCCTGCCCCTGGTGCCCGCCTATCTGGGTTACATGGGGGGCACCAGTGTGCAGGGCTCAGAGCACAAGGCAGAGGGGGCGTGATGGAAAAGGGGAAACAGGTGGCCCGATGGCTGCTGCTCCTGGCCGCCGTAGCGGGGGCCTGCAGTGGGCCGGGTTCGGCGGCGCCCGGCGGCGTCCTGGTGGGAAACCGCGCCCCCGACTTTACCCTGGAAAGTTTGCAGGGCAACCCCGTCTCCCTGAGCGACTACCGGGGCCATGTGGTCCTGGTGAACCTGTGGGCGACCTGGTGTACACCCTGCCGCGCCGAGATCCCGGACCTGGAGGCGGCATACCGGGCGCACAAGGCCGACGGCCTGGTAGTCCTCGGCGTCAATATCCAGGGCTCCCGCCAGGAGGTGCAGGCTTTTGTGCAAGAGTTCGGCATCACCTATCCGATTTTGCTGGACACCACCGGGAAGCTGTTGAACGACTATCGCGTGCGGGGCCTGCCCACCTCGATGCTCATAGATCGGAAAGGGGTGATCCAGGTGCGACACCTGGGTGTTCTGAATGCCCGCCAACTGGAGGAATATCTGGCCCCGGTCTTGCCGTAGGGGAGGCAAAGGACAATGTCGCAACCGAAACGGGTTACCGGGCGCACCCGCGACCTGGTCCTCCTGGCCGACAAGGCGATCTTGCAACTGGCCAGACGCTGGCTGGCCCTGGCCAACCTGTTCTGGGGGCTGTACGTGGCCCTGCCGCTGCTGGCCCCGCTGCTGATGGTCGCCGGCTGGACGATGCCGGCCCAGATCATCTACCTGATCTACCGGCCAGCCTGCCACCAGCGGCCGGAGCGCTCCTACTTTATCGGCGGGCCGAAAATTTATTATTCGATTGAAGAGCTGGCGGCAGCCGGCGTGGATGTGGACCCCTTTGCCCGCGCCATCGGCAACGAGACGGTGGGCTGGAAAGTGGCCTTTTGTGAGCGCGATGTGGCTATTTACGGCTCCATCTTCCTGGGAGGGCTGATCTACGGTCTGGTGCGGCGGAAGGGGGTCGGGTGGCGGTTGCCGTTCCGCTACTACCTGCTCTTCCTGGTGCCGATGGGGGTGGACGGCACGCTCCAGCTCTTCGGCCTGTACGAAAGCACCTGGTTCCTGCGGACGATCACCGGCTCGATCTTTGGCCTGGGCTCGGTGCTGTTTGCCTATCCGTACCTGGAAGAGGGGTTTGCCGACATCCGCCGCACGGCCAGCAGCAAGCTACACCTGGCCTGAGGGCATGGAGCCGTTCAGGGGCCCTTCACCGGCCGCCCCCCGGTGCCTTTCGATCAAAAATCGTCCGACTCTCCGATGGGGATCATGTAGTAAAATCCGTCCGGTCCTACCGCCTTTGTCAGCCTGGCCATCACCTGGCGGACGTTGTCGTAGGGGCCGGCGATAAAGAGAGGTTTGCCGTCTTTGCCCAAAGGGATCTCTTTGTCGCAGGCATCGGGATCGGCGTCGCCCAGGATCGGCTGTGCCTGGCGATAGTCGCGGTGCGGCTTGAACCCCAACCGCTCAGCATAGGCAATCCCTTCGCGGATGATTTTGGCCGCCAGGTTGAGGTCAGCCGAGATCATCTTCTGCTGGCTTTGGAGCTTCTTACGCAACTGGCCATACTCGTCCGCGTTGACCTGGTAACCAAAGGCGTTCTTGACCCCCAGGCAGCCCAGGTCTACCAGGAACACCCCCACCCCGATCTGGCCCAGCGGGCCATGGCGCGCTATCAGGACCTGGATGATTTCGCCCGTCTCTTGCCAGTTGCTGGTGATCAGGCACTCCTTCAAGGGCCATTGCCCGGCATCGCGGGGCAGAATGCGAGAGAGGGGAGCCTGCGAGGAGGACACCGCCCTCCGGCTGCGTTTCTGTTTCTGCCTTTCGAGCCTCTTCTGGCGTGCTTTTTGTTGCTGTTTCGAGGGCTGTCTGGCCATTCTGGTTCCCCTTTACCCACAGATTCACCCCCATCCCGCGTCGAGCGAGGGACGGGTGCCCGGCAACTCTACCCTCCAGATTATACCACACGAGCGGAGGAATGGCAATCCCCTGCAACAAAAAAGCAGGGCGGGATGGGATCCCGCCCTGCTCCCTACAGCAGGCCGTACCGTTCCGCCGCCAGATTGACGATCTCGTTGATAAGCTGTTCGTAGGTCCACCCGTCGGCGGCGGCTTCGAGGCACAGGTCCGAGTAGCCGGGGTTCAGGCCCGGCAGGGGGTTGACCTCCAGGATGTAAGGCTTGTCGCCGTCGTTGGCATCCAGGCGCAAGTCCACGCGGGCCACATCCAGGCAGCCGGTCACGCGAAAGACGGCTGCCGTGAGCCAGGTCAACCGTTCCACCTGATCTTCCCTCAGCGGGGCAGGGCAGAGAAAGTGAAAATCGTGGGCCATCTCCACTTTGATGCGGCTGGTGTAGATGCTGGCCTCCTCCGGCGGATAGGCCGCCATATCTACCTCCAGCGGCGGGAAAAAGTGCAGGCCCTTCCGGACGCGCGGGGCCTCTTCGTCCTCGGGCACCCGCCAGGCTACGGGGGAACGCAGGTTGCCGACCACGCCAACTGTGACCTCTCGCCCCTCGACAAAGCGCTCGACCAGAACCGGCTGGTCATAGCGTTCGAATATGCGCTTCAGTTGGGTGCGCAACTGGCTTTCGTCGTGCACGATCGACTCGGCGCTGACCCCCATACCGGTCCCTTCGCGGCTGGGCTTGACAAAAAGGGGGAACCGGAGCTCCGGGTCGAGCGGCTCGGTCAGGCGCTCGAACACCTGGAAGGGAGGGGTGGGCAGGCCATGATAGCTGAGCACCCGCTTGGTCATCGGTTTGTCCAGCGTCAGAGCCAGGGTGAGCACCTGCGATCCGGTGTAGGGGATGCGCAACATCTCCAGGAGGGCCGGGACCTGTGCCTCACGGCCATCGCCCCAGTGGCCCTCGCAGATGTTGAAGCAGAGGTCCGGTTTGACCTGGCGTATCGTATCCAGGAGCGTCTCGTCCCCCTCCAGGAAGGTGGCCCGGTGTCCGCCTGCTTCCAGCGCCTCCAGGATGGCCTGGATGGTTTCTTCAGAGTCCAGGTCGTCCCAGCGGTCGGGTGGCATGCCCGGCCAGGTGGGAGCATTCTTTTTCAGGTTGGCCAACAGGGCGATGTGCATGGGGATTGGACCTCCTCACCGTACCAGGCTTGCTTCCGGCTCGGCCAGCATGGCCGTCCACGGGACGGGCGTCGGGCGCTGATGGGCCGTGCGGAACCCCTCCGGCGCGATGGCCAATTGCCGGCCGGCCAACAGGTTGGCCACCCCTTCCTGCCCATCCTCGTGGAGCCGCTGTTTCTGGCACGATGGGCAGGCGGTCGGGTCGTGGCGCTCGTACCTTTCCGGCTGAGCGTAGGCGCTGATAAAGCCTTCAAAGTTGCGCACGACCACATAGTCGGGCGACTGGCTGAGCAGATAGTTGGGCATGACGGGGACTTTGCCGCCGCCGCCCGGCGCATCAATGACATAGGTGGGTACCGCAAAGCCTGAGGTGTGGCCCCGCAACGACTCGATGATCTGAAGGCCCACCGACACCGGGGTACGAAAGTGCCCGGCGCCGTGCACCAGGTCGCACTGGTACAGGTAGTAGGGGCGCACGCGGTTCCGGACCAGCTTGTGGACCAGCTCCTTCATCACGTTGGGACAGTCGTTGATCCCGGCCAGCAGCACCGTCTGGCAACCCAGGGGGATGCCGGCGTCGGCCAGGCGGGCCAGGGCCCCCTCTACTTCGGGCGTGATCTCTTTCGGGTGGCTAAAGTGGGTGTTCAGCCACAGCGGATGGTACCGGCGCAGCATCTCCACCAGCTCCGGTGTGATCCGTTGCGGCAGAAAGGCCGGCACCCGGCTGCCAATGCGCACCACCTCGACGTGGGGGATGGCACGCAGGCGGCGCAGGATCTCTTCCAGGACCGGCTGGGGCAGGATCAACGGATCGCCCCCGGAGATCAGGACGTCGCGGATCTGCGGCATGGCGGCGATATAGTGGATCTGCGCCTCGTACTGTTTGCGGCTGAACTGGACGCTCGCGCCGCCCACGATCCGGCTGCGGGTGCAGTAGCGACAGTAGCTGGCGCACTGGGTGGTCACCAGCATCAGCACCCGGTCCGGATAGCGGTGTACCAGGCCGGGGACCGGAGAATGGGCATCCTCGGCCAGGGAGTCGGTCATTTCGGCCGTGAAGGGGACCAACTCCTTTTCGGTGGGGATCACTTGCCGCCGGATAGGGCAGTTGGGGTCATCGGGGTCTATCAGGCTGGCAAAATAGGGGGTGACGTCCACTCGAAAGCGGCCTGGAGCAGAAAGGCCGGCGATCTCTTCGGGCGTCAGGTGGACCACCTGGGAAAGTTCCTCGACGGTGTTCAACCGGTTGGCAAGCTGCCAACGCCAGTCATTCCACCGGTCCAGGGGTACCTCTTCCCAGGGGTGCGGCGGTCGGCTACGACCAGGGGGTTCTTCTACCTCCGTTTGCATCTCTTCCATCGTTGTATCTCCTCACAACAAGAATAGAACCCTTCCTGCGCAGGGCAAGGGAAGGGCTCGTGGACCTACAAAGCCTGAAAACAGGTGGTTCAAAGGCCTGCCAGACTCAACTTTCCTCGTCCCAATCTTCGTCCTCGTCCCAGTCTTCTTCGTCCCACTCCTCTTCATCTCCCCAATCAATTTCCATTTCGTCATAGGCCCAGTCCAGCTCCGGCGGGGAGACTTCGACCACCTCCAGTTCAGCGTCGCAGTGCGGGCAGGTGACCCGTTGGCCGATCCGCGGCTCGGGCCCCAGGCTGACACTGCCATCACAATCGGGGCAGAGTGCAATTGCCATTTCCCTTACTCCTGTCATCTTTGGATAACCGGCTCCTGTCCCAGGGCCGGCCTTTGCCGAGACATTAGTATCGTTCAATGGTGTGCAAATCGGGTGGAAAAGAGCTATCAAAAGGGTGAAATTTTGCGGTGCAGGATATGATTTTTGCAATGGGCTCCGGTCACCCATCGGGCCTGTCCCGATTCATCGCCAGCCACTCCTCACGGGTCAGGACCATGTCGTAGAACAGCACCTGGGTTAGCGAGCCCTGGTGGCGGAAAAACGGGTGCAGGTGACGGTAACGCGGATCACGCCGGAGGAGGTGGTAGCTGGGGTGATCGGCAGGGCGATAGTGGCTGCCCACCTGGCGGAAGCCCAGGGATTGGTAGGTGTGCACCGCCCGCAGATTCGTCGAGGCCACATCCAGGACCATCTGGGCAAAGCCCAACGTCTCGAAAAAATAGCCCAGGAAAAGCCGCAGCGCCTCGGTGCCGTATCCCTGGCTGACAAAATCGGCGCCCAGGGTGATCCCCAACCGCGCCGAGTGCTGGCCCTCAATCTCCCGCAGGGTCAGGCTGCCAATGACCTGGTGTCGCTCATTTTCGATGGTGTACAGGCGGCGGCTGGGGTCCCGACTCCGCCAGTTGAACCACTGTTCATGCTCGGACCGGCTGCGGCGAGGAAAGTCAAAGGGCTGATAGAGAGGATCGGTAAAGGGCCGCCACCTGGCCATGGCCTCCAGGTCTGCCAGCTCCATGGGGCGGATGGTGACTCGTGGTCCTTGTAGCTTCATGGCACATCGCCTTCTTTCGATCCCTGCCTGAGGGCTATCTGTTCGCGCTCATCATATCACATCCCTGTCGGTTTGACAAAGTTGCAGCCGGGCGGAAAACTTTTGCCTGTTGGGGGTGTTTTACAATTCGAGAACCCTGGCGATGGAGAGGCGAGAATGTCTGCGATCCCCGTCATTCTGAATCCGATTGCCGGCCGTGGAGCCGGGGCGCGCCTGTCCCCGGCAATCGCCGGTCAACTACAGAGCTACGGCCTGGACCTGGAGCTGATATACACCCAGGCCCCCGGCCACGCGACGCTGCTGGCCAGCCAGGTGGCCAGGCAGGGCGCCGACCTGGTCGTCACCGTGGGCGGAGATGGCACCGTCAACGAGGTGCTCAATGGCCTGATCCAGGCCAACGGCAGCGCCACCGGCACGGCGCTGGGCATTGTGCCCATCGGCACGGGAAACGACTTTGCCTTTGGTGCCGGGGTGCCGTTGGACCTGAAAGCTGCCTGCCAGGCCGTTGCCCGGGGCCAAAGCCACATCATAGATGTAGGCTGCGTCCAGGCCGACAACGAGCCGCCCCGCTACTTTGGCAATGGGGTGGGCATCGGCTTTGATGCCATCGTCAACATCGAAAGCCGCAAGCTAAAGCGTCTGCGGGGCTTTTTCGTCTACCTGGTGGCGGTGCTCAAGACCCTGGCCGTGTACTACAACGCACCCTGCACGACGGTCCGCGTGGATGACCGGGAGATCTCCCAGCCCAGCCTGATGGTCTCGATCATGAATGGCCTCCGGTTCGGCGGCGGCTTTTACATGACCCCCGGCTCCCGGATGGACGACGGGCTGTTCGACCTGTGCGTGGCCGGCAAGGTGAACCGCCTGCGGATGCTGGCTTTTGTGCCGCAATTCATGCGGGGCACCCACACCCGAGACATCCATGTCACCATGACCCAAGGCCGCCGGGTCCAGGTGATCAGCGATTCGCCCTGGGCAGCGCATGTAGACGGAGAGGTCTATGGCGTGGGGGCACGCCGTTTCGAGATAGAGCTTTTGCCACAGCGGCTGCGGGTGGTGTGCTGAGAAAAGCGTTCGGGGAGGGAGCCCCTGATCCCTCCCCGAACCAGGGAGAAAGGAGAAAGCACCTTTTGCGGAGTGGTGCTGAACACTAGACGTTCCAGAGGGGCAAAAGGTTCCACCTGAGCCCCGAATTTTCTGGATTGCCTACGGCATTTGCAGCACCTCGGCCAGCCGTTCCACCGCCCAGTCGATCTCCGGGCGGGTGATGACCAGCGGCGGGGCCAGGCGGATGACGTTCCAATGGGTCTCTTTGCACAATAGCCCCCTCTCCATCAGGGCCTCACAGAAGCGCCGGGCCCCCCCCGCCTCCGGCCTGAGCACGATGCCGATCCACAGGCCCTTGCCCCGGACCTGCTGGATGTGGGGGCTGCGGAGGTCCCGCAGGCGGGCCAGCAGATAGTCGCCCAACTCGGCGGCGCGCTCGATGAGCTGTTCCTCGATCAGCACCTTCAGCGCCTCGCGGGCCACAGCACAGGCCAGCGGGTTGCCGCCAAAGGTCGAGCCGTGGTCGCCCGGGCCGAATACCCCCAACACCTCCCGGCTGGAGAGCACCGCCGACACAGGGTACATCCCTCCCGCCAGCGCCTTGCCGATGGTTACCACATCGGCCCGCACCCCCTCGTGCTCGGCAGCAAAGAACTTGCCGGTGCGGCCCAGCCCACTCTGGATCTCATCGGTGATGAGTAAAACATTATGTCGAGTGCAGAGGTCGCGAACCTGCTTCAGGTAGCCTGGCGGGGGGACGACGACCCCCCCCTCCCCCTGGATCGGTTCCACCAGGAAGGCGACGGTATGGGGTGTAATGGCCGCTTCCAAGGCAGCCGCGTCGCCGTAGGGGATCAGTTCAAAGCCGGGGGTGAAGGGGCCAAAGCCGTCGCGGTACTGCTCCTCAGAGGAAAAGGTGACGATGGTGATGGTCCGCCCGTGAAAGTTGCCATAGCAGGTGAGAATATGGGCCTGGTCCTCCGGCACGCCTTTGACCCGGTAGCCCCATTTGCGGGCAGCCTTGATGGCCGTCTCCACCGCTTCGGCGCCGGTGTTCATGGGCAGCATCATTTCATAGCCGGTCAGTTCGCACAATTCCTTCGCCAGCAGCGGCAACTGGTCGTTGCGGAAGGCGCGGCTGGTCAGGGCCAGGCGGGCTGCCTGCTCGACCATCACCTTGACCAGGCGTGGGTGGCAGTGGCCCTGGTTCACAGCCGAGTAGGCAGCCAAAAAGTCCATGTAGCGCCGCCCCTCCACATCCTCGGCCCACACCCCATTGCCACGGGTGAGGACCACATCAAGGGGCTTGTAGTTATGGGCGTTATACCGCTCTTCAAGGGCGATGTACTCCTGGGTGTTCATATTCTACCTCTGGTCGGTGAAACGTGAAACCCTCTCACTCAGGCCAATGCCCAGCCCGGCCAGTTCGGCCAACACCGGCTCATAGATTTCGGGGATCACCGGTATCTGCACGCCGACCAGGCCGGCAAGCTCGCCGTGCAAGATCATCCGCGTGGCGATGGCCGGGGGCAGGCCGACCGTGCGCGACATGGAGGTATCGCCATAGGGAATGCCATAGTCGATCATCGTGGCGGTAATGGCCTCCCGGTGGTCGGGGAAGTGGGCCTGAAACTCGTGCTGCATGATGAGCATGTCGCGCTCGCCGGGCTTGTAGGCCATCAGCGCCTCCATCCGCGCCGTCAGGATGTCCAGGGGGGTGACCTTGCCAGCGGGCAGCGGCTCGTCAGAGAAGAGGCCCAGCCAGGCCAGGTTGGTGATCGGCCTGGCGTCGCGGGGCAGCCCCCACTGCCCGGCCAGGTAGCCGACCAGATCGGCCTCCGGGCTGAGGCCCAGCAGCCGGGCAGTAAACTGGCGGAAGGTGGCCGGCAGCTCAGGCCAGGGCCTATCGTCCAGCAAGCCCAGGCCGACGATCCGTTTCAGGGTAGCGCACCAGCCCACATTGCGCAGGGTGCCCCGGAACATCCAGCCGCTGGGCCGGATGCCATAGGTCTCGGCATAGGGCAGGCTGTCGCGGTTGGGATAGCCCTCGAATTCCCCCAGGCCGTTGATATACACCGGCCAGTAGTGGTCAAACAGCTCCTCGCCGGGGATGTCAACGATCCGGCCTTCCTTCTGGAAGCGAGCCGGATTCTTGCCGGCCAACAGCACCCCCTTGGGGCTCCACGAGAACTTGTAGCCGAAGGGGTTATCGTTCGCTTCAGGGGCCGGCAACCCGCCACACCAGGAGACAAAGCTGGCGATCCGGCCCCCCCTGGTTTCTACATCGTGGATGACTTTCATGGCCGCCATGTGGTCAATGCCGGGGTCCACGCCGATTTCGTTCAGCAGGAGGACCCCCGCCTCTTGGGCCGGGCCATCGAGGGCGCGCATCGCCTCTTTGACGTAGGAGGTGGTCACCATATGCTTTTTGTGCTTCACACACAGGGCCGCCACCCTGGGGTGATAAATGTAGGGCAACATGCTGATCGCCAGGTCGCTCTGGCGGATCAGGGCTTCTACGGCCACCTCATCGTCCACATCCACGGCCAGAGCCCTGCCATGGGGATGGCCGGCGATCAACGCCTCGGCCTTGCTCACCGTGCGGCTGGCCACAGCCACCTCGAAATCGGGCACGTTCAGCAGGTAACGAACCAGTGGCCTGGTCACCAACCCGGCCCCAAGAACCAAAACCTTTTTCCTCTCCATCCTCCAACCTCCAATCTCTAATCTCTGATATCTAAGAGCCGGTCTGAAAACCACTAAGGACACGAAGGACACAAAGAATTTCTGTCAATTTCCTCCCACTTCTTTGCCCTGTGCGCCTTCGTGGTAGACTTTTCAGACAAGCTCTAATACCTACAGTTCCAAAAACTCCCGAAGATACTGATAGTCAGGCGTCAGCCGGCCCTGATAGACGATCACCGCCCGCTTGATCTCCGGCGGCAGAGTACACCTCTCGAACGGTTGCGAAAAGTCGCAGCGGACAATCGCCGGCAGAAACGGCTTGAGAACCTGGCTGAAGTAGACAGAAGCCTCGCGGGGCAGTTCACTGGGCAGGATATCCACAGCCAGGACGACGACGCCCGGCCCCTGATAGCCGTCGGTTGCCTCCCCGGTGAGGGGATTGTAGACGAACACCGGATCGCCCGGTTCGGTGCAACGGACGGTACATTCGACCGCGCCTTCCAGGTCACAACTGATGTCGCCGATGACCCGCAGGCGGGGTGGGGTCTGGCTGCTGAACAGCTCCTTGAGACAGGCTTTGGTGACCAGCCGTGGGTAACGTGCTGTCCAGAAAATGGCGTTCACCAGCACCGTCAAGTGGGGGAGATACTGCTCAAAGACCCCCCGGTATTTTTCCGGGTGGTGGTAATAATCCTGGAGATCGAAGGCCAGGCCCGGCAAAGCCGGCTCGACGATGTGCCACTCTTTGAAGACGGTTTTATAGAGGTGGTGCCGCGACGGCTCTGAACCGGCCGCAACGGCTGCCACCTGTTCCGGTTCGATCTCGACGGTCGGCAGCAGGTTGAGGATCTCCTGAACGCCGCGCCCGACATTGCCATAGCCCGCCACGCCGATGATCAGGGGCGTCACCTGCGCCGGCAGGCCCTCAGCCTCGATCCGGGCCCGCACCTGGGCGATGGCAGCCTGGGCTTCGGCCAGGTCGTGATAGGTGTGGGTCTGGCGCAGGAGGGTGAAAGGGTTGGCAATCCCCTCCCAGGCCAGCCGCTGCCCCAGGGCCCACAGGGTGTCAATCGCCCCGGCCACCCCCGCGTGCCAGCCGAAAAAGATAAGCCGCCGGTTCTGGTCGTCCACCACCCGCTCATAGTCGATCAAGGTGCAACCCAGGTCGAGCATCCGCCGCAACATGGGCATGTTGTAGGACTGCCCTTTGATGACGTGGGCGAAAAAGATATAGGCCTTGTTCGGCTGAAAGAAGGAGGGGGGCATCTCTTTGATGCCGATGATGGCCTGACAGGAGGAGAGGTCCTCCTGGACGGGGATGCCGGCCTGGATATATTCCCGGTCGGTGAAAGCACGGATGGGCGAGGGCTGGACCACAACCCGGATGCCGTGCTCTGCCTGGAGCGCGGCGGCGTCCTGAGGGGTCACCGGCACGCGGCGCTCCCAAATGCTTTTGTCTTCGCGGCGGATGCCGAGCGATGCTGTCATAGGCCTCCTCCTTTCCTTCAGACTCGACTCTTGTTCTCGCTACGGGCACCTCAGGGATCAAAAAGGCCGGTGCTTACAGCACCGGCCGATCTCAACCCCTCTCCTGAGTGCGTCCATCATTGCCTGGCAACGCTGCCGATGCGCTCCTAGTATACGCGCAACCCCAGGCTTTTGTCAAATACAAGAGCCTGTCTGAAAACGGGTGTGGGTCAGCCTTTCCAGGCTGTCCGGGCAGGTTGGAAAGCCTGCCCCACAGGTTTCTGGATAGGCTCTCAGAACCTATCCGAAAACGGGAGCGAGACGGCCTTTCCGAGCTGTTCGCCCAGGCCTTCGAGCCTGCCCTATCGGTCTGTTACATAGTCACTCAGAAGGGAGTCGAATAACCAGGTCGTACGGCTTGCGGCACCAGAAATAGCCATCCTGGGGGCTCCAGGTGGCCACCGTCCGCCGCCGGTGGACATACTTGATCAGGGGGCCATTCGCGGTGGTCAGGTGGATCTGGGCCACATCCGGCCGCCACAGGCGGCGCACCAGCCCGCCGGAGCGCAAGGCACGATAGGGCCAGCCCAGCCACGGCGTCAGGTGACGGCGCAGCCGCCGCCAGGCGGCCCACATCTGCCCGACGCGCCCCCCCCAGACGCGCCGCACCCGCCCCTGGCGCTCGACAAAGCTGACGCGGCCGATCAGCTCTCCGGCCCGGACCGGCGCCGAATCGGGAGCAGGGCAGCCATCCCCCTGGGTGATCAGGCCGGCCGCGGTACAGGCCCGCACCCGGTGGACGACCGGCAGGACCTGACCTTCCGGGCGGGGGTGGGCAAACAGGATCACATCGCCGGGCCGCACCGCCTCCAGCGAGGCCGGCGACACCAGCAGGATGTCCCCCGGCCGGAAGGTGCCGGACATGCTGCTGCCCCGGTAGGGGCAGGCGACCAGGCCGGTCTCTCTCCACCCATGCCGGCCTGGCAGGTTGGCGGTCAGATCCATCCTATGAAGAATATCCTACGGTCCCAGTCGTACAGATTGACACCCAACTTCCAGTAGCACCACACCCCGGCTTTCCCGTTGGGTTCACTCCACTGGGGTTACAGGTGCCACCCAGGGCCGGCATCACCTCCCCCAGGTCGAGGATCTGCGGTTTGACATACTCGATCTTTTTTCGCTTCTCTTCCACGGTTTTCCTCCTTTCGTTGTAGGGCAACTGCGAGCAGTTGCCCTACAACCGGTGACAGGTCAAAGTACAGCTCATAGCCCGGCGCGGTCCGGCAGACGGCAGCCAGGTGGGCAAAGAGACCCTTTTTGCTCGCCAGATCATAGTCCCGTTGCCAGGCCACCTCAAACAGGGCATCGGTCAGGTAGCGGCAGGTTTCCAGTCCGCCCAGCGGCCTCAGGCGCGAGGTCGGCGCCTGAAACAGGCGAAAGATGGCCCGCAACGGGATGGCCCGCAGCGCGGTGGCCTCTTCTGCCGACAGCGGCCCCTCATACGCGCGTCGCCCCCCGTCGGCCACACCCCAGCGGCCATCCGGGCCGGGCACCAGGTAGACGACATCGGCGGCTATCTGCGGCGCATATCCGCTCAACAGCTCGCAGATGGTGCTCTTGCCGGCCCCCGACGGCCCCAGAAAGATCAGCGCCCCGCCGTCGGTCTGCACGGCCGAAGCATGGACGGCCGGGATCAGGGGGGCGTTCATGGTCCCCCTCGCCGCCGGCTGGCGGGAAAAAGCCCCCGCCGGTCGGCCTCGGCGCACAGCCAGGGGGGTGCTACCAGCCGCCCGCTATCCTGATAGTTCTGGGCCACGCAGTAGGTCAGGCAGCGGCGGGCGTGGATGCACTCCCCGCACACACCGGGATACTCCCCATCCAGCCCGGCGCGCAGTTGCCGCAGCAGGGGATGGTTCAGCCACACCTCGGCCACGCTCCTGTCCCGCAGGTGGCCAAAGCAGAGTTCCGGGATGGTCTGGCCGATGCCGCACAGGGCCATCTCACCGCTGCCCAGGATGCCCAGGATGTGGCGCACATGGCACGAACCGTCGCCGGCTGACCGAACCAGTTCGCCCACGGTGTACAGCGCCGGTGGCGTGCTCAGGATGAGGCGGATCGGCGTGCGCTGCTGCAACGGCCCGCGCACAAAATGGGCCAGCTCCAGCACCTCCTCCAGGTCCAGCGTTTCGCCCCGCTGATGCATGGCGATGCCCCGCCCGGCGCGCGTCACCGGGTTGAACTTGACCGAACCGGCCCCCAGCTCTATGGCTAATTGTACCACATCTTCCACAAATTGTAAAGTCCCCCGGTGGGGGCACATGATGAGCTGCGGTCGGTAGCCGGCTGCCGCCAGGTGGCGGAACCCCCTGACCGCAGCCTGGAAACTGCCCTCCACCCCCCGGAAGGGGTCATGCACCGCGGCGTTGGGGCCGTCTATGCTCACCGACACAAAGGTGAGACGGGTGTGCTCCTTCAGGTGCCGGGCCAGGGCGGCATCAATCAGGGTGCCGTTGGTCTCCATGATGATCTCCAGCCCCTCGGCAGACAGGAAATCCACGATCTCGACAAAGTGGGGGTGGAGCGTCGGTTCCCCGCCGGTCAGCTTGACATGGGTCAGGCCCAACGGTTTGGCCTGGGCCACTGCCCGCCGCAGCAACTCCAGGTCCAGATATTCACCGGGCGACGGCTCCCCCTGGACGAACCTGGGCACGATCCAGCAGTGGCGGCAGGCCAGATTGCAGCCGGAGGTCAGGTACAGGTAAAAGGAGGTGAGCGGGGGCACACCCTCCGGCAGGGTGGGCGGTGGCCTTTCCGGGATCCCTTCTGGCATTGGATCACAGAGCATAATACGGGTCCTCCCCTCGATGCACCCGGTAGCAATCCCACGGGTTGCGGGCGTTCAGTTGGCCGGTCAGATAGAGCGCCCCGGCCGGGTCGCCGCCGGTGCAAAAGCCCTGATAGGGGCAATCGCGGCAGGTGTCGAGCGTCTGCAACGGGATGGTGTGCCGCCGGCGCATGGCCTGAAGCAGCGGATGTTCGAGCCACACCTGCCGCAGATCGTCCACGCCGATGGTGCCCAGGTGCAGGCCGGCCAGTTGATGGCAGGGCACAATCGTCCCGTCGTGGTGCACCGACAGTTTGGAGAAGGGACAACCACAGGCGGACAATGTCCCCCGGCCGGGCAACCCGCTGAGGCCGGCAGCCAGGCCCTCCTCGATCGCCTGAAAGCCGCGGGCCAGGGCCAGCGGACCGGCATTGGCGACGATCCTCCCCTCGTAGCGGGCGGCCAGGGCGACCAGCCTCTCCATGGCCTGCCGCCGCTGGGCCGGCGTCAGCAGGATCTCCTCCGCCTGGCGTTCCAGAATGCTGCAGGGGAAAACCTCGTTGGTGCTGATGAGCGGCAGACCCAGGTCATCGAGCAGCAGGTGGGCGATATTTTCCAGGTCATCCACGTTGTGGCGGTTGATCGTCACCCGCGCCACGGCCTTGAATCCTCCCTCCACCAGAAGCCGCAACCCCTGGATGGCGCGTTCGAAGCTGTTGGGGCGGCTGCGGTCATGGATCTCCGCCCGCGAGCCATCAATCGAAACCTGGATGGAGTCCAGGCGGATCCGCCGCCTGCCCTGGTCAAAGCGGGCCAGCAGCCGGTCGGTGAGCAGGGTGCCGTTGGTCAGGATGGCATAGCGCATCCGGTTGGCAATGAGGCCATCCAGCAGGTCGAACAGATCGGGCCGGGTGAACGGCTCGCCACCGGTCAGATAGACCCGGTGCACGGCCAGGCGACCCAGCTCCTCGAAAAAGGCCAGCCACCGCCCGGTGGGCAGGTCACGCCGCCCCACCATCTCGTCGGCGTAGTAGCAGTAGCGGCACTGGAGGTTGCAGCGCCCGGTAATGGCGATGTCCAGCTCCAGGGGAGCGGATGGCAGCCGTGACAGGGCCTGTTCGCTCATCCGGCGACACCCTGGTAGAGGCCCACGAACCCTCTGGCCACCATCTGCTCCAGGAATTCGCCCACATCCTGGAGGACCTGGCCTTCCGGCACGTTGTTGCACCGTTCTGTCAGCGCAGCGGCCACCTCGCGCTGGGTGTGGGGATCGGCCAGTATCTGCCAGATCAACAACCCGGTGGGGTTGACCACCGCTACCTGGTCGGTATCGGGGTTGAACAGCAGGGCGCCGTCCGGCCCCTCCTCGCGGCACGAGACATCGGGATTGGCGATGTACAATGTCGGATCGTGCATGATCCCGGCTCCTTTCAAACCTCAGCGGAGCAATCCGACCTGCTCTACAAGGCCCAGTGCCACCATCTGGGCGACCACAGCCTGCACATCTTGCAGGATCGCTCCCAGGGGCTGGCCATAGTCATTGGCCATCTTCTCCGCCACCTGGTACAGGCTGGCCTTGCCATCCAGCCGCAAGGCAATATCGCGGGCGGTGGCGTTCAGTTCCACCAGCCGCAGTTCCTCACAATGCAGAGCCAGTGAACGTTCTCCAAAATCCTCGATGGCCACGGCCGGATTCAGCAGATAGATCTCGGGGCCCAGGCTTGAGCCTGGGCCATCGGCCTGAGCTTCAGGTTCGGCATCAACGGCCATCAACCCTCTGGCCACCAGTCCGGTCACCAGCTCAAGGGTATCCTGCAACGCCACGTCCGGCGCTACGTCATAGATTTCATTCACCGCAGCAGCAATCTCGGCGATTGTCCTCTGCCCATCCGCCAGGTTCCAGATGGCGGTTCCCACCAGGTTCAGAGCACAGGACATCTGGCCCTAGCGGGCGATAAGGATGGTCTCATGGCTGAGTGCCCGACACAGCCCTCCATCGGTTATACGCCTGAGCCGGGCCTGGATGGAAATGTGGGTCATCGGCTGTCTCTTTCAGGATGCCCAGGTTGGTGGATTGGCGCTAGATTTATTATATCACGGACAATGTCTCTTGTCAAATTATCTGAGTAGGGCAACTGCGAGCAGTTGCCCTACATGCGCTCCTCTCGATTTGACAGGGGCAGGCGGTTGTGCTATACTTGTGTGTACCCCTGGGGGGTATGCAGGCAGAGGGGGGTTCTGCATGGAATCATCCCCCAACGGGCAGGGAATTTGCCACAAAGGAGATCGGGAATGGTGGAAGAGGCCAACAGGGAGCAACTGGTTGCTGATTTCATCAACCGGCGGGTGTGGGCGGTCGTCGGTGTCAGCCAGGACCGGAGCAAGTTTGGCAACCGCGTCTTTCGCACCCTGCGGGAAGCGGGCTATGTCGTCTACCCGGTCAACCCCCGGGGCGGCGAAGTGGAGGGGGTGCAGGTCTATCCCTCTCTGGCCGACCTGCCTGAGCGGCCGGAGGTGGTGGATATGGTGGTTCCGCCGGCCGTCACCGAGCAGGTGGTGAAGGAGGCCCATCGCCTGGGCCTGACCCGCATCTGGATGCAACCCGGCTCCGAGTCGGAGGCGGCCATTGCCTACTGCCGGGAGCATGGTCTGGAGGTGGTCTATGACACCTGTGCCATGGTCCGCAAGCGGCAGTGGGATTGAGCCCAGAAAGAAGGTTGGCTACTCCCCCTGGGCCTTTTTCCTGAGGCGTTTCAGGCCGGCCTGGGCTGCCTGGGCGCACGCCGAACCGGGCAGCAGGTCCAGGGCCTCGTTGAACTGCTGAATTGCCCTGGCATCCTCCCCTTTTTGTTCGTAGGCCAGCCCCAGGTTGTAACGGCAGACCGCTTCGTACTTGAGGCCCAACCTGGACCTCATCCCCTCCTGCAACACCCCTTCGAGGGTCTGGATGGCGGTTTCGACCTGGCCGCAGTAGAGCTCGGCTGCGCCCCGGTTGGCCAACACGACGAGCCGCGACGAGGCATCGGGCCACCAGGCCAGCCCCAGGTTGTAGAGGGCAAAGGCCGCGTTGCGTCGCCCCCGACGCAGCAGCAGGTTGGCCACGTCTACCACCAGCCGCGAGCGCATGGTGACCAGGTAGAGCAGAAGGAGGAGAAGGACAGGGCTGAGCCGGATGCCCAGCAACCAGGAACCGCCCACCAGGAGGGCGGTCAGCGCCATCGCCTCCAAAGCGAACTGAACCGAGAGCCCCTCGCGGCGGAGGAACGATAATCCGCCAAAAACCAGGATATAGAGGCAGGCGACCAGCAACGACAGCAAGATTGGGTCCAGGGTTACCCCCTCGCTTCTAGCCCGGCCGGGCCGGAACCTGAAAGTGGCCTCACGCCCGGCCGGGCGGTACACTCGATCCGGCAAGACCTCGGAAGCCTCAGAGGTCTCGCCCTCAGGCAAAGAGGTGCTCTGCCGTCCGCCTGAGCATCTCCACACCCCTGACTTCGGTGTCGAACAACGGCAGCGCCGCCCGCACGTCGGGGAAGGTGCGCCAGATCTCGTCCATATACTCGTCCTGCATGGCCACCCGGTTCTTGACGAAATCGGGCGTTCCGTCGTGAACACTGCTCTTATCAATCAGCATGTTGACCACCACCCCGCCGACCGGGATGCCGAACTCGTCGAACCAGTGGATAAAGCGGCGGATGACGGCGATGGGCAGGGCTTCGGGCAGGGTGACGAAAAAGAAAGCCGTCCTTTCGGCGTCGGTCAGCAGCTCTTTGGCGTGGCCCATCCGCGTGCGCAGGTTGAGCAGATACTCCATCAAGGGGTCTTTTTCCTTCTTTTTCTTGCTGTACGAGAGGAGTTCGCGCAGGCTCATCGCCTCTTCGCGGCTCTGGACCATCTTGTTGACCCACATCGAATAGACATCCGACATGCCCAGCAGGCGGCGAGCATTGGCTGTGGGGGCGGTATCAAAGACGTACACCTGGTACTGGTCCTCGAACATGAGGTCAATCATGTTCTCGAACATGGCCGACTCTTCAAAGGCGGGGTTCATCGTCGCCGATTCGACGAACTCGTCGGCCTTGGTCTTGATGTCGGCGAACTTTAAAAACCACTCGATCTTTTCCCGGATTTCCCGTTTCGACTTTTCGATGGTGTCGCGGGTGTCGATTTCATAGGCGTACAGGTTGGGCACGCCGGCCACCGGCGTGTGCCGGCCAAAGACGTCCTGGCCCAGCAGGCTGGTCAGGCTGTGCACCGGGTTGGTGGAAGCCAGCAGCGTCTTTTTGCCCTGTTGGGCGAACCACAGGGCCGTCGCGCCGGCCATCACCGTTTTGCCCACGCCCCCCTTGCCGCCGAAAAAGAGATACTTTAAGCGGGGATGTTCCGCCAGGAATTGGGCCGTGTTTTTCTCGATCATCGTCCTTACCCTCCAAACATCTGCCGGGCCATCTGCTCGATCATGTTCAGGCCGGTGATGTCGCGTTCCATTTCGGGGATGTAGGCCAGCACCTGGTTGCCCAGCTCGCGCTGGATGGTGGCCAGGTGGGTCTTTTGCATCTCCAGCCGGTGGCGCAGGTAGTCGGGGATCTCCTGCCGGGCCAGCGATTCGGGGATGACCCGGTTGACGATATAGCCCGACAGAGGCACGTTGTATTTGGCGAACAGGCCGGCCGCTTTTTGGGTGTCGAGGATGGCCATCTCTTCGGGGATGACCACAAAGAAAAAGGCGGTCCGTTCCCGGTCGGTGAGGATGCCGGACGACCGGTTGATCCGTTCCTTGATGTACTGCAGCTCGCGCAGGATAGCGTCCTCTTCGGTCTCTTTTTTGCGCTGCATGACCGCGGCGACCTTGCTGTACTCCTCCATCTCGGCGCGGAGGGCGGTGATCTTGTCGATCCATTGATCATAAACGCTGGCCATGCTCAGGTAGTAGAGGGCGTGGCCCAACGGCACCAGGTCGTAGATGTAATAGTCGTACTCGGCGCTGACGACAATGTCTACCACGGCATCAAAGATGGCGCTTTCCTCCATCGCCGGCTCGGCGGCTGCGGCCTGGATATAGTTTTCGATCTCCTCCGGCACCTCCTCCAGGCCGTACATATCCCGGATCTTTTGGCGGATCTCCTCCTGATACTCTTTGATCCGCTGGTCGGCATCAATCTCCTGGGCGTAGAGGTTGGGCATGATCTCCACCGCCCCTTTGCCGAAAATGTCCCGCTGGAAGATGTCAGACAGGGAGGCCTGGGGGTCTACGGAAAAGACCAGGACCTTGTAGCCCTGCCTGGCCAGCCAGTAAGCCGTGGCGGCGCTGAAGGTGGTCTTGCCCAATCCGCCTTTGCCACCATACATGATGTAACGTCGTTCGGGGTTTTCTTCAAAGACTCTTCTTAGCGACAACTTGTCCTCCTCGATTATAATGCGCAAGATGCGAGATGCAAGATGCAAGATGCAAGGTGCAAGATCAGGCTTGGCAACGTTGGCGCAGGCGTCCTCCTTGCCTCAGCCATTGCCCTGCCCCGACTATCCCTCCTCATTGGGCCGGTATCCTCATACCTACCCCCCCTGCCTCTGGCCTCTTGCCCCCCGCCTCCTTCACGCCAGTGCGTCGGTCAGGTCTCGCTCGCGGAGCATCCGGCGCTTCCAGGTGCTGATCTGGGGCACCACGTAGGGCAACAGGCGCAGGCTGTAGTAGGGCGGCAGGATGGGGATACCCAGCAGGTCACCCATCGTGATCAGGATGAATAGGTGCTCCATGCTGCCCCGCGTCTTGAGTGCGTAGCGACTCATGTCGTGTCCGGCCATGCCATACAGGATGCTTTTGGCCGTTTCCAGGAAACCTGGCTTTTTCTGCTCTTCTTCCGTCATCTCTATTATCCTCCTCAAATCATTGCTTGTTGACCGTTGCTCATGAGTCATGGCTCATTAGCTCGACAATGCTAGACCTCGCCCCATCCCCCAACCCCTTTTCCCTCTCCGCTGCGGAGAGGGGAGGGAAGCCAGGGGGCAGGGGAGAGGTCAAACCTAATATTGTCGAGTCAGTCGTTGGTCATTGACCATGGGTCATCAGTCATCAGGTGATCTCTTGATCGCATAGATCGGTCAGGTCTCGCTCGCGTAACATACTGTAACGCCACCCCTGGATGCTCGGCACCACGTAGGGCAACAGGCGCAGGGCATAGTAGGGCGGCAGGATCGGCACACCCAGCACGTCGCCGAACACGACCAGGATGAACAACCGCTCGATCAGGCCCCGCTCTTTTTTCAGGTCGCGGACCATTTCGTAGACGGTCATGCCATAGAACATCTCGCCAATCGTCTTGGCCAGTTCGCGGAGCTGTTGCTGCCAACGCTTTACCTGCTCGGGATCCATCGGCTACTCACGCCAGGTAGGCGTGCCCCTCAACTGTGCGCCACGTCGTCTTGAGCCACTCAGCGTGCCTGATTTCATCCCACAGCAGCTCGGCCATCAAGCCGGCAGTTTCGTCGTCGTCCACGGCGCCGGCGACCAGCCGCGCATACTCGACAATGGCCCACTGCTCGCCCGCCAGATCCTGCGCCAGCCACCCGGCCAGGCCCTCGCCCGCCGGCTGGGCTTCGGGCGCCGACCTGGCAGGGCTGCCACCCAGAGCGACGATCCGCTCTATCAAGCGGCCAGCATGTTCCTGTTCCACGTCGCGCAGCGTCTCCAGCGCTTCGCGGATGGAGGCCCGATCCGAGGCCTGGGCGTGGGCATGATAGTCGGCAACGGCCTGCTCTTCGGCCAGGAGGGCCGCCTGGAGGCCGGCCAGGATTTCGTCTGGTGTCAACCGGAGTAACGTTCGGGGGTTCGTCACGTCATTCCTCTCCTTCCTTGTCTTGCGACGGGGGAATGAACAGAACGGGGACGGGCGAGCGGCGACGCACCTTTTCGCCAACGCTGCCGAACAAAAAACGCCCAACTGCCGACTGGGGCAGGGTGGCCATGATGATCAGATCTATATTTTCCCGTCCTGCCAATTCGACAACTGCCTGCTCTGGCGGCAGGGGCGTGACTTCGATCTTGGGCACAACGTCGACGCCGGCGGCCTGAAACAGCTCGATCACCTGGGCCAGGTACTCTTCTCCCCTGGCTTTGCGCCGCGCGCCCGACGAGCCCGGCTCGATCTGGATCTGGTTAAAAAAGTGCTCTCCTGAGGCGATCACGGGCACCAGCCAAACCAAGACGACGGTCGCGCCCGTCTGCTGGGCCAGGGTCCGGGCGTGGGCCAGGGCGGGTTCCTGGTGCTGATCGTTTTCCATGGGCACGAGGATTCGTTGGTACATATGCTCCCTCCTACAGGCCGGGCAAGGCCGCATCCAGAGCCTGGCGGTCCCAACCGACCATCCGCACCCGGCCGTCGACGATCCAGGTGGGATAGCGCCGCACCCGGTAGCGCAGGCTCTTGAGCAGCCCTTCAGGCGATTGGGGGTCTATGACCTTGATGAGGATCTGCTCGCCATAGCGCCCAGCCAGATCGTAAACCCATTCCGTCAACCGCCGGTAATCCTCTTGCCATTCTTGGGGATATTCAGCCAGGCCCCGTTCCTGTGGCCTCTCACCCACATCGGCCTCCGCCAGGATGAGCTCGCAGGAAGTACACAGCCCCAGCCCTTGAAAGGTAGGGGCGATCACTTCCAGGCGTACCGGTTTCACCAGGTTGGTCATGACAATTGATTCCACTTGTCATAAACTGCCTGAGCCATCGCTTGCTCGACATAACCGATCGGAATGTATCGGCTCACGAACTTTCTCCCCCGCAATCGGATTTTTCTCTCCCCGTAGTGTCTTGTAACGCGAGCAATGATACATCCTTCTGTCCAATTGGTCAAACCCCGTGCCTTTTGTCGCAAAAACTGGACCAGTCTGCCAGACTGGTCCAGTTTCTTCGGCTGCTCGCTGGTCGGCAAACAACTACTCGCCGCCGCTGGCTCGGGCCGGCTTGGCTGCTTCAGTGCGGTAGCGCTGGATGGCCTGGATGCCGTCCCAGGCCAGGATGGCGGCTGCCACGACCAGGATCAAGGCCATAATGCCGATGATGATCTGGGCCGTGGTGTACTGGCCCACATTGGCGATCTTGTACTTTTCCGGATCGCCTGTCTTGGGCAAGTTGATAAAGAACGCCTCATAAGCCTTGTACAGCAACGCTCCCATGGTGGTGACGAACATGAACACGAAGGGCCAGAAGGTCCACTGGTAGCTCTTGCCCCTGGACATCAGCCACAGTGTAATCAGCAGCAGGGCCAGCGAGGCCATGAGCTGATTGGCTGCCCCAAACAGCACCCAGATCTGCAGGAAAGGCACCACCCAGATCAAGATCAGGGTCAGCACCAGGGCGACGATGGTCCCGACATGCACATTCTTCATCGCCGGGATGCGCTCGCCCAACGCTTCAGCACTGGCCACGCGCATAAAGCGCACCACCAGGTACATGATCGTCAACGCCATCAGGCACAGGAAGACCATGCCATAGGCCGCACCAAAGTCCTTGGGCAACCCCCAGCGGTTCATAAAGGCGGCCAGTCCGTTGGCAAAGACGGCCGCTGCTTTGGCCCCGCCGCCGGCATCCACATAGCCCTGGTAGCTGCCCCAGGCAACCGTGGCCGTCAGGAAGGCCATGGTGGCAAAGAACATCTCCAGGAACATGGCCCCGCCACCGACGAACAGGGCATCGCCCTCTTTTTCCAACTGACGGGCCGTGCCGGAGCTGGAGACCAGGCTATGCCAGCCGGAGATGGCCCCGCAGGCGATGGTGACAAACAGGATGGGCCACAGGGGCCCCAGGCCGGTGACGTTGAACTGCCGGTAGGCCGGAAAATCACCCAGGCCTGGATGCCAGATCAGGAGCCCCAGCACACCGCCCAGGATGCCCAGAAACACGATCCAGAAGGCCACATAGTTGATCGGCTGGGCCCAGCGCCAGATCGGCAGCACAGCGCCAAAGTAGCAGATGATCATCACCAGCAGGCTGCCGACGAACCCGGCCTGGGTCACGTTCAGGAACAACTTGGGGCTGGCCGCGCCGCCGCTCGTGCCAAAGATCGCTGCCCAGAAGTTCCGGACCGGCTCCAGGGTGCCCAGCCAGATGCCGATGAAGGAGATGACCACGGTGATCACGCTGGTGAGGATGATGTCCTGCTTCCACTTGTAGGTCATCTGCCCGGCCAGGATGCCGGCCAGGATGACGATGATGACCCCCAGTGGCACAGCCGGGTTGGTGAGCAGGTTAAAGCCCACCTGGATGCCAAAGGCGCCCATGATCAGCCACAGGTAGAAGTAGATAAAGATCAGGAGGATCATGCGCGAGCGGGGCGAGATAAGCCGATAGCTCAGGGCGCCGAAGGTCTGGCCTTCTTCGCGGACCCCCATGATGATGCTGCTATAGTCCTGCACCCAGCCGATGAAGAAGGTACCGAGGATAATCCACAGCAGGGCGGGCAGCCAGCCCCACTGGACGGCCACGATCGGACCCAGAATGGGTCCCAAGGCAGCGATGGACTTGAATTGATAGCCAAACAACACGTTGCGGTTTGCCGGCGTGAAATCCACCCCATCCATGTACATCTTGGCCGGTGTGGCCTTTTTGTCGTCCGGCTGGATGATGGTGCGGTCAATCGTCCGGGCATACCAGAAGTATCCCACGCCGATGGCCGCCAAGCCGATGATCAGAATGACGATGCTCATTTTCCTTCCTCCTACTCCTTTGTGGAATTGGAACCTTCAACCTCCCGGTTGACTGCCATACACCTGCACCACACCGCACAAGTTATACCCCGGCCTCACCTCCTTTCCCTGTTCTCCAGAGGGAGGGTCTTCTGGAGGTCCGTTGCCACGCCTCCCCAGGGACCGCTGCCCCAAAATGTCCCTGGGAGGCATTTGCCCTTTTTAAGCTGCCGTACCGAATCCAAACCGCGCAGAGTATACCACCATTCGCCGCGCCTGTCAACTGCCACCCGCCGGATCAGAAAGGCTCCACCCCTCCCCATTACAACACCCGGCAAGGCCCCAGGTTACGCCGCAGAGGTTCACCCCAACCTGTCCACCATCATCCCGGCGAACACCAACGCCAGGTACAGGCTCGACAGTTTGAACATCAGCCAGGCGTTGTGCCTGGTGGGCCGCAAGTACAGATAGATGTGGCCCGCTGCCGACACCAGGCCGCCCAGGATGGCAGCCGCAAAATAGATCGGGCCCAGGTTGCCCACAATCCCCAACAGCAACGATTCGGCCACCATCAAAAAGACGCTCAGGACGATCAGGTTGACGGCACGGCGGAGGTCGGTAACCACCGGCAACATCGGCACGTTGGCCCGGGCGTAATCCTCCCGGTAGCGGATGGCCAGGTTCCAGATATGGTTGGGCGTCCAGGTGATGACCAGCAGGCTGATGAGCACCGGCGTCCAGGTGACATCGCCCCGCACCGCCGCCCAGCCAAACAGCGCCGGCATCCCGCCGCTGACCGATCCAAGGAGGATGTTGGTGCAGGTGCGCCGTTTGGCCAGCAGGCTATAGACCACCACATTGTCGAACAGGCCCACGAACATCCATAACGCAGCCAGTGGATTGAGCAGAAACGATAGGATAAGAGATGAAATGGATAGAAGGAGCCCCCACACCAGCGCCTTTTCGGGGGGATGGATGCGCCTGCCCGGCAGGGGCCGGCCCCGCGTGCGGTCCATCAGCGCGTCTATGTCGCGGTCCAGATAGCAGGTGAGGGTGTTGGCCCCGGCACAGCCGGCGGTGATGGCCGTCAGGGCCAGCAGCCAGCCGCCCGCCGACAGGCCCCCCACGCCGCCGGCGACGATCATCGCCCCCAGGCAGGTAAAGACCAGCAGGGCCACCGTGCTGGGCTTGGTCACTTCTATATACTTCCACACCCTGGCCTGCCAGCGCCGGGCCCCTGCCAGCGATGCTTGAGCAATCCCTGTTGTGTTATCCATCCCTATCTACCCCTCCTTTGGCCCGACCATTATAGCGAAAAAGTGGGGGGAGGTCAACTGCCGGGCACGAATGGGGGCCACGAATGGGGGCCACGAATGGGGGCCACGAATGGGACACGAATACACGAATGCCGGGCACGAATGCAGGCCACGAATGGGTCACGAATACACGAATGGGGCATAAAGGCAAAGAGGGCGACCCGGTGGGTCGCCCTCTTGGTTGGTTGTGTCGGCCCTCAGCGCCGGGCGGATAGACGCCCCAGCAGCGGGATGCGCTGGTACCAGCGCCGCCGCCGCCGTTTGCGGCCTTTGTTGTCTTCGGAATAGTAGTAGTAGTAATAGTAGTAATAGTACCCGCCGGCACTCCGCGGCGAGAGGCGGTTCAGGGCCACGCCCAGCAGGTTAGCCCCCACCTGCCGCAGGCTTTCCACCGCCTGGCGGGCCATGTTCCGCCGCGTCCGCCCGGCATCGGCCACCAGCAGCACGCCGTCGGCCTGGGCAGCCAGCACTGCCGCGTCGGTGACCGGGATGGCCGGCGGTGTATCGAACAGGATCACATCGGCCCTGTCTTTCAAGTGTTCGATGAGCTGGCGCATCTTTTGCGAGCCGAGCAACTCCGATGGGTTGGGCGGCAGGGGGCCGCTGGTCAGCACGCGCAGGTTTTCAATGCCGGTCTCCTGCAGGTGCCCATCCAACGATGGTTCATCCTGGAGCAGGACGCTGGTCAACCCCTCCTTGTTCTGGAGTTGAAAGATCTTGTGCAGCATCGGCCGGCGCAGGTCCGAATCCACCAGCACCACCGATTTCCCGGCCTGAGCCATCACCACCCCCAGATTGGCCAGGGTGGTGCTCTTGCCCTCCACCGGATTGGGGCTGGTGACCACCAACGATTTCAGGGGGCGGTCCAGGGAGGAAAAGTGCAAATTGGTGCGCATGACCCGATAGGCTTCAGCGATGGGGGACTTGGGATGGCGGACGGTGATCAGTTTGTCGGCCGGGTTGTCGCCGGCGATGCGGCTGATGGCCCCCACCGTGGTCAGCCCCATCGTCCGGGTCGCATCGTCGGGCGATTTGACCGTGTCATCCAGATATTCCAGGAGAAAGGCCGCACCTGTGGCCAGGACCAACCCCACCGCAGCGGCCAGCAGCACCTGTTTTTTCCATTGCGGGCCGACAGGCACCGTGGGCAGGCTGGCTTCTTCGATAACCGTGAGGGTGTTGATCCCCTGCTCGCCCAACAGCAACTGGTATTGGGCATAGGTGGCCTGCCAGGTGTTGATCTGGTTTTGCAGGATGGCGATCTGGTTCTGGATCTCCTGGATCTGCCGGGCGCTGAAAGCCTGGGCCAGGTCTGCCTCCAGTTTCTGGATCTCCTCCTGGGCAGCCTTGATTTTGGGCGGCAGGCTATTGGCCTGCTCCTGGATGAACTCGCGGTTGCTGTCTTGCGGCCTGGCCTTTTCGACACTGCTGATCAGTTGCCGGGCCAGCTCATCGGCGATCAACTGGGCCCGCCTGGGGTCGGTGTCGATCACCTTGATCTCCATGAGCTGGGTGTTGGGCACCAGGCTGACTGCGATCTGCCCTTGCAGGCTGCGCCATTCCTCTTCAAAGCCCAGCGCCCGGGCCGTCGCTTTCAGGATCGGCTCGCGTTTGATCAGCTCGGAGTAGGTTTGGGCCAACTGCTGGCCGGCATAAAAGTCGGTGTAGTTGGGGTTGGCCTTTTCGATGGTCTGGCCGATCATGAGTGTGGTGGAGCTCTGATAGATGGGGGGCTGATCTTTGGCCGCCAGCCAGGTGG
Source organism: Anaerolineae bacterium (assembly GCA_034435455.1). Classification (GTDB taxonomy): domain Bacteria; phylum Chloroflexota; class Anaerolineae; order JAAYZQ01; family JAAYZQ01; genus DAOTXL01. The sequence continues at coordinate 108,939 of DAOTXL010000123.1, forward strand.
AAACCCCGGCAACGGCCGTGCCGAGCAGGATCAGCCATAACCACTTCCAGACAACCGCTGCATACTGCCGTAGCTCCATGTTTCATTACCCTATTCTATTGTAACACATTGTGGGCGATTGTACAACCCGGTGCCCCCGGGCAAACGCACCCTGCTATTTGACCCAGACCGGGTCCCAGTCGTTGGCGGGGCTGTCGAGCAAAAGGCGCCGCCCGCTGCCATCGGCGTTGATGATCCACAGTTGCCGGCGGCCTGTATCCTGGTTCGACCAGAAGACGATCTGCCGGCCGTCGGGCGACCAGGAGGGGTGCTTGTCCCACTCCCACTGGTTAAAGGTCAGCCGCTTCTGGCCCTTGCCATCGGTGCCGATGACATAGAGGTCGTCGTTGCCGCTTTCGATGGATACAAAGGCCAGTTGATCGCCACGGGGTGACCAGACCGGATCGTAGCTGGTGCGGCTGTTAAAGGTGACCTGCCACGAGCCGCCATAGTAGGCGGAATAGATATAGACCTGCGGCACCCCCTGGCCGTCGTTGCGGACGTAGGCCCACGCCTGGCCATCGGGCGAGGCGTTTTCCTGTTGGAGCGCCTGATCGTAGGGCCAGCGGGCGGTGAGCACCCCCACGCGCCCCGTATCGGGATCGAGCACATAGACCCCCGGCTGCCCACCCCGGTCGGAGAGGAAGAGGATTTTGCCCCGCAGGATGGCGGGCATGGGGGGCGTGGTGGGGGTGGGGGTCGGGGTAGGGGTCGGGGTGCCGGTCAGTTCGTCCAGCCAGATCAGCACCGGCGTGGCTGTGGGCCGGGGGGTAGAGGTGGCTGTGGCCAGGTTGTGCGGCGTAGGGGTGGGCGTGCCGGTGAGGATGACGTGGGCCGTGGCCAGCGCCCGCAGATAGACGGCCGTGGCATACCCGGCCGGGGTAGGGGTGTTGGTGACGACGACATAGTCGGGCGTGGCCGTGGCTACGAACGGAGGCAGGGGTGTGGCCGTGCCGGTGGTGGTGGCCCACACCGTCTGGCGGAGGGCGATTGCGGCCGCCGTCACGGCGTTGGCCGGCGTCGGGGTGCTGGTGACCACGAACCACACCGGCGTGTCGGTGGGGGTAGGGGTGAGGGAGGGGGTCGGGGTATGGGTCGGTGGCACCGGACCGGTGGGGATGGGGGTCCTGGGCGGCGGCCCGACATTCAGCAGCAGCCGGGGCGGGCGGCCCTGGGTGGCCGGCCCGGAGCCGGTATCCCAGGCAAAGACGCTGTTTTCGCCGGCCAGCGGCCCATCCAGCCGAAAGGAAACGGTATAATGTTCGTCGAGCAGGCGCTGCTCCAGGTCACGAAGCTGCTCGGTTGACAGCACAAAGAGGTTGGTCTGGCCCACGGCCAGGTCTCCCACACCCAGTGCCGGTGACAGGCTCCACTGCACCGGGGCATTGTGCACCCGCTGGAAGGTCAGGCGACTCCACTCGGCGTCGGCCTCGCGGGGCAGAACGCGGACCTCCCACACCCCTTCGCCGCCCAGACGGCGGGCATCCAGGCCGGTCAGCTCCAGGACAGCGGCGTGGATGGTGGCCCCGCGGGGCACGGCCGACAGGTTGAACTGGAAGATGCCGTGGTAGATGATCCGGTCGAACACGCCGGTATAGAGGTATGAATCGCCCAGATGGTTGCCCCGCTCCTCGTCGCTGGCCACCCAACCGGCTGCGCCAGCCTGGGGCGACAGATTGTAGATGGCTCCGCCGGGATAAGGGGTCGGCGTGGCGGTGGGTTCCAGGAAGCGGAAGGTCGGCGTCGGCGGGGCCACGGGAGTGGTCAGGGTGGCCGTGGCCGTGGAGGTGGGATGGGTACCGGCCCGGACGGTGGGGGTGGCCGTTGGCGCTGGGGTCAGCAGCGCCGAGCCATAGTAGTACACGACGGCGAGGCTGACCAGAATGGCGGCCACCCACAACACCGACCGCAACACCGGGAAGCGCGCCGGCGGCGGCCCGACCTCATCCTCGACCGCAGCGGTGGGACGCGGTTCGGGCGGCGGCGAGGCTGGCGGCTGGCGGTAAAAGCGGCAGGCCCGATGCTCCTCCGTCAGGCAGAATTGCGCCTGGTGGTCCAGGGCGACTTCCGTCGGGCGCTCCCGGGCATAGCACAGGTGGGCCTCGTTCGGTTCGGCGTAGCGGATCTGGCGGTCCTGGTCGCTGCCCAACCAGGGGCACAAGGTAGCAGCCATGGCAGAGAGGGCTATGCCATCCGACCGTAGGAGAAGACGAGGCGAATGCCCAATTCCTGCAGTCGCTCCTGCACTTCCGGGCGGGCCCGATAGCAGAAGCACACCGGGAACAGCTCGCCGGCCAGGTGGTGTCGCGCGCGCTCCACCTGCCGGGCGAAGCGCTCTACCTGTTTCAGGGTCAAATTGTGTTTGGCCTCGCCGACAATCCAGATGGTCCGTTCAGGTTGAGCCGGGTCGCTGGCCTGGCCAAAGAGGTTCACCTCTTCCGGCCGCCCATCCCATGTCTGCCACGTCCGTTGCAGCGGGCCGACCCGCCAGCCGAACTCGCGTTGCAGCACATCGTGGAGGACGATGTAGGCGATGTCTTCGATGTCACCGCCGACGGTTTCGCTCAGGCCCCCTACCTGTCTGGCAAGCCGATCAACAGCCCGTTGTGTCCGGCTCTGGGCTTCGGCCAGGCGTTCGACGGCCGCCTCCAGGCGGTCCACCCGTTCCTCGGTCCGGCGTTGGGCCTCGGCCAGACGCTCGACGGCCGCTTCCAGGCGGTCCATCCGTTCCTCGGCGCGCTGCTGGGCCTCGGCCAGACGTTCGATGGCGGCCTCCAGGCGGTCCACCCGTTCCTCGGTCCGGCGTTGGGCCTCGGCCAGGCGCTCGACGGCGGCTTCCAGGCGCTCAACGGCCGCCTCCAGGCGGTCCACCCGTTCCTCGGTCCGGCGTTGGGCCTCGACCAGGCGCTCGACGGCGGCCTCCAGGCGGTCCACCCGTTCCTCGGTCCGGCGTTGGGCCTCGGCCAGGCGCTCGACGGCCGCCTCCAGGCGGTCCATCCGTTCCTCGGTGCGTTGCTGGGCCTCGGCCAGGCGCTCGATGGCGGCCTCCAGGCGGTCCACATCCCTTTTCGTGGCAACTCCGGCCATATGCGCCTGGGTGACGGTGCGGCTCATCACCCGGGCCAGTGTCTCCGCCGTCGGCAGGTCAAAGACCAGGCTCAGTTCCTCCACCAGCGAGGTCGGGTCAACGAGTAAGAATTCCTGGATCATTTTTCTCTTCAGTCCCTAAATATCATTATAGCACAGACCGTCCTGTCTGGCAATCCGGTCAGCGACCGATGAGTCATTCCCCGCTCGGCGGCAGGAGGCCCTGCTCCAGGGCCTCCTGGGCCAGGCGCAGGCCCAATTCGATGGCCTGGGACCGCTCTGAGAGGGGGACCTCCTGCAGGCTGATGGCCTGGCGCAGTTGGGAGGAGATCAGGTGCTCCAGCATCAGGTGCAGGTCCTCTACCTGCTCCATGCAGTGGTTGGGCACCAGGATGCAGACATCCACCAACTCTTTCAGTCGCCCTCCATCGAACCCGGTCAGGCCGATGGTGATGGCGCCCACCTGGTGGGCAAACAGGATGGCGTTCAGGATGTTGGGAGAATTGCCGCTGCCGGAGATGCCGATCACCACGTCGCCGGGTTGTACCAGGCTGGCCAGTTGCTCGACAAACACCCGGTCGTAGCCAAAGTCGTTGGCCAGGGCAGAAAAGAGGGGCATGTTATCGGTCAGGGCGATGACCCGAAAGCGGGGGCGGCCCGGCATGAGTGTACCCTTGCCCAGGTCGCAGGCAAAGTGCGAGGCGGTGGCTGCGCTCCCGCCGTTGCCCATGATGAACACCTGGCGGTTGTTCAGACGGGCCTGGTGGAGGATGGCGATGGTGGTCTGAATGGCCGACCAGGGCAGTTGGTCCAGCGTCTGTTTGATCTCCTGGATGTAGCGATAGATGCCGTCCATCTGTCTTCTCCCTCCTCGTAGTTGTTTAGAGCCAGCCTGAGAACCACCAAGGCGCAGGAGGGTGGTTCATTGGGCCCTGTTATCGGCGATAGTGAAAGATGACGCGGGTGCCCTCTGGGTCCAGGTGAAAGGGCAGCTCCTGCAACGGCCGCAGCGCATCGCGCACGCGGTCCTGCTTTTCGCGGGGGCAATAGAGCAGCAGGAAGCCGCCGCCGCCAGCGCCAGTGATCTTGCCGCCCAGGGCGCCGGCCTTGCGGGCGGTGGCATAGAGTTCATCAATGGTGCCGTTGGAGATCTTGCTGGCCATCTGTTTCTTCAACTCCCAACCCTGGTGCAGCAGGCGGCCAAACAGGTCGAAATCGCCCTTTTCCAGCAGGGCGCGGCCCTGACCGGCCATCTCTTTCAGGCTGCGCAGCACTTCCAGCCGGTCGGCAATGTGGGCCTTTTGTTCGGTCAGCACCTCCTCACTGTGTCGGGTTTTGTTGGTGTAAAAGAGCATCAACTGCTGGTTGAACCGCCGTTGCTCGCTGTCGGACAGGTTGATCCGTTCGACAATCACCGACTCGTCGGCCAGGAAGCGGATGAAGCGCAGGCCACCGTAAGCCGCGATATACTGATCCTGCTTGCCGATGGGCCGGCCCAGGCGCTCGATCTCGATCTGGCACGCCTGGCGGGCCAGCGTCTCCAGGTCCCTTGGCTCCCCCAGAAAGGTGTACAGGGCGTTGAGCAACCCGACCGTCACCGTGCTGGAGGAGCCCAGGCCGGAACCGGCGGAAGGGATGTCGCCCATGGTACTGATTTCGATCTGTTGTTCCACGCCGGTCAGGCGCAGCGCCTCGCGCACCAGATCATGTTGGATCTGGTCCACGCGCTCCACCAGTTCGGTGCGGGTGTAGCCCACCCGGATTTTGGTGTCGAAGCGGCGCTTGACGATCACAAAGATGCCTTTGTCAATGGCGCTGCTCAGCACACAGCCCTCTTCCCGGGTGTAAAAGTCCCGAAAGTCGGTGCCACCGCCGAAAAAACTGATGCGCAGGGGGGTTTGCACAATGATCATGGTCCATCCATCTCCTTGACGGGGGTCAATAGGCTCCTTTTCCCCGCAATACGACCGGAATGGTCCGCAGCAAAAGATGCAGATCGAGCCAGATGGTCCAGTTGCGAATGTAATACATGTCCAGACGCACCCGCTCTTCGTACGGGACGTCGGCCCGGCCGCTGACCTGCCACAGGCCGGTGATCCCCGGCCTGACGGTCAACAGGTTCAGCCCCCATTTTCCATACTCGGCCTTTTCAGCCGGGGAGATCATGCGTGGTCCAACCAGACTCATCTCGCCGCGCAACACATTGAAGAGCTGTGGCAATTCATCCAGGCTGTATTTCCGCAGAAAACGACCAACGCGGGTGACGCGGGGATCGTCCTTGAGTTTATGGTTCTTTTCCAATTGGGCCTTCAACGCCGGATGCCTGGCCAGGATCTCGTCGCCGTTGACAAACATGGTGCGGAATTTGAAGGCATCGAACTCGCGGCCACCTACCCCTACCACCCGCCGCCGATAGAGGACCGGCCCCGGCGAATCCACCTTGATGATCAGAGCAATGAGCGCCAGGAAAGGGGAGAGGAAGAGCAAACCCGGCAGTGTCAGGCCCCAGTCCAGAGCGCGCTTGAGCAGGGCGTCCAGGCCGGTGATGCGGACTTTGTTGAGGCTGACCAATGGAACGTAGCCTATCTCTTTGACCTGCAGGCCGGTGGTCATGATCTCGAACAGGCCGGACGAAAGGCGCAGTTGCACCTGGGGATGGGTGCCGACGCTGCGGAAGAGGGCCAGGAGTTGCTCCCGACTGAGAGCCGTCGAGGCTACAATGACCTCTTCGACCTCCTCCCGATCCACCAACCGCTCCAGTTCATCCAGGCCGCCCAGGATGCGGTAGGGGTTCAGGACACGGCTGCCGATCGGTTTTTCCTCATCAATGAACCCCTGGAGGTAGAGCCCCGAGGTGGACCATCTCTGGAGTTGTTCGGCCAGAGCGCAGCCCTCTTCGTTGGCCCCGACGATGACGGCCGGCGAAAGGAGGTGGCCCCGCCGGCGCAGGGCATAGACCAGGCGGCGCAGGCCAAAGCGGGTGCCGCCTACCAGGAACAGGGCAAAGAAGCAGAATAGAGCCAGCCAGCCCCGCGAGATAGTCAGCTCGTCGCGTTGGAAAAAGCCAAGCAACACCAAAGCCATCGTTCCCAGCAGAACGCCGTTAAAGACCTGACCATATTCGTACAATCCCCCAAAGAGGTAATGGGGGTTGTAGAGCTGGAGCAGGGCAAAGATGCACAGCCAGATCGGGATGGCTCCGGCGACCAGCCAGCGATAGGTAGAGGGGGTCAGGGGGCCCTGATAGAGCAGGACCTGGAAGCGCAACAGGAAGGCCAGGGCAAAGGCCAGGCCCAGCGCCAGGGCGTCGCCAGACAGCAGCAGGATGACCAGCAGCCGGTGGCGTGCCCTGCGGGACAGGGGAAACAGTCTGTGACACGGGGGATCGGCTTTCTTCATCGCTCTTTTCCGGGGCTCGACAGTTTTCCGCCGGTCGGGATGCGGCTCCATACAGCGCCGGCCCGCCGCGCCGGGGTCCCGGCATGGAGCCACATCACCCGACAATCGCACAAGGTTCGGGGCCAATCGCCACCGGCAGGCACCCGCCGTTTACCGGAACTTTTTCAGGCGGGCCATATCGTGTGGCCATGACCGGCCCTAACCTCTATTCCCTGTGGTGTTCAGAGTCCAGGTGTATGGGGCGTGGTTTTATCTTGCGCCGACCAGTTGGCGCAGTCCCAGCGCCGCCAGCCAGAGGACGCGCAGGGGATGCGCCGCCGTGTAGAGCGCCACCAGCGTCGGGCGTTCCACAGAGTAGCAGGCCGCGATCCATTCCCGGCCCGGGAAGAACATTGCCAGCAGTCTCGGTGCCAAAGGCGGTTTCTGCATAAAGGTTATCTGTGAGAGGCCAGGCCGCGCAGTCCCAGGAACCAGCGATAAGGATAGAACAACGGCACGAGCAAGCGATGGCGGATGTGGTAGCGTTGCTGCATGTAGGTGGGCGTCGGGAAAAGGTTGATCCAGGCCAGGCGCAGGCGGTGCGGCCAGCCGGGCGTGTCGGCCAGGTCGTCCAGCAGGCGTCGGCCAGCCGGGCGTGGGCCGGAGGAGAGGCGGGCCTGGATGCGCTCCTCGGCGCGGGATGGGCGAAGCGCGGCCAGGCGCTCCAGCGCGGTGGGAGGAATGGGGGCTTGCCAGTCGCACACGATGCGTGGCAATACCTTTTGCAGCGGCATCAGCAGGTCGCAGGCGCGGGCCTGTTCCAGGAGCGTGGGCCAGTCGATCTCCTCCTGATAGCGCCCGATCACCTCGGCGATATCGTGCAGCCAGAGCAGGCGCGCTTCGACGCTGTGGTGCAGGAGCAGGTGCCCGCAGAGGTGCAAAGTCTGGGCTTCGGGGCCCAATACCTGAGCCACGGTGTCCCCGATGCGCACCGGGCGGGCTGTCTGCCAGAACCACTCGATGAGCAGGTGGCTCTGGTAGTGGGGCGAATCGAAAAGGCCCCAGTGCAATTCGAGCGGGGCGGGGGCACCCTCCCGGCCCAACATGATCTCGTTCTCATAGGTGCGGATGGAACCGGGGGCCGGCTCGTGCTGCTGTGGCCGATAGCCCAGGCCGGCCAGGGCCGCGAGCGCGGCATCGGCGTCGGCGGGGCGCACGAGCAGGTCCAGATCGCCCAGGGGGCGCAGGGCGGGGTTCTCGTAGACGGCCAGGGCCAGGGCGGCGCCCTTGAGCAGGAGCACAGGGATGAGTGCGGTCTCCAGCCGCCGCAGCGCGGCCTCCAACTCGTGCAGGATGCGGGCGTTGCGGGCGGCGTTGGCGTAGTAGGCCTGGCGCAGGGGCTCTTCGGCGGCCGGTGGCAGGACCCCCAGCCCGCGCAGCCGGCCGTAGAGCAGCGGGCCGAGGCCCTGAGCCAGGGCCAGTCGGGCCACGGCGGAGGCTTCGGGTTCGGCCAGGGGTGCGGAGGCCGGCCGGGAGGAGGCCCAGGGGAAGGCAAGTAATCTCAGCAGCAGCTCTTCGGTGTGGTCAGGCATGAAATTTGTGATTTCTCCGTGTTCTCCGCGTGCTCGGCGGTGAAAGGGATGTTTTTGAGCGTCTTCTCAGCTCTTTTCGCGTACAATCGCCTCCTCATAGGTCCCTTCCAACCGCCCAACGATCTCCCGCCAGTCGTGATGCTGCTCCACATAGCGCCGACCGGCCTGGCCGAGGGCCTGGCGCAGCGCCGCATCGTCCAGCAGCCGCAGCACGGCGGCGGCAAAGGCGTCGGGATCCTCTGCCACCAGCGCGTGCTCGCCGTTCACCACGCCGAGCGCAGAGACCGCCTGCGGCGTGGCAACGACCGGCGTGCCACAGGCCATGGCCTCCAGCACCTTGTTCTGAATGCCTGCGCCGTAGAGGATCGGCGCCACGGCAACGGCCGCACGCCACAAATAAGGGCGGACATCGGGTATCCTGCCGGTGACTGTGATCCGCGGCTCACCCGTGGCCAACTTTTGGACCTCACGCGGCGGGTCTTTGCCGACGATCCACGCCCTGGCCCGGGGGCGCTGCGCCCAAACGTGGGGCATGATTTCCTCGACCAGATACAACGCCGCCGTGACGTTGGCATGATAACTCATCTTGCCGGTAAAGACCAGCGTGTCCGGCTGGCGCGGCCCGGCGGAGGGGGTGAAATAGTCCAGGGCGACGCCATTGGGCAGAACGGATATCGGGTATTGGGTATTGGGTATTGGGTATTGGGTATTGGGTATTGGGTAAAGCTGGAAACTGGAAGCTGATTTGCTGCTTCGCTGCTTCGCTGATTTGCTGCTTCGCTGCTTCGCTGCTTCGCCGCTTCGCCGCTTCACTGCTTCGCCGCCTCGCTGCTTCGCTGCTTCGCCGCCTCGCTGCTTCGCTGCTTCGCTGATCCGTGCCAATCCTTCCAACGCGGCTTTGTCCACCTCGGAGGTGACCAATACCCGGTCGAATTGCCCCACGAGCCAGCCCTCGTAGCGGCGGGTGCGGCCCAGTTCCAGGCGGGTGGCCCAGCGGCCGAAAAAGCTGCCACTGCGCGCCGCTGCCTGTTCGAACAGGTAACTGATGCAGTCCACCGAGTCCCACACGATTGGAGATTGGAGATTGGAGATTGGAGATTGGAGATAGAGGCCGTAGCAGGCGCCGCGCAGGTGTTCGACGTGGATGATGTCGTATGGCGTGTTGCGTGTTGCGTGTTCCAGAAGACGGGCCAGGGCGGGTTGCCAGCAGTAGACGGCCTGCAGGGGCGTGCGGGTGGGCAGGGCGCGCAGGCAGTTCCACAGCGCACGCCCGCGCGGCAGATGGGCAGCGAGGATGTGAATCCCCTCCTCTTCCAACCGCCCCAGGGCAGCGCGCTCCTCTTCGTCCTGCCACAGGGTCGCCAGCGTCACCTGATGGCCGCGCGCCGCCAGCCCGCGGATCAGGTTGTATGGGCGGGTGCGGATGGGGGTGGGGGTGTAGGGGACAATGAACAGGATGTGCATCTTATCGTGTCGGATACCACATGGCCGCGCGCCGCAGGCCGCCGATCAGGTTGTAGGGGAGGTGCGGACGGAGGTGGAGATGTAGGGGACGACGAAAAGGATGCGCTTAGAGAATCGGGGGCATTGCCAGCTCAGTGGCCAGCGCCTCGAGCCAGGCCATAAAGCGCTGGATGTCGGCCTCGACTTGTCTCCAGACCTGGGGATAACGGCCCACCAGGTATTCGATGCGTTCACGGTCGAGCTCAAAGCCATAGATGTTTCGCACCACATGGCGAAAGGCCAGGTACTCGCGCAGGCTCTCAACGGTGGCAGGGCTGAGCAGGGCTGGCCGGCTCTGCCAGGCGATTCCCATCCGTTCCAGCAACCGACGATGCCAATCGAACCCGGCGGGCGGCGCACCGTTCAATTCAGATGCTACCGTCTGAAAGATGCGTTCGCAACCGGTATAAAAGTTATGGAGCTTGAATGCCAGGTTCTCATAAAACAGGGGGGCATGAGCAGGGTCCTGCTCGATCTCTGCGCGCACGGCGGCCACGTCGCCAGCCAGCGCCTGAAGGCGTCTCAATTCCGCAGCAAGGTCGGTGACCAGGCCGCGTATCTCGTCGGGTGACACCTCTCGCATCTCAGATCTCCTCACCGGTTGCAAGCACCCGCTCTCTGAAATAAAGGTCCAGGTCTTCCAGTGGTTTGAGGTCAATGGAGAACTCGCTCAATTTGGCGGCCTGAGCCAGGGCTGCAAAGAAATCGGTGGCTCTCAGCCCAGCCACTGCCAGGTCAATATCCGAGTCGGGCTGGAAACGCCCACGCACCAGAGAGCCAAAGAGCACGACCTGCGTGACGCCGAAATCGCGGCGCAGCATCGCCGCGATGCGCAGCGCGGCGCGACGCGCCTGCCGGGCCAGGTGCAGGCTATGACGATGTTCCCAGGCCTGGCGTCTGCGCCAGTATGTCACGTAGGAAGACGAATCCCCTAAAGCCATCGAAGCACCCGTTTCACTCGATGCGACATATTGGCCCCTCGTTTTCAGGTATCCTCACCCTTTGTTCGGGCAGGTATACACATCAAAGACGGTTACTCGCTGCCAATCCTGGTCGAGCGTGGCCACGGCGGATACTCTCAGCCGTTCGGCTTCGGCCAGGATCAACGCATCCTGGGGCAACAGGTGGTAAGTGGTAATGAAGTAAGGGAGCCGCTCTTCCAAGGGCTCAGCACCGACAGAGGTTGTCAGGTCTTCCGGTTGCACCTGCGTCAGCGGAATGGTTGCCAGGATTTCCCCGAACTCTGTCAGATCAGGAAACCCCACCTTCAGCAGTTCGGGCTGACGCTTATACATCGCCAGCCAATTAGCCGGCCGGACAGCAGGATCCATCGCCGCCCAGGTGCGACGCAGGCTGTTGGCCAGGATGATGTGATAGCACTCCTGGAGCACGGGCAGGAGGAGCCAGACCACCATCTGGTAGGCAGCGATTTGCTCGCGCAAGCGTCTGACGAACCCCTGAACGGCAAGGGCATGCGGGTTATCGTCACCGGGACGGAGGGCCACGAGCAGGGAACTATCCAGCACCAATTGAGGTGGTAAGGGCACGGACGGATCAGTAAGGTCGTAGATGGCCATCAACCGATCTCGTGGATGTCCACCCAGAAGCGGTCCCCTTCCGGCGGCAGGGTGCTGAGGAGTTTCATCAGTCGCTCCACCGGATCGCCCAGGCGCGCTTCCAGGTGTCGTGCCCGGGCCATGAGTGCCTCTTGTCGGCGGAGGAGTTGCGGGGGCAGGGGTGAAGGGGAGCCGCTGGCAGCCGGCCCCGCCAGTTCCTTCAAACGCTCGTATTCTTTCACGCTGATCAGCACGGCCATGGGTCGGCCGCGTCGTTCGAGGATGAATTGCTGGCCTCCATAGGCTACCTGCCCAACCAGATCGGACAGCTTGCTCTTGGCTTCGGCCATCCCAATGGTGCGGGCCATCGTCCACCTCCAACAGGTCAAGATGACCTGATTATATCACCAACTGGTCCATTTTGTCAATGGGCACCCGGTGGCCAAACCCAGATGAGGAATGCCCTCACCGGCGAGAGAAGAGGCGGCGGACCAGGCGATAGACCATCTCCATCTCTTCCGCCCCTCTGCGTCTCCGTGTCGCCGCGCCTCTCCATCTCCCATAACCACCGGCCGGCGGTAGTGGCCGGCCAGAGCCAGGCGGTGTTGGCGCCAGGCCGGACGAAGGAGAGCAGGGTGATCTGGTGCTGCCGGGCCAGGTGGCGCAGCGTGTAGCAGGCCCGGCGTCCAGGGGATAGGGCAGGACCTGGGTCAGGAAGAGGATGCGCACGCAAAGCGGGACACAGGATGTGGCTATCTTGTTCAAAGCTCACTCTTGTGCTATACTGATAATGGCTATGGAGGCTAAATGTGCCGTGGCTGGCATGAATCAAGTTCGCAGCAGAAAAGTGGGAAGACGGATGGAAACGATAAAAACGCTAACTGTAGAAGCAATCTATCAAAATGGGGTGATCAGGCCTGTCATAGATATTCCTCTGCGGGAGAACGAACGGATCAGGGTACAGATTGAGCGCAGGCCTGACAGCGTTCAGGAAAAAATCCGGCGCATCGTCCACTTACGTGGCATCTGGAAGAACTACCTGAGCGCTGCCGAAGAAGAAGGAGATTGGGTCTCCGATACCATTGCCGCCATCCGTCGTGAGTCGAATCGGAAGGTTGAGCAGTTAGCACACGAGATAGACAAGGCCCTCTCTAATGCCTGACCCCCAACTCTACGTGACGGACACCCACACCCTGCTCTGGTATCTGTATGATCTCCCGCTGCTTTCGCCCGCAGCACAGACGGCTTTCTCCGAGATAGAGAGTGGTGAAGCAATCCTGCTGATACCGGCCATCGTGTTGGCCGAGGTCATCTTCACCGTTGAGCGGAGGCGACATGATATTGACGTCACCGAGGTCCTGGACCGTATCGCTGCGGCTGATAACTACCGGGTCCTCCCCTTTGACCTTCAAGCCGCCCGTCGCCTCCCGAACGTGACCCCTATCTCGGAGATGCACGATCGGATGATCGTGTGCGAAGCTTTGGCTCATCAGGCTACCCTGATCACCAGAGACGAGGAGATCCGAAGAGCGGGCGTCGTTCAAACCGTCTGGTAATTCCCTGATCTGCTCCTCTGCTCCCCTCTCCTCCCCATCCGCCCAACCACATCGGCCACGGCCAGTCCGGCGAAGACGAGTCCCAGCGCGCCGGACGGCGGGCGATAGGCCATCTTCCCGTCCTTATCCCTTCCGCCCCTCTGTGTCTCCGTGTCGCCGCGCCTCTCCATCTCCCATAACCACCGGCCGGCGGTAGTGGCCGGCCAGAGCCAGGCGGTGTTGGCGCCAGGCCGGACGAAGGAGAGCAGGGTGACCTGGTGCTGCCGGGCCAGGTGGCGCAGCGTGCAGCAGGCCCGGCGTCCAGGGGATAGGGCAGGACCTGGGCCGGGGAGAGGATGTGCATGCGACGCGCTCCTCTTCATCCTGCCACAGGGTGGCCAGCGTCACCTGATACCCCCGCGTCGCCAGGCCACGGATGAGGATGATGATACCCCAGGGCGTCCCTCCTGCCTCGACCCACCTGGCATGCTTCCCAGGAAAGTCCTTGATGTTATGGGTGACCAGCGCCCGCTGCTGGCTGACGGCATAGGCCAACTGCTGCTCGTCCGATGCCTCCAGCAGGCCAGCTTCGACTGTCGTCTCAACATCATAGCCGCGCCGCCGCAGGGCCTCCGCCAGTCGCGCGTCAGCATCCTCATCAAAGTACAACCGGGCGATGCAAAGCTTTGGTTCCATGACCATCGCCCGCCCTTACCCCTTCGACACAGGCTCAGGACGAGGCGTGAACGACGGCGACACCGTCCGCCACTTTCTCGACCTTCAGACCCTGGGTGGCGATGACCCGCTCGGGCCGGCTCTCCTCGATGAGTTGATCGATCTCGGCCTGGTGGTCGTGGTAGTACGAGAAAGCATCATAGACCTGGGCAGCGGTCAGGTGAGGGAGGGCGGCCAGGATGTCATCTACCGACTGGCCAGCCTGGAGCCGCTCGACGATGTGACGCACTGAGATGCGGGTGCCTCGAATGAGGGGTTCGCCCCCGCTTATGTCAGGGCGGCGGGTGATGCGGGGCTGCCCCTCCGCTGCCTGGTCAACCAGGGCGTTATAGTCCTCGTAGCGGACCAGAACGGCCTTGGGGCGGCTGTACTGGGTGATAAAGTACGGCTCGCCGGTGGCCTCCAGGGTGGTCAGGATGTCTTTGAGTTTCTGTCTCACCTCACTGACGGGGATGATCTTGACGGCCATAGGATACCTCCCAACCTGTCTGTTGTACAACACAATTATATACTGTCCTGGAGATCCTGTCAAGCGAAGGGGAGGGATGGTGATATTGGATTGCGGAATGCGGGTCCTGGGTTTCCTCGGCGCGGTTCAAGAGGCGTTGCACCTGCGGCGGGCAGGGTTGGCCGGCGGCCCAGAGCAGGGCGTCTACGACGGTGTTGCCGGTGACGCGGATGCGGGCATCGGGGATGCCCTCGCGCCGCAGGTTGTAGGGCCGGGTGCGGATGGGGGTGGGGGTGTAGGGGACGAGGAAGAGAATGTTCATATCCACTCCAGCAACGCCGCCACGATCCGCTCCGCGGCGCGGCCGTCGCCGTAGGGGTTGACGGCATGAGCCATGGCCGCATAGGCGGCGGAGTCATCGAGCAGGCGCTCTGCCTCCGCCAGGATGCGCTGCGGGTCGGTGCCGACCACCCGCGCCGCACCCGCTTCCACCGCCTCGGGCCGCTCCGTCACCTCTCGCAGGACGAGCACCGGCACGCCCAGGCTGGGCGCCTCCTCCTGGATGCCCCCCGAGTCGGTCCGATGGCTAAATGGTGTAGGGCATAGGGCGTATCGTGTGGCGATAGGCGATACGCAACAGGCGATCAAGGATGATTCAGCGGATTGTCAACAGGGAACTGTTCAGCTTCAGCCGCGCTGAGAAGATCATCGTCGGCCGCGACGAACACGAGGGGAGGCAGGTTTTGGGCCGACATAGCGCTTGACCAAAGCGCTGGCATCGAGATAATAGTCGGTCACGATTTAGGTCCTCGTTGTTGCAGAATGATCTCGCTGAGGGACGGGCCAGCCGCTTGACTCAAGGCCATCCGGACTTCGTTAAGGGTCACACCAGGAATGATCTTGCGTCGCAGCGTTTCGCTCAAAGGCCGGATCCGTCCCGCAGCCTGCAGGACCTCTCGCGCCGTCCGTGGTTGGGCCTCTTCATGAGCCTGGATGGCCGACTCGAGCAGTTCACGGGTAAATACCTCTGGTGCCTTGCCAGCTCTGTGGGCTTGCTCTGCCAACCGTCTGTAAGTTTCTGGCGGGATGTCAATCACAACCGTGCTCATTGTCTTCGCTTCCATGGCTATCCTCCACAACTCACAACCAATTATACACCACCCCGAGGAAAAGTTGTAGGGCCGGGTGCGGATGGGGGTGGGAGTGTAGGGGACGACGAAAAGGATGTTCATATCCGCTCCAACAACGCCGCCACGATCCGCTCCGCGGCGCGGCCGTCGCCGTAGGGGTTGACGGCGCGGGCCATGGCCGCATAGGCAGCGGGGTCATCCAGCAGGCGCTCCGTCTCGGCCAGGATACGCTGCGGGTCGGTGCCGACCACCCGCGCCGCACCCGCTTCCACCGCCTCGGGCCGCTCGGTGACCTCGCGCAGGACGAGCACCGGCACGCCCAGGCTGGGCGCCTCCTCCTGGATGCCTCCCGAGTCGGTCAGGATCAGGGCGCTGTGCTTCATCAGGTGCACCAGGGTCAGATAGTCCACCGGCGGCAGCAGGGTGATCCGCGGCGTATCCTCCAGCAGCTCGTGGACCGGCCCCCAGACGTTGGGGTTCAGATGCACCGGGTAGACCACCTGCACGTCGGGGCGCCGGCTCGCCAGCTCCCGGAGCGCGGTGCAGATGCGGCGCAACGGCTCGCCGAAGCTCTCGCGGCGGTGGGCGGTGACCAGAATAGTGCGGATTAGGGATCGGGGATTAGGGATTGGGGATTGCGGGTCCTGGTTTGCCCCGGCGCGGTTCAAGAGGCGTTGCACCTGCGGCGGGCAGGGTTGGCCGGCGGCCCAGAGCAGGGCGTCTACGACGGTGTTGCCGGTGACGAGGATGCGGGCATCGGGGATGCCCTCGCGCCGCAGGTTTTGGCGGGCACGTTCGGTGGGCGCAAAGTGCAGGTCGCTCAGGTGGTCGGCGATGACGCGGTTCATCTCTTCGGGGAAGGGGTTGAAGCGGTCGCCGCTGCGCAGGCCGGCCTCCACGTGGCCGACTTTGATCTTCAGGTGGTGGGCGGCGATGGCCGCGGCCATGACGGTGGTGGTGTCGCCCTGCACCAGCACCCAATCGGGCCGTTCGGCCTGCAGAATCGGCTCCAGGCCGGTCAGCACCCGGGCGGCCACCTGAGAGGGGCTCTGACCATCCTGCATCAGGTTCAGGTCTATGTCGGCCGCGATGCCAAAGAGATCGAGCGCCTGGTCGAGCATCTGCCGGTGTTGGGCCGTGGCGCACACGCGGGCCTGGATGTGCGCCGGGTGGCGGCGCAGCTCCCGCACGACCGGGGCCATCTTGATCGCCTCGGGGCGGGTGCCGAGGATGGTGAGGATGCGGATCAAGCGAATCCTTCCTCCGGTATCGTATACACCTCATCCCACGCCCGGTAGACCGTCCGCCAGTCGTAGCGCTGTTCGGCCCACCGCCGGCCGGCCTGGCCGATCCGTTGCCCCGCTTCCCGATCCCGTAACAGGCGCACCACAGCCTGGGCGAATTCGGCCGGCGTGTCGGCAATCAGGATGTTCTCCCCCGGCCGGGTCTCGATCCCCTCGGCGCCGATGGTCGTGCTGACCACCGGCAGCCCCCACATCCAGGCGTCCACGATCTTGACCCGCATCCCCCCGCCGGCCAGCAGCGGCACGATGAAGGCAGCGGTTTCGGCCAGGTAGGGGGTAGGGTCGGGGAGGTAGCCTGTTACCTCCAAGTTCGATTGGTGGATATTGGATATTGGATATTGGATTCCGCTGGGCGGATCCTTGCCGATGACGGTGAGGACGGCGTCGGGTATCTGTTGCAGGATGAGCAGCCAGACGTGGCGGACGAACCAGAGCACTCCCTGGGCATTGGGCGGATAGTGCAGGCCGCCCAGGAACGTGACCCGTTGTGCGCCCGGCTTGCGCCCGATCATCGGCGTTGTTGTAGGATCGCCGCAGATGGGGATCACGGCAGACCTGGGCACCCGACGTTCCCCATCCGATGCCTGTTGTTCGACCGCCTGATGATCTTGCTCTGTCACCCACACCACCCGGTCAAACCGGCGGCAGGTTTCCACCTCGTAACGCGCCATTTTGCGCGATTCCAACATCGCCAGCGCCCGCTTGAGCGGATTGCGCTCCTCTGCAGCCAATCGCCGGGCAATCAGGTAGCAGGCATTGTGTTCGTCCAGCACCAGCCTGGGGATTGGAGATCCCGGCTTGCGGCTTGCAGTCCGGGCGCGCAATGCATACTGGGCCATCCAAAGCTGATCGGCGTGAACCATGTCGAACTCCCCGGTCGCCAGCAGCTCATCCACCCGTCGCGCCATGGCGGGCACGCGGTCGCGCCGGATGATGAACGACTGACCGGTGATCAGGCTCTCTATCAGGTGCAGGGCATCTCGCACCTGTGAGCGGCGCATGGGCACGGTATGGACGGCCTGACAGAATTGCGCCAGGTGCTCCACCTGAGCCGGCGTATCCGTGGGCCGGACGAAGGAGAGCAGGGTGACCTGGTGCTGCTGGGCCAGGTGGCGCAGCGTGTAGCAGGCCCGGATCTTGGGCCCGGCGTCCAGCGGATAGGGCAGGACCTGGGTCAGGAAGAGGATGCGCATTTCTGGCCAACTACGGTTACGATATCGCCCAGGTTGATGCTGATGACCCTTTCCCACCATCCCAGGCGCTCAGCAACACCCCTGGCCGCGCTGACCATCTGTGCGGGCAGGTAGCGTCCACCCCAATCGGCTATCAGGTGACGGACAGTCATGCGGCGGGAGGGATGGTAGCTGCACAACACCTGAAAGCCGTGCTTCTCCAGAAGCATCGCCAACGTGCGCGCCGAGAAGAAGGTGAGGTGGTCCTGGACAAAGTGGCGATGGCGCGATCCGAGCAGGCGCACGCTCCAGGTTTCGATATCGGGCACCTCGATCAAGATGACGCCGCCCGGCTTGAGCATGCGGTGGAGCCGCGCCAGGTCGCCGGCCGGGTCGGGCAGGTGCTCGAAGACCTGGAAGGCGGTAACGGCGTCGAAGAAATCGGGTGGGAAGGTGTCGTCGCGCAGGATATCCGTGACGACGGTGACGCCGAACCTGGCCCGGGCATGGACGGCGTGGCCGGGCAAAGGCTCCAGGCCGTAGGGCTCCCAGCCGCGTTCTCGGGCAACGCCCAGGAAGAAGCCCCACCCGCAGCCAAAGTCCAGCAATCGGCCGGGCGGTCGGACATACTGTTCGATCCGATCCAGGGCATCGGCAGCGTTGAGGCGAAAGGCCGGCCATTCAGCTTCTTTGGCCGGCAACATTGAGAACTCCCAGCAGCCGGCGACGTCGCGCAGATCGGCGCTGGTAAGTACTTTGGGGTCCAGGTGGCCCAGAATTGGGCCATCTTGAATCACGGCGCGGCCATCTTGCAGGGGCGACACGTAGACCAGGCCGCAACGCCGGCAGCGGACGACGGGGCCGGGCGACGACCGCGGGCGGAACAGGACTTTCGCCCGGTCCTGGTCACAAATGGCGCAGTGACGGCTCGATATACGCGACATGGAATAGCCCTGGATCAAACGTCCTTCGCCGCCGTGGGGCACTGAGTGCTGGCAGAAGGTCGAGAGAAGAGCGACAACAGGCGAGAGAACCACGGCGCACAGCGATTCGCCAGATCAGACAAAGATAGCCCGGCAAAGACCAGCAGCACCGGGTCCATCGGGATGCGGTAGCGAATCTGCGCCCAGGAGAGAAGATAAATCAGACTATAGGCAGCAATGAATAGATACAGTAACATGCATTGGCGCCATCGGGACCGTGACAGAAAGAGTCCATGAAGGATAAACGGGAGGGCAAGGCCAAAGGAAAGAACGCGCGCCAGGTTGCTGATGAGACTCGACTCAGCCGAGGGCCAGAACTTGAAAAGCTCCTTGACCCGGCTCAAGGAGAGCAGAAAATAGCGCCATGGATCCTCTACTACGAAGCGCAACCCCCTTTGCATCAACGCATCGCTCATCTCGGCTTCGTTCAGCCCCCGCAATTCTTGTGGGATCAAGGCAGCGTACTTCTCGTTGGAAAACAGGGGTATAAAGTCTGTACCATGCCTGGGATGATTGGCCCAGAAGAAGGCAAAGCCGGCATTGGTATTTAGCAACACGAAGCGATGAAAGACCAGGTAATTCCGAAGCGTCCAGGGCACAATGAGGGCAATCATCACAATGATTGAGATGAGAAGAGCTCTCGGTCGAACATGTTTGCGCCCGGCCCACAGCAGCCAGACGAACAGGACAGGAACAAACAACAGAATGACCTGCCGAAGCAGGGCGGCGATTCCCAAGGCCAGGCCGAATTCCAACCACCCTCGCCTGGTAGGGCGATGGCTCAATTCGAGAGCAATGTCGAGGGACCAGAGAACAGCGATGGTGTGAAACGTCTCTGTCACCAGTGCGGCATTGTAGTACACGAGATAGATATAGATCGCCGAAAGCCCGGCCGCGATCAACCCAACTTTTGGCCCCAAGACGTGACGGCCAACGCGGAAGACCAGCAGAGGAAGCAAGATCCCGCTCGCAACCGCCTGGATCAACCGGGCGATCAAGGGATGATGGCCAAACAGCCCGTAGACGGCAGCCAGATAGAGGGGATACAGGAACGACCAGTGGGCCGTCGGCGTATTGGCAGGGGTGGCAGGCCACCACTCCTTTGCAAAAGAAAAGCCTCGACCGGCAAGATGTTCAGGCCGATGAACAGGGGGATGAAGATGTTCTCGGAATAAAAGACCGTGGCCGTATAGATCAGGTGAGGGTAGAGTGCCAGACCCAGGGCCACAAAGAGCCCTACCCTGTGTCCATAGACCTTCCGGGCCAGGATATAGCCCAGAACAGCAGTGATGCCGCCCAGGATCGCCTGTGCAATACGCACGGCGGCATAGGCGTGGCCGAAAAGCGCATACACCAGGGCCAGAAAGGCCGGATAAACCGGCGTGCGATGCGCCGTGGGCAGGCCATCCAGCGTATAACCCGCGCCGGCCAGCAGATTGCGGGCCAGCAGGTCGTACTCCAGACCGTCGTATTGCGGAGGCGCGTCGAGGGTATCCAAGAGAACGATGGCCGCCAGGCGCAGCAAGATGGCCAGTAAGGCGATGGCGGATATGAGGAGGAACGATTTGGACAGACGTGTTATGCGCATCTTGCATGCTCCGGAACTTTACCCTGCGGCAAGGTATATGTCACTGCCATCTTGAGCACCTGCCAGTTGCTGCCGGCTTCCAGTCTGGCCCTGTCTCGACGGGTCAGTCCGCTCAAATACACAATTGCCCAGAATGCGCTCTTCGCCAGGCTCACCGCTGCCAGAAGCAGGCGCAAAGCCAGGCCGGTCAGTTTGGAATAGTGCTTGAGAAAGAACTGCAGGTTGGCCTTGCGCACGCGAACTCGCCGTTGGGCGCGGTGTTCGCTCTGCCTGAAATCGTCCAACCGTTTCCAGGCCTGTCCTTCCAGGTGGATGACTTTGGCGTCCGGCACGTAATAGACCTTCCAGCCAGCGGACCGTATCCGATAACACCAGTCGGCCTCCTCGGCATAGACGTAGAAACGCTCGTCCAGGAGTCCAACCTGTTCCACGGCTTCTCGCCGCACCATCAGGCAGGCCCCGCTGACCCAATCGGCTTCGGCAATCTGCTGACTTTTCTCCGGGGGGCGACCGGGATAGTAGGGCCCATAGATCAAAAGGCCCAGGCGGGACTGGAGAAGGAACTCGGACATGAGGGTTGGGAAATCGAAAAAGGAGGATTGAAAGCTGCCGTCTGCATTGAGCAACATCGGGCCGGCCGCGCCAGCCTGACTGTTGCGATTCATAAAATCCACCAGGCAATCCAACGCGCCGGGCTGAATGACGGTATCCTCATTCAGAATCAGGCTGTAGCGGCCCTGCGCCAGGCGCAACACCTGGTTGTGATTGGCGCAAAAGCCCAGCCGCTGCTCGTTGCGGATCAACTTGACCTGGGGGAACTCGGCCTCCACCATCTCTGCGCTGCCATCGGTGCAGGCGTTGTCCACCACGTACACCTCCAGGCTGATGCGCCGGGTGTTCTCGAAGATGGAGCGCAGACAGTTGCGCAACAGCTCCCGATTGTTGGTATTAATGATCGAAACGGTCAGGTCAACGCTCACGTTGCTCTCCTCGCGCCAGATGGTCCAGCGCCACCAGCCCGCCCAGGAACAGCCAGGAGTACAGGCTGTGGCGGAAGCCGGCCAGGCCGATGTTGTAGACGTAGGGCAGGAACCAGTCGCCCAGCATCATCCCCACAGCCAGGCCGGCCAGCCCGCCCAGGGCCGCAGCCGCGTAGCCCTGGGCAAAGCCGTCCTCCGGGTAACGGGAGCGCAGCCGCCATCCCAGGCGCCAGACCTCCCCCAGGAACCAGAGCAGCAGCCCCAGGCCGATGAGCCCGAACTGGTTGAAGACGTCAATGTAATTGTTGTGAGAAACCATGGCCTGTTGAGGAGCATAAGCGCGATAGTAGTACATATAGTTGCCCGGTCCCAGGCCGATGAGCGGCGAGCGCAGCCCCACCTCCAACGCTCCCCGCCATATCTCGGGCCGCCTGGCGCTGCCCCCCCGGACCTCCGGTTCCACGATCAGGTTACGGATAAAGTCGCGCGCGCCGGACGAAGCCAGGAGCAACGCCGCCAGCAATGCCAACGCCCAGCGCGGGGAACGCAACCAAGTGATGACAGCCAGCGCCACGACAAAGGGCACCCAGCCGGAGAGCCAGTTGGTGACGTGAAACCAGGCCCAGTACATCCAGCCGGCCATGGCCAGGACGCACAGCAGTTTCAGCCAGGAGGGCGACCGGCGGTTGAACAGCAGTTGCCCATAAGCCAGCGAGACGACCCACGGCCCGAAGAAACCGCCGGTGCCGGTAAAATAATAGGCGGGCGTCAGATTCAAGTCGTGCAGCAGGATCGCGTTGAGGACGGCTGCCAGCCCCAGCGCAAGGAAGGCAAAAACGAGATCGCGCAGCCAGCGCTCCTGGCGGATCCCATTGGCGGTCATCAAGAACAGGGCCGGCGAGAGCAGAAAGATAGACAGTTGCCCCAGTTGCACCCAGTGGCGGTTATAGGCGATGGGCACCCACACGTCCCACAG
>DAOTXL010000124.1:0-6294 GCA_034435455.1 Anaerolineae bacterium
AGAAGTCACCCTGCCGGGTGCAACAAGGAGGTGCAGCGCTACCCTCCCTGGGCCAGCCCCCAGGATGCCAGAGATTCCCGATCTTGTCAAGTGGGCAGCGGGCTGGCGCCCCCACCAGGCACATATTATACGAAGGAGGTGGAAATGAAGAAGTTAGGCTATATCCTGGCAATCGTATCCATCTTGTGGTTGGCGGCCTGCGGACCAACGCCCACCGGGGCCCCTGCCCCACCGACCCAGGCCCCGGCCACACCGACCGAAGTATCCACTGCGGCACCGGCGCCAGCCGCCAAGACGGCGATCATCGGCTTCACTGCTTCGCA
This sequence comes from Anaerolineae bacterium, assembly GCA_034435455.1. Classification (GTDB taxonomy): domain Bacteria; phylum Chloroflexota; class Anaerolineae; order JAAYZQ01; family JAAYZQ01; genus DAOTXL01. The sequence goes on from DAOTXL010000124.1 coordinate 324, forward strand.
AACCGGCAAGCTGAACGTGGAGGCCACACGACAGATCAATGGCCTGACCTTGTGGATGGAGCAGGTCAACGCAGCCGGTGGAGTCAAGCTGTCCGATGGCACTGCTGTCAAATTTGAGGCCAGGTTTTACGACGATGAGAGCAACAAAGACCGGGTGCAGGAACTCTACACCAGACTGATCAGCGACGACAAAGCTGACTTTCTCATCAGCCCGTATAGCAGCGGGTTGGCCGATGCGGCTGCCGTGATCGCCGAGCAGTATGGCAAGATCATGATCACCACCGGTGCGGCTTCGGATACCACCTACAAAAAAGGGTACACCTCGGTCTTTCAGACCTACACCCCTGCCAGCCGCTATCTGACCGGCGCCTTTGATCTATTGGCCAAACTGGACCCAACGGCCAGGAAGGTGGCCATCGTCCACGAGACGGACAAGTTCTCCACCGATGTGGTGAGCGCGGCCAAGGCCTACGGTGAGAGCAAGGGCTACGAGATCGTGCTTTTTGAGGGCTATGACAGCGGGGCGACCGACTTTGCGCCCTTCATCAACAAGATCCCGCCTGACGTGGACGCCGTTATGGGCGGTGGACACTTTGCCGATACCAGCACCTTTGCCCGACAGCTTTTCGAGAAAGGGGTAAAGGCGAAATTCATCGCTCTGCTGGTCGCTCCACCGGAACCCAAATTTGCCGAACTGGGAGAAGCCGCCCTGGGTGTGATCGGCCCCAGCCAGTGGGAGCCGCTGGCCAAATACACCCCCGAATCGGCCAAGGCTGCCGGCCTGGAGTGGTATGGCCCCAGTGTAGATGAGTTCGTTTCCGCCTACACAGCCAGGTTCAATGAAGAGCCCTCCTACCACAGCGCGGGTGGCTATGCTGCCGGCTTGATCCTGCAGCGGGCCATTGAAAAGGCCGGTTCCCTGGATACCGAAAAGGTCAAAGCAGCCCTGGAAAGCCTGAATATGCTGACCTGTTACGGTCACATTCAATTCGACACCAGCGCCGAAGCCCATGGGTTGCAGATCGGCCACGAAATGGTTTACGTCCAGTGGCAGAAGGACGCCCAGGGCAAGCTGGTGAAGCAGGTGGTGTGGCCTGAAGAGGGCAAATCTGCCGAGGCTCTGTACCCGCTTCGCTGATGCCTGATGCCTGAGCCTGGATCTGTAAAGCCATGGCTCAGGCATCAGTTTTTTGTTTGGGAGGCGCATCTCATGCCCACTCAACTGCTGGCTTCATTGACGGATGGCCTGCTTCTAGGATTTGTGTATGGCGTGGCTGCGATGGGGCTTTCTCTGATCTGGGGGGTGATGCACGTGATCAACCTGAGCCATGGCCCCATCATTGCCCTGGGCATGTTCACCACCTATCTGATTTTCTACAACGTTGGCCTGAACCCCTACCTGGCCATCCTGATGGTGGCCATGCTGGGCCTGATCTTTGGTTTCTTGATCTATGGGGTGGCCGTGCACCGGGTGATTGAGGCGCCGCACCTCTCAAGCTTACTGGCCACTTTTTCGGTGAACATGATGATCATCGGGACAGGTACGGCGGTCTTTACCACTTCGCCGCGCAACATTGATTTCTCTCTGGGGTCGTTGCAAATCGGCGCGGTGACCCTGGCAGGCACCCGACTGATGGCGGCTTTGACAACTGTCCTGCTGGCCGCCGCTCTGTATCTGTTCCTCTACCGTACTCCACCGGGCAAAGCAATTCGTGCCGTCGCTAACAACCGGGCAGCCGCCGAACTGATGGGCATTCCCTCGGCCCAGGTGTTGGCGCTGGCCTTTGGCCTGGGGACCATGCTGGCCGCCGTGGCCGGGGGGCTGATCTCCACCTTCTTCCCCTTTACTATCCTGAGCGGCGGCACCTATGAGCTGAAATCTTTTATCATCTGCGTCCTGGGTGGGCTGGGGAACCCCCTGGGGGCACTCATTGGAGGCCTGATCCTGGGGGTACTGGAGGGGTTGATCCCTGTCTTCCTGCCCGTGAGTTGGGTACCGGTCGTGGAGTTTGCCCTGTTTGTGGTGATACTTCTTATCCGTCCCAGCGGTTTGCTAGGAGCACGCTAGATGAATGCATGGCGACAACCTGGCCTTTGGCTGACGTTTCTGATCGTGCTGGCAGGCGGGCTGGGGACCCTGCTCACCCGCAATGACACCCTGCGCGAGACGATGTTCACCACGCTGATGTTCGTGGCCCTGGCCTCCAGCCTGAATATCTTGTTAGGCTACACCGGCTATGTCAGTTTCGGCCATATTGTGTTCTTTGGCCTGGGGGGATATACCGGCTTCTACCTGCTCAGTCAGCGGGGATGGCCGGTGTATATGGCGGCTTTAGCCGGCGGGCTTCTCTCCGCTTTGCTGGCCGGGCTGCTGGGCCTGGCCATTCTCCGCCTGCGCGGGGCTTACTTTGCCCTGGCCACCATCGGTATCAATGAAGCCGCCCGGGCGTTTGTCAACAACTTTCCTCCCTTCGGTGGTCCTACGGGCCTGTTTGTCAACTTTGCGGTGTATAAGCAATACGGGGGTGCAGCACAGGCGTTGTGGACTACCTTCATCCTGCTATGGGTCAGCACCCTGGCCGTTCTGCTGGTCAGTTTCCTGATCAAACACTCGCGCTTCGGTCTGGGATTGATGGCCATCCGTGAAGATGAGGACGCGGCCATGGTGATGGGGGTGAAGGCGCCTGCCGCCAAGACCATGGCCTTTGTGCTCTCGGCCTTCTTCCCGGGGGTGATCGGCACGCTGTTCTTTTTCAAGAATGGGAATGTGGAGCCAGGGGATGCTTTCCGTCTGCACATGTCCATCGAGACGCTGGTCATGGTCATGTTAGGAGGGCAGGGGACGGTGTTGGGGCCGGTGGTGGGCGCCGTCACCTATGAGCGTCTGCGGAGCTATCTGCTCACCAGTTCGTTCTTCAAGAACCTGCACCTGGCCTTTTCCGGGCTGGCCCTCCTGTTGATCGTCCTCTTTGTGCCAGCCGGCGTGGTCGGCTGGCTGCGCACACGCTTTGCTCGACTGCGGGGGGTGCTGGAATGAGTCCTTCAGCTTCGCTCCGACCCTGTCTTCAGGTTCAGGGTGTGACCAAGCGCTTTGGCGGTTTGCAGGCTCTCACCAACGTCACTTTCGACCTGCCGGAGGGACAGATCCTGGGCTTGATCGGACCCAACGGCGCGGGCAAAACCACCCTGTTCAATGTGATCAACGGCGTGTATTCACCCGACAGGGGACGGGTGATCTTTCGGGGCCAGGACATCACCGGTTGGAAGCCCTATCATGTGGCCCGTCTGGGGCTGGCCCGCACCCATCAAATTGTGCGAGCGTTGAATGGGCTGACGGTGCTACAAAACGTGATGACCGGGGCCTGCTTTGGGCATGAGAATTGTTCGCTCAGTCAGGCGCGGGACATTGCCGATGAAGTGTTGACGTTTGTCCGGCTGGCCGAACGGCGCGATGAATTGGCTGCCAGCCTGAACGTGGCCCAGAAGAAACGCCTGGAACTGGCCCGCGCCCTGGCTGCCCGCCCCTATCTGGTGTTGCTGGATGAAGTGCTGGCCGGGCTGAACCCAACCGAAATTGCGGAAATGGTTGAGGTGGTGCGCCAGATCCGTGAGCGGGGCGTGACCATCCTGATTATCGAACATGTGATGCATGCGCTGATGAATGTCTCGGAGCGGGTGATTGTTCTGGACTATGGCGAGCGGATTGCGGAAGGGACGCCAGAGGAGGTCGCCAACAACCCCAAGGTGATTGAGGCCTATTTGGGCGATCCCAGGCTGGCCGAGGAACTGCTGAGCGGGAGGTGACACGCAACACATGACATGGGTTGCATAGTCCAGGAGAAACACACGATGGCGTTATTAGAAATCCGAAACCTCTCTTCTGGCTACGGCGAGGTCCAGGTTCTATGGAACGTCTCGCTCAATCTGGAAGCTGGAAAGCTCACCGCCCTGGTCGGTTCTAATGGGGTGGGCAAAACCACGCTGCTGCGCACCGTAATGGGGCTTCTCAAACCCTGGCGGGGTTCGGTCAGGTTCGACGGCCGCGATGTGACCCGTGTGTCGCCCCACGCCAAGGCGGCTCAAGGTCTGGTACTGGTGCCGGAGGGCCGCCAACTGTTCACCGAGATGAGCGTCCACGAGAATCTGGAGATGGGTGCTTTTACCAGACGGAGCCGGGCAAACTTTCAGCGTAACCTGGCACGGGTGTATGACCTGTTCCCGATCCTGAAGGAGCGGAGCGATCAAAAGGCTGGCACCCTCTCTGGGGGTGAGCAGCAAATGCTGGCTGTGGCGCGCGGGCTGATGGCTCAGCCTGAGATCTTGATGTTTGACGAACTTTCACTGGGCCTGGCGCCGCTCCTCGTGCTCAATATCTTTGAAATCTTGCAAAAGCTGAAAGCGGAGGGGCTGACCATGCTGCTGGTGGAGCAGAACGTCCAAATGGCCCTGGCTATCAGCGATTATGCCTATGTGCTGGCCGACGGTCGGGTGGGGATGGAGGGACCATCCCACGAGATAGCCAAAAACGAACATGTGCGTCGGGCTTACCTGGGCATTTGAATTGAGTGTGGCCAATAATTGTGGTAAAGTCACGATCAGGCTGCTTTCTTGAATACCACGGCCTCGGCGACTGGCGCAAAGTTGGCTGTTGAGCCCATTGGTCACAAGTTAAGGTTTGGCAGGACTTGTCAAGTTTTGCAGCAACGCAAGCGACAGGCGCTTCCGTTTTCGTTTCAGCAAGCCCAAGAGCTTGACGTTGGCAACCAGGTAGGCAATCGGGTCCGTTGCTTCACCGCGTTGCATGGCTTGGCCGAAAAAGTACAGACCGCGATAAACCATCTCAATGGAAATGGCAGCAAAAGGTTGATTCAACGCTTCCGCCACAGCATCGGTCAGGTCTACCAGCACGGCATACAGGATCCAGGTAGCCCATAGCTGCAGGCAGACGCCGTTTTCTGCACCTGTCCAAAAGTAGGCCAATCCGAGCAGACGTTTAACAATCGCATACGCATCCTCGATGCGCCAGCGCTGCCAGTACAAGGCGACGACGTACTCCGTCGGTAGGCGTTCTGTGTCCAACTCGTTGGTCAGATAGCGATACCACTTGCCGTGGTACAGCACCTGGACCAGCCTCACGAGTTGGCGCTCGGCACCCGAGCCAATCCAAACCAACGAGTCGTGAACATTGGCCGAGCGGTGCAAGGGCCGCTCGACGGTGTAGGCCAGATTGGACTTGGCACGGGTGATAAACGTGACCTGGGCGGCGGTCAATCGGGCAAACACCTGGAAGTTGGTGTAGCCCAGGTCAAAAGGGAGCAAGGCTCCAGCTTGGAGTACGCTGAGAATCTGCTCCCAGAACCGCTGGTCGTGGGCTTCCGGGTCCGATTCATACCAGACTCGACAGGGCAAGCGCGAACACAAGTCCAGCAGCGCCGTCATGCGTCCGGCCAAGGGGTTGAGCAAGGCCTCGCGCCACAGCCCGATTTTGCGCAACAAGGCGTCCAGCGTCGAGCCGTCACAAGCCACGACTTGCGTATAATGAGCCTGGGCCCAGGCCAGTTCAGGCGGCAGGGGACGTTGACGCCTTTGCCAGCGAGTGTGCATCACCGGCAACACCGCCGCCAGCACGCGCAAGAACAACTCGGCGGGCAGACTGCCCAGGCGCTGCGACGCGGCTTGTTGACTGACGGTGACTGCCGATGCCCAGAGCGGGCCACCGGTGCTCAATAGCCGGACACCATCGGTGAGACTGCCTATCTGCTGCCAGATCAGGCTGAGGACCAAAGCCATCATCACCACCAAAGTCAACTTCCTGATGCGCACGCCAAAGGTGGTATAGGTTGCAATCGCTCTTATTTACCTGCACCTTGACATATTGGGAGAAATGGGGCATAACAGGCTTCACCGAAGTATTGAGGAGGCCCAATGGCAGAGATGCCCCTGTCCGATCTCTCGGCAGGAATCACAGACG
>DAOTXL010000125.1:0-5927 GCA_034435455.1 Anaerolineae bacterium
TACTACTATGCCATGGAGTTTGTGGACGGCGAGACCCTGACCGATATGATCCGGAAACAGGGTCCTTTGCCGCCCGAAACTGCGATCTCGATCCTGCGCCCGCTGGCAGAGGCGCTGGACCTGGCCCACCACAGCGGCCTGGTCCACCGTGACATCAAACCGGGGAACATCCTCATCGATCGGGCAGGCCGGGTGACTCTGACCGACTTTGGCATCGCCCGGGCAGCCCAGGAAACACGGCTGACGGCCACTGGCACCTCGCTGGGCACACCGGAATATATGTCACCGGAACAGGTCAGGGGACTGGTGGCCGATGGCCGCAGTGACCAGTATAGCCTGGCAGTGGTGGCCTATGAGATGTTGAGCGGCCGGGTGCCGTTCCAGGCCGAGAGCACCCTGGCCCTGCTGTACAAGGTGGCCCACGAACCGATGCCCTCCATCCGCCAGTTGCGGCCGGAGCTGCCCCTCCAGGTGGAAGAGGTCCTGGGCCGGGCGCTGGCCAAAGAGCCGGGCCACCGCTATCCGACGCTCACCGCTTTTGTCGAGGCATTGGGGCAGGCCCTGGCCGGCAAAAAGGCCAAAGTCGCCGTCCCACCCCCCCGGCCGCCGGTGGTGGCCGGCCAGGGGGAGCCTGCGGCCGTCGCACCACCGGCGATCGAAGCTGCTGCTGCCAGACCCTCCCCCCCTGTTCAGCCGGCTGCACCCCTGGCAGGGCCCCCCGGCCCGGTCCCGGCCCGCCGCGTACAACTCTGGCCCTGGGCCCTGGCCGGCCTGGCCGTGGTGGCGATCCTGGCCGGCCTGCTCCTGGCCCTGAGCGGGGGAGGCGGCGGGAGCCCGACCCCCGCATCGCCGGTCACGGTCGTGGGGGTGGCCTCCACATCGCCAGCACCGGTCACGGCGGTGACCGCCACGCCGCCGGTCACGGTCGTGATAGTGACCCCCACATCGCCGGCACCGGTCGCGGCGGTGACCCCCACGCCGACAGCAACACCCACGCCAACCCATACTCCGACCTCCACCTCCACCCCGACGCCGATGCCCACACCCACCCGGACACCCACCCCAACCGCCACACCCACCCGGCCCAAACCGACCGCAACAACATCCAGGCCCAGGCCCACGGCCACAAAGTCCGGCTTTCAGTTCGCAGCCCCGGTGTTGCAGTCGCCGCCGGATGGTGCGACCTTTTCCACAGGGGACACCATCGTGCTGCAGTGGTCCCCGGTGGGGCAACTCCCGGAGGGAGCGTACTATGCGGTCACCGTCGCCTTTACGTCCAGGTCCCACCCGGACCAGACCTGGTACGACGAAGTGCCGTGGACCCGGGAAACCCGGTGGACCCTCAGCGAACATGCCTATCTTCCGGACATGAGCGCCGACGGTCAGTTCCGGTGGAGCGTGCAGGTGCTGCTCAACCCGGAGCGTGGCCCCGACAACCGGCCGGTGGGCACACCGCTCAGCCCGAAGAGCCAGGAGCGACGGCTGGTATGGAGGAGCGGAGGCAGCGGGGGTGGAGGAGGTGGCGGGGGCAGCCCGACTTCACCGCCGCCGACCGAACCACCGCCACCGCCGCCGACCGAACCGCCGCCACCGCCGCCGACCGAACCGCCGCCTCCACCGACGGAGCCGCCACCCCCGCCGTCCACGCCGCCGCCACCATAACAGGCGCGCTGGGATGATGTGTCAATCCAATTAACAATAATAAATAAGGAGGAACAAGATGAAACAGCGTATCTTCCAACTGCTTGTGGTGAGTCTGGTAGCCATCCTTTTCCTGGGCGTATGGATGCTCCCGGCATCAGGCTATGTTTCCACAGGTCAGATACCCACCGGCACCAACTACTGGACCTGGCGCGGGCCGCAGTGGAATAGCGCGGAAGATGAAGCCCCCGATGTGATTCAGATTCTCATTGACCCCAGCAACCCCAGTATCGTCTATGCTGGCACGAACCAGGGGGTCTATCGAAGTACTGACGGCGGCGAGACCTGGGAGCCGCGCAACGGGGGGTTGGGCGGCTATGGCGATCTGGTCATCAGTGGGTTGGTGAGGCACCCCACAGACCCACAGACGCTCATCATTGGTACCTGGGGCTACGGCCTGTTCCGCTCTACGGACAGCGGGGCCAACTGGACGCGGCTGACGGACCCGCTGCAACCCACTGAAGTACAGTCCGGCGCGCCGGATGAGCCAGAGCCGCCTCCGGTCCGGGCCGGCGGTTACAGCTACTCGTATGGGATGGTGGAGACCCCTAAAACCCTTAAGCACCCGCTCCCGGCCGGGCTTTTGCTTGCAGTCCACCAGCAAGAACGCGAAGAACCGCAGGACCTCCCCCGCTCCCTGTCCTGGACGCCGGTGCGCCGGGTGGCGATCAACCCCGGCAATGCCAACGAGATCTTGGCCTGCATAGACGCCGGCCAGGGCCTATACCGTACCACGAACGGCGGCGCTTCCTGGACCAAAGTAGACCTGGGGACAGGCAGCGCCCGGACCTATACGTTTGCCCCCTCCAACAGCCAGATCCGCTATGCTTCCTTTGGCTCGTGGGGTACGAGCGGCGGATTTTACCGCACGACCAATGGGGGCGGTTCTTGGGAAGCGGTGGGGGCTGGCACGATCAACGGCACAGTGATCGCCGTCGCCATTCACCCCACGAATCCGAACATCGTGTTGGTGGGGACATCGGGGGATGGAGCCTACCGCAGCACCGATGGTGGCAACTCCTGGACCAAGGTCAGCAGCGGCCTGACGGATAGCACGTACTTCTCGGTTGCCTTCGCCCCCAGCAACCCCAGCGTCGCCTACATGGGTGGTTATGAGTGGATCTATCGGAGCACGGACGGGGGAGCCACCTGGGCCAATGCTGATAGCAGTTTCCCCACCTACTACGTGGAGGGCCTGGCGATCCACCCCACCCAGCCGGAGACGGTCCTGGTGGGTGCGAACTTTTTCCCGTGGGGCGGACTGTATAAACGCACCAGCAGCGATGCGTCCTTTGCGCTCAAGTCCACCGGCATGAGAAACACGTTCGTGCTGAGCATCGAGCAGGATCCCACAAACTCCAATACCCTTTACGCAGCCACGTGGGGCGCTGGCGTCTTTCGCAGCGACGATGGCGGCGAGTCCTGGTCCGCCAGGTACAGCGTGCCGTACGTCTATGCGCTCGAGGCCACGCAGGGTCCCACCGGCACGATCCTCTATGCCGGCACATTTTATAGCAACTACGGTGTCCTCAAGAGCTATGACCAGGGCGATACCTGGATAGAAGTCAGTTGGGGATACGACAGCGATATCTCATTTGACCTGGAGTCAATCTACGACGACCCGAACTGGCTGGTGGCGGCGACGTATGACGGCATCCAGTACAGCACCGACGGGGGACAATCGTGGTACGACGCCAGTGGGCTGGACACCGGCGTGGTGTTGCGGCTGAGCGAGTTTCCCGGCACCGGGCGATTGCTGGCAACCACGTATGGTGGGGGGTTGTTCTACAGTTGGGGCGGTTACTCCTGGTATGAGGCCAACACCGGTGTAGTCAACCAGTATACCTACGATGTGGCCTGTTCACCCAATACAGCGGGCCTGGCTTACGCCGGCGGGCTGGGAGTATACCGCACCACCGACTATGGAGAACACTGGCAGCTCGTCAATGCGGGCCTGCCAAACGATTACATCCGGGCGATTGACATCGTGCCCGGCACCGGCGACGTCTTTGCCGGCAGCCACCAGAACGGCGTCTACCTGGCCCCTCAGGGTAGCCCGGTCTGGTTCGCCATCAACAGCAGCCTGACCGAGAAACGCATCCGCACGATGAAAGTGGTGAGCAGCTCCCCCGTGCGCGCTTTTGCCGGCACGAATGGCGAGGGCACATGGGACTATACCCTGACTTCCCGGCCAGCCGTGACCTCGCTCTACCTGCCATTGGTGCTGAAGCAACACGTATCCGTTTCCGCCGACACGTATGAGCCAAACGGTTCCTTCAGCCAGGCCTACCCCATCGCGTCGGGAACCGACTACAATTCGTGCATCTGGACCGACAGCGACGAGGACTACTATCGTCTGAACATCACCACATTGGGCAACATCGTAGTGGACCTGACCAATATCCCCGCTGGCACGGATTATGACCTCGAGCTCTATGACGGCAGCTACCGCCTGGCCGGCTACTCCTGGTGGTGGTCAAACCATGACGAACACATCGTCTTCTCACCGATCCGCACCGGGAGCTACTACCTGAAGGTCTACTCGTATTCTGGCAGCAGCCAGTCGCAAGCCTATCGCCTGCGCGCCACCTATAACGGCGCGGTACCCAGCGGCAGCATCTACGGCACGGTGACCGATAACGGATCGTCTGTGTCCAACGTGCTGGTAAAGTTGCGGTATGACAATGGCTATCGCTTCGTCTCGGCTGGGTTTACCCAGGTGGACAGCGGCACCTACAGGTTTCGCGGGATGCTTGCATTGCCTGTGGGGCACTATTACTGGGTGGAATATGACAACTGGGAGGACTCTACGAACCGACTGGCCTATTGGTACTGTTACGCCTTCTCCGGGTACGCCAGCGGTGAGACCCGCCCCGGCGGGAACTTTGACGTGGCCGATGTGAAAGCTGTGTCCCCGGCGCATGGGGCCTCGGTCTCGCTGCCCGTCACGTTCTCCTGGACGCGGCGCAACGTGACCTCCGATAGCTATGCTTTGCGCCTACGGTCATCGGATTGGTCCTTATACTGGGAGAGCGGTGGCCTGGGGTACGCAAGCTCTTATGTATTGACCTCTCTCCCCCCGGGTTTTGACACAGGCGTCACATACCGCTGGGACGTGCTGGTCTATGGGCCGGATGGGTACGGGATTCCCTACTACTACCGCAACATCACCTTCACCACGCTAGGGGAGAGTGAGCAGGCCGGTAGTTCGGAGCCGGGCATTCCCAATGGGGAACCGGTGCGCAAAGAAGAACCAGAGACGGTAAACAGCCGGTGGGGCCGTGAGCCTGTTCCGTCATGGCGCGAAACCCTGGAGGGAACGAACAGCGGAGAACCGGGGCTACCCAACCAGCAAGGGCGTAGCAAACAGCCAGATGAGAGGCTGCCGCGGAAGCCACAGCCCGCTGCTGCTCGCAAACCCGTCCCCGTGGAGCACAATACGCTTGTATCAGGCGAAGAACTGACCAAGAAGAGCAGATGACCTACCTTCCCATCGGCGCCATCCTGAAAAACCGCTACAAGATCCTGGACGTGCTGGGCACCGGGGGCATGTCCACCGTCTACCTGGCCACAGACCAGCAGGTGGGGGACGTGCGCGCGATATATGGATGCCTCTTATCACATCATGTACACCGGTCCGGCTGGCTGGTATTACATCTACATCTATACCGCTGGTGGCTACAACACCACCACACCCTACACCCTGCGGGCGACCTGTTCGGGAAGCCAGGGAATGACCTTGCCCCCGGGGGAGGCGTGGCCTCCCCCCACACCGGGCCGCGCCCTCACCCCGGCGCCACCCTGACCGCCTGTCGGAGTGGAGGCTTGAGCCGGTGAAAACAGGTTCGTTTCTGGCTAAAACCGGCTACAGCCTTGACTCCAGATCGTCTCGCCGACAAAAACCGGTGCGACGCATGGAGGACGTGCGTCGCACCGACAGATTGCCTGATAGAACGGATTATCGGCCGGCCATCGGATTCAGAACCGTCAATCCCCCAGCTTCCGCTGCATCACAGAGCATATCATCGGCCGAAGACCGGCTCCGGTGATTCCAGGTCCAGACCGATTGCCAACTGAACTTCATCAGTCTTGTAGCGACAAACCATCGGTGACCGGAGATGAGACAGAGGGTGAAAGGATGAACAATTCCTCATTGGCAGGTTCCCGGTTGGGCAAGTACCAGATCATGGCCGAGATCGGCCGCGGCGGGATGGGGGCCGTCTATA
>DAOTXL010000126.1:0-20588 GCA_034435455.1 Anaerolineae bacterium
TTCAGCCCGTTTTCGACGGGCGGATCTTGGCGGATGCGCCCCACCCCTACCCCTACCCCGACGCCTGAACCATACATCCCGCCGCCGCCAGAGCCCCGGGTGCGGTGGATCGATCTGGCTCTGGCCATTCTGGGCATGATGGTGGCCGGCGGGGTCGTTCTGGTGGCCGGACGGCGTGCCGGAGTAAAGAACCGCGCCGCGACCCTTGTGGACCGGTTGCCTTTATGGAGTTGGGTGTGTGGCCTGGTGGGCTATCTGTTCTATGGATTGGAGATGCCGGGCAGTGGGATCCTGGAGGGGGTGACCCCGGGGCTGCGTGGCCTGCTCATCGGCCTGGGGTGCGGCCTGCTGCCGCTGGTGGCCGTCGTCTGGTTGAGGCTCCAGAAGCGCGGGAGTGGGCAGTAGGGGGCTGCTGAACAGGTCCCATTTTTTACCGCCGTGGCCGGGTGGGCAGAGAACCCGATGGCCATGATTCTCTGCGTCTCTGGGGTTGGAGTACAGATTCTTCGGTGGCCCTCTACGGCCACAGATCGGTTGCCGTCGGCCCGGGGTGGAGAGTAGCCGTGGCCGGCGGGCGGCGGGTGGCCGTCGGTGTCGGGAAGGAGGTGGCCGGTTCGGGGGTGGGAGAAAGGGTCGCCGCCGGGATGATCGCCGTTGGCCTTGGTGTGGGAGGCGTCGGCAGGGGGGATGGCCGGGCGGTGATCAGGGCCGCGAACAGCAGCAGCGTGCCGATGATGGCCAGCAGGCTCCGGTTGGTGAGGACAAAGCGGGCGAGGGGCCGTTCCTGGTCAAAGAGGCGGGCCACGGCCCGGCTGATAGGGCCGGGAGCCAGCAGAGCGGCCCGCAGTTCGGCAATGTTCGCCGGGCGGTCATCGGGGTGCATGGCCAGGCACCATAGGATGGCCTGCTCCGTCTGGGGGGAGATGGCCGGGTTGAGGCTGCGGGGGGAGGCCATGGCTTTGGGTTTCAGAAAGCGTTGTTTGGCATCGAGGGGAGGTTGTCCGGTCAGCAGGTGATAGAGGGTAGCGCCCAGGGAATAGATGTCGGAACGGGCGTCGGTGTGGCCGCTGTCGCCCCCATATTGCTCCAGGGGGGTGTACTGCACGGTGCCCCGCCCCTGGACGACGGTGATGGTGCGCTTGTCATCGGGAGACAGCACCTTAACCAGCCCAAAGTCCACCAGTTTGACGGTGCCGGCCGGGGTGATTTTGATGTTGCCGGGTTTGATGTCGCGGTGCAGGACAGGCGGGTCCTGGGAGTGCATATATTCCAGGGCGTCGCACAGTTGCCCGGCCCAGGCCAGCACCTGGCGCTCCGGCAGGGGATGGCCCTCGCGCAGGGCATTGGCCAGCATCTCTTTGAGGTCCTGGCCGGGGACAAAGTCCATCACCAGGTAGTCCCGCTCCTCCTCGGAGAAATAGTCCGATACTTTGGGCAGGTTGGGATGGTCCAGGCGGGCCAGGGTGCTGGCTTCCTGGTAGAACTGTTCGCGGCTTTGTTTCAGTTCTTCGGGCGCGGCGTCGGGATCGGGGATGGCTTCTTTGACGGCACAGAAACGGCCTTTCAGGCGGAGGTCTTCCGCTTTGTAGGTCGCGCCCATGCCGCCCCGCCCGACCAGTTCGACGATCTTGTACCGCTCCCGCAAAACCGTGCCGGCTGCCAGTGTTCGCGTCAACGCACCGCTCCCAGGACCTGGATTGGACGGCCCAGGGCAAGCCAGGTGCCCCGGCCGAGTGCCTATAGCTTAACGTAGAATCGGCATCTTGTCAAGAAGGTGCAACCCGCTTCCAAGCCGGAGGGGGGACATCTGGGCGACCGGAGGAGGAATAAGGATGCACAGGGAAGTGGCCATGTTGCTGATGCTGGAGGGACCTAACCCCGGTCAGCGCATTTTTGTGGACCAGCCGGAGTTGATCATCGGGCGCGATGAAAGTTGCGACCTGGTCATCCCGGAGCGACAGGTGTCGCGCCGGCATGCCCGCCTCTGGCTGGACAACGACCACTATTTCCTGGAGGATTTGGGCTCAAAGAACGGCACTTTTGTCAACGGCCAGGAGATCAAGGCCCCCCGTGCTTTGCAGGATGGGGATGAGATCCAGGTGGCTTTTTGCTGCAAGCTGACCTTCGTCGGCGCCGAGGCCACCGCCCCCGTGGTCCGGGAGGAGCGAAAATGGGGGTTGCGGATGGATGTGCAGAGCAAGCGGGTGTGGGTGGCCGGGCAGGAGATCGATCCGCCCCTGTCCCTGGCCCAGTACCGCTTGCTGGAGCTGCTCTACCAGGAACCGGGGCGGGTTTACAGCCGCGAAGAGGTGATCAAGGCCGTCTGGCCGGAAGACGATCCGGAGGGCATCTCGGAGCAGGCCATTGATGCCCTGGCCCGTCGCCTGCGGGAGCGCCTGGCCGAGGTGGACCCCGCTACCCAGTATGTCGCCACGGTGCGGGGGCACGGCTTCCGGCTGGAAAATGTGGTGCCCTGAGTGCCCACCTTATTTTAGCATGGCGGCGGCCTGTTCCCGGAGGTGGTCCAGCTTCTGGGCCGTTTCCAGGCGGCCGCTGGTGCGCATCTCTTCGCCCACCAGGCGCATCATCTCCAGCAGCCGGGGGGTGATCTGCTGACGGTTCTCCTCCAGCAGTGCCCGGACCGGGTCGGGCCCCTCGGTGTTCAGCAGGGCATTGATGAACTGCACCTCAGGCGGCTGGTTTTCCAGGATCATCTTCATGAGCCGGTCGCCTATCGCCATCAGCCGTTCGGCCTCGTCGGTGCGGCCTGTCTGTTCGGCAGCCCTCAGCCGGGTGGATAGGACGCTCAGAAACAGGTCGTCTACCCGATCCAGGTTGTCGTCAAGGGCTTTTGCCAGGTCAGGGCTATCCAGGATCGTTTGCAGGAGCCGGTCTGCTTCCTCCGCTGCCCGTTGCATTTCAGCATCAATCTGGGCCGTCAGGTCCAGGGTGGTCTGGCGCAACGCTTTGAGCTTTTGTGCCCGGTCGGCATCGCCGGCCCGTTCTGCCGCTTCGATCTGCTCCGTCAGTTGCCGGTAAAAGAGGTAATCAATAGCCGGCCGGGCAACGGCGATCATGGTCTCGACCTGGATCTGCTCTCCGGCCAGGGCGGCCTGCACCAGCCTGTCCAGAAGCCCTTCGCGGGTGATCTCCCGGCCCAGGCTGCGGATCGCTTTCTCCCGCGCGGCGATCTCCCGCCCCATAGTCGTCCACTCGAGCAGTTGAGCGCGCAGGGCCAGCAACTGCTGGACGACCTGGGCCTGGTTGCCGGCCTGGGCCAGGTCCAGGTTTATGGTCAGCAGTTGGAAGAACTCATAGTCCACCAGCTTTTCATTCTCCTGGACGATCACCCGGCGGGCCTCCTCGCTGGTGGCCTGCAGCAGCCGGTTGAGCAGGGCGGCCCGGGCCCGTTGGGCGGCGAGCATTTCGGGGGTGATGCCATCGGCCTCCAGGATGGCTTCGATCATCCCTTCCAGCCGCAAAAAGTTGCGCGGGCGGAGCAGGTAGCCCTTGCGCTGTTCGGCCGGCAGGGCAGAGATCAGCCGGTTGGTCAGGTCGCCGACGATGCGCTGTTGCTCCATTTCCGACAGGCCCAGTTCGGGGGGCGTGAAGGTGAGGAGCAGTTCTTTATCCGGGTCGTGGTAGACCATCGGCGTGCTCAGCGTGCCGGCGAAGCCGCAGTGGGAACAGACGGCGATGTTGGCCTGGCCCGATAGGAGCAAGGCTTTGGCCTCCGGGCTTTCTGCAGCATCTATGAGGGTCAGCACCGGGGTGACAAAGCGGGCCTTGCAGTTCGGGCACGATACGGGGACGGCCTGGTAGGTGGTTGCAGTCAAGGTTCAAATCCTTTCTAAGGAATGATGGCGGTACACCAGCTCCCAGGCGTTGCCGGTCAGCGCGGCGTGGGCTTCTTCCTCGGTCAGGCCGGCGCCGAGGGCCACCAGCCGGGCGCGGCCCTGATCGATCATGTCGCCGGGGGTGTGGGTGTCGGTGTTTACTACCAGTCGGGCGCCGGTCAGCCGGGCGATACGGGCGACGTGGCCGTTGGTCAGGTTGTGGCCGCCGCGGGCGGTGATCTCCAGGGTTACGCCGTTGGCGGCGGCCAGGGCGGCTTCCTCTTCGGTGATGAGGCCGGGGTGAGCCAGGATGTCCACATCGGGGCATTCGACGGCGGCGCGGTTGGTGCCGGGGAAGACCGGCTCCATCAGCGTCTCGCCGTGGACGACCACCAGCCGGGCGCCCAGGTGACGGGCGCGGCGGGCCAGGGGCGCGATCTGGGCGGGCCGCACGTGGGTGATCTCGACACCGGGGATAAAGGTCACTTCAAAGGCGGGGGCGCCCTCGCGGGAGAAACGGGTCAGTTGGCCCACCACTTCCTCCAGATTGGAGGCGTCGGCATGGTCGGTGATGGCCAGTGCGCCGTAGCCCAGGACCTCGGCGCGGCGCAACATTTCGCCGGGCAGGAGGACGCCATCGCTGAAAAAGGAATGGGTGTGCAGGTCAACGCGGGCTTGTTTGTCCATAGCGGGTCAAGTTTAGGCCAGAAGGGGCAATCTGTCAAATCGGAGGTGGGGGTTGGGAGAGGATCGGGGCCTGGATCACGGCTCGTGCACAAAGAGCAGGCCGGCCGCCAGACGCCCAAGCCCCAGTCCACACAGGCCCAGCCCCCAGCCCAGGTTGCCGGTGAGCAACAGGACAGGCACGCCATAGACGGCGGCAAAAAAGACAAACAGGGCGTTCAGGCCCAGGACAAAACCGACATTTTCCCGGCGCTCGGCAACCAGGCGGCGCATGGCCAGGACCATCATCGGCACCTCGGCCAGCGAGAAGCCGCCCAGGACAAGGGCCAGGAGCAGGGCCACCATCGGGTAAGGCAGCAGGGCCGGGACGGTGCCGCTGCCTGTCAGCCAGGTGGCTACGGCGGCCAGGGCTCCATCTGCCAGGAGCCCTCCCACACCGCTCAACAGCAAATGGCGGCGGAAACGGGTCATGTAGACAACTCCCTGGTCCTTGGGCGTAGGACCTCTGGATTATAACCTTGCCGAGAGGGGATGTCAAACCCGCTTGCCATTTTGTCCCTTTTGCGCTACAATGGCGTTGGCTGATGATGACCGGCCTATGCCTTCCTGAGGGAAGGCGGAAAGGGGGGAACACGATGGAGCAAAGCCGTCTGTCTATACCGGGCGAGGTCCTCTGTTCGGGGGTGCGGTTAGCCTCCTCCCGGTCGGAGGAGCCGATCCTGTGCCTGATCAAGGCCGAAGCGGTCAAATTTGTAGCCGTGAGTGGGTTGCGGCTGGTGATCTCGTGGGAGAAGCAACTGCGCCCGCCTGCTGCCGGCAATCTGGCTTTCCTGATCCCTCCCCTGGTCGCCGAACTTCTCTCCGGCAAGGCCATCTGCTCCCAGATCGCCATCGAGTTTGCTATGGTGGGACAGGTCGCGATTGCCAGGCTGATCGATCATCTGGGCACCTACGAGATCCGCTGGAAGTCCGATCTGAACGCCTTCCCGGCCCCTGAAGCCTTTGGCCAGATCCTCGAGGTGCCTGCCGAGTTGATGGAGGTGCCCTATCTCAAGTTCTCGGATGCTGCCCATCAGGCTGTGGCCAAACTGGCGCGCATGGAGGCCGAGGAGCAGATCAGTCCGAGCAAGCTGGCCATCCTGATCGATCTCGACTTTGGCCGGCTGCGGGTGGACGGGGAGGAGATTGTCACCACCGAAAGCCGCCAGTACTACTTTGACCCCCGCCTCGTCATCCGGGCCCTGGAGTTTCTGAAGGAGCGGAACCTGCGCCTGGGCCTCACCCCATTGCCCGGCGAGCAACGGGCCTACCTGTCGCTCCTGTCGGAGGAGGAGAACTGGACGGTCCACTGCTCGTTGCTGTCCATTGGCAAAGACACGCAAAAGCTCTACCCGCTTCCGCCGGGGCGGAACCGGTAGGGCCGGCTTTATCGCCTGTCCACCTGGATCACCACAATCTGCCAGTCGTCGTCGTAGGCCTGCTCGTTGTCCATGGCCAGCCGGCGGGGGAACCCCAGGTCGGGGTCGAAGGCAAGGTCGATCTTCCACCCTTTTTGCCCCACCAGGCTTTCGAGATCGCCCGCGGTCTCGAACAGGCCCGGCACCGTCCATCGCGCGGCCTGTTCGGGCGACACCGCCACCGGCTCTTCCACGGCGCGATCGCCGTAGAAGCCGCAGGACCGGGCCGGCCCATAGTGGGCGGTGAGGGTTGCCGTGAGCACCCGGCCCTCCCGCACCTCGGCGACGACGTCATAGTAGCACCACAGGCTGTGAAATTCTTGCAGTTGGATGCGATAATCAGAGATCGCTTTCCCTTCCCATCGCTTCCTGGCCTCCTCAACGGCGCCTGCCCGGCATGTTATCAGGCGCAGCAGCATCAGCAGCAGGAGGGCGACGCCGGCCAATCGCAGCCATGCTACTTCTTTCCTTCGTTGCTCCTCACGGCGATCCTTTTGTTCTTCCATCTTCTTTCATCCTGGTTTCAAGGGGCCTTTCTGGAACCCGGCGCAGGGAGGAGGGCCGCACGGCTGAACCCAAAACCGGTCGAGGATCCCCATCCTGCAGGGTGGCCAGGGACGGTGGGATTGTACCATACCCTGGCATCTTGTGTCAAACCGGCGACCAGCGATACCCTTTGTGCTCCCCAGGTCCAAATGTGACAGACTGACCCCTTTGTGATACAATAGGAGCGCCCAGTTCGGGTCAGTGATAACATCCGATTCAAAACTACATGCGCCGGTGCATGAAAGGAGGAGGAACCGATGGAAAACGATCTTCGCAACCGGCTGAGGATATCGGCCGACCGGCTGGAAGAGATCAACGCCCTGTGGTTGGATCCGGATACCCGTGTCGTCAATGACCTGCTCGCCGTCGTCGAGAAGTATGGCAACCCGGGGGAGATCAACCGCAAGGCTGCCGAGGCCCGCAAACTCGACAACCTGCTGAGCCGCCTTCGCGCGATCAACTCGCCCTATCTGGCCGACCTGGAATGGCTCACCGAGCAGCGCGACCGGGGGGCGTTCATCAGCATCGCCGAATACCGGCGCAAGGTCCTGGGCGACCGGGCCGACACCATGACCTTCAAAGATGATCTGGCCGTCACCCTGGAGATCAGCGCCCTGCAATATTTCCCCTTCCTCATCAGCGAGGCCAGGCAGGCTATCGAGCGCGGCGAGCTGATGCCCGGCCGCTACATCCGCGTGCGCAAGATGAAGGAGCAGGAAGCCGATCAGGGCGACATCCTGGCTGTGGCCGCTGCCATGCAGATCGTCGGCGCCAGTTACGTGGAGACGCTGGACACCAAAGGCACCGACGGCGCCAACGTCCACCTGGGCGGCCCGGCAACCATCACCGGCTATTTCGGCGGCGTAGGTCAGCCCAACCATTATCCCCTGAAGTGGCTGGACGAGTTCCTGTACTACTATACCACCTATGGCATCAGGCAGGTGCTTAATATCAACCCCGGCACGGTGTTGGTGGGCTACCTGCTCCACAAGCTGGGGGTGGATATCGAGTTCAAGATTTCGGTGTTCATGGGCAACGACAATCCCTACGCCGCGTTGTGGACCCTCATCGGCGCCCGGCTTTTCAGCCGCGACGACGGCAGCACGCCGCTCATCGGCTTTAACTGGAGCAACAGCGTCAACAACGAGACGATCGAGATCACGGCCCAGGTGCGCAAGGCGCTGAACCTGGAAGATATAGTGCGTTTTGAGCACCATATCACCGAGACATGGAAGAGCATCGTCCGCCAGCCCTACGACCGGACCGAGGAGCTGGTGGCGCTGGCCGACCACGTGCCCAACATCTCGGCCAAGCATGAGGGGGGCATCCCCGCCGTGGACTCGGCCCGCGAGCATCCGTCCGACATTCTGGACTACTTCCGCGACAAGGCCGAGATCATCGAATCGGGCGATTGGGCCGCTCTGGAGCGCAACTACCTGGACAAGCACGACGCCCTGAACCGCACCGCCTGGGCGCTGACGGAGAACGGGTTGTCGTTCATCGCAGCCCAGAACCTGCACAAATAGGGTCGAGGAAGCGGGGAATCGGGTTTTCCCTGCTTCGATGGAGGGAATCATGGATCCAAAACCGTTTCGCCCGGGCGGCGTCAATCCCGCCCTGGTCACCCCCTTTGCCAGGGACCAGGCGGTGGACGAGGCGGCCTTTCGGGCCCTCATCCGCCACGTGCTGCCCCATGTGGATGGGCTGGTCCCCTGCGGCACCACCGGCGAGTTCAACTATCTCACTCCGGCAGAGAACAAACGTCTGGTCCAGATTGCCGTGGAAGAGGCCCAGGGCAGGCCGGTCATCGCCGGGACCGGCGCGGCGGGCACCAGGCTGGCCCTGGAACTGGCCCGCAACGCCCAGGAGGTGGGGGCCACCGCCTGCCTGATCGTCTGCCCCTACTTCCTCCACCCCTCCGACAAGGGCATCTACCAGCATTACTACACCATCGCCAAGGCCCTGCCCCAGATGCCCATCATCCTCTACAACATCCCTCAGGTGGTGGACGCCTATCTGCCCCGCCGCGTCGTCGAAGACCTGGCCGACATCCCCAACATCGTCGGCATCAAGGATTCATCGGGCAACCTGACCTACACGATGGAGATCCTGGAGTATGCCGGTGACCGGCTGAGCGTTCTGGTCGGCCATGACGAGGTGGTGCTCAATGCCCTGGCCGGCGGCGTGCATGGCATGATCCTGGCCTCGGCCCAGGTCTACCCGGAGGTGTGGCAGCAGGTATTGGCGGCTGTGCGGCGGGGCGATCTGGAGACGGCCCGCGCCCTGCAACGCCGGGTGCAGAAACTCTCGCGCATTTTCTGCCGCTACGGCGGCGGCGTGGCCGTCAAGCAGGCGCTCAAGATGATGGGCATCGAGGCCGGCATCCCCCGCAGCCCCCTCAAGAGCGTGGGCGGGGCGCTGATCCACGAGGACCGGGCTGAAATCCAGTTAGAGCTGGAGAAACTCGGCAAGGTTCCGGTGTCGGAGGTCGGGTTTCGGGTGCCGGGAGGGCCGCTGGCCGGTCGCTTCGAGGGGGTGGGGTTGGAGGCAGCGACGATCCGCAGCGAGGGGATGTTGCTGGGCACCGGCAGTGCCGGGGAGGCGAACAGCGTCGAGTGGTGCCAGATCGACCTGGTGTGTGGGAAAAAGGGTGGGCCATTGGGTGAAGTGTGGGCCTATCAGCTCACCTATCCGCGCCACGGCTACGAGGCATTGACCACCATCCTGGAGCCGAACCTGACGGTGCGCCCCAGCACCCTCATCGTGCCGGCCAACGAGCTGAAGGACCTGCGCCAGGCGAACATGATCTACGGCCCGGTGCAGAACGCCGTGGCCCAGGCCATCGTGGACAGGCTGGCCGCGGGCGTTATCCCTGAAGCGGCGATGCACACCGACCTGATGATCGTCCAGGCGGCGGTCCATCCCCAGGCGCTGGACCGTCGCCTGCTGCACCGCAACGCCTATGCAGCCACCTGCCTGGCCCTTGACCAGGCGTTCGCGGCATAGGATCGGTTGTAGGTGGAACTTTACCAGACCGTGGGAACCAGGCCTGTATTGATGATGGCCTGATCGCAGGTGACGATGGCAATCTGGCCGAGGAAAGGTTGCAAGACAAGAGCTGTGCCGACACTCCCGATCACCCGGAGCACATCGGCAACCTTGGTGGCAAAACGGCGTTTGGCTGCCAGATGTTTGATCTTGGCCAGGACGATGCTGGGAATGACCAGAGGGTTCGACTCATCCTGCAGGAGCGCGCGGGCTGCATGGCCGAGACACGGGTCGTGATCCAGGAACCAGACGAGAGCATGGGTATCGAGGACGTAGTGGGTCGTCATGTCAATTCTTCAGGCAACTGGATCTCACCAGCCTGGATCTCTTCCAGATGAGACGATTGTAACACGGCCTGGCATACAGCGTAAACAGAGTTCAGGAGTTCAAGATCATGAGCAAAAAACAAGACTGGTTCAAGGGCATTTTCCCCGCCCTGGTCACGCCCTTTACCGCCGACGACCGGGTGGATGAGGCCACCTACCGCGAGTTGATCCGCTTCCTGCTGCCCCACGTGGATGGGGTAGTGCCCTGCGGCACGACCGGCGAGTTCAGCTCGATGACGTTGGAGGAAAAGAAGCGGACGATCGAAATTTGCCTTGACGAGGTGGCCGGTCGGGTGCCGGTGCTGGCCGGCACCGGCTGCCAGAGCACGCGAGAAACCGTCGAACTGACCGCCTGGGCGCGGGATGCGGGGGCGACCGGGGCCCTGGTGGTGGCGCCCTATTTCCTCAAACCGGCCTACAACGAGGTGTTCGACCATTACAAGGAGGTGGACAAGGTCGGTCTGCCCCTGGTGCTGTACAACATCCCCCAGTGCGCCGGCACCCACTACCGGTGGTGGACCGCCGAGGGGATGGGCCTGGCCTTTGACCATGTGATCGGCCTGAAAGATTCGTCGGGGGATATGCCGTTCTTTATGGCGGCGCTGGAAAAGCTGCGCGGCACCATCGGCCTGTTCTGTGGCCACGACGAGATCGCCGGGGCTGCCCTGCTGGCCGGGGCCGATGGCGTCATCCTGGCTTCGGCCAACCTCATCCCCGACATCTGGCAGGAGATCTATCGGGCGGTGCAGCGAGGGGAGATCGAATTTGTGCGCAGGCGCCTGAAGGAGATCCAAATCCTGGTGCGTCTGGTCGCGCGCAAGGGAGGCCCTCAGGCGGTCAAAGAGGGCCTGCGGATGATCGGCCTGCCGGCCATGAGCAACGTCCGCCTGCCGATGATCCAGGGGGGGGAGTTTGAGCGGGAGGATTATGAGGACCTGCGCACCCAGCTTGAAAACCTGGGCAAGATCGGCACCCGGAAGGTGACCCTGGGAGGCCGGGAGGTCGAGTACGCCTTGCCGGCCGATCTCCCGCCGCAGTTTGCGGACCTGACCCTCTGTGTGGGCGAGGGTTTTGCCGGGCCTCCCTTTTCCGAGATCGCCCACATTGACCTGTTGCTGGGCTGGAAGACGGGGCCGGTGGGCAGGGCGATCGAGCGGGCCAGGAGCGAGTCACGCCCTGGCCACGAGCCGGCCGTGGTCAGCGAGCGGCCGTTGACCTTGCTGGTCCCGACCGTCACCGTGCGGACGGCCAAAGCCCGCCAGTTGGTCTATGAGGAGGCGGCCGAGGGGGTCAAACTGGCCCTGGAGCACGCCGTCGCTCGCCACAACCTGCCGGAGGCGCTGCTGGACGACCTCTGCCTTTTGGCCAATGTGTTCGTCCATCCGGCGGCCAGCATCCGCCAGCGGGTGCGGATCAACAACTACAAGGCGATGCGCGGCGCCATCCGCAAGGCATTGGAGGAGCGGCCCACCCTGGCCGAGTTGATCGCCGAGAAAGAAGCGGCCCGCCATCCCTTCCGCTATGCGCCGTAAAGTAACTACCTGGGCTGATCGCCTGAAGGTGCCTGGCACTTGTAGAATTGGATTCCGAGCAAAAGTGCCAGGCACCTGGGTACCACCGTTATACGCCGTAAAAATGCAAAGGCCAGGCGTGTCTGACGCGCCTGGCATGCCTCATCCCCACAAGTTGCAGAATAACTACCAGATCACGGCGGCATGGCGCGACTCGCCGATAACCGGGTCAAACGAAAGCGACGGTGTCAGCGAGCAGGATCACATTCTATATCGGAAGACAAATCAACGCCATTTTGCCTCAGGAGGACCGCTTTGACCAACCCACTTCCCACCCGCCAATATGCCGCCGCCGGTGGCGTGGTGGTGGATGCCACCGGCGTGCACATCCTGGTCCTGCGCCGGCCTGGCCGTCTTGGGCCGGATGGCCGGCCGGAGGTCCGGCTGCCCAAGGGGCATATCGAGCCGGGCGAAAGCCGGGAGGAAGCGGCCCGGCGTGAGGTCAGGGAGGAGGCCGGCCTGCTCGATCTGGAGGTCCTGGCCGACCTGGGCCACCAGACGGTCGAGTTCGACTGGCAGGGCAGCCACGTCGTCCGCGACGAATCCTACTTTCTGATGGCCCTGCCAGAGGGGGTGCGGATAGCCTGTCCCGAAAGACAGTTCGAGTGCTGCTGGCCGACCTGGGAAGAGGCGCTGGCCCAACTCACCTTCGAGGCCGAGCGGGAGTGGGTGCGGCGGGCCCAGGCGGCATGGGCCGGGCAGCGCCCCAGGTCTTAGACTTTTCTGAAAACCAAGGACACGAAGGACACCAAGGGTTTTCAGCGATTTCCTTTGTGTTCCTTGGTGACCTTTGCCTGTGTGACCACCTGTTCAGACCGGCTCTTAGAGGATGTCGCCGATCAGCACCCCCAGCAGCCCGACGATCACCCCCAGGTGGAGGAGCAGATTCCCGTCGGTGAACAGAAACAGCAGCAGCCCGACCTGTCCGGTGTCGGGTATCAGGGGATAGAGCACGCACCGTACCACAAAATTCAGGGCCACCAGGGCCACGCCGATGAGAACCGGCAGGCCACGGACCGCGGCCAGCTTGTCTAGAAAACGGCTCATCCTGAATTCAACCCCCTTTGCGCTTGGGGCCTCAGGCTGAGGTAGGCCCCAGAGTAACCATCTGCCTGGTGCTCAACGAGGGGTCAAGCTCGACTGCGCGGTTCAGATCCCGGCTGGCCTTGTCATATTCCCCTTTGCTGCCATAGGCCAGGCCCCGGTTGTAGTAGGCGATGGCCAGGTTGGGTTCCAGGGCGATAGCCCGATCCAGGTCGCGGATGGCCAGCTCGTACTCCCCCAATTTTTCATGGGCCGCTCCCCGGTCGGCCAGGGCCGAAGCCAGGCCTGGATTCAGCTCCAGCGCCTGATCGAGGTCCTCGATGGCGCGGCGATATTCCCGCATGGCGGCCCGGGCCCTGCCGCGGGCGTGGAAAGCGGCTGCATTCTTGGGCTGAAGCTCGATCGCCTGGCTATAGTCAGCGATGGCCTGCCAGTGTTTCTCCAGGGCCATGTAGGTGTCGCCCCGGGCCATATAGGCTGGCGCAAGAGTCGGGTTCAGTTCGATGGCGCGATCAAAGTCGCTCAAGGCCTCCTCATACATCTCCAGTTGATGCCGCACCCGGCCCCGCTGGTAGAACGGTTCATAGTGTTGCGGAGCCAGGGTACATCCCCGATCCAGGTCGTTCAACGCCCATTGCGAATCACCCAGGAACGCCCGGGCTACACCGCGGGCCGAATAGGCGCTGGCGTGGCTGCTGTTGAACTCCAGGACCCGGTTCTGATCCTGAAAAGCCTTGTCGTATTCCCCCAGTTCGGCATAGACCAGCCCCCGGCGGTGGTAGCCTTCCACAAAGCCCGGGTCCAGGCGGATGGCCTTGGTGTAATCTTCCAGGGCCCGCTTGCTTTCGCCCAACCGCTCCCGGAGCAGGCCCCGGTAGAGATAGGCCCACGGCGTTTCGGCTGTCTTCAGGGTGCGTTCCAGGTCTTGAACGGCCTGTTGATGCCGGCCCAGGGCATAGTTGACCACCGCCCGATCGATCAGCACGTCGGGGTTGTTGGGGATGGCCTCAGCGGCCCGGTCGTAGTAGGTCAAAGCCCGCTCATACTGCCCCAGGTAATAGCAGGCTCTGCCCAGGCGGAGCAGTTCGCTGGCCCGCTGCTGTAACTGCATGGTGCTCTGGCCCTTTCTGGGCGAAGTGGAAGTGACCAACTCGATCCGCTCCAGTTGGGAGACGATCTCCCGCCATTCCCCACGCACCTTGGAAGGTAGCTCGGCCGCGTCGAGGTTCGAAAGCCGGTCGAGCGAGATGCCGCTGTTCCGCTGCAGCTCCTCGAACTGCGCCCACAGGCGGGTCTTTTCCTCGCGGATCAGGTCCTCGCGCAGCTCCAGTTCCGCCAGCAGGCCACGGCGCTCCTCTTTGAGCTGGCTGATCTCCTGGTTCAACACGGCCACCTCTTTGGCTTGCAGCCGCTCCAACCGTGTCCACTGGCGCTCAAAGGCACTGCTGCGCCTGCCCAGGTTCAGCGCCCACACCAGTTCGATCACCCCCACCAACAGGAGGGTGGCCACCGGCCCCCACCGCCCGATGTTCAGGTCTATGACCAGATAGTTGAGCCAGGCTTTGACCAGGGCCGGATGGGGCAGCCAGTTTCGCCACCACGGCCAGAAAATGGCCGCTGCAACGACAACGGCGGCGACGATCAGAAGGAAGAACCAGAACCTCCACGTCGTTTTTTGCATCCACAACTCTCCTTTCTTGAGTGACCTGGTCTGGCGGCAGGCTCCTGGCAGATTATGCGGAGCGATGGCCTGGATCAGATCAGATAAGGTCGAAACGGCTCCAGCCAACGGCGTGGCAGATAGCCCTCCAGGATAGTGCCCGTCGCGTTGTGGGAGGTCTTGACCGCTGTGGCCCGGTCGTGGAACAGGGCTGCTATATCCCCCCGGTTATAGGGCACCCGTGCTTTGACATGGACCAGGTCGGCGGACAGGATCTCGCCTATCCGCTTGAGCAAGGCCGGCAGGCCCCAGCCCTGGGCGGCGGAAATGGCCACGCTGTTGGGAAACTCGGTCAGCCAGCTTTCCACGGCGGCCGGGTCGGCCAGCCGGTCAATTTTGTTCAGGGCGACCAGGATCGGGCGATCGGTTACCCCCAGATCGGCCAGGGTCTCCATCACCGTCTCGCTTTGCAGCAGGGCGTTGGGATGGGTGATGTCCACCACATGCAGCAGAAGGTCCGCTTCGTGAATCCCCTCCAGGGTGGCCCGAAAGGCCGCGATCAGCTCTGGCGGCAGCTTTTGGATAAAACCCACCGTATCGGTCAGGACCGCCTCCCGGCCATCGGGCAGGATCACGCGCCGCGCGGTTGGGTCCAGGGTGGCAAACAGTTTGTCTTCGGCCACCACATCCGAGCCGGATAGGGTGTTGAGCAAGGTTGATTTGCCGGCGTTGGTATAGCCCACGATAGCCACCACCGGCACCGCCATCTGCGCGCGATGGCGGCGATGCAGTTCCCGGTGCCGGCGCACCTCCTCCAACGCCTGGCGGATCTGGGCGATGCGCCGACCGATCTCCCGGCGGTCCATCTCGAGCTGCGTCTCGCCGGGTCCGCGCAGTCCCACGCCCCCGGCACCGCCCCGGGCGGCAGCCCCGCCCGCCTGCCTCGCCAGGTGGGTCCAGGCGCGGGTCAGCCGGGGCAGGCGGTACTCGTACTGGGCCAACTCTACCTGAAGCTGACCCTCCCGCGTCCGGGCGTGTTGGGCAAAGATGTCCAGGATCAGGCCGGTGCGGTCCAGCACCCGGACCCCTTCCCCCAACGCTTCCTCCAGATTGCGCTGCTGCCGTGGGCTAAGGTCATCGTCAAAGATGATCAGATCGCAGGCCAGGTCACGGCGCAGTTCCTTGAGTTCTTCGACTTTGCCTGAACCGATCAGGGTGGCCGGATGGAAATGGTCCATCTGCTGCCACGTCTGACCGGCGACCTCAACGCCGGCCGTCCTGGCCAACTGACCCAGTTCGGCCAGCGAATCGTGGACATCCCAGCCATCCTGCCGGTGCTTCAGGCGCACCCCGACCAGCAGTGCCCGTTCGACGGGAGGCTCGATTTCGATCAATTCCCGGATAGTCCACCTCTCCTAGAATTCAAGGCGTCGCAGGCGATCCATCGCCTCGCGGATGCGATCGGTATCCATGCCCAGCGACAGGCGGATGTAGCCTTCACCGTACTGCCCAAAGGCCGCCCCTGGCGTCACACTGATGCCGGCCTCTTCCAGCAGCCGGGTGGCAAACTCACCCGACGTATATCCGGCGGGAACCCTGGCCCACACGTACAGACCGGCCATCGGCCTGTCGGCTTCGATCCCCACCGCTTGCAAAGCCGCCAGGATCAGGTCCCGGCGTTGGCGATAGATCTCGTTCCGCTCTGTCAGCCAGGATTGGTCGGACGACAGGGCCACGGCGGCAGCGTCTTGGATGGGCAGAAAGATGCCCGAATCGATGTTGGTTTTGGTCCGGGCCAGTGCCTCGACGGCCAGGGCATTGCCCACCGCCATGCCGACCCGCCAGCCGGCCATGTTGTAGGTCTTGGACAGCGAGTTGAACTCCAGGGCCACCTCCCTGGCTCCGGGCACCTGCAGCAGGCTTGGCGCCACGTAGCCGTCGAAGGTGATGTCGCAGTATGGGTTGTCGTGGCAGACCAGGAGGTCGTGCTGCCGGGCAAAGTGCACGGCCCGCTCGAAAAATTCCAGCGGGGCGGTCGCCCCGGTGGGGTTATTCGGGTAGTTCAACCACAGGATCTTGGCCGTGCGGGCCACGTCGGCGGGGATGGCTTCCAGGTCGGGCAGATAGCCGTTCTCCGCCAGCAGCGGCACGCGGTACGGAACCCCTCCGGCCAGCAGCGTCCCCAGCGTATAGGTCGGGTAGCCTGGATCGGGCACCAGGACCACCTCGCCGGGGGCGACAAAGGCCAACGCCATGTTGGCGATCCCCTCCTTGGAGCCGATCAGCGCGGCCACCTCCTTGTTGGGGTCGAGTTTTACGCCAAAACGGCGCTCATAGTAGGCGGCCATTGCCCGGCGCAGCTCCGGCGTGCCGTAAAAGCCGCCATAGCCGTGGCGGGAGGGGTCTCGGACCGAACGGCACAGCGCCTCGATGACCAGGTCGGGTGGCGGAAGGTCGGGGCTGCCGATGTCCAGGCGGATGATGTCCCTGCCCTGGGCGGCCAGCTCGCGGATGCGCTCGCCCAGCCGGGCAAAGACGTACGGGGGCAGGTTGCTAATACGATCTGCGACTTTCATACGTGAGTTGTGCTCCTTATACTCTGATTTTAGAACCTATCCGAAGACGGGTGTGGGGGCAGGCTGGAAGCCTGCCCTACAGGTTTTCGGATAGACTCCTATTCGGCTGCCCTGGTCTCGAGCTGTCCCCAGGCAGAACGGAGCGGCAGCAGGATATGGAACTTGCTACCTGGGCAGCGGATGGGATCGTACCCCGGGCTTTCAACCCAGATCCGTCCGCCGTGGGCTTCGACGATCCCCTTGGCAATGGTCAGGCCCAGTCCGGGACCGGCGCCCATAAAGCGGCTCTTGCTGCTGGAGTGCAGTTCCGGCCCCTCCACCCGGTAAAATTTGTCAAAGATCCGCTCCTGTTCGTCCACGTCAATGCCGACCCCGTTATCGGCCACAACGATCTCGATAAAGGCCGGTTGGCCCGCCTGCGCTTCCAGGTGGCGGGCGGTGACCTCGATGCGTCCCCCATCGGGCGTGTATTTGATGGCGTTGCCGATGACGTTGACAAGCACCTGATGCAGGCGCAGAGAGTCGGCCTCGATGTAGGGCAGGTCATCAAAGCCGGATACCACCAGGGTTTGCTTCCGCTCTACAAGCGATTCCTGCAGGTTCTGGCGGGCCAGGTCCATAATGTTGCTCAGGGATGACATCTCCAGGCTGAGCGACAGCACCTCTGTATCAATCAACGACACGTCAATAATATCTTCTACGATGGTCCGCAGGCGGCTGGTCCCTTTCACGATCCCGGAGACCACCCGTTCGATCGATTCGGGGGGCAGCTCCCGGACGTTGTTCTCGGCCAGCATCTCGGCGTACCCCTGGATCAACGTCAGGGGGGTCTTGAGTTCGTGGGCGGCGATGGCCACGAAATCGGACTTTTTTCTGTCCAGCTTGGCCATCTCCCGGTTCAGCCGGGCCAACTCTTCGGTCCGCTCCTGCACCCGCCGTTCCAGGTCCTGGTTCAATTGTACCAGTTCTTCATATAACTGGGTGTTCCGCACAGCTATGGCTGTCTGGCTGGCGACGGACTGGACCATTTCGATGACGGCGGTTTCCAGAGGACGCTCCGGCCCTAGCCGGTCCACCGAGATGACCCCGATCGGCTGTTCTTCTCCGAGCAGGGGCACGACGAGCACCGTGCGCTGCGGAAACAGGGAGGACAGGGCTTCTGCAGCGGGGCCGGGCACGCTGGAGAGCTGCATCTGCCGCAGCTTGAAGGCGCGGGTCAGGACCGATTGACTTTCCTGGAGGAGCAGATAGGCCCCGTTCAGCTTCTCAGCCTCGATCCCCTGGGCGGCTACGACCGAGAGTTCACAGGCCGCTTTGTCCGCCAGCCACACCGCGCAGCGGTCGATCTGGGGCACGGAAGACAGGTTTTCGGCCACCGCCACCAGGATCTGCTTCAGGTTGAGGGTAGAGCTGATGGCGCGAGAGATGTTGTACAGGATGCGCAGCCGCGACAGGGCCCGGTCGGCCTCTTCGGTGGCCATGGCCAGGCGGCGGGTCATGAACTCGGCCTCGACCAGCCGCTTGGCCAGGAGCGCGCTGCTGGCCCGGGTGAAAGAGCGGCTCAGCAGGCGCAGGCACTGGTCAAAGATCGGCTCCAGGAAAAACATCCGACTCAGCGTGGCTTCGGCGGCGTAGGTTTGTGACAGCTGTTCCCAGATCAACTCTTTTAGCAGGAAAAAGATATCCAGTGTATCTTCGAGCTGAAACTCTTCTTCCACACGGGTGACGGCGATCCGGTCCAGAACCGTCTCCAGGTAGCCGGTTCCCCCCTCTTCGATGGTCAGGAGGAAAGCGTGATAAAAGTCGGTGAAGAACTGCCGTGCCAGTTCTTTGGTGGTGGACTGCCGGTCGCGGTCGCTGCCCCGCGATCGGACCAGTTTGATCCAGCCGGGCACAATTTGCTGTTCATTTTGGCGCAGCCAGGCGGCAACCCGTTCTCTCATGGCAGCAGGCCCTCTTTTCTGGTTCAGGTTCCCCTCGCCCGCGGCGAGGGGCCGAGGATGCGCTCCACACTTTCGACCAGTTCCTTGGGGCCGAACGGCTTGGTGATATAATCATCCACGCCGGCAATGTGCAGCCCCAAAACCCGGTCGATCCCCTGGGCCTTGGCCGTGACGACGATGATGGGGATATTTTTCAGCGGTTCCCTGGCCTTGATCTGGCGGTAGACCTCCCATCCGTCCACGTCGGGCATCATCAGGTCTAGCAACACCAGGTCGGGGGGGGCCTGCAGCATCGCCTCGATGCCCTCCCGACCGCCGACCGCTCCTTCGACCTGGAAGCCGCGCCGTTCCAGGATCAAACGGATCAGATCGATCATTTCGGGATGATCTTCGATACACAAAATGCGTTTCCTGGTCACGCGCCACCTCCTGACAGATGCCGGCTCATTCCAGGGCCCGGCCGGTTGCCGATCCTGTCGGACAACCTTCCCTTTCAGTAGGTCCGTGCTTCTTCTTCGCCCCTCAGCACGCGGAGGGCTCCCTGGGCCATGGCCAACATTTCATCTTCCCCTGGATAGACCAGGACCGGTGCGATCCAGGCCACTCGCTCGCGGATCCACCCCAGCAGCATTTCTGAGTAGGCCAGGCCGCCGGTGATGACGATAGCTTCCACCTGCCCGTGCAGGACGGTGGCCATGGCCCCGATCTCTTTGGCGATCTGGTAGGCCATCGCCTCGTAGATCAGGCGGGCGTGCTCGTCGCCAGCGGCGATGCGCCTCTCTACCTCGACGGCATCGTTGGTGCCCAGGTGGGCGACCAGCCCCCCTTGCCCGGCCAGCTTTCGGAACATCTGCTCGTAGGTCAGCTTTAGCCCTTCGTAGGGAGCCACGCCAAAACAGAGCCGCACCACATCGCCCACCGGCAGCCCTCCCGCCCGTTCCGGAGCGAACGGGCCGGTGCCGTCCAGGGCCTGGTTCACGTCTACCATGCGCCCCCGGCGGTGGGCCGAGACCGAGATGCCTCCGCCCAGGTGTGCTACCACCAGGTTGATCTCGGGATAAGGGCGGCCCAGTTCCTGGGCGGCCCGCCTGGCCGTCGCTTTCAGGTTCAGGGCGTGGGACAGGCTCTTCCGTTTGATTTCGGGCAGGCCTGATATGCGCGCGATCTCGTCGAATTCATCCACGCACACCGGGTCCACGATGTACGCCGGAATGCCGACCCGTTTGGCGATCTCGAAGGCCAGCGGCGCTCCCAGGTTCGAGGCGTGCTCCCGCTCCTTGTTCCGCCTGAGCAACTCGGCCACCATCTTGTCATTGACCCGGTAGGTGCCGCTGGGGATGGGCCGCAACAATCCGCCCCGTCCCACGGTGGCCGTCAGAGAGGCAAGGGGGACCCCCCTGGCCTCCAACAGGTCCAGGACCGTTTGCAGGCGAAAGTCATACTGGTCGAGAATATGGGCAAAGGCCCTGAGCTCCTGGCTGGAATGGCGCAAGGTTTCCACAAATAAAGGTTGCTCCTCTTCGTAGACAGCAACCTTGGTGGACGTCGAGCCCGGATTGATGACCAGCAGACGAAACATGCAGTTCCTCCACGAACCCGGACGGATTATACCTCAAAAGTTCAATCGGCTCAAATTTGCCCCCAGGGTCTACGTCCCTCTGGCGGCAGGCAGCAGCGGCCAGGTCTACAGGTCCATTTTGCCGTGCAACCTATGTATCATAACAGCGACCGACGGGAATGTCAAGTGCGCTCGCGGACCTCTCTAGGGCCCTGTCAAAGTCAGCCAGAGGCAGCGCCAATCAGCTCCAGGGCACGGGGGACAGACGCCCCCTAGTACCGGAGGCCATCGGCGATGTTGGACCATCCTTTCCACCGCAACAAGCCCAGGATGCCATTG
>DAOTXL010000127.1:0-23087 GCA_034435455.1 Anaerolineae bacterium
GGTTTGGGCGTCGGCGTGGGGGTTTTGGTGGGGGCGGGGGCGGGGCCGGTCGGGGTAGGGGTGGGGGTGGGAGTGTGGGTGGGGGTGGGGGTGTAGGTCGGCCAGACGGTGCAGAATGGTACGACCGTACCCTCGCTCCACCACTCCTTGAACCAGACGCGCTCGCAATTGTTGTCCTCGTTGCGGTAGGCTTCGTGCCAGTTTTGCTCTTTCTCCAGATCGTCGTAGGAGACGTTGATATTCCACACCGCGATGCTACTGGCCATCTGCTCATCAGACAGAAAGTCATCGAGTGACCGGTCGGTTTGCCGGCCCGCATCTTCGTCTTTGTTTTTCAGGGAGACGCCAATATCCTGCTGCCCCGTCGAAGCCAGGTCGGCCTCGGTGATGATGCCCCCCTTCTTCAGAACATTGGCCTGCATGGTGGGCGGGAAGTACACTGCCACGTGTTGGCCGGGAATGCCCGTTTCGTCGCAATGCGCCCACGATTCGCCGCCCCGCGCCCAATAGTTGTTCCAGGCGTAGCCGTCGTTGTGCGTGCCCTTTAAAAAGACCTGTTCCATCAGCAGGTAGCCCCCATTCGTCACCCCATCGCTAAGCTTCATCTCACGACATTCCGGGGGGGATGGCGTGGGCTTGATTGTTACCCGATAGGTTTCGGCCCACTTGTTCTGGCACATTGGGGGAGTGAGCACCCGGATGTTGGGATTCCGGGAGTGGACCTCGTGGTAGATCAGCGCAAAGTACGCATCCATATCGGTCCAGGCCAGAGGATCGTTGACTCTTATTGGAGGTGGTGGGGTGGGTGTAGGAGGTCGTTGCCATGGAGCCAGATACCATTCGAGATTGGGTTCGTTGGCCGGCACAAAGCCGGATTCCTTGATGCCGATACCCTCGTTATATTCGTGAATGAGGACAATCTCATTGACCACGTCTCTGTAACTCCGGTACTCGTGCGGTTTGCAACGCACGATCGGCGCCGGGTCAAGCGAGAGCCGGTGAGTCTCCGTGATAAAGTTGCCCGGCGAGGGATAGACACGAATGATGATCTTGACGCCGTGCTGTGAGGCACGCTGTAAGTAATCTTGGATCCGCCAGCGGTTGTCTGGAATAGAGACCCCTGTTATGTCGCAGAGGGGCTCGGGACGGTCCAGTTGGTACACCTGCTCGCTCATTACCACCACCACAGTGGGCCACATCCCGCCCTCTCGGTCGCCATCAATGCGTGACAAAAAGTTCTCGTGCCATACCCCGTCCCCGACGTTGCCCAGGTGTACGCCCCATTTTTTGTCTGGCGGGGCAGCGGTCGAGGACATCTGCCAAAGAATGATGATACCCAATACTATCATCCCCCACAGGCCGAGGACCATGCCAACAAGACGAAATTGGGGCATCACAGATCGAGATCGCATGTTCTTCCCCCTTTCTACGCATCGCCTCGGTCTACCGCTCGATCCAGGCCATATACAATCTATCTATATCGGTCCTTTCCCACACTACTTGATTGCCGGAGATAAAGAGAGCACCCACGTGGGCTTGTAGAGCATCTACTGTTTCCATCGGTTCTTTGCGTCCCAAATCGTACAACCCCATCCCTGAGCTTACCCGATGAGCCAGGATGTTGCCGAAGAACTCTTCAAAAGAGAACCAGACAGATAGGTTGACAAAGTACTCGTCCCGCGGGCCGTTTAAATCGATGCCGAGGAGCCGAAACTCCCAATCGGTTTCGGTCTGGGTGCATTGGGTCCAGACCACCCGGCCTTCACTGATGGCGTGAATACCGGTCCCGTCGGAGCCGAGAACGCACGCCTGATCCAGCAAAAAGTCTTCACCGGTCTCCAGGCTATGGGCTCGCAAGTCGACCTGCCCTGACTCCCCCGAATCCTCTCTTGACTCCAGATAAATGACCCAAGAGCCAGAAATACGTGGGAAAATCTGAGCGCCCGGACGTTCGGCAACAGTTACCGTCGTTCTGGTTTTCAGATCGTAAGCCAGGACATCCCAATCATTCTCCCCTCCCCAATTTTCCCAAACCACTACACTGTCGGAAAGGTCTAGCTCTTCGGGATCCGCCTCCAATTCGAACTCGCGTTCCTGGTTCCGGTCATAAACTTTGAGCCGCCTGTCAATCGAATGGTCGGCCAGTTCGGCACGCTCGCTCCACGCTACCCAGCGATCTGAAATGCAAACCGGGTACTTGGCATAGGTGTCTGTCGCACTACTGATCTGCTTCACCTCTCTGGTCGTCAGGTTCCAGATCGCGACTTGAGTCTCCCCATCAACCTTGATGAGGATTGCGGCGGTATCCCCGTCCAGTCCCACGAGCCTGAGGAACCCCTCCGGCACCTGCACCTCCACCGCCGCGCTCAGGTGCCGGGGGGGCGGGGTGCCTTCCGGCGGCGGGGTCGCGGTCGGTGCGGGGGTCATCGTGGGCGTGGGTGTGCCGGTTGCCGTCGGCTCCGTCGCCATCGGCGTCGGGCGCTGCCCCCGGAACAGCAGCCCCAGGCCCACCGCCACCACGGCCAGCACGGCCAGGCCGGCTACCGCTTTCCACCATTCATCCCGCTTTTTCATTTTCATTCACTTCCTGTTACATAGTGCGTGGTACGTGTCCACATCTCACGCACCACGCACCACGCGCCAGGGTCTAGTCTTTGCGTCTGGCTTCCGCGCTGCGCCCCACAATATCCTCGATGGCCTGCACCGCAGCCGTGTAACCGGCCATGATGTCCCGCTCCTCACCGCCCAGATAGACGCGCCCAAAGCTGCCAAAGGGGCGCACCTCGACGATATTGATGTGGGCCGCCTTTTCCGCCTCGTTGGCTGCCAGCACGGCGTAGGCGGCCGGCTCCAGCTCCATGATGTACAGCGTCTGATCGGCAATGAGCATCATGCCGTTGCGGTTACGGTTGATAAGCTGCGCCTGGTGGGCATCTACCTTGCGGATGATCTGGCTGGAATAGATGGTCGGCTTCCAGCGCTCCTCGGCCCGCACCCCCAGCGCATCGAGGATGGCTGCTCCGGCGGCCCGCACCTCCGCCTGGTCCGGGGAGTGGACCTCCAGCAGGCCAAAGAGCCGCTCCACCACCTGCACGGCGGGCCGCACCCTGGTCGCCTTGAGGGCCACATCGGTGATGCGGTTGATCTCGATGCCGGGCGAGATCTCCACCCACAGGGAAGCGTCACCGGCCAGCGGCAGAAAGCCCCGCGCTGTGGAGCCGATAAAGGCCGCCATCTGCGGCTGCAGGCTATCCAGAAAAACATAAGAACGCAGATCGACGCTCAACAGATTCCTCCTTCGGTTGACCGGCTGTGAATGAATTGGACGATGTGCCTGACAAACATCTCCAGATCGCCCAGATTATGTTGCAAGTACTGATACACCCGGCGCAAATCTACTTCCAGATAGAGATGGACCAACACGTTTCTGAACCTGACCATCGGGATCAGCCGGTGGGCAAAATCGGCAGGCAACACTCCTGTCTCGCCAAGTTGGGCAAAGATGTCGGCATAGTCTGTCGGCGGAGGGGTGTTCAAATCGGCAAGGATTTGTTGACCAATATCAATCGCCGCCTGAATGGCCACCTGAAACTGATGCTCGGCGATGTTGATGGCAGCGGCACTGAGCACAAACTGCTCATAGTCAATCCCCTGGATTTCCCGCAGCAGGGAGAGTGAAGAGCGGATCTGATGTAACCTTGCCTCGATAGCGGTTGTATCCATCCAGCCACGTCCCTTCCAAAATATGTTTGAAGAAGAGCTTACGATGGTGGTCCAACACCGGCTTAAAGTCCAGGTATTCGTTCAATGTCCGTACGCGAAAGCTGACCATTGCCTGGCGGTCACGGCAGTAGACCACCTGACCGGTGCGGAGCACCTGGTAACGCAGCACCAGGGGCGCCCGGTTGAGGACCAGCACATCCACATCGTTGGTGTGCAGCAGGTTCATCAACCCGCCGATGAATTCCAGGCGGGCCTCGAAACATTCATCGGCGGTCGGCGCGCCGCTCAGCAGCACGGCCACGTCCAGATCGCTAAGCGGACCAGGCCGGCCAAGCACCTGGGAGCCAAAAAGATAAGCCACGAGCACCTGGGGCTGCCCGGCAAAATAGCGTTCCAGTTGGGGTCTCACCCGACTCAAGTCAAAAACCGGCACCCTCAGCTCCCTTTCGCTTCCTGCACGATCTTGACCCCGGCGCTGGCGCCGATGCGGGTGGCGCCGGCGGCGACCATAGCTTTCGCCTCTTCATAGCTGCGGATGCCCCCCGCCGCCTTGACGCCCAGCTCCGGCCCCACGGCCCGGCGCATCAACTCCACATCGTGGACGGTGGCCCCCCCCGGCCCAAAACCGGTGCTGGTTTTGACGTAATCGGCGCCGGCAGATTTGGCCAACTGGCAGGCGATCACCTTTTCGTCGTCGGTCAGCAGGGCCGCCTCGATGATCACTTTCAGGATCGCTCCCCCGGCGTGACAGGTGCGGGCCACGGTGGCGATGTCCCGCTCCACCAGAGCATAGTCCTTTGACTTGAGCGCGCCGATGTTGAGGACCATGTCCACCTCGGTCGCCCCGTCGTCAATCGCCTGCTGTGCTTCGTAGGCTTTGACTTCGGGTGGAGTGGCCCCCAGCGGAAAACCGACCACGGTACAGACGTGGACCGGCGATCCCTTGAGCAGTTGGGCGCACAACCTGACGTGCGTTGGGTTGACACACACCGCCGCAAAGCCGTACTTGCGCGCTTCGTAGCACAGTTGGGCGATCTGATCCTGCGTGGCGTCCGGCTTGAGCAGGGTATGGTCAATCAACCGGGCGATCTCCGGCCCGATGTCGGTGCTGCCCAGGGTCGAACTCAGCCGCGCTGCGCCGGCATCCACCACCTGCCGCACCCGCTCCTGACATCGGGAGGTGCACTGGCCAGAGCAATCGGCGCACGAACTGACGTTGCTGCCCGATTGGGCGCGAGCCTCCTCCTCGCGCAGCAGGATCAGCACCTCTTTGGTAATCTGTTCGACCAGCCGTTCCACCGTCGCCGAATCGAGTTTCACCTTATCTCCGCGCAAACCGCCGTTCGATCTCCATAATCTTGTCCACGCGACGGGCGTGGCGGCCACCGCCAAAGTCGGTCTCCAGCCAGGTTTTGACGATCTGCCGCGCCAGGTTCGGCCCCAGCAGCCCTCCGCCCAGGGTCAGCACGTTGGCGTCGTTGTGCTCCCGCGAGTTGACCGCTGTGGCCTGATCGTAACACATGGCCGCCCGCACGCCCGGCACCTTGTTGGCCGCCATGCAGGAACCGATGCCGGCGCCGTCCACCACGATGCCCCGCCAGGCTTTCCCCTCGGCGACCAGCCTGGCCACGGCATAGGCAAAATCGGGATAGTCCACGGCGGCCGTGCTGTGGGTGCCACAATCCACCACCTGGTAGCCGAGTTCCCCCAGATAGGCTTTCAACTCCTCCTTCAAGGCATACCCGCCGTGATCGGCGCCCAGGGCCACGGTCCGGCCCCCGCTCACGACCGGGGGGGAGTCGGTCGCCGGCCCCCCACCCGGTTCCGGCACCAGCTCCACCTGCCGCTGCCGGGCCGTCTCCTGAGCTAAAGGGGTCACTATCGCCCCGGCGGGTAGGGGTAACTTGCCCCCGCGCGGCACGGCCAGCACGTCGGCTTCGGTCACCGCCGGCCGGCTGGCCGGAGAGCCGGTCCGGGGGGTGTCGGCGGCCGGCCCCTCCACCCCGTCAGGACCCAGAAGGCGCATCAATGCCCGGCGCACCATGGCCCTGACCTGTTCCTCCGAAATAGCCATCGTTTGCTCCCCTGCTCCCCATCAAGGCACGTCGCCGTAGGCTGTGTGCAGGATCACCCCCCATCGCCGGGGCGGCCAGTAGCTCAGCCAGGCCTTGCCCACGATCTCGCTTTCCGGCAACACCCCCCAGTTGCGCGAATCGCTGGAGTTGCTCCGGTTATCCCCCAGGACGTAGTAACTGTCGTCAGGGATGGGGATCGGCGGCTGGGAGGAGAGGCCGGGATCGGCAAGGTAGGGCTCCTCCAACCGCCGGCCGTTGACGAACACCTGGCCGCTGCGGATTTCCAGGATCTCCCCGGGCAGGCCCACGATCCGTTTGATCAGTTTGCGGCCTCGGTCGTGGGGGTCCCGGAAGACCACGATATCCCCTCGTTGTGGGGCGTGCAGGCGGTAGTCCAGCTTGTTCACCATCAGGTATTGGTCATTTTCCAGGGTCGGATCCATGCTGTGACCCACGACCCGATAGTTTTCGAACAAAAAGGTGCGGACGAGGATGTAGATCAGAAAAGTAAGCAGGATCGTCTCTGCGAATTCGCGCAAGAACGAACCCGGCGATCTGGATTGTTCGGTAGCCTGCATCCATACTCCTTGCTCGGTCGCAGCCGGCCTCGTAGGCGAAGGCCATGGCCCTCGCATTATAACTCAACTTGCGGTGCATGGCAAACCGACCGGCGGTGCCAAACGTCACTGAGGGCGCTGGTGTGGCCCTCTTGACAAACCGGCCCGAATCATGTATAGTAGAGGTGGAGCGCGGCAAGCTCCAGGCCGGTTGGATCATTCGAGTCAGGAGGCGCAAAGATGTGGCCCACAAACGGCAGGTCGGTGCTTCCCTGGATCGGCATCTGCGTTCTGGCCCTGGCCGCTCTGGCAGGGTGTGCGGAGGTGCAGGTGGTGGATACGACCCCTGCCCCTGTTTCGCCGGAGGTGTTTGACAGCCCGCTCTCAGGGCAGAGCGCGCGGCATAATCTGGCCATCCTGGCCGTGGATTTCGATCCATCGCTGGACTACCAGCAGTTGATCCTCCGCCGCCAATTGGTGGCGCTGTTGGTGGCCGTGGAGAACGATGGAGCCGGCCTGGAGCGGAATGTGGTCGTGCGGGCGCAGCTTTCCACGCCGGACGATCCCGCCTGGCTCCTCAGCCAGGAGGCGGTGATCGCCTCCATCGCCGCCGGTCAGATTCAGATCGCACGTTTCACCCGGTTGGGAGAGATTCCCTATCACCCGACCTATCGCCTGGAGGTGAGGGTCGAACCGGTGGAGGGAGAGGATACCCTGGACGATAACCACAGGGTTTTCGACATTCAGATCCCCCCAAAAGAGGGCAAGCCCTGACGCACAGGTCTTGAGCCGGGGACCGCTTTTTTCGCCGTGTCCTTTGTCTGCACGGAATAGCCCTTGACTCGCCATCGTATCACCCGCAATCTATCGCTCGCACTGGCCAGCCTGATCCTGGGCCTGTTGCTGAGCCTGGAGCGGCAGCCCCCCGCCGCGACGACCGTCGGCCCCACGGCCGGTGGGCCGGGCAGGATCCAATCCAGCGTGCAGCACCTGGAGGCGGAGCAACAGGCGCTCAAGGCCGAGCTGGCGAGAGTGCGCCAGGAGCTGGCGGAGCAGCAACAGCAGGTCGCCGCCAACAGCGATCGGCTCCGATCTTTGAAGGCCGAAACCGACCGGCAACGGCTTCTGGCCGGCTTGGCCCCGGTGCAGGGGCCGGGGGTGCTGATCACCCTGGATGACAGCGCCGTCCAGATCCCACCGGGCGCCGATCCGAATGCGTACCTCGTCCACGAGTATGACCTGCGGGACATTGTCAATCTGCTATGGATGGCCGGTTCGGAGGCGGTGGCCATCAATGACGAGCGCCTGGTGAACAGTTCCTCGGTGT
The DNA here is from genome assembly GCA_034435455.1 of Anaerolineae bacterium. Taxonomy (GTDB): domain Bacteria; phylum Chloroflexota; class Anaerolineae; order JAAYZQ01; family JAAYZQ01; genus DAOTXL01. The sequence goes on from DAOTXL010000127.1 coordinate 7,683, forward strand.
ATTGTGTGGGCAGCACGGTGATGGTCAACAGCACGCGCCTCTCTCCCCCCTATGTCATCCGGGCCATCGGCAATCCGCGCCTCCAGCAGGATTACCTGCGCAACCCCTCCTATCTGAACGCACTGAAGGAAAAACAGCGCCTGTATGGGCTTCGGTTTGAGGTGGTGGCCACCGCCAACCTGACGTTGCCGGCCTATAGCGGTGGGTTTCTCATCCGGTATGCCCGGCCGAGGGAATGATGAGCACCCGTGGCGAGCAAGACAGGAAAAAAGGGGGAGGCGGCTGGCTGTCCCTGACGGCGCTCAGCCTGGTGCTGGGGCTGTTGCTGGTGGTGCAACTGCGCGCACAGCAGACGGCTCCTACCCTGGCCGGCGGTCAGGAATGGGAATTTGTCGTCGCCGACCTGATCGAAGGCAATGCCCGCCTGCGGGGAGAGGTGGAGGCGCTCCGGGCGCAACTGGCCGGGCTTCAGGAGGCCACAGGCAGCGGTGCCGTCTTGCAATCGCTTGTGGATGAGACAAACCAACTGCGGATCGCCAACGGCCTGGTCGAGGTTTCGGGGCCGGGGGTGGAGGTGGTGATCTCCGGCCCGGTCAGTGGGCCGGACCTGCAAGACCTGCTGAATGAATTGCGCAACGCCGGGGCCGAGGCCCTGGCCGTCAATGGGCGGCGGATCGTGGTCTGGTCGGCCATCGGCTCCAATGGCCGGGAGGTGACGATGGATGGCCGGCCGGTGGAGCCGCCCTATCGCCTACAAGCCATCGGCGATGCCCACACCCTGGAGGTCGCCCTGATGCGCCCCGGTGGGTTGGTCAGCCTGCTCCGGCAGGCCCGGCCCAGCCTCTCCATCGTGGTCAGCCAGCAGGAAAGGCTGACGTTGCCGGTGTACGATCAGCCCCTGGAGTTTGCCTACGCCCGACCGGTGGAGTGAGGCGGGAAGCGTGAAACGTAAAGCGTAAGGCGTAGGGCGTCAGGGGATGAGGCCGAGCATCCGTCCCACCTTGCTGAACTTTTCCAGCACAAAGGCCATCTGCGCGTCGGTGTGGGTGGCCATGTAGCTGGTGCGCAGCAGCGACAGGTTGGGGGGCACGGCCGGGGGGATAACGGGGTTGGTGTAGACCCCCTCCTCGAACAGCAGCTTCCAGATGAGGAAGGTGGCGTTCATGTCGCCGATGATGATGGGGATGATCGGCGTCTGGCTGGAACCGGTGTTGAAACCGAGCTTCTGAAACTCCTGCCGCATGGAGTGGCCGATGTAGTTGACCCGTTGGATCCGTTCCGGTTCTTCGATCATTACGTCCAGGGCCGCCGACACCGCCGCCACGTTGCCCGGTGGCATGGAGGCGCTGAAGATGAGGGAGCGGGCATGGTGTTGGATGTAATGGATGACCGGCTCCGAACCGGCCACAAACCCCCCTAGCGAAGCGAACGACTTGCTAAAGGTGCCCATCACCAGGTCCACCTCATCGTTTACCCCCAGGTGGATGGCCGTGCCCTTTCCACCGCCCAGGATGCCGATGGAGTGAGCGTCGTCCACCATCAGCCGGGCGTTGTACTTGCGGCACAGGGCGGCAATCTCCGGCAGAGGGGCGATGTCGCCGCCCATGCTGAACACACCATCCACCACCACCAGCTTGCCGGCCTCCACCGGGATCTGGCTCAGCACCCGCTCCAGGTCCGCCATGTCGTTGTGCCGAAAGCGTTTCATCGTCCCGAACGACAGACGACAGCCGTCCACAATGCTGGCATGGTCATCCTTGTCGGTGATGACATAATCACCCCGACCGACCAGGGCAGAGATGGTGCCCAGGTTGGTCTGGTAGCCGGTGCTGAACACCAACGCCGCCTCTTTTTCCACATACTCGGCCAGGCGCTTTTCCAGCTCCAGGTGCCAGGCCAGCGTGCCGTTCAGAAAGCGGGATCCGGTGCAGCTTGTGCCAAAGTGACGGGTTGCCTCGATGGCTGCTTCCCGCACTTTGGGATGGGTGGTGAGCCCCAGATAGTTGTTGGACCCGATCATGACCAGGCGTTTGCCGCTGACGGTAACTTCGGTGCCCTCCGTGTCGTCCAGGGGCATAAAGTAGGGATAGAAACCGGAGGCCTGCAGGTCTCTGGCATCGGTAAATTTCCAGCATTTTTCAAAAAGATCCATCGGTTTTTTCCTCTGCTTTCCTGGGTGGACTTGTGGAGAGCCCAGTGTGAGACGTAAGGCGTCAGTGGCTGCAGGTGGCGCAACTGGTTGCGCGGCACGAAGCGCAACTGTGTCCCGTCCCGCTGACGGTGTGGGTTTCGCCGCTGCTGCTTTTGCTGATGGCGGCAAACAGGGAGACGACCCGTGAGGTGTGGGGGCTGCCGCAGCGGACACATTCGGCTGGCGCGTCTGCCTGGCTCATGGAGCGCAATTTTTCGAACGTCGTATGGCAATCGGCGCAACGGTATTCGTAAATAGGCATGGTTTGGACCCTCATTCCAACAACAGTTTGTCCACACGGGCCTGGCCATTTGGCCCGCGGGCGGGTCTATTGTACAATGTTTTTGTCATTCGGTCAAGACAACAGGCAGGTTTTCTCGGCGAGGTTTCTGTGATAGAGAGTACCCTTTTGGCGGCTATTCTGGATAGCCTCAAAGACCCGGTTCTGTTTGCCGATACGGAACATACGATCCGTTATATGAACAAGGCGGCCGTTGCCTACTATGCGGAGGGCGAGGCTCTGCTCGGTCGTTCGCTGCTGGATTGCCACAACGAGCGATCGCGGCAGATGATCCAGGAGATCCTGCTGGCGATGCAGACAGAGGGCCTGGAGGAACGCCTCATTACCGATGACGAGAAGCACCGCATCTATATGCGCGCCGTGCGCAACGCCGACGGCCAGGTGCTGGGCTACTACGAACGCTACGAGCCGCCGCGCCACCCCCCCGCTGTTGGGTGAATCGGCCAAGGGCCGGCCCCTTTAGCAGGGAACCCGGAACCGGTCGCTCCTCACAACCCCAGGATCACCCGCGCGATGGTGAAGTAGATGAACAACCCGGTCGCGTCTACCAGGGTGCTCATCACCGGGCCGGAAACGATGGCCGGGTCGATTTTGAACCGGGCCGCCAGCAGCGGCAGCACCGAGCCCAGGCTGTTGGCCCAGATGACGATGCCCAGGATGGCCAGGGAAACGGTCAGGGCCAGGTCGGTGGTGGAGCCCCAGGTCAGGGCGCGCCCAAAGGCAATGATGGCCATGCCCAGACCCAACAACAGGCCGGTGCGCATCTCGTGCCACAGGGAACGCAGGGCGTCCCCCAGGTCAATGTCGCCCACGGCCAAGGCGCGGATGATGGTGCTGGTGGTCTGAGAGCCGGCGTTTCCGCCGGTACCGATCAGCAGGGGCACGAAAAAGGAGAGGGCCACCACCGCTTTCAACTCGTCCTCAAAGTGGCGCAACACACTCCCGGTCAGGCTCTCGGTCACGAACAGGATGAGCAGCCAGCCGATCCGTTTGCGAAAGACGGTAAAGACGCCGGTATCCAGGTAGGGCCGGTCCAACGGTTGGGCGCCGCCCAGGCGCTGGATGTCCTCCGTGGCCTCATCCTCCAGGACGTCTACCACGTCGTCAATGGTCACCACGCCCAGCAATACGCGGTTGGCGTCCACCACCGGCAGGGCCAGCAGGTCGTAGCGGGCCATCAGCCGGGCGCACTCCTCCTGGTCGGCCCCCACCTGGACGTGGATGACCTCCGGGTCCATGATCTGTTCCAGGGGGGTGCCCGGATCGGCGACGATGAGCTGGCGCAGGCTGACCACGCCGCACAGCCGCCGCTGTCCATCCACGACAAAGAGATAGTAGGGGGTTTCGGCCTCCGGCTGCCATTCCCGAATGGCCTGGATGGCGTCGGCGGCGGTCATTCGGCGGCGCAGCGCCAGGAATTCGGAGGTCATCAGGCCGCCGGCACTGTCGTCGGGGTGGAGCAGGAGGGGACGGATCTCATCGGGGTCCTCCAGGCCGGCCAGCACCGCCTGAGCCTGGTCGGGATGGAGGTCGCCTAACAGGTCGGCAGCCTCGTCCGGCTCCATCTCGTCCACGATGCGGATAACCGCCTCGGTGGGCAGGGTAGCCACCAGTTCGGCAGCCTCCTCCTCGTCCATCTCTTCCAGGATGTCGGCCGAGTCGGCCGGGTTGAGTTGAGGCAGCAGCGTTGCCTGGTCTTCGTCGTCCAGTTCGGAGAAAAGCTCTGCCTGGTCGGCGGGACGCAGGGCCTCGATGATGGCAGTTGCGCCGGCCAGGTCGTCCTGTTCCAGAGCCGTGCGCAGGCGTGCCAGGACGTCGTCCAGGACAAAAGGTTCCATGAGACACCTCCGGGAGTGGGCTCCCCCCGGAGGCCTGGTTTTCGCGGAGAACTCCTGCCGTCCGAGGGGGCTAGTCTATTCGGTTGGCAGGTCGAGGACGGGACCCAGGTCCCCTACTACTTGACGCAGGGCTGTCCTCTGTTTTGCTTCCTTCCATCTTGCCAAATATCAAAGGTGATCCAATCGGTGCCAGACGTCACTGCCCGGTTGACAGCAGGAAGGATTATACCCATTGCGGCAGGCCATGTCAAATCCACCGGGGGATGTGAAACCGTTTCCAGGGCTGTGGTGTGGGGTCCTGTTCCCGCCCGCGACCGGGCTTGGCATTGCGCCCGAATTGTGATATACTGGGGCTCAGCTCGAGGAGAACAAGGCTTTCCTCGGTTTGCCCGTGGTGGAGGCCATTCCACCCTCATGCCTGGGGTGATCATCCCCTCTAAACATAGGATACGAGGAGGAAATAGTATGATTGTCACAACAAAGGACCTGTTCCGAGTGGCCTATGGCAACTTTGCCGTTGGCGCCTATAACATCAACAACATGGAGCAGTGCATCGGCCTGTTCCAGGGCAACCTCGACTCGCAGGCACCTTTCATCATCCAGATCTCCAAAGGGGCGCGCGAATACGCCCGCGTCAAGATGCTGGAAGGGCTGATCCGCACCGCCGAGGAGCTGTGGCCGACGGCCATCTTTGCCGTACACCTGGACCACGGCGACGAGGAAACCTGCTACGATTGCATTGATTCCGGCTTCTACAGCTCGGTGATGATTGACGCCTCACACCTGCCGTTCGAGGAGAATGTGGCCATCACCCGCCGCGTGGTGGAGCGGGCCCACGACCGGGGCGTCAGCGTCGAGGCCGAGTTGGGCATGTTGGGCGGTGTGGAAGAGCATGTCCGGGTGGATGAAAAGCATGCCATGCTCACCGACCCGGATGAAGCAGCCGAGTTTGTGCGCCGTACCGGCTGCGACAGCCTGGCGGTAGCCATCGGCACCAGCCACGGCGCGTACAAGTTCAAGGGGGAGCAGGGCCTGCACTTTGAACGCCTGGCCGAGATCCAGCGGCGTCTGCCCGGCTTCCCCCTGGTGATGCACGGCTCTTCCTCGGTGCCGCGCGAGGAGGTGGAACGGATCAACGCCGCCGGCGGGGCGCTGGACCCTTCGGCCAAGGGGGTGAACGAGGACGAATTTGCCAGGGCCGTGCCCCTGGGCGTGACCAAAGTCAACATTGATACCGATGGCCGTCTGGTGTGGACCCGTGTCCACCGCGAATATTTCCGCGACCAGCCGGCCAAGTTTGACTTTCGGGGGCCGGGCAAAATCTTTATGGCCGAGTATGCCCGCTTTATCGCCCACAAGAATGAAAAGCTGGGCAGTGCCGGCCAGTTGGAGCGGGTCCGGGCCGCCCTGGCCTGAGGAAAACCTCCAGACCGGCCCGATCTTCAGGGGGGCCGGTCTGGAGGGGTCGGTTCGGTGGATATGGATTTGAAATGGCAGGCTGCCTGCCGGGCGTTGGCCTGCGTGCGCAGCGGCATGGTCCTTGGCCTGGGCAGCGGGACGACAGCCGGCTGCTTTCTCGAACTGCTGGGCGAGCACCTGCAGACGGGCCAGGTGCGGGACATCCTGGCCGTGCCCACCTCTGAACAGACGGCCCGCCGCGCCCGGGCCCTGGGCATCCCCCTCACCACTCTGGACGAGCTGGGGCAGGCCGCGGGCGGGCCCCTGCTGGACCTGGCGGTGGATGGTGCCGACGAGGTGGACCCCGACCTCAACCTCGTCAAGGGCCTGGGGAAGGCGCTGCTCCGGGAAAAGATCGTGGCGATCCACGCCGCGCGGTTTGTGGTGATGGTGGACGAATCCAAGCTGGTTCCCCGGCTGGGCCAGGGGCCGGTGCCGGTCGAGGTGGTGCCTTTTGGCGCCGAGGCAACCGTGCGCTGGCTGGCGACCTTGGGCTGCCATGCTGAGCTATGGCGCCAGGAGGACGGCTCGCCGGTGGTGACCGATAACGGCCACTACCTGGCCCGCTGCCGCTTCCCTGAGGGCATCGCGGACCCCCATTCCCTGGCCCGGACCCTGGCCGACCGTCCCGGTGTGGTTGAGCATGGCCTGTTCTTAGAGATGGCCAGTACGGTGCTGGTGGCCGGGACGCAGGGGGTCCGCGTGCTGGAACGGGGCCGGGGCGCCTGACCATTCCGATAGCCCAGAGCCGGAAGCCTCCGGTTGACAAACAGGGCCGTTGGGTGTACAATGCCCTGGAAAGTTTGGTTTTTTGGGAAGCACAGAGGGGGAGAGTAACGTGAAACAGGGTTTCAGGCTGACCGCCCGGCAGCGGGCTTTTCTGGACAAGCTGCTGGAGTTGTATCGGGAGCACCATGGCCCTGTCCACTACTCGGACGTGGCGGAGCGGCTGGGGGTCAACCGTTTTTCGGCCTACGACATGCTCAAGGTGCTGGAAAAGAAGGGGTTGGCCTCGTCCAGCTATGCGCTGGCGGCCGGGCATTCCGGCCCGGGCCGGACGATGATCGTCTTTGAGCCGACTGCCCGGGCAGCCGGGATGCTGGTCCGCAATGGCGAGGGCTTGCCGCTGGGGGCGGACTGGCAGAACGTGCGGGAGCGGGTGTTGAAAAAGCTGCGCGCTGCCCGCGACGCGAACTACCGGGAGGTGCTCAACGATCTGCTGGCCCGCCTGCCGGAAGCCAAAGCTCCCCTGACCTTTTGCGCCGAAATGATCGGCGTCTTGTTGCTGAACATGCAACGGGCCAGGGCCCGGGCCGGGGAGCTGAACCCGTTCCGGGCGTTGGCGGCGTTGCGCAGCGGCGACGACGCCGGGCTGGAGGCGCTGGCGGGCCTGAGCGTGGGGGCTACCCTCTCGGCCGAGGACGACGTCGGGCCTTCCCTCACCCACCGGTTGCTGGAAAACGCCCGCCGTTATCAGGCCAGCCTGTCCCGGCTGAGCACCGAGGCCCGTGCAGCGCTGGCCCAGTTCCTGGAAGAGGCGCTGGAGGCGCTGGACTGATTTCACGTGGGGGAAAGGAGATGCCATGATCAAGATCGTGACCGATTCTACCGCTTACCTGCCGGCGGGGACCGTCCGCCGCTATGACATCCGCGTCGTGCCCCTGTATGTCCATTTCGGCGCCGAGGCGTTCAAAGAGGGGATGGAGCTGTCGAATGTGGCGTTTTACGACCGGCTGCGGGAATCGCCCGTATTGCCCACCACCTCTCAGCCGTCGGCCGGCGAATTCTTGCAGGTGTTCCAGGAGCTGGTCGAGGCCGGGCACGAGGTCATCGCCCTGACGATCTCCAGCAAACTGAGCGGCACCTGGAATTCGGCCATAGCGGCCAGAGAGATGTTGCCCCAGGCCGGCATCAGTGTCGTGGATTCGCTGTCCACTTCGGTCGGGCTCCAGTTGATGGTCGAGGCAGCCGTGGAACTGGTGGCCGCCGGGGCCACGCGCCAGGAGGTGGTCGCGCGGATCGAAGAGATCAAACCCGGGATGTATATCCTGTTCATGGTGGATACGCTGGAATATCTGGCCAAGGGGGGGCGTATCGGCAATGCCAGGGCCTTCCTGGGGACGATGCTCAAGATCAAGCCGATCCTGGTCCTGAAGGAAGGCGTGATCGAACCGTTGGAGCAGGTGCGTTCCAGGCCAAAGGCCCTGGCCCGTATCCTTGACCTGGTCGAGGAGCATCTGGGCGAGCGGGGTCCTCAGGCCAGGGTGGCCGTGGCCCAGGCGCTGGTGCCGGAAGAAGCCGGGCGCATCGCCCAGGAACTCCAGGCCCGGCTGGGCTGCCGTCCGCCGGTCGTGGCCGAGGTCGGTCCGGTGATCGGCACCCACACCGGACCGGGCGTGATCGGCGTGGCCGCCTACGCCTGAACCGGGGCCCTACACTTCCATCACCACCGGCAGGATCATCGGCCGGCGCCTGGTTTGGTTGTAAAGGAATTCGCTCAGGGAATCCTTGATCTTGGCGTTGAGGGCTGCCTTGGGCCCACCATGTTCCAGGGCCCGTAGCACCTGCTGCGCCGCCTCTTCGATCAGGTCCCCCGCTTCGCGGATGTAGACAAACCCCCGCGTGATAATATCCGGCCCTTCCAGCACTTCGCCGGTGTCGGCATCCACGGCCAGCACGACCACCACGAAGCCATCGCGGGAGAGCAGGTGCCGGTCGCGGAGGACGACGTTGCCCACGTCGCCCACCCCCAGGCCATCCACCAGCACGTGGCCCTCGCTCACCCGGCCGTTGACCCGCCCCCAATCGGGACCGAACTCCAGCACCTGCCCGCTTTCCACGATAAAGATATTCTCCGGGGGGATGCCCACCTCCTGGGCCATCCGGGCGTGGAGGACCAGATGGCGGTATTCGCCGTGGAGCGGCACGAAAAAGCGGGGTCGGACGAGATTGAGCATCAGTTTGTGCTCCTCGCGGCTGGCATGGCCGGAGACGTGGACCCTGGCCCGCTCGTGGTAATAGACCTCGGCCCCGGCGCGGAACAGGTTGTTGAGGGTGCGGTTGACCAGCTCCTCGTTGCCGGGGATGGCCGTGGAGGAGACGATGACGCTGTCGCCGGGGCGGATGTTCACCTGGCGATGTTCCCCCAGGGCCATGCGCACCAGCGCCGAGGTCGGTTCGCCCTGGCTGCCGGTGCAGGCGATGGCCACCTGATGGGGCGGCAGGTTGTTCATCTGCTGGGGGGTCAACAGTTCGTCGGGGGAGATGTCCAGGTAGCCCAACTCGGCGGCCTTTTTGGCGTAGCTGAGCATCGAACGGCCGACAATGCCCACCCGCCGCCGGTATTTGCGGGCCATGTCCACCACCTGCTGGATGCGGGAGATGTTGGAGGCAAAGGTGGCGACGATGATCCGCCCCCTGGCCTGAGCAAAGATCCGGTCGAATGTCTCGGCCACCACCTGTTCCGAGGGGGTTTGCCCGTCGGTTTCGGCATTGGTCGAGTCGGACAGGAGCACCAGGACGCCCCGTCCGCCCAGGGCGGCCAGCCTGGCAAAATCGGTCAGCTGGCCATCTACCGGCGTCTGGTCGAACTTGAAATCGCCTGAATGGACGACCAGGCCCACCGGTGTGGTGATGCCCAGCCCCACGCCATCGGGGATGGAATGGCAGACGTGGAAAAATTCCACGGTGAACGGGGCCAGGTCCAGCACATCGGCAGGGGTGATGGGGTGCAGTTCGACGTCGGTCCGGTGAAATTCCCGCAACCGGACCTCAATCAGGCCCAGGGTCAGGCGCGTGGCGTAGATAGGGGCCTGGACCTGCTGCATCAGGTAGGGCAAGGCGCCGATGTGGTCTTCGTGGCCGTGGGTGACGACGATCGCCCGGACGCGGTCCCGCCGCTCGAACACATAGTTCATGTCGGGGATGACGATGTCAATGCCCGGCATGTCGCTTTCCGGGAACATCAGGCCGCAGTCCACGATCAACAACTGGCCGTCATATTCAAAGACGGTCATGTTCTTGCCGATCTGGCCAACACCGCCCAGGGGGATGATGCGCAGAAGGTTCTCGGACATGGGAGTGCTCCTGGTGTGATCGTCTGCCCGGAGGAATGGTGGCCCAGGCAACCGTCGGGCTGTCAGAACAGGCTGAGTTGCTGGGCCTGAGGGGGCTTGGGTGGTTCCTCCTGGATCTCGAGTCCGGCCAGGAGTTGAGGGATTTTCAAGATATCCTCCTCTACGATGCTCCGCCAGCGGGGCTGGTGCAGGGCGGCGGCCGGGTGGAACATCGGGTAGTAGATCACATGGCCCACCCGCTTGGCCTGGCCGTGGATGCGGGAGATGGAGGCGCCGGGGAAGTAGCGGGCCATGGAGAAACGCCCCAGGGTGACGATCAGGCGGGGCCGGATCAGGTCGATCTGCCGGTCCAGGTAGGGCCGGCAGGCCTCGATCTCTTCCGGCAACGGGTCCCGGTTGGCCGGAGGCCGGCACTTGATCACATTCCCAATATATACCTCTTCTCTTCTCAGGCCAATTCTTTGCAGCAGCTCGTCCAGGTACTGGCCGGCTGCGCCCACAAAGGGCCGCCCCAGCCGGTCTTCGTGAAAGCCAGGGGCCTCGCCGATGAACATAATATCGGCGTGTTCCGGCCCCTCGCCCGGCACGGCGTTGGTCCGCCCCTGGGCCAGGATGCATTTCCGGCAGGTGCGAATTTCGTTGTAGAGGTCGGTGAGTTCGGACAATGGGCCACTCCTTTCGTGAAGCGTAAAACGTAAAGCGTAAAGAGTTGGTGGGGGACGTTTCACAGTTTACTGTTTGGCACCACACTCCGGGCAGAATTTGACATGGGCCGGGACCTCGGCGCCGCATTCCGGGCAGGTCTTTTGGGTGGAAAGCCTGGCGCCGCATTCCGGGCAGAATTTGGCGCCGGGCACCAGCGAGGCGCCACACTGCGGGCAACCGCCGGTGATCCTGGTTTTGAACCGTTCCTTGCGCACGTATTGGACTTCGCGGGCCGCCTCGCGCCCCTGCTCTGCTTCCGCCTCCACCTGGGCGGCGGCGAACTCGGCCTCCAGGTCGGGGGCGCAGTCTTTACATAACCCGCGCTCGGGGTTCCAGCAGGCATCGTCCACCCACTGGCTGCAGCGCCGACACTGCTTGAAATAGGGCATCGCTTCCTTCACCGCCCGTTCAAAGGCCTGATCGTGGGCCCGCTCCCAGGCGGCGGAATGCACCCGGTCCCCGGCTGCGGCGATGTTGCCCAACAGCCCGCCGAACAGGCTGCCGGCCGCGTCCAACGCCTCGCTGACCAGGCCGGTGGCCGAAGCCTGGAATTCGGTCCGGTAGCCGCTGCCGCACCGGTCGCAAAAGAACTCGAATTGGAAGCCGCGCTCGGTGCTTTCGTCCTCATAGTTCCGCACGAACTTGATCATCTCTCACTCCTTTCTGTGAGGGGCTTGCCGTTGACGGGTCGCTCCCCGCCCGGGTGCATTTTACCCCAAACGCTTCATTTTGTCCAGCCGATTTGCTTCGGGTCGGCGGCTGCGGTGGCCTGCAGGCGGGCGTACAGCTCACGGCGACGCCGGTCCAGGTTGGCCTGGAAGGTGGGGGTGTCGAAGGGTGGGGTGGCCATCAGGTAGGCGTCTTCGTTGTTGTCGGAGTAGTAGTGCCGTTGCCGCGACTCGACCTCGAAACCGTATTTGCGGTACAGCCCCTGGGCTGCCTGGTTCGAGACCCGGACCTCCAGGGTGGCCCGCCGGGCACCGAGCCTGTCGCCACGTTCCAGCAGGGAGAGCAGCAACAGTTCCCCCAGCCCTCGCCTGCGCCACCGGGGGTGGACGGCGATGGTGGCCACGTGGGCCTCGTCCACCAGCAGCCAGAAACCGGCATAGCCCAGCACCGGGCCGGGTTGTCCGGCCCGGAACCGGCGGAACCGGCGGAGCCAGCGGGCCGGCCAACGACCGGCAGGGGGCGCGGCCCGGACCACCACCATCGTGCTGTGCCTGTTTTCGGTGATTTCGTAGCGGTAGGCCCGCACCGACCAGGGCAGGCTGAAGGAGGCCTGCTCGATCTCCATCACCTGGTCCAGGTCGGTCAAAGCCATCGGTTCGACCACGTAGGGCAGATCCTCGGACATCGGTTACGGGTTGTGCAGGTAGATGGGCGACAGGGTGGCAGGGTCATCGGCGTCGCCCCGTTTCAGGCGCTCCCAGCCCAGCTCGGCGAGGAAGGCGGCGCGGCGCAGCGACGCGGCCGGCGAGGCGACGATCGCCGTCAGCCCCAACCGCCGGTGGATCAGGTCGGCGTCCTGGGCGCCGAGCTCGCCGCAAAAGAGCGCCGGCTCTCCGACCCGGTTGCACAGCTCCTCCAGCGTGGTCAACAGGTGGGACCCCTGCTGGCGCCACAGCCCGCGGCGGCGGAGGTAGTAGCCGGCGCAGATCCGCCCCCGCCCGGCCTGGAGAATGGCCCAGATGGGCAGCGATTGGGCCGTGTGCGGCTGGATCACCACTTCCAGGGTGGGGATGCCGACGACCGGCAGGCGGCAGGCCAGGGCCAATCCCTTGGCCAGGCCCAGGCCGATGCGCAGGCCGGTAAAGGAACCGGGGCCCAGGCTGACCACCAGGCCGGACAGGCTGGCCGGGGATAGCTTTTGCTGCTCCATCAGGCGTACCAGGCGGGGCATCAGCTCGACGGTGTGGTTTTCAGAGGAATGCCAGGTCTCTTCGCCCAGGATCCAACCGTGTGCCCCGTCGTACAGCGCCACGCTTGCCAGGCGCGTCGCCGTGTCAATGGCCAGCAACATCTTGTCTCATACTCCAAAGGCGCTCTGGCGGAACCGGTACAGCAGTTCGTCGTAGCGGGTTCCGCAGGCCCGCATGACGATCCCTCGCTTGCTGGTATCCAGGTGGCGCAGGGTGATCCACAGCCGTTCCCGCGGCAGGATCGAGGCGATCCGTTCGGCCCATTCGATCAGGCACACCCCCTCGCCGTGCAGGTAATCGTCCAGGCCGAAAGCCCAGGCCTCGTTCACCGGCGTGTCCAAGCGGTAGAGGTCAATGTGGTAGAGGGGCGGGGCCGGGGGGGGAGGCCGGTGCTCGGCCACCAGGGTGAAGGTCGGGCTGACGATCGGCCCCCCGATCCCCATCCCCCGCCCGATCCCCTGCGCCAGGCAGGTCTTGCCCGTGCCCAGTTCGCCCTCCAGGCAGATCAGATCGCCGGCCTGGAGCAGGGCCCCCAGGCGTGCCCCAAACCGTTGGGTCTGGCTTGGGCTGTGGCTGATAAAGTCCAATGTGTGCTCGTCCAAGATCGGCATCCGTGCGCTACCTTTGCTGCGACTCCCCAGGCTGATTGCCTGAAGGTGCCTGGCCCGTGCAAAAGTGCCAGGCCCATGGGTAGTTGCCCTCCGCTTTGCTATTATACACCTTTTGTCAGCAAACGACAAGCATTTGACCAGAACTGGACTTGTGTGGTATCATTTCCTTTCGAGATTGGGAATCGTATGCGCTGTCTGTTATTATCGGACATTCATAGCAACCGAGAGGCCTTTGAGGCGGTGCTGGCAGACGCCGGCGCGGTGGATGAGACCTGGTGCCTGGGGGACGTGGTGGGCTATGGGCCCGATCCCAACGCCTGCGTCGAACTGTTGCGTTCGTTGCCTCACCTGTGCATTGCCGGCAACCACGACTGGGCCACTCTGGGCAGGCTGGACCTGCGCGAGTTCAACCTCGATGCCCGCCAGGCCAATCTGTGGAACCGACAACAACTCACCCCTGAGAACCTGGCCTACCTGGAAGCCCTGCCTGAGATGTTGGTGCGGGAGCCGTTCACCCTGGTTCACGGCAGCCCCCGTCACCCGATCTGGGAGTATATCGTCTACACCACCACTGCCCAGGTCAATTTCTACCACTTTGATACCCCTTTCTGCCTGGTCGGCCACACCCACACGCCGGTTATCTTTCGCCTGACCAACGACAAGGGGGGGGGAAGGTGTGACACGCTGCCGCTACCGTTGAACGGCCCTCTGACCCTGGGCCCGGAGCGGCTGATCATCAATCCGGGGAGTGTCGGCCAGCCGCGCGACGGCAACCCCCAGGCCAGCTACGCTATCCTGGATACAGAGACGCTTGTGCTGGAGTACCGTCGCGTCTCCTACCCGGTGGAAAAAACCCAGGCCAAGATGATCGAGCACGATCTGCCGTTGCGGTTGGCGGTCCGGCTGGGATACGGATGGTAGGCGGTGGCCGGGGCTGAAGAGAAAGCGATCGCGCTGGGGCATCCCAGTTACGTGTGGGGCTTTGGGCAGGAGCGGCGGCTGGACCTTATCCGCCGCTTCGTGGCTTTAGAAGGCCGCACGATTCTGGATGTGGGTTGTGGGCTGGGGATGTACGTCCGGGCCCTCCGGCGCTTCAGCCCCCATGTGCACGGCCTGGACCTGGACGCCGACAAGGTGACGGAGGCCGGTGGGGAGCTGCCCAACCTGAGTGTGGCGAGGGCGGAAAACCTGCCCTACGCCGATGGAAGCTTTGACGTGGTGCTGTCTCACGAGGTCCTCGAACATGTCACCGACGATCGCCAGGCGCTCGGCGAGGCTGTGCGCGTCCTCCGCCGCCCTGACCCCGATCGGGGACAGCCTGGCGGGCGGTTGGTGGTATTCGCCCCCAACCGGCTCTACCCGTTCGAGACCCACGGGGCCTGGTGGCGGGGGCGTTATCACTTTGGCAACATCCCGCTGGTGAACTATTTGCCTGACCGCTGGCGGGTGCGGTTCTGCCCCCATGTGCGGGCCTATACGCGGCGCGACCTGCGTCGCCTCCTGGCCGGGTTGCCGGTCAAGGTGGTGGTCCATACTCAGATCTTCCCCGGATACGACAAAGTGGCCCGCCGCCGCCCTGCCCTGGGGAGGGTGCTGCGAGGGGTGACCTATTTCCTGGAGCACACCCCCCTGCGGATCGGGGGCCTTTCCCACCTGCTCATCGTCGAAAAGATCGCCTGACTCAGCAACGGTGGTGGGGTGGTTTGCCTGTTGGCCGGGCCTGTGCTATAATGGCCTGCTGCCAGGAGGGGTAGCATAGCTGGCCTAATGCGCGCGTCTCGAAAACGCGTGAGCAGAAATGCTCCGTGGGTTCGAATCCCACCCCCTCCGCCTGCACCGGGTCTTTCCGGTGTCGCATAATGGCGGGCGTGATTTGACATTTTGCGTAAATCCCGGTATACTAAACCGCCATCAAACCCTGAATGGGATGGTTGAGCCGGGGATGGCGGTTCGATGGGGCGGAAAATGAGCCACCCTAGCTCAGCCGGCAGAGCAAGCGCCTTGTAAGCGCTGGGTCGTCGGTTCAAATCCGACGGGTGGCTCCAACAGAACAGGTCGTGCGCCCACGTAGCTCAGTCGGAAGAGCACTCCCTTGGTAAGGGCGAGGTCATGGGTTCAAATCCCATCGTGGGCTTGGGCAAACGAGCGATTTTGAACAACACCAGGAGGTACAAGCATGGGGAAGCCAAAGTTTGAGCGGACGAAAGAGCATGTCAACGTAGGGACGATTGGTCACATAGACCACGGCAAGACGACCCTGACGGCGGCGATCACCAAGGTTCTGGCTCTGAAGGGGATGGCCGACT
>DAOTXL010000128.1:0-91815 GCA_034435455.1 Anaerolineae bacterium
GCCCGGGCCTACGCCGCGCGCTGCCTGCCCCCCGACGCCTGGGCGTGCTGCGGCCCGCCGGCCCTGGCCCACTACCGGGCCGTGGCCGAAGCGGCCGACGCCCTGCCGGTCGGCGCCGGCTACCACCTGGGGCGGGCCATCCTGCTGGCCGAGCTGCCCAACCTGCACGCCTGGGCCGACTGGGGGCTGGGCCAGGAGGGGGAGCCGGCTGCCCAGACCGCCCGGCTGGTGGGTTGCCTGTGCAACCTGTACATGCTGCTGTACTGGCCGGAGGAGGGGGTGGAGCGCCTGGGGCGGGCGGTGGAGGCTGCCCGCCGCGCCGGCGACGCCCAGGCCGAGGCCCACGTGCTCCAGGCGCAGGGGGACGTGCTGGTCTTCCAGGCCCGGCGGGAGGAGGCGCTGGGGCTGTACCGGGCGGTGGGCGACCGGCTGGGGGAGGCCAACACCCTGCGCTCTCTGGGCAATCTGTATCTGATCCAGGGGCAAACGGAACAGGCTATGCGAAGGCTGGACCAGGCCCTGGACCTCTACCGCCAGGTTGAAAGTCTGGTCGGCCAGGCGAATATCTTTTGGGACGTAGGAACCTGCCTGGCGGAGAATGGCCAACTGCCGGAGGCCGAGCCGCTGCTGGCCCAGGCGGTGGATCTGGCTCAGCAGGTTGCCCCGGGTCACCCGCTCACCCTTCAATGGGGGCAGGTCCTGGCCCAGGTGCGCGCCCGGCTGGCGAAATGAGGGCGGATGGCCAGGTGCCGGGCACCTGGAGCGCCTTGCGCAAGCTCCTCCACCTGGCCATGGCCGCCCTGCCGGCCATCGGCTGGCGGTGGTCGTACCGGTGGGAACTGGCCCTGGTCGGGCTGTTCCTGGCGGCTTCGCTGGGGGTGGAGGTGGCGCGCCGGGCCTGGCCGGAGGTCAACCGGCTGCTGTGGCGGCTGCTCCCCTCTGTCTTTCGAGAGGGGGAGGGGCGGCAGGTGTTGGGCTCCACCTGGTTTGCCGTGGGGGCCGCAGCCACCCTGCTCCTCTTTGGCCGGGATACCGGCGGGACGGCGCTCCTGTTCCTGATCTGGGGGGACGCGATGGCAGAGGTTGTCGGGCGTCGCTGGGGCCGGGGGGGGCAGGGCAAGACGGTCGCCGGCAGCCTCGCCTGTCTGGCGGCCTGCCTGGTGGCGGCCGGGGTCGGGGTGGGCCTGGGCGGGCTCCATCCCGGCGCGGCGTTGCTGGGGGCGGCCATGGCGACGCTGGTCGAGCGCCGGCCCCCGCCCCCCAACGATAATGTGTGGATGCCGCTTTTATCCGGGCTGGCGATGGGGGGCGCGGCGGGGCTGTGGGGCCGGTAACGGCGGCACCTGCCCGGCGCCGCAACGACTGACCACAAAGGAGTCAACATGCCCGGTGGGGCACCACGATGAATGAAAATGGTAGGGGCAGCCCTCGCGGCTGCCCAGGGGGCAGGGGCAAGCCCTGCTCCTACCGGTCCGCCGTTTATTTTTAAGGGAGACGAAAGACACCAGGAACCCCGGAGAAAACCTTGGTGTCCCTGGTGTCCTTCGTGGTAGAGCGAGGGCTGAGTAGCTACCCGGCGCAGCTCAGAATTCGGTGCCGGCGGTGAACTCCAGGTCGCGGAGGCGCATGGCCGGCGCGTGATGGGCGGCGCTGCCCCACCAGTCGCGGTGTAGCTCCGGCGTATCGCCCAGCGCCTCGATGTTGGAAAAGGCCTCCAGCACGCTCTGGGTGAAGCGCAGGTTGCGCAACGCCCCGGCAATCCGCCCCTCCCGGATGAGAAACGTGCCATCGCGCGTGGTGCCGGTGACCACCACCCGCTGCGGATCGGGGCAGTGGGTATAGTGGAAGCGGGTGACCAGGACCCCCCTCTCTACCCCGGCGATCAGTTCCCGGCGGGGCGTGCTGCCCGGGGCGACGAACAGGTGGGTGGGCACCGGCCAGGAGCCTGAAAAGTCGGCGAGGGGCGAGGGCGCATGGCCGGTGGAGGCCCGCCCCTCTTTGGCCGCCGTCCTGGAATCGTAGGCCAGCCCGCGCAGGATGCCCCCCTCGATCAGCGATAGCCGTTGGGCCGGCACCCCCTCCCCGTCGAAAGGCAGGGCCAGGCCGCGGGGGTCGGCGGCATCGTCCCACAGGGTAAAGGCCGGGCCGCATACCCTCTGGCCCATCTTGCCCACGGCAAAGCTCCGCCCCTCCTGCACCGCCTGGGCGCTGAAGCCCAGGCTCGCCAGAAAGTGGAGCAGGTCGGCCACGGCGATCTCTTCCAGCACGGCCACGTAGCGGCCTGGAGGGAGCGGCTGGGGGTCGCGGTTGAGGGCGCACTTGCTCACGGCACGCTCGGCCACGGCGTGGGGATCGATCTGGCCGACGTCGCGGCTGATGGCGTCGGCGTAGCCGGTGAGAAAACCGGGTCCCTGCGGCGGATTGGCATCCACCACGGCCCGCAGCGAGGCCAGGGTGAGGGGGGCGTAGGCCGCCACGCCGGCGGTGTTGGCAATGGCCAGCTCGCCGACCTCGGTGCTGTAGGCACCGGTGGCGGTGAACCCCAGCCGGGCGGCTGCCTCGACGATGATGCGCACCGCCTCGGCCCGTTGGGCAGGGGTCACGGCTGCCGTGGCCTCAAAGTAGGTGAGCGCCGGGCGGATCGGCCCGCCGGCCGGCAGGCCGGGGAACTCGGGATCGGGCGGCCCCAGGCGGGCAATGGCCGCTGCCTGTCCGGCAACCCACCGCCGGCCCTCCTCGTCCAACCGATTGGTGGTGGCCAGCCCCACCCCCCCGTTGACCACGGCGCGGACGGCCAGGCGGGCGTTGCGCTGGATGATGTTCTGGTGGATGGCGCTGTTGGCAAAGCGGGTGAGGGCCCGGTCCTCGACCAGCAGGGTGGCCTCGGCCTGGTCGGCAGGGACCAGGCCCAGCACACTGTGGAGCAGCTCCAGAGCGCGATCTTGACCGTGCATCGTTCCTGATTGGGCGGAGCTCAGGGGGGGGCCGGGCCCGGCTCCAGAAACCCGCCCGGGCTCCCTCCCGGTTGCTCCCCTACCTCCTCTTTGTCATTATACCACATGGCCCTTGCAAAAGCGAATCCTCCATCGTGGCCTGTAACGACCCCGGTGCCTGGCATTTTCAGCGAGGGAACCCAGGAATCGGGCCGGGGATTGGCAAAATCGGGCATTCATGCTATAATCGGTGGTGGGAAAGTAAGGTGCGACGCGCCTCGTGGCTTTCCCAAATCAGGTTGTAGGGGCGTCGCACCTGGGTCTCGAGAGGTGCCCATGGCTTTTGATCCATTATTGCTGCCCATCTTCCCGGGCCGGGCGGCCGACGAGGAACAACCCGGGTTGGCCCCTCACGCCCGAACCGGCCCGGCGGCCAGGGGCCGGGAGGTGCGACATGGCGGGTGAGCGCATCCTGGTGGTTGACGACGAGCCCCAGATCATCCGCCTGTACAGCCTGACCCTGGAACGGGAGGGCTATGTGGTCCGGGGGCTCACCGGTGGGCAGGCCGCCCTTGCCGCGCTGCGGGTGGAAACCTTTGACCTGCTGCTGATAGACCTCCGAATGCCCGACCTGGATGGGTTGACGGTGCTACACCAGGCCCGCGAGATAGACCCAAACCTGGCGGTCGTGGTCATCACCGGCTACGCCGTGCCAGACCCGCTCATCCGGGCCCTTCGCGCCGGTGTGCAGGGTTTTTTGTTCAAGCCTTTTGGCCCGGAAGAACTGGTCGTCGAGGTCAGGGCAGCCCTGGCTCAGCGGCAGAAGGAAGAGGAACGGCTCCGTTTGCAGGCCCAACTGCCCATCCTGGAGGTCGGCCAGGCGCTGATGGCCGATGGCGACGTAGAATCAATGGCCGGCCCGCTCCTGGAAACGGTAGCCCGGCAGGTGGGCGCGGACCGGGCCCTGCTGTTGCTGCTGGACGAAAAGGCCGGTGGGCTCCGGGTGGTGGGTGCTGTGGGCCTGCCGGCCGGACAGGAGGAGATGGGGCCGGTGCCCATCCCCTCCCACTTTGACCCGCTCCTTTCCAAGAGCGAGCCTGTCCTTATGGATGCCGACTCCTGGAGCCGCCTGGAACCACCCTGTCATTCGCTGTTGGCCGGACCTGCCACGGAGGTTGTCTGCGTCCCGCTCCAGACCAGGAAACGGACGGTGGGCCTGCTGGCGCTCACCCGCCCGGAACAGCCGGCAGGCCGTTCTTCCACTGTTGCAGGCCTGAACCTGCTGTCGGTCCTGGGCCGGCAGATCGCCACGGTGTTGGACAATGTGCGGCTCTATGAAGAGATAAAAGCCGCCCGTGACTATGCGCAGACCCTGGTCAACAGCCTGTACGATGGGATTCTCGTCCTGAACCGGGAGTTGACCATCACCGATGTCAACGATGCGGCCGTGCAACAGATGGGCTATCCCCGTGAGGGAATGGTCGGCCGCCCCTGTTATCAGGTCATCCACCACCGGGGTCATCCCTGCGATGGATCGGAGCACCTCTGCCCGGCAGCCGAGGTATGGACTACAGGGCGGATGGCCCGCAGCCTGCACATCCATTCCAGGGCGACCGGGGAGCGGCTCTACATGGAAGTGGTGGCCGCACCGTTGCGCGACAAGCAGGGTCGGATCGCCGAGGTGGTCGAGGTCCATCGCGACGTGACGGTCGAGTGGCGGTTAGAGAGCGTTCTGGCGACGATCCGGGAAATGGGGCAGGCCCTGCTGCTCTCTCGGGATGAGGGCCAGATTGCCGAAACGGTCGTCGGTGCCGCCGAACGCCTGCTGGATTTCCGTCTGTGTGGGCTGTGGCTGGTTGACCAGGCAAACAACGCCCTGGTCCGCCGGGCTGCTACAGCGGCCGGGCAGTTCATGGCTCCCCTCACCCTCCCCCTCGACGGCGAACGGGGCATCACCGTGGCCGTGGCCCGGAGCGGTCAGGCGATCTATGTGCCCGATACCCGGCAGGACCCGCGCTACGTGGATAGCGGCTGTGACAGCCGCTCGGAGCTGTGCGTCCCTCTCAAGATCGGGGACCGGGTCCTGGGCGTGCTGAATACCGAAAGCCCCAGGGTGGACGACTATGACCCGGCCGATCGGCAGCTCTTTTCCAGCCTGGCCGATCAGGCAGCCCTGGCCCTGGAAAACGCCCGTTTGTTTGGAGAGACGCACCGCCTCAAAGAGTTCAACGAGGGCCTGGTCCAGAACATGGGCGAGGGGATCGTCATGGAGGATCTGGCCGGGCGCATCCTTTTCATGAACTCGGCGGGCGCGGCCGTGCTGGGCTATGAACCGCAGGAACTGGTCGGTTGTGACTGGAAAGAGATCGTCCTGCCCGAACATTATCCGGCCATCGAAGCAGCTCGTGAGCGGCAACAGAGAGGCAGGGCCAACCGCTATGAGCTGGCCTTACAGCGGCGCGATGGCTCACCGTTGCCGGTCCTGGTGGCCGACCAGCCCCTGTTCGAAGGAGGACGCCTGGTTGGCAACCTGAGCGTGTTCAGTGACCTGACCGAGGTCAAACGGCTTCAAACGCAATTGATTCAAACGGAAAAGCTGGCCGCCCTGGGCCAACTGGCCGCCTCCCTGGCCCACGAGATCAACAATCCCCTTCAGGCGTTGCGCAGTGGGCTGCGCTTGTTGACAGGTCGTTCGCTAAAGGAGGAAAAGCGGCAGCACTACCTGAAGGTGATCCAGGCCGAGGTGGAGCGGCTGGTGGGCATCGTCGAACGGATGCTGAACTTTTACCGGCCTTCGAGTGAACGGCCCCAGCCGACCGATATCAACACGATCGTGGAAGAGACGCTGGCTCTGGCCGGGAAACAGTTACAGCACAGCCGGGTGACGGTGAGCTACAGGCTGGGCCGCCAGCTTCCTTTGGTGAACGCGGCCGATGGTCAGATCAAACAGGTCTTTCTCAACATTATCCTCAATGCGCTGGCGGCCATGCCCAACGGCGGCGACCTGGTGATAGAAACCGGCTGGGACGACCGCCGGCGAGAGGTGTGGACCCTGTTTATAGACACCGGAGAGGGGATTCCTGCCGAAAAGCTAGAGCGGATTTGGGAGCCCTTTTACACCTCCAAGACCCGGGGGACCGGGCTGGGGTTGGCCATCAGCCGAAATATTGTAGAACAACATGGCGGGCGGATCGAGGTGGCCAGCACAGTAGGGGTCGGGAGCAAATTTACCGTATTCCTGCCCGTACCCGACGCCAACCCCGTAGGAGGCGTCTCCGACGCCGACTAACCGACTAACCGACGCCGACTAACCGACGCCGATTAGAGTAGCCGATTAGAGGAGATAGCCATGACACACAATTTCGATCCCCCGCATCGCAGCGCATTGCGTCGCGGGCGGCATTCCGTTCCTGGTCGGGCCTACTTTTTGACCAAGTGCACATTGTTCCCCGATACAGAGGACCTCATCCAACAGGCCTGTGCCGAGGTGGTGATCAACAGTCTGATCTGGGCAGCGAGCGAGGAGTGGATCCGTATCTTAGGATTTGTCATTATGCCAGATCATTATCACCTCAACCTTGGCCTGGGTAAAAAGAAAACGCTGAGTCAGGTGATGGAAAGCATCGGTAAATTTACTGCCCGGCAGATCAACCAGCATCTGGGGCGAGAGGGGACCTTCTGGGAGGAAGGGTTCTACGATCACATGATCCGCAACCGCCAAGAATTCGACCGAATTTTGGAATATATCCACAACAACCCGGTGGCTGCCGGCTTGGTGGAATATCCCGAAGATTGGCCCTACTCGACGGCCCATCCCCGATATGCTGCCTTGATCGATTGGGATTGGATTGAATCGGCCTCTGGAGGATCGGCCTCTGGAGGATCGGCCTCTGGAGAGGCCTCCTACAATGGGTTGGCCCCGTAGGAGGCGTCTCCGACGCCGATTGCCGATTTCCGACGCCGATTGCCGATTTCCGACGCCGATTGCTTGCCGATTTCCGACGCCGATTGGAGATTGCGAGAAGGGTATCGTGGTGATAGAGGACAAGGCGCGTATTCTGATTGTAGACGACGAACCGGCCATTCGCCTCTTCCTGGAGGAAGAACTTTCCCAGGCCGGCTACGAGGTCACGACGGCGGCCAGCGGGGAGGAAGCCCTGGCCCGCCTGCAGAAAAATCCGGTTGACCTGATCCTGCTCGATCTCAAGATGGGCGGCATGGATGGCTTGCAGGTCATGGCCGAGGTGAGCCGGTGCCCCTTGCCGCCGGTGGTGATCCTCCTCACCGCCCACGCCAGCCTGGATTCGGCCATCGAGGTCATGCGCCGGGGTGGACACGATTACCTGCTCAAACCGTGTCGCACCGAAGAGCTGCTCGCCAGTGTGGAGCGTGGGATGGCCCGCCGCCGGGCCACCCTGCGCCAGCAGGAACTGGCGCGCCTGATCGAAGAGAGCGCCCGCCAGTTGCGGGGGGAGGCGCCGGCCTCGCCCAGGGAAACCGGATTGCCGGCCCTGCCCCGTTTTCTGGAGGGCCGGGGCTTGCTCCTGGACCGGGAGCAGCAACAGGTCACCCGCTATGGCCAGCCGATTCACCTGACCCCTACCGAGTTCCGGCTGCTGCACTCCCTGATGGAACGTCCTGGCCGCCTCGTCCCTCTTGCCGAATTGATGCGGGCACTGCATGGCAGCGAGGGCGACAGGTGGGAGGCTTCCTCGGCGCTCAACACTCATCTGTGGCGATTGCGGCGCAAGATCGGGCACGGGCCCGACGGCAGGCCTTATATCGAAAATGTGCGGGGGCAGGGCTACAGGTTCGTGAACAAATGACAGGAGCCCGCCACCTCCAAATGGCAGGGGCCCGTCACTTCCAAAGTGACGGGCTCCTTATTTCTCGATCACAAAACTGGAAACCGGGCGTGAGGATCCTGAAAACGCCCAGATGGGCATTTTGTGGTATAGTAGGAGCGATGAAAAGGTTTGGAGGGAACGGATAAAGGGGCAGCCGATGGTCAAGCGCATCCTGATCGTGGATGACGAAGAGAACGTCGTCTTTTTCCTGGCAGAGAACCTGGCCGAGCTGGGACCCGGCTACGAGATAGAGACCGCCTGTTCTGGCCCAGAAGCGCTGGCCCGGATGGCCCCCAGCCCTTTCGACCTGGTCGTCACCGACCTGCGGATGCCGGGGATGGATGGCCTGATGTTGATCAAGCGGATCCGGGCCCGTTACCCCCAAACCCGGTTGATCCTGATGACGGCCTATGGCGATGCCGGGGTGGAAACGACCGCCTACCGGCTGGGGGCGTGCCGCTACATCGCCAAGCCCTTTACCATCGAGGAGTTGATTGCCCAGGTGCGCCAGGCCCTGGACGACCCGTATGCACCTGACCGCAACGTCCTGCTGCTGACCGACGATCAATTCGACGCCATCGCCCACTGCCTGACCGACCTGCGGTTCGAGCTTGGCGCCCAGTGCGTCCTGTTGGCCGACGTGGCGGGTCGCCTGGTGGCCCACGTCGGCGAGACGGAGGGTTTAGACCTGCCCACCCTGGTCTCCCTGGTGGGAGGAGGGTTCGCCACCGCCTTTGAGATGGCCCGCTACCTGGAGGAACGCCATGCCCGGACCCTCAATTATCACGAGGGGGAACGGTACGACATCTATTCCTCGAACGTGAATGAGGAACTGTTTGTGGTCCTCGTGTTCGACAAGCACCATCAACAGAGCCGTGTAGGCATGGTGTGGTTGTACACCCGCCGGGCCTTGAAGCAACTGGACTCCCTGGCCCGCAGCGCAGAAAGGGTTGACGCTGGCCGGTTGTTGGACGCCGACTTTGGAGCGCAGTTGAGCGATAGCCTGGATCAACTGCTGGTCACGGGGGCCGGTGAGGCTCCAAACCTGGAGGACACCCAGCAGGTGCATCCGGAGGTTGCTGCCCCCCCGCCGGTGCACAAGACCTTTAGCCTGGAACAGGCATTGGAGATGGGGCTGTTGGACCCGGCCTGTCTGGGTGATGAGCCTGGTGATCGTTGGGAGTAGAGATGTTCATCAACTGGAAACTGCGCGAGTTGAACCTCAAGATCGTCTACTATGGGCCGGCGATGAGCGGCAAGACCACCAACCTCCAGTACATCCACGCCCATACCAACCCCAAGATGCGTGGCGAGATGGTGTCGCTCAAGACCCGTGAAGACCGGACCATCTTTTTCGACTTTTTGCAGTTAGAGCTGGGCGAGATCAAGGGCCTCAAACCCAAGTTCAACCTGTACACCGTTCCCGGCCAGGTGCTGTACGAAGCCAGCCGCAAGCTGGTGCTCCAGGGGGCCGATGGGATCGTGTTCGTCGCCGACTCTCAGATGGCCCGCCTGCCGGACAATATCCAGTCCTTCAAAACCATGAAACGGCAACTGACCGAGATGGGCCTTGACCCGCAGCGGCTGCCCATTGTGGTCCAATTCAACAAGCGCGACCTGCCGGGAAGTGCGCCGGTCCCGGTCCTGAGCCGTCTGCTTGCTTCCAACGGCGCTCCAACCTTTGAATCGGTGGCCACCGAAGGGCGAGGGGTGTTCGAGACCCTCAAGGCTTCCATCAACCTGGTGGTCTCCCAGGTCCAGCGGCGACTCTAACTTTGGAAGGTCCAAGATGACACAAGACGCTACGATCAAGCTGATAGCCCAGGCGCTGGAGGCGGGCATCCAGGCCGTGCGGCGGGGGGAGAAAGCCCTGGCTCGACGGCTGCTCCTCAAGGTGGCCGAACTGGATCCCTCCCAGGAGAAGGCCTGGCTCTGGCTGGCAGCCATCGCCGAAACGTCCGATGAGGCGCTGGCCTACCTGCAAACGGTGCTGGCCCTCAATCCCAACAACCGCCAGGCCCAGGAGGGGCTCAGGTGGGTCCAGAGCCGGCTTCCGTCCAGGCCGGAGGGCCGCCTCTGCCCTGTATGTGACCGGCGGCTGCTTCCCGATGAGATAACCTGCCCCACCTGTGGCCACATCCTGTTCGAGCCGGTGGACGAAAGGGCCGCTGGGGCGTTGACGGCTGAACAGGAAGAACTTGCGCCTGTTCCTGAGGGGGAGTTGGTGCCCGGCTTTGCCCTGTCGGTGGAGCAGGCGGAAGCGATTGACGCCGTCCTGGACAAGATAGCCTACGAAAGCGAGGCCCGCTGCATCATCCTGGCCGACGTGACCGGGCAGTTGATCAGCGAGCGGGGCCAGACGGGCCACATGAACACCCAGGTCCTCTCGGCCCTGGCCGCCGGGGAACTGGCGGCCACCCACGAGATGGCCCGGCTGGTGGGTGAGGAGGCCCGTTTCAAACTGCTCCTGCACGAGGGACATCAGCACTGTGTCTACCTGTCGGACATTGGGGGGCAGATGCTGTTGATCATCGTGTTCGACCAGGACACACCTATCGGTCTGGTGCGGATGATCCTCAAAAATGCGGTGCAGGACCTGCAACCGATCATCGTCCAGGCCCAGCAGGCCCACGAGGTGGCGATGGATGAGGCGTTGGGCGATGACTTTGCCCAATTGGTAGAAGACAGGTTGACCAGATCGCTGGCGTGAGACGGCAGGCGCGTTTCACGTCTCAGCACAAGGGAGACGAGGGCATGGCAATTAGAGGCAACCTGAAAGACTTGAGCCTGCCGACATTGGTGCAGGTGACCTGCCAGGAGGGCCAGCAAGCTCGTCTGACCGTTCAGCACGGGCAGGCCAGAGCCGAATTGTACTTTGCCGATGGCGACATCACCCATGCCGCATCCGGCGATCAGAGTGGAAAGGAGGTGGTCTATCACATACTGACCTGGGAAGAAGGGGAGTTCGAACTGGAGGCCGGCGTGGCCGCGCCAACTCGCACCATCGAGACGCCGTGGTCCGTCCTGCTCATGGAGGGGCTACAGCGGCGGGATGAAGAACTATGGGACAAAAAAGCAAAAGAGAAAGGGAGGAATAATATGCCACGAAGAACGATAACCAATGTCCTTGAGGATCTGCTCAAGGTGCCGGGGCTCAATGCCGCGGTGGTGATCAGCCGTGATGGGTTTGTGATCGAGGCGATGGGCAGCTTCAAGGCCCTCGACCTCGACGCTCTGGGAGCATCCCTGGCCTATGCCATCAACGGGATCCAGAGGATGGGGGATCAGCTTCAGATCAGCAACTTTCGCGATCTGACGGTTGAATACGAACAGGCGATGATCATCGCCCGACCGGTGGGCGATGCTGTCATTGCCCTCGTCGCCCCTGACGCCTCTCAACTGGGGATCATCCGCTACTCGATCAGGCGGCCTGTGGAAGAGTTGGCCGCCTACCTGTAACCAGGTGAGGACACGCTGACAAGTTGGGGGACTCACCCCCGGGGCCTTATGGAGCAGCTTGCTTGTTGCACAGCGCCAGGGCGCTCTGACCGGAAAAAGGCCTCCAAGGCTTTAACTTGTGCTCACTGTGTCTGAAGGAAGGAGTAAATATGTCTCTCAATATCAAGCATACCTTTGACGAAACAACCTATCGTCACTACATCAACGGCCACGGCTTTGTCCTCCACTGTCACCATTACATGACCCTGACTTCCAAGCTGGCCGAGGACTTTGCCGATCTGGGTGCGGTCCAGGTGTTGCGCGAAGCTACCGAAGACGCGATCCGACCGGTGCTGGACGGCTACTTTGCCGAACACGGCATCACCTCACCGGCAGAGCGGCTTGCCATCGGTGCCGAGTTTTACGCCTTTATGGGCATGGGCCTGATGGACGTATCCGGTACAGCGGTTGGTGGCGAGGTGAAGCTCAAGCACTCCCATGTGGACGAGGGCTGGATCAAAAAGTGGGGCAAACACAACAAACCGATCAACCACTTTACCTGTGGGTTCGTGGCGGCCCTGTTCGCCGCCGCTTTTTCCAGGCCGGCCCGCAGTTATAACGTCGCCGAGGTCGCTGCTATCGTGATGGGAGCGCCGGAGAGCATTCTTGCCGTCAGGGCCGCGTAAGCAAGGAGGATATCCACTATGACTGTAATGCGTGATGAAGTAGTCAAAAAGCTCGTCAAAGTCGAAGTGCAGGCCAACGATGATGGCCTCATCCCGGCTTTCAACGTCCTTGTCAATCAGTTGCCCACTGCCTTCTGGAACACGGTGACGGAACGGATGATGGCCATTGCTCCACCGGCGCGCAAGAAAGAGATGGAGGCCGCGCTGATCCGCTGCGCCTACGAATGTGGCTATCACACCGGCTATGGGATCATCACCTCGCCTGAGTTCCAGTCGGTGGTCATGCCGATGGTGACCGAGGGGGCCAAGGATGTGCTGCGCGGTGCGTATGCCGTCTTTACCGCCTGGGGCTGGGCCAAGTCCGGCATCGTGCAGATCAAGGAAGGCGAAACCATGACCGTGCGGGCGGTGGATTATTACGAAGCCGACAGCGGCGGAGAGGGCCTGCGGGCCTACATGATCCGGGGGGTCAGTGCTGCCTTTTTCGAGCTGGCCTACGCTGCCCCTTACCCCAACGGCATGGACACCTTCACCTGCGAACAGACCCGGGGCATCGAGGTGGGCGACCCCTACGGCGAGTTTGTCGTCACCAAAAAGTAGGTCTCGGCAGATCAGGACGCTCTACGGACCGGTGTCTGCCCGGAACTTTGCCGGTCGGTGAGGCGGGAACCCATGAGTGCGATCTATCTCAACAATGCCGCGACCTCGTTCCCGAAACCGCCCCCGGTAGTGGAAGAGGTCAGCCGGTGGCTGCAAGAGCCGCCGGCTGACCCCGGTCGGGATAGCACCGGGAGCCAGGACCCCCGCACCGCCTGCCGGGTCGAGCTGGCGGCGCTGTTTGGCGTGGCCGACCCCAACCGCATCGTGTTGCTCCCATCGGCCACTCACGCCTTGAACCTGGTGATTCAGACCCTCCTGGTCCCCCGCAGCCATGTCGTCACCACCATGCTTGAACATACCTCGGTGCTGCGGCCCATCACCCATCGCCAGCGGGATTGCGAGGTGCGGGTCACCTACATCTCGCCGGACGGATCGGGCCAGGTTTCCCCGGAGGCGATAGCCGGGGCGATCACGCCGGACACGCGCCTTGTTGTGGTGACGCACGCCTCGAACGTCACCGGCAGCATCCAGCCGGTGGAAGAGATCGCCGATCTCACCGCCGGGGCCCATGTCCCCCTGCTCATTGACGCCTCTCAGAGCGCCGGAGCCATCCCGCTGACCCACCGCTGCCTGCCGGGCCAGGTGTACATCGCCTTTGCCGGCCATAAAGGGTTGCTGGGCCTGCCGGGGACGGGCGGTCTGGTGCTGGCCGAGGGCGACCTGCCGCAACTGATCGTCGGCGGCACCGGGGTGCGCAGCGAGAGCCTGCTCCATCCCCCTGAACTGCCGCTGCGACACGAGGCCGGCACCCCCAACCTTCCCGGCATCGTGGCGCTGCTGGCCGGGGTGCGTGCGGTGCGCGCCCGGGGGGGTGAGGCCGAAGGCGCGCATCGCCATCGTCTGGTAACACTCCTGCGCTCCCGGCTCGAAACACTAAAGGGGGTACGGCTCCTGCCGCTGGCCCGGAACGACGGCCGTGCCGGGATCGTCTCTTTCACTCTGGATGGATGGGTGCCGGAGGAGGTAGGGTACGCCCTGCAAACATCGTTTGGGATCACTACCCGCAGTGGCCTGCATTGCGCCCCCCTGATCCATCAGGTATACGGCACAGCGCCGCTGGGGACGGTCCGGGCCAGCGTCGGGTACGCCAACACTGAGGAGCATGTGGAAGCCCTGGCAACCGCGCTCGCTCACCTGACGGGGTGAACCGATGGTGCACGTGGTGAGTTCGCAGGTTCTGGAAAACTGTCTGGACAGTTCGGTGGTCAGGGAACTCCAACTGTCTGAACCGGTGGGTGAGGTAGTCATGCGGCGCGTGGCTCGCCAAGGCAGGTTGCAGTTCTTCCCCGATTTTCCTCGCCCCTATTTTCGCCTGGACCGCAGCCGGGCTTATGTGGTGCAGGGCGTTTTCGGCGAAACCTCGCTGCGGGTCACCTTTTCTCCGCTGGCAGACGCCGACGCCGGGGAGCAGCTACGGATCCTGATAGAGACACCTTTGCCCGACGAATAAAAGACACCGGGCACCCCTTTTCCCCCACACAGGCCTGACAGGCTGCCAACCTGTCAGGCTTGTTGTTGCCAGGCCCGGACCTGGGCCGCTGCCTGGTCGCGGGCAACGGCCACCTGTTGCCCCAACGCCAGATGGCGCAGGGCCACCTGCCCCGCCACCACCTCATCCGGCCCCACGATGGCCACATAGGGGATGCCCTTCTTGAGGGCGTAGCGGATCTGCACGCCCAGGGCATCCTCCTCGAAATATAGCTCGACGTTCAACCCCGCCCGCCGCAGGTCACGGGCCACCTGCAACGAGTCGCCCACCAGCGCCGGGCTGAACCGGGTGACCAGGACCTGTGCTACCGTGGCCCCCACCCGGGGCGGGAACATCTCCAGCTCGGTCATCACGTCAATGATCCGCTCGATGCCAATGGTCGTGCCGGTGGCCGGCAGGCTGCGCTCCAGGAACATCCCTACCAGGCGGTCGTACCGCCCGCCGCCGGTGATGCTGCCGATCTGGGGTTCCTCCACCACCGTCTCGTAGATGGGACCGGTGTAGTAATCCAGGCCGCGGACCATCGTCGGCACGATCTGGTAGAACCGCTCCGGGATCTCCAGCACCTGCAGGTAGCCGGCGATCTCCCGCAGTTCGGCCACCCCCTCCCTCGCCGCCGGATAATCGGCCAGCAGGGCCTCCAGCCGGTCCAGGATGTCGCGGTTGTCGCCCTGGATCTGCAACAGGTCCAGCAGCCTTCGGACCGCCTCCTCGGGGATGTCGTTCTTGCGCAGCTCCGCTTCTACCCCCTCCAGGCCGATACGCGAGAGCTTGTCAATGGCACGGTACAGGCTGCCCAACTGCCCGGCGGGCACACCGGCGTACTGACCGATGCCGTTGAGCAGTTTGCGGTCGTTGAGGTTGATCACGAACTGCCTGAACCCCAGCCGGGTCAGGATTTCATAGATGACGTTCA
Source organism: Anaerolineae bacterium (assembly GCA_034435455.1). Classification (GTDB taxonomy): domain Bacteria; phylum Chloroflexota; class Anaerolineae; order JAAYZQ01; family JAAYZQ01; genus DAOTXL01. The sequence goes on from DAOTXL010000128.1 coordinate 14,970, forward strand.
GTGTCTCGGCGTCGGCCAGCATCGAGGCTGAACCGACGGTATCGGCATCGCACTGGTAGAACTCCCGATAGCGGCCCTTCTGGGGCCGCTCGGCCCGCCACACCGGCGCGATCTGGTACCGCTTGAACGGCTTGTTCAGTTCCGGATATTGGGCCACCACCCGGCACAGCGGCACCGACAGGTCATAGCGCAGGCACAGCCTCTCTTTCCCGCCGCTGTGACCGACGTTGTAGATCAACCGCTCGGCATCGGGGCCGTATTTGCCCAGGAGCGTCTCCTCCAGCTCGATGGCCGGCGTCTGCAACGGCTCAAACCCAAACTCCTCGAACACCCGGCGGATAACCCCGATGACATACTCACGGCGGATCATCTTGTCGGGCAGGATGTCGCGCATGCCGCGCGGCAGGCGCGGCTCCACTTTGGCTGCCGGCATGGTCTCCCTCTCTTTCTCAGGCGCGAAAAGAGCGTGGCTCGGGTCGGAACCACGCCGGCGGCATTATAGCACAACGCCGGTTTTCGCACAAATTTGTGCCAGGCCGGAAAGCGGGATGCCTTTGCACAATCGCCGGGACTGTGGTACACTGGGGGCCAGGGAGGAAGACAATGGCAACCGAAACCCATTTCTATCGTCAGGCAGAAAAGTGGCTTCACCGGCTGATGGAACTGAACCCGGTGAGCGCAACCCAACTCGGCGACCACCGGTGGGATGACCGGCTGGGCGATTACAGCGCCGAGGCTCTGGAGGGCCAGTACCGGGAGATGCTGGCTGCCCTGGCCGAGTTCCGCGCTATGGGCGCTGACGGTTTCCGGCTGGACACCCAGATCGACCACCGGTTGGTTGTGACCATCATTGAGGCGTTTATCCGCCAGCACGAAAAGGTTCGCGCCCCGTGGCGCAACCCCGGCGGCTACCTGGAAGAGGCGTTGGGCGGCGTGGTGCTGCTGCTCCTCAAAGAGTTTGCCCCCCTGCCCGACCGGCTGCGCTCGGCCCTGGGCCGGGTGCGCCAGGTGCCCCGGGTGCTCCAACAGGCGCAGCAAAACCTCATCCCCGCCGAGGTGCCGCGTGTCTGGGCCGAAGTGGCGGTGGAACAGGCGCAACAGGCCCCCGGCCTCTTCCTGGGGCTGCTGCCGGCGCTGGCCGCTCAGGCCGCGCCGGAGCTCCAGGCCGACCTGGCCGGGGCCGGCCAGGTCGCAGCCGGGGCGATCCAGGGCTACCTTGGCTTCCTGCAAGACCAGGTGCTCCCCCAGGCCAGGGGCGACTTTGCCGCCGGCCGCGACCTGTTCGACGAGATGCTCCGCCAGGAACACATGGTGGACTATGACAGCGACCGGCTGCTGGCCACCGGTTGGGAGCAGTTCCACCAGACGCGGGCCCAGATGGAAGCGGTGGCCCGGCAGATCGACCCCGGCAAGCCGGTGCGCGACATCCTGGAGGAAGCCAAGGCCGACCATCCCACCGCCGAGGGGCTGCTGGACGCCTACCGGCAGGCTATGGCCGACATCCGCCAGTACGTCATAGACCACGACATCGCCACCGTCCCGCCGGGTGAGTCGCTGCGCATCGTCGAAACACCGTTTTACATGCGCCCCCTCATCCCTTATGCCGCCTACATGCCCCCCGGCATCCTGGAGGAGCAGCAGGACGGTGTCTTTTTGGTCACCCCGGTGGACCCCAATGCGCCGCCGGAGGAGCAGGAACAAAAGCTCAAGGGCCATAGCCGGTCCAAGCTGCCGATCACGGCGCTGCACGAAGCCTATCCCGGCCATCACCTGCAACTGGTGTATGCCAACTGCACCGAGACGGTCCCGCGCCGTATGGGCTCTTTTCTGGCCACCCTGTTCATCGAAGGCTGGGCCTTTTACTGCGAAGAACTGCTGGAGCAGATGGGCTATATCGCCGAACCGGTGCAGCGGCTGGGGCGGCTGGCGGACCAGTTATGGCGGGCAGCCCGCATCATCCTCGACGTCTCGCTGCACACCAGAGGGATGGGCGTGGACCAGGCGGTGGATTTCCTGGTCAGAGAGTGCCAGTTGGAGCCGACCAACGCCCTGGCCGAGGTACGGCGCTACACCCAGTCGCCCACCCAGCCGCAATCGTACCTGATGGGCAAGCTGGCCATCCTGGACCTGATCGCCGACTATCGCCGCGCCCACCCCGACGCCTCCCTGCGCCAGGTCCACGACACCATCCTGCGCTGCGGCTCCTTGCCGCCCCGGTTGATGCGCCGGCAGCTTGGGCTGGATTGAAAGGCAACGAAAGACAGGACGGGCGGTGGGCCGGCCATCCGCCGGCCCCCTCCTGGGCGGCCGAGGCAACGGGCAGGGAATCAGGGCCTTTCTGGTGAAAGAAGGGATGGCCAAAAAACAAGACAGAATCCTGGTGGTTGACCTCGAATCTACCTGCTGGGAAGGCGGCCCACCGCCGGGGCAGGACAGTGAGATCATTGAGATCGGCCTGTGTGTGCTGGATGTGGCCACCTGTCGGCGTCTGGAGAGCCGCAGCCTCCTCGTCCGGCCGGTCCATTCGACGGTCGGCGACCACTGCACCCGGTTGACGACCCTGACGCAGGAGGAGGTGGCCAGGGGCATATCGTTCCCCGAAGCCTGTCGCATTTTGCAGGAAGAGTATCAGGCGAGGGAACGGGTGTGGGCCAGCTACGGCGACTATGACCGCAAGATGTTTCAACGCCAGTGCCAGGCCCACGGCGTGGACTATCCCTTCGGCGACCGGCATCTCAACGTCAAGAGCCTGTTTGCGCTGGTGTACAACCTGCCCCGCGAGGTAGGGCTGGACGAGGCGATGCAGCAACTCGGCTTTCCGCTGGAGGGCACCCACCATCGCGGCAGCGACGACGCCTGGAACATCGCCCGCATCCTAGGGCATATCCTGCTCCAGGCCCGGGGACAAGGTGGGAGGAAGCCATGACCTACGACCTGGACCGCGTCATCGAACGGCGCACCTCCGACAGCATAAAATGGCGGCTCTACGGCGACGAGGTGCTGCCCCTGTGGGTGGCCGACATGGACTTTCCGGCGCCGGAACCGGTGCTCCGGGCGCTGCACGAACGGGTAGAGCATGGCATTTTCGGCTACGGCGTCGAACCGCCTGAACTGCGGCCTCTGCTGGTGGACCGCCTGCAACGGCTCTACGGCTGGCAGGTGCCGCCCGAGGCGCTGCTCTTTTTGCCCGGCGTCATATCGGGCTTTAACCTGGCCGCCCGCACCGTGACCCGGCCGGGCGATGGGGTGTTGGTGCAGACGCCGATCTACTACCCCATCCTGCGCGTGCCGCAGAACGTCGGGCTGGTCCTCCACGGCATGGAATTGACCCGCCGGCCTGATGGGCAGTACGAGATTGACCTGGACCGTTTTGAGGCAACCATTACCGACCGGACCCGCATCCTGATCCTGTGCAACCCCCACAACCCGGTGGGCCGCGTCTTTCGCCGTGACGAACTGGAGCGGATGGCCGAGATCTGCCTGCGCCATAATGTCCTCATCTGTTCCGACGAGATCCACGGCGACCTGGTGTTCACCGGCCATCAGCACCTGCCCATCGCCGCCCTCTCGCCGGAGGTGGCGGCGCAGACGGTTACGCTGCTGGCCCCCAGCAAGACCTACAACATCGCTGGGTTGCACTGTGCGGTGGCGATCATCCCCAACGCCGAACTGCGGCAGCGGTTCCAGGCCGCCCGCGCCGACCTGGTGCCCGGCGTAGATGTGTTGGGCTATGTCGCCATGCTGGCCGCCTATCGCGACGGTGGGCCGTGGCTGGCGGCCGTGCTCCGCTATCTGGAAGACAACCGCGATTTCCTGTTCGAATATGTGAACGCCCACCTGCCCGGCGTGACGATGGCCAAGCCGGAGGGGACCTACCTGGCCTGGCTCGACTGTCGGGGGGCGGGCCTGCCCGACAACCCCCATCGCTTCTTCCTGAAAAAGGCCCGCGTTGCGGTGAACGATGGGGCGACCTTTGGCCCCGGCGGCGAGGGGTTTGTGCGGCTGAACTTTGCCTGCCCCCGGGCAACGTTACTGGCGGCACTGGAGCGGATGAGGGCGGCGCTGGAATCTGTTCCCCCTCTGTAACCCCTCAGGTGGGCAATTTGTTCACCACAAAGGACACAAAGAATCCAAGAGAAAAACCTTTATGGCAAAAGCTGGAACAAGAAACGGCGTGGCCGCGGCCCAGGCGGTTCCGGCCGGCCGGAACCGCCCCTCCACGTTCCGCGCCCTGCGCCACCGCAACTTTCGCCTCTTCTTTTTCGGCCAGATGATCTCCCTGGTCGGCACCTGGATGCAGACCATCGCCCAACAGTGGCTGGTCTATCGTCTGACCGGCTCGGCGACGATGCTGGGGACGGTCAGCCTGCTGGGGGTGCTGCCGCTGCTGCCCATGTCGTTGTGGGGTGGGTCGTTGGCCGATCGCTTCCCCAAACGGACGATCATCGTCATCACCCAGACGGTGATGATGGTCCTGGCCTTTCTCCTGGCGGCGTTGACCTGGAGCAGCGCGGTGCAGGTGTGGCACGTGCTGGTGCTGGCGGTGGCGCTGGCGGCAGCCAACGCCGTGGATATCCCTGCCCGCCAGGCGTTCATCGTGGAGATGGTCGAGGGCAAAGAGGACCTGACCAATGCCATTGCCCTGAACTCGGCCATTTTCAACGGGGCCCGGGCCGTCGGCCCGGCCCTGGCCGGCGCCGCCGTGGCGACGACGGGGGAGGCGGGCGCCTTTTTCATCAACGGCGCGTCCTTTATCGCCGTGATTGCCGGGCTGTTGCTGATGCGTCTGTCGCCTCAGCCCCCTGCTCCCCGCCAGGCCAGGCTCGGCTCCCACCTGGAGGAGGCGGTCCGCTATGTGCGGGGCCAGCAGACGGTGCTGGTGCTCATCAGCCTGGTGGCCGTCTCGGCCTTTCTCTCGATGCCTTATTCGACCCTGATGCCGGTCTTTGCCAGGGATGTGCTGAACGAGAGCGCCCGACCGTTGCTCGAACTGGTGTGCAGCGGGGCCGCCGCCATGGGCGTCTCCTGCCGGTCGCCCGACGCCCTGACCTATGGCCTGCTGATGGCAGCTACCGGCCTGGGGGCGGTGACGGGGGCGCTGTTCGTCGCCTCGCTGCCATCCGACGCGCGGCGGGGACGGTTGCTGACGCTGGGGAACCTGGGCTTTCCGGCCCTGGTGGTGGCCCTGGCCCTGTCGCGCTCCTTTGCCTTGTCGTTGGCCCTGTTGGCAGGCGTCGGCTTTTGCTTTGTCACCCAGAACGCGCTGGCCAATACCCTGATCCAGGTTGTCGTGCCCGATGAGCTGCGGGGGCGGGTGATGAGCTTTTATTCGCTGACCTTTCAGGGGATGATGCGCCTGGGGGGGATGCAGGCCGGGGTGATGGGGGATGCCCTGGGTGCGCCGTTCGCCGTGGGGATCGGCGCCGTGGTCTGCCTGGCCTATGGCCTGTTCGTGGCCTGGCGTTTCCCGCGGGTGCAGCGGATGGCGTGATGGTCGCCTGGCCGGGTGGCTGTCTGGCCGCCCTGATGCTCTCGATAAGGGCTTTATTCCTCAGAGCCGGTCTGAAAACCACTAAGGACACGAAGGACACAAAGAATTTCTGTCAATTTCCTCCCACTTCTTTGCCCTGTGCGCCTTCGTGGTAGACTTTTCAGACAAGCTCTCAGCGGCCGATAAGGCCTGCTGTTTCGCCGGCCCCAACACCCGTTCATCCCCTACCCGGCGGGTGATCTGGTGCTTATCCAGGTGATCCAGCAGGGCCATGATGTACCGGCGCGAGGTCGAGAACATGTCTCGCGCCTGCCCCACGGTGATGCTGCCCTCCTGTTCGATCCAGGCCACGATCTGGCCGACGATCTCTTCATAGACCGGGCGCAAAAAGAGCACGTCGTCTCCCACGTCAACCAGATCGCCCCGCTCGACCAGCGCCCGCAGCAGTTCGGCGTTCACGCCATAATTACGGGCTGCCTGCCCGCCGGTGGGCGGGGTGTAGGGGTTCTGCCGGTGGGCCTGTAACAGGCGTTGGGCATTGGCCTCCTGTTCGGCTGTGAACCGGATCTGGTGGGTCGGCAGGCGCACCCCGGCCGTCTCTTCCACAATCGCCCCCCCGGCCGCCGCCCGGCCCACCGCATGGCGGAAGAGCCGGGGCTCCAGGTTCAACCGGCTGCGCAACTCCTCCTTGGGTACGGTGCGTCGCAAAGGGAAGCGGTGGTGATAGTCGCCCACCAGCCGGGCCATCTCCGCCAGCAACTGTTGCCAGCCGGCCTGGGAGGCCACATAGACGCCGGAGGAGATCAGGGGGGCATCGGCCTCCGCGCCGAACAGGATCGCCTCGTTGGCGTCAGACAGGGCCCGGATCGCCGCTTCGAGCTGGGCGGGCGACAGGCCGGTCCATTCCAGGAGCCAGGGCGTTTCGATGGGCAGCTTGGCTCCCAGGACCTGCCGCACAATCTCTGGAGGGGTTCCGCGCTCCATCGCTTCTAGAGAGGAGAGGACGGCTGGTTGGAACCGGGGGTGGCGGAGGGGGTGGGGGTCGAGCACCACACCTCCACCCACGGTAGCACCGCTTGCCGGGCGGCGCAGGATGAAGCGGTCTCCTCTGACGGCAGCGATGGGGGACAGGAGAAAGATCTGCGCCGGTCCGGTTTCGCCAGGGGCCAGGGCGTCGGCGGTCAGCAGTCGGACCTTGACGGTGACGTCGGCAGAGCCGATGAAAAGCCGCCCGACTGTGCCGTCACTCACCGCTTCTGGCGAGCGGGGCAGGCACCGCAGCCGGACATCGAGGCGCCTGGTAGGGCGCATCCGGCCGGGAATGGTCAGCAGGTCCCCCCGCTTCAGATCCCCGACGGCCACGTTGGTCAGATTGACGGCGACCCGTGTGCCGGGCCTGGCCGTCTCGACCCGGCGTTTGTGGGTTTCCAGGGTGCGGATGCGGCTTTTTATGCCGGCAGGCAAAATCTCTACCTCCTGGCCGACGGTCAGCGTGCCGTCCAGGCAGGTCCCCGTCACCACGGTGCCGAACCCGGCGATGCTGAAGGCCCGGTCGATCCACAGCCGGGGGCGTCCCAGGTCGGGGCGCGGCGCCGTCTCCGACAGCACCTGCTCCAGCGCGGCCACCAGATCGGCCAGGCCCTGTCCGTTGACCGCCGAGACAGGGACCAGAGGGGAGTGGGCCAGGGTTGTGCCGGCCAACGCTTCCCTGACCTCCTCGATAGCCAGATCTCGGAGCTCCGCGTCTACCAGATCGGTCTTGGTAATGGCCACCACCCCTTTTTGCACCTGGAGCAGGTCCAGGATGGCCAGGTGCTCCCAGGTCTGGGGCATCATCCCATCGTTGGCCGCGACGACCAGCAGGGCGGCATCAATGCAGCCCACCCCGGCGAGCATGTTCTTGAGAAACCGCTCGTGGCCCGGGACATCCACAATGCTGATCTCCTGGCCGCCGGGCAGGCGGAGCCAGGCGAACCCCAGGTCGGTGGTCATGCCCCGCGCCTTTTCTTCCGGCAGGCGGTCGGGGTCAATGCCGGTCAGCGCCTTGACCAGGCGCGACTTGCCGTGGTTTACATGTCCGGCTGTGCCTACAACGTACATTTCTTTGCCAAAGAGGGCGGAGGGAATCGAACCCACCCTGGCTTGCAGCGCAAGCCCAGCTCACGATTTTGCAGACCGTGGGGAACCCAGTTCCATCGCCCTCAAAGACAGGGGTAGGATGGCCTTTTCAGCCATCCGGGGCAGGCTGGAAGGCCTGCCCTACCGGGCCATCCGGGGCAGGCTGGAAAGCCTGCCCCACTCTTACGCTTTGACCGGCAGGACGTGGACCGCTTTGATGAACAGCTCTACCTCGTCGCCGACCTCGAGCTCCATCTCCTCCAGCGATTCGACGGTAATGACCGAGCTCATCACCGATTCGGCCGGGATGACGAGCTTGATCTGGGCCATCACGTCGCCGCGCTTGATGGCGGTCACCTGGGCCTTCAACCGGTTCCGTGCACCGACCTTCATGTTTTTTCACCTCCGTTCATCCTGGCCCGGACAGGCCGGAACCGAAAACTACCCACTTGCGCACCAGCCCTTGCCCGTGCGCGGCATGGCTGGTGAGGTGCGTCAGGCCGCCCCTTTCGCCAACCGGCGCACGGCGCCGATGGCCGCGTCCACCTCTGCGGCCGTATTCCACGCGGCCAACCCAAAACGCACCGTGCCTGTCGGAAAGGTGCCCAGCGTCTTGTGCGCGGCGGGGGCGCAGTGCAGCCCCACCCGGCACAAAATCCCATACTCCTCGTCCAGCCGCAGGCCGACCTCAGAAGGCTCCAGGCCGGCAATGTTGAAAGAAACGGTGGCCGTCTGACGGGATGCGTCCAGGGTCCCATACACGATCACCCCGGGGATCGCCCGCAGACCATCGATCAACCGCTGCGTCAGCGCCATTTCGTGGGCGCGGATCGCCTCTGTGCCCTGTTGCTCGATCCAGCGGATGCCGGCCTCCAGCCCGGCCAGGCCAACGGCGTTGAGCGTGCCGCTCTCGCAAGAGTCGGGCAAAAAGTCGGGTTGTTCCTCTTGCTCCGAGCGGCTGCCGGTGCCCCCCCGCTTGAGCGGGTTCAGGAGCGAGGGGTTCACCCGCTCGCCGATGATCAGGCCGCCGGTGCCCATCGGCCCGTAGAGCGACTTGTGCCCGGTGAAGGCGAGCAGGTCAATGGCCTCGGCCTCCATGTCTATCGGGAGGGCCCCCGCTGTTTGCGCGGCATCGGCCAGCAGGAGCAACCCGTGGCGGCGGGCGATCAGCCCCACCTCCGCCACCGGCAGGAGGGTGCCCACTACGTTGGACGCATGGTTGAGGATGATCATCCGGGTGTCGGGCCGGATCGCCGCCGCGATGGCGGCCGGATCGAGGACCCCTTCGGGTGAGCAGCCGACCACCGTGACCCGGACCCCCTGGCGCTCAAGGGCGCGGAGAGGGCGCATGACCGAGTTGTGCTCCATACTGCTGGTGATCACATGATCGCCGGGGCGCAACAGGCCGCCCATCGCCAGGTTGAGCGCCTCGGTGGCGTTTGCCCCGAACACCACCCGCAGCGGGTCGGGCGCACCCAGCAGCCGGGCCACCGCTTCACGCGCGGCATAGACGATGCGAGCCGCCTCCACCGCCAACCGGTGCCCGGACCGGCCCGGATTCGCCCCGACCTGGTCCAGGTAGTGGACCAGGGCCTCGGCCACGCCGGGCGGTTTGGGCCAGGAGGTAGCGGCGTTGTCAAAGTAGATCATGGCCTTGTGATGATCAACTTGAACTCGTCGTCCACCGGTTCGACCTGGACCTTGAGGCCGGCACCCTCGGCCATGCGGCGCACATTCTCGCGCGAGGTCACCGTGTCTACCAGGACCTCGATGGGGAACCGGGCGGCGTTGATGGCGTTTCTGGCCAGGATGACCGGCTGGGGGCACGACAGGCCACGAGCATCAACCAGGTGAGACATAGTTACCCTCCTCTTTGCTTTTCGCGCATAGTAAAGCCGATGAGCAGGCAGATCACCAGGCCCAGGATTACGGCAGCCATGCCGGCCGGGGTGAGACCGCCTGTCTGCACCGCACCCTCGACCACTTTGTCCGGGCTGCCCGCCAGCGCCCAGTTGTGGGCAAACCCCGCCCCGACGATCATGCCCAGGACAAATACCGCGGCGTCGCCATCCCCTTCGCCCGAAAGGAACAGTTGTCGCCCCGGGCAGCCACCCGCCAGGGCAAAGGCCAGCCCGGCCAGTGCCATGCCCAAAAAGTTCCACAGGTGGTTGCTGTGGGCCACCGGCTGGCCGGCAAAGCCGAATTTGACCTGCCCCAGGATCAGGTTGGTGACAAAAGCCACCACCAGCAACGCCCCCACGCCGCTGATGAGGTGAAAATCGCGCATCAGGATCACGTCGCGGACGGCACCCATGGTGCAAAAGCGGGTGCGCTGGGCCAGAAAGCCGATGACCAGCCCCACCGCCAGGGAGATGAGCAGGGGTGCATGTTGCGAGCCCGGCCCGCTCTGGCTGAAAAAGATCGGGCCGTCCTGGCTGAACTGCGGCCGGAAGAGGAGGAGCAGCAGGAGGCCCACCATGATCAGCGGCATCACCCAGCCGACAGCGGTGTGGGTCTTGTAGCTGCGGCCCAGGTTGTAGCCGGACTTGAGGAACCAGACGCCGATGGCAATGCCGGTTGCCAGCCCGGCCAGGGCCAGGATGGCGTTCAGATCGCCGCCGGTCAGGCGCAACAAGGCCCGCCAGGGGCAGCCCAGGAAGGCCAGGGCCCCGATCATGGCCAACATGCCCAGGACAAAGCGCACGATGGGCGCGGAGCCGGCACGGGCCTTGAACTCGCCAAACAGGTACGCAGCGACCATGGCCCCCAGGACAAAGCCGATGATCTCGGGCCGGATGTACTGCACCAGGCTGGCGCGGTGGAGCCCCAACGCCCCGGCAATGTCGCGCTCAAAGCAGGCCACGCAGATGCCCATGTTCTTGGGGTTTCCGGCGTACTGCAAGAGCGGGGCCAGCAGCCCGATGACCGCCCCGGCCAGGATGATGCCCCACCGCGAGGCAAAAAAACGGGTCAACTTGGACATGATGCTTTCCTCCCTCGATAAATATTCCCGCACACCCCTCAGCCCCCGTTGCTGTAGAGTGCGACGCGGTCATCAAAAAAGCCGCCGCCAGCACACACCGGCAGCGGCCTGAGAGCATGGAGCACGTCCGTTCAGGATCGGACCTCCCTGCCGCCCTCCAGAAGGTGCAGGCACCCCAGTATGCACCGACCGGTACGCCGGTTTGAGCTTCAGGTTCTCCAGCCGCACATCCTCGATACGCACACCTTCCTGAGCAGGTCAGGGTACAACCAATCTATAACGAATAGCTATGGTAGCTATATTGTGAGTATATTTTACCAGAGGGGCGGGGGATTGTCAAATGACCGGGGACCGATGGACAATGGCGGATGGCCGATGGCTCATGGATAGGTTCCCGCTGTCCGGGTCAGGGTTCGTCGGCCAGGAACATGCTCAATTGTTGCTGGTTGCCGGCCACGTTCAGTTGCTGCACCTGCAGTTCGGCGGCGTTGAGGGCGCTGTCGCAACGGTGGGCCAGGCACATCCCCCGCTCATAGAGGGCAATGGCCTCCTCCAACGTCAACTCCCCTTCCTCTAGGCGGCGGACGGTCTTTTCCAGTTCAGCAAAGGCCTCTTCGAATGTGAATTTTTCTATGTCATTCTCCATCTTGTCCTCCGTTTCTAGCTATAGCCTTGAATTCTCCATCGTGGACCCGAATGGCCAGGGCGTCGCCGGCCTGCACCTGGACCACCCGGCGCACCACAGCCCCGCTATCGGCGCGGCGGACGATGGCGTAGCCGCGTTCCAGCGTCGCCAGGGGGCTGAGGGCGGCCAGCCGGGCTTGAAACCCGGCCAGGGCGGAGCGGTGCAGCGCCAGGTTGTGGTTCAGGGCGCGAGCGGCTTGCCGGGTCAGGTCGTCCACCTGCTGGCGGTAGAAGGCCACACGGGTCTGGGGCGAGAGGCGCTGCAGGGCACGCTGCTGCTGCTCCAGCATCCGACGCGCCTGGCGCAGGCGGCGCTCCAGGTTCTGCCCCAGGTAGCGGCTCCAGGCCGCCATGCGTTGCCGCAACTCGGCCTGGTCGGGGACGGACAGTTCGGCAGCGGCGGAGGGGGTCGGGGCCCGCAGGTCGGCCACAAAGTCGGCGATGGTAAAGTCGGTTTCGTGGCCTACCCCGCTGACCACGGGGTGGCGGCAGGCGGCTATTGCCCGCGCCACCGCCTCGTCGTTAAAGGCCCACAGCTCCTCCAGCGAGCCGCCTCCCCGCACCAACAGGATGATGTCCAGGTCGTCGCGGGCATCCAGGGTGCGCAGTGCGGCGGCGATCTGCGGGGGGGCCATCTCGCCCTGAACCAGGGTCGGGGCCAGCAACACGCGGACCAGTGGATAGCGGCGGCGCAGCACATTTAACACGTCGCGCAGAGCAGCTGCCTGGGGGGAGGTGACGATCCCCAGCACGCGGGGGAAGGGGGGCAACGGCTTTTTGCGGGCGGCGTCGAACAGGCCCTCGGCCTTGAGCCGGTCGCGCAACTCCTCGAAACGGGCATGCAGGTCGCCCAGGCCGGCCGGCTGCAGGCGGTCCACATAGAGCTGGTAGCGCCCCTGAGCGGGATAGAGCGAGATGTGACCGTGGGCCAGGGCCGCCACGCCCTGTTTCGGCTGCCAGGCCAGTTGCTCTGCTGCCGTCCGCCACATGATGCAACTCAGCGTGGCGTTGGCATCTTTCAGGGTGAAATAGAGGTGCCCGGCCGACGACCGGGTCCAGTTCGAGATCTCGCCGGTCAGCCACAGGTCCTGCAGCGTCGCATCGTCCTCCAGCACTTTTTGGATGTGCTGGGTTAATCCACTTACAGTCCAGACCCGGATATTGGGGGTTGGGGATTGGAAATGGGTCATGGGCTGTTGGCCCTTTTCACGGCGCGGACAATGGCTTCGGCCACGACTTCGGCGGCATAGGCCCCGATGAGATTCACATCGGCCCGCTTCTGACCGGTGGCCAGGGCAAAGAGGGTATCGCCGTCGAACAGGGTGTGGGCCGGGCGGATGGCCCGCGCCAGGCCGTCGTGGGCCATCTGGGCCACCTTGTTGGCCTCCTCTTTGGTCAGGCGGGCGTTGGTGGCCACAACGCCGATGACGGTGTGGCTGCCGGCGAAGCGCAGGACCGTCTTGCCGACCAGGCCCTTCATCGTCGCCAGGGTGTCGGCAAAGCCGCTGCCGGTCAGTGCCCGCGCCCCGGCCAGGATCTCCCCCGTGCGCGGGTCTACGACATCGCCAAAGGCATTGACGGCCACGAGGGCGCCTGCGACCAGGCCGCCCCCCAGGTTGACGCTGGCCGTGCCCAGGCCCGATTTGCTGGCGTGGCCCGGCCCCAGCACCTTGCCGACCGTGCAGCCGGTCCCGGCGCCGACGCGCCCTTCGGCCACCGGGCCCTCTGTGGCTGCCTGGCAGGCGGCGTAGCCCATCGCCGCGTCGGGGCGGATGCCGGCATCGCCCACGTCCAGGTCGAACAGGATGGCGGCCGGGACGATGGGCACCCTGGCGACCCGGGCATCAAAGCCGATGCCCCGCTCCTCCAGCCAGCGGACGACCCCACTTGCCGCGTCCAGGCCGAAGGCGCTGCCCCCGGCCAGGAGCACCCCGTGGACCCGTTGCACCAGGTGCATGGGCCGCAGCAGGTCGGTCTCGCGGGTGCCGGGTGCGCCGCCGCGCTGATCCACCCCCCCCACCGCCCCCTCCGGCGGACAGAGCACAACGGTACAGCCGGTCATCGCGTCGGCGTTGGTAGCGTGTCCCACGCGGATGCCGGGCACGTCGGTAATGGCATTGTACCACGGTTTAGCCATCCCTTTCCTCCTCCTACGCTTTACGCTTTACGCTCAACAACAAGGCCACCACCCGTTCCACGATCCGCCGGGCAACCTCCTCCTTGGGCAGGAGAGGGAGCTCGGCCACACTGCCGTCGTCGCCGAGAAGGGTCACCTGGTTGGTGGCTGCACCGATGGCCTGTCGGGCGTCGTTGGCGACGATCAGGTTCAGGCGTTTGCGTTCCAGCTTTTCCCGGGCGTTTTCCAGCAGGTTTTCCGTCTCGGCGGCAAAGCCGACGATGATCTGGTCGGTGCGGCGCACGTTGGCCACTTCGGCCAGGATGTCGGGCGTGCGCACCAGCTCCACCGTCAGCCCGGCCTGGCTCTTTTTGATTTTGTGCCCGGTGGCTTTCGCCGGGGCAAAGTCGGCCACCGCGGCGGCCATGAGCAGAGCATCGGCGGTGGGCAGGGCGTGCAGTACGGCGTCGCGCATCTGCCCGGCCGTCTCGACCGATACCAGTTCGGTGCCAAAGGGGGCGGGCCTCTCGACGGTGCTGATCAGCGTCACCTGAGCGCCGTGATCGCGGGCGGCGCGGGCCAGGGCGTAGCCCATCTGCCCCGAAGAGCGGTTGCCGATGAAGCGCACCGGGTCCAGCGGTTCCCGCGTGCCGCCGGCGGTGACCACCACCCGCCGCCCGGCCAGCGGTCCGCGCCGGGCCAGCACCCAGCAGGCGGCATCCAGGATCTCGTCCGGTTCGGCCATGCGCCCCACCCCCGAGGCTCCTGAAGCCAGCCGTCCCTCTTCCGGGCCGATGAGGGTCACGTCGCGCCGGGCCCGCAGGCGGGCGAGGTTGTCCTGGGTCAGGGGGTTGGTCCACATGTGGCTCTCCATCGCCGGGGCGAGGAGGATGGGCGCTTCGGTAGCCAGGGCGGTGGTGGTCAGCATATTGTCGGCCAGGCCGGCGGCCAGCCTGGCGATGGTGTTGGCCGTGGCCGGGGCGATGATCAGCAGGTCGGCGCGCCGGGCCAGGCTGACATGGCCGATTTCGGTCTCGGCCAGCAGGGTGAACATCTCGGTCACCACGGGGCGGTGGGTGAGGGCCTGAAAGGTGAGGGGGGCCACGAACTGGCGGGCGGCCTCGGTCATCACCACATCCACCACCGCCCCGGCCTTGACCAGACCGCTGCACAACACGGCCGCTTTGTAGGCGGCGATGCCGCCGGTAACGCCCAGGACGATCGATTTGCCTTGCAAGATCATAACCCCTTCCCTCAACCCCCCTTATCCGATCCCCTCTTGCCCCGATTCATCTCCCAGATCAGCCGCAGCCCTTCCAGCGTCAGCCAGGGGTCTAGGGCATCCACCACCTCTGTTTCGGCAGCGATGAGGGGAGCCAGCCCGCCGGTGGCGATGACCTTGAGCGCCGGCCCCAACTCGGCCCGGTAGCGGGCCACCAGCCCTTCCACCAGGCCGACGTAGCCGAACAGCAGGCCCGACTGCATGGCCTGGACCGTGTTTTTGCCGATGGCCGAGGGGGGGCGGACCAGTTCGATGCGCGGTAGCCTGGCGGTGCGCTGAAACAGAGCTTCGGCAGCGATGCCGAGGCCCGGCGCGATGGCCCCCCCCAGATAGTCGCCTTCGGCGGAGATGAGGTCAAAGGTGGTTGCCGTGCCCAGGTCCACCACGCAGGCCGGCCCCCCGTAGCGATGGTAGGCCGCCACGGCGTTCACCACCCGGTCGGCGCCGACCTCGGCCGGGTTGTCGAGGCAGATGCGCACGCCGGTGTGCACCTGGGCATCCACCACCAGCGCCTGCTGGCCAAAGTAGCGTTGGGCCAGCTTCTCAAAGGTGCCGGTCAGCGGCGGCACCACGCTGGCCATGATAATCCCCTCCACCGCCTGCGGCTCCTGGGCCGCGCGCTCGAACAGGTCCAGGAGAAGCATGGCATACTCATCGGCCATTTTCTGATGGTCGGTGGCGATGCGCCAATGGCTGATCAGTTCCTTGCCCTGGTACAGGCCCATCACTACATTGGTGTTGCCGATATCTATGCAAAACAGGGACACAGGCCCTCCTTTCGCTGTCATCAAGGCACGGGGGTCGGAGCAACCGAACCGCCCAAGAACAGGGGCAACAGCCAGGTGAGGAGGAGAAAGATCAGCAGCGCAATACCGACCAGGATCCACATCCGGCGCAGGGCTGCGTTCGGATCGGGGGGGCGCTTCCTGGGCTCTTGCGGCCTGGGCAGCTCCCGGTCGCAGCGCCAGCAGACCTGCCGGCCCTCCGGGTTATAGACACCACAGTGGGGACAATCCATTCTGCCTCTCCAATCAGGGGTCCGGCACCTGTCACTGCCCGGCCTGCCAGCGCAGGATCGGCTGGCGGGCAGCCCGGACCTCATCCAGGCGGCGGACCGGGGTGGTGTGCGGGGCCTGGTGGAGCAGATCGGGGTTGGTCAGCGCCTCTTCGCGGATGCGGTGCAGCGCCTCGGCAAAGGCATCCAGCACCTCTTTGCTTTCCGTCTCGGTCGGCTCGATCATCAGCGCCTCGGGCACGATGAGGGGAAAGTAGTAGGTCGGCGGGTGGAAGCCGTAATCAATCAGCCGCTTGGCGATGTCCAGGGCGTGGATGTCGGGCGCTTCGGGCAGGATACCTTTGGCCACGAACTCGTGCATATGAGTTCGCTCGTGAGAGATGGGAACGATCTCTTGGATCTGGCTCTTGAGATAGTTGGCGTTGAGTACCGCCATCTCGCTCACCTCCCGCAGCCCGGCCGCACCCAACATGCGGATGTAGGTGTAGGCCCGCACCAGCACCGCAAACTGGCCGTAGAAGCTTTTTACCCGGCCGATGCTCTTTTCCGGCATGGTCAGGTGGAAACACACCGCTTCTTCGTCCAGCTCTTCGTCGCAGCCACAGCCACAACCGGCCTCCCGGCAGCGGCGCAGTTCGACGATGGGGCCTGGCAGGAAGGGGGCCAGCCTGGCGACGACGCCCACCGCGCCGGACCCCGGCCCGCCGCCGCCGTGGGGCGTGGAGAAGGTTTTGTGCAGGTTCATGTGCATCACGTCAAAGCCCAGGTCGCCCGGCCGGGCGATGCCCAGCAGGGCGTTGAGGTTAGCCCCATCGCCATAGACCAGCCCGCCACAACCGTGGATCAGGGCCGTGACCTGGGTCAACTGCTCCTCGAACAGGCCCAGGGTGTTGGGGTTGGTCAGCATCAGCCCGCAGACCGTGTCGTCGCACAGGCGGCGCAGCGCCTCCAGGTCCACGTTGCCCCGTCGGTCCGACGGCACCTGGACCACTTCCAGGCCGGCCATGCTCGTCGTCGCCGGGTTGGTGCCGTGGGCGCTGTCGGGCACAAGGATGCGCCGGCGCTGCCCCTCCCCCCGGTCCAGGTGATAGGCGCGCATGATCAGCACCCCCGTCAGCTCGCCGTGGGCTCCCGCTGCCGGTTGCAGGCTTACCCCGGCAAACCCCCCGATCTCTTTCAGCATCTCCTGGAGCTCATACAGCAGCCGCAGGTTGCCCTGCACGGTATGGACCTCCTGGTAAGGATGGGTGTGGGCAAAGCCGGGCAGCCGGGCGGCGGCCTCGTTGACCTTGGGGTTGTACTTCATGGTGCATGAACCCAGCGGGTAAAAGCCGATGTCAATGGCCCAGTTGAGCTGGCTGAGGCGCACGTAATGGCGCACCAGGGTCAGTTCATCTACTTCCGGCAGGTCCACCGTGTCGCGGAGCAGCGCCGCCGGCGGCAGCTCCGCCGCCGGCACGTCCAGCGCCGGCAGGGTGACCGCCATGCGGCCCGGTTTGCTCAGCTCATAGATCACCGGCTCTACGCCGGCGCAGGGTACCCCCGCATTCGCTTTCATGCGACCACCTCCTTTTGCGCTTCGGCCAGCGCCTCGACCAGGGCTTCGATCTCTTCCCGGCGGATGACTTCGGTCACGCACAGCAACATGTGGTTGGCCAGGTGGGGATAGTCGCGTGCCAGGTCATAGCCGCCGATGAGGCCCCACTCCTCCAGCAGGTAGCGGTTGATGGCCGCCACCGGGGCCGGACAGCGGACGACGAACTCGTGGAAGAAGGGCCGGTCGTCCCACACCTGGTAGCCTTCCAGGGCGGCGATGCGGCCGGCCGCATAGTGGGCCTTGTGGTAGCACAGTGCGGCCAGGGTGCGCAATCCCGTCTTGCCCAGCGCCGCCAGGTGGATGGCTGCGGCCAGGGCGCACAGCGCCTCGTTGCTGCAGATGTTGGACGTGGCCTTTTCGCGGCGGATGTGCTGTTCGCGGGCGGTCAGGGTGAGCACAAAGCCGCGCCGGCCCTCGATGTCCACCGTCTGGCCCACCAGCCGGCCGGCCATCTTGCGCACATCCCTTTCCCGGCAGGCAAAGAAGCCCAGATACGGCCCGCCAAAGTTCAGGCCGTTGCCCAGCGGCTGCCCCTCGCCCACCACAATATCGGCCCCATAGTCGCCCGGCGGCTTGAGAAGCCCCAGGCTGATCGGGTTGGTCACGACGATCAGCAGCGCCCCGACGGCGTGCACCTGGTCGGCCAGCCCGGTCAGGTCTTCGATCTGGCCGAAAAAGTTGGGGGTCTGGACGACCAGGCAGGCGGTGTTGGAGTCCAGCAGGGGCACCAGGTCGGCGATCCGGGGCGTGGCCCCCTCCTCGCCGACGATCTCCAGCCCCATGCCCCGGGTGTAGGTATGCACCACGGCCCGGTATTCGGGGTGGACCGCCGGGGAGAGGATCACCCGCGTGCGTCTGCCGCGGGCCACGTTGAGGGCCATGATCACCGCCTCGGCGGTCGAGGTCGCCCCGTCGTAGTGGGAGGCGTTGGCCACCTCCATGCCGGTCAGGGCGCAGATCATGGACTGGTACTCAAAGATGCTCTGCAACGTGCCCTGGCTGATCTCCGGCTGGTAGGGGGTGTAGGCGGTGTAGAATTCGGAGCGGCCGATCAGGTGGTCCACCACCCGGGGCACGTAGTGGTGGTAGGCCCCGGCCCCCAGAAAGCAGGGGTAGTGGCCTGCATCCAGGTTTTCTTCACTCATGGCCTGGAGTTCGGCCATGATCTCCATCTCTGACAGGGGTTGCGGCAGGTTCAGCGTCGGGAAACGGCAGGCCTCCGGCACGTCGTGGAACAGGTCCTCCACCCGCTCCACGCCGACCGCTGCCAGCATCGCAGCCCGGTCTGCCTCGGTATGCGGAACATAGCTCATCTTTGGCTTGCCTCCTCTTTTCCAAATTTGAAATTGTTATCGGCCTCTCTGAGGCAGGGGAGACGGGCATCCTTGGGTGACAAGATCGGCCTGGCGATGGGCCACTCGATGCCGATCTCCGGGTCGTTCCAGAGGATCCCTCGGTCCAGGTCATGGGCAAATTCGTCGGTGGTCAGGTACACGACATCGGCCTCCTCGCTAAGCACGCAGAAGCCGTGGGCAAACCCCACCGGCACGTAGAGCATCCGGCCGTTGTCGGCCGACAGTTCTCTGCCTACCCACCGCCCGTAGGTGGGCGAGCCAGGGCGGATGTCCACCGCCACATCAAAGATGCAACCGTGGATGGCCATCACCAGCTTGCCCTGGGCGCGGGGATGTTTCTGGTAGTGCAGCCCGCGCAGCACGCCCCGCACCGAATGGGAGAGGTTGGCCTGGACAAAGGGTCCTGGAATGCCGTGGGCGGCAAAGGCGGACTGTTTGTAGGTTTCCATGAAAAAGCCCCGCTCGTCTTGAAAGGAGTGGGCCTGGATGAGGATGACCTCGGGGATCTCCAGGGGGTGGAAGTCAAAGGGCATGGTTTCCTCTCTTTTTCTACAGCCGGCGCAGGATTTCGCGGGCGACGATCAGGCCCGACGCGGAAGCCTGCACCAGCCCTCGCGTCACGCCCGCGCCGTCGCCGGCCGCAAAGAGGTTGCGCACCTCGGTCTCCAGGTCGCGGGACAGCTTCAGACGGGAGGAGTAGAACTTGGCCTCCACGCCGTAGAGCAGGGTGTGCCGCGAGGCCACGCCCGGCGCCACCTGGTCCAGGGCGTCCAGCATCTCCAGGATGTTGACCACGTAGCGATAGGGCAGCACCAGGTTCAGGTCGCCGGGGGTGGCCTCTTTGAGTGTGGGCCGGGTGATACACCGTTCCAACCGCTGGTCGGTGGTCCGTCGTCCGGCCCGCAGGTCCCCCAGGCGCTGGACGATGATCCCTCCCGACAGGAGGTTGGCCAGCCGGGCGACATACTTGCCGTAGGCGATCGGCTCTTTGAACGGTTCGGTAAAGTTTTTGCTGACCAGCACGGCAAAGTTGGTGTTCTCGGTCTTGAGGTGGGCGTAGGAGTGGCCGTTGACCGTCAGCACGTCGCCGGCCCACTCGGTCACCACTTCGCCATAGGGGCATACGCAAAAGGTGCGCACCTTGTCGTCAAAGGCCCGCGAAAAGTAGAGGAACTTGGGCTCGTAGAGCAGGTCGGTCAGGGGGGCCAGGACCTGGGCCGGCATCTCTACCCGCACGCCAATGTCCACCGGGTTGATGCTCAGGCTGAGCTTGAGCTCGCGGGCCAGTTGGGTCAACCAGGCGGCTCCCTCACGGCCAGGGGCGACGATGACATGAGGGGCGGACAACACCTCGCCCTGGGCCGTCTCCACCCCGGTGACGAGGCCATCCTGGGTCAGGACCCGGGTCACCTCGGTGCGGGTGCGGACCTCCACGCCCCGGTTGACCAGCTCCAGGTGCATGGCCCCCAGGATGTCGCCGCTGCGCTCGGTGCCCAGGTGGCGGATGGGGTAGTGTTGCAGCCGCAGCCCGGCCAGGGCCGCTTTGCGGTGGATCTCTTCGATCTGATCTCCGTCGCCGTGATACGGTTCGCCATCGGCTCCAAAACGGACCCACAGGCTGTCCACTTCCTGCACCAGCCGTTCTGCCTCCTCTTCGCCCCGGATCTCGGCCAGCAGCCCCCCGACCTGGGTGGTGAGGGTCAGCTTGCCGTCGCTGAAAGCGCCGCTCCCGCCCCATCCGGTCATCAAGGCGCAGGTGGCGCATTTCATACAGCGGCCCGTTTCGCGGGAAGGGCAGTGGCGTTTTTCCAGGTCCGGCCCTTTGTCCAGCATCAATACCCGTGGGGTGCCGGACCGGGTCAACTCCAGGGCGGCAAAGATGCCGGCCGGCCCTGCCCCGACAATGATCACATCATAGTCTGTGCGGGTCATTCCCTCCCTCTTTTCGTCGTTGAAAGTGCTGCCAGGTGCGGGTCAACCCCTCGTGCAGGCTCACCCTGGCCTGCCAGCCCAACTCCCGCTCGATCTTGCGACAATCCAGGCAGCAGTGGCGGACGTCGCCGGGACGGCGGGGGCCGCGTCGGGGGGGCACCTCCTGGCCGACCACCTCCAGCAGCGTGCGAAAGAGCCGGTTAATGCTGGTGCCCACCCCCGTGCCGACGTTGTAGGCCTGTCCATCGCCCCCTTCCAGGGCCAGCAGGTTGGCACGGGCGCAATCGCCCACATAGACGAAATCGCGGCTCTGCTCGCCATCCCAATGGATTTCAGGGGCCTCGCCCTCCAGCAGGTTCTGACAAAAGATGGCGATGACCCCTGCCTCGCCCAACGGGTCCTGGCGGGGGCCGTAGACATTGGCATAGCGCAGGCTGGTCCAGCGCAGGCCATACTGCTCGCCGTAGAGGCGTGTGTAGCGCTCGCCGGTGTGTTTGCTCAGCGCATAGGGCGAGACCGGGTGCGCCGGGTGCTCTTCGTCCACCGGCAGGTAGGCCGGGTTGCCGTACATCGCCCCGCCGGAAGAGATATAGATGACCTTGCCCACCCCGGCCCGGCGGGCAGCTTCCAGCACGCGCAGGGTGCCCAGGATGTTTTGGGTGGCGTCGAACAGCGGCCGGTGGACCGACAGGGAGACGCTGGGGTTGGCGGCGTGGTGGTTGACCACCTGCGGCTGCTCGGCCTGAAACAGGTCCACCAGGGCCGGATCGTTCACATCCATTTCCACCAGCGTTGCGGCCGGATGGACGTTCTCACGCCGGCCGGTGCTCAGATTGTCCACGACGATCACCTGGTGACCGGCGGCTATATAAGTATCCACCACGTGGGAGCCGATAAAGCCGGCCCCACCGGTGACCAGGATTTTCATTCTATCAACTCCTGCAACGGCCTGTTTGCCAGTTCGCCCTGGGTCGGGTATAATAGGCTGGCTATTGGATGCGGACGACCAGGCGCGCCTGCTTCCACAGTTCTTCCAGGTTGTAGTAGGCGCGGAGTTTGGGGTCAAAGATGTGGACGACGACCGACCCGTAGTCGAGCACGACCCAGCCCGATTCGGGCTCGCCTTCGACGTGCAGGTAGCGGGTGTTGGCTGTCCCGACCTGTTTCTGGATCTCGTCGAGGATCGCCTTGAATTGGGGCACGCTTTCGGCGTTGCACAGGATAAAATAATCGGCCAGCAGCGAGACGCCCTGCATGTCCAACAGGACGATGTTGGACCCCAGGCGGTCGCTGATGGCGTTTACAATGGTATGAGCGAGTTCGATCGTTTCCAGATTCACCTCCGTTTTAGACAAGTTGGTCCAGGAACCGGTCCATCTGCTGCCGGTGGCTGCCACGCCAGTAGACCCGCCCGCAGCCGGGGCAGAAGCGGAACTCGTTCTGAGTGTGGGCCACATAGGCCGGCACCCGTGCTGCCGCTTCCTGGCGATCCATCGCCGCCAACGGTGTGTTACACACCGGGCAGCGGGAGGGGCCTTCTGCCCCCGGCCGGCCGGGCGTCAGGTTCAGGTCGGTCAGCACCTGGCGGATCTGTTCATCCAGGCGCTCTCCGGCCACGAGCAGGGTGCGTACTCCGCGCCGCCGGGCCAGCTCCCGGTCGCGGGTGAGGAGCACCCGGTTTTCGGCACGGGCCAGGCGCACCAGTTGGTGGTCATCCAGGCCGGGATCAAAGAGGGTATCGTAGCCCAGGATGCGCAGCCATTTGGCCAGGGTGCCGAGCATACCGTCCACCACAAATGACAATTGGCCATTCACGATAAACAATCACTCTCCATGTCAATGAGCGGACTATGATCCACGTGCAATTTTCGCTTTTGGCCCTTCTGTTCCCCCTTGGGTTGATCCTCGTCGCCGGCGGTGGGCTGGCGGGCCGTCGTCCGGTCCGATCGGCGGTGGCGGGTTTGGGCGCGCTGGCCCTGGCGGCCCTCAGCTTCTGGGCCTGTGGCTTTGCCTTTCACCTGGGCGGCGTCGGCCTGGTGAGCGATCTGCCCGGCCTGGAGGGGCTGGTCTGGGAGTGGGCCTCGCCCCTGAACCTGGACTGGGGCGTCATGGGCCTGCGCGGCTTTCTCCTGCTGGAGGAGGCCGCCACGCCGATGGCGCTGTCGCTGTACCTGGCCTGGTTGTCGGTGTTGGCGGTGGCCGTGCTCCTGCCCTTTCTCTCGCTCCGCGAACGGATGCCCGGCTGGATGGCAGCGTTGGGCGGCCTGCTGATGGCGGCGCTGGTCTATCCCGTGGCCGGCAACTGGTTCTCCGGCGGTGGCTGGCTGATGCATATCGGCAGCACGCTGGGCCTGGCCCACGGTTACGTGGACCCCACCGGCCTGAGTTCGGCGGCCGTTGTCGGTGGGCTGGCGGCCTTGTTGGGCATCCTCTTTTTTGGCCGCCGCCTGCCCCCCCTGGCCGAGGGGGAGTTGCCCACCCTGCCGCCCGTCCACCTGGACGTGCTGGCCGTGGTGGGGGCCCTCCTGACCGTCGTGGGCGGAGGGGCGCTGACCGGGGCCAATCCCATCCTGGTGGAGGCGGGCCTGGCCACACCGCGCGCTGCGGTGAACCTGGTTCTGGCTGCTGCCGGTGGTGCGTTCCTGCCCTGCCTCTATACCTGGTTCACCACCGGGGCCGCCGATTCGCTCATGGCCGCCCGGGGCGCCGTCGCCGCCATGCTGAGTGGGGCTGCTGGCGCGGCCTTGATCCCGCCCTGGGCCGCCCTGACCCTCGGCGTGGTGGCCGGGCTGCTGGTGCCGCTCCTCACCTTTGTCGTGCGCTATGGATTGCGCGTGGAGGACCCCACCGGTGCCATCCCTGTGGGCCTGCCGGGTGGCGTGTTGGGCGTGCTGGCCGTCGGCCTGTTCAGCGATGGCCTGGCCGGGCAGGGCTGGAACGGCATCGGCGCCGAATCTTACCTGGGTGTGGTCGGACAGGGGGTGACCGGCTTTTTCCCTGCGCCCGGGCTGGCCCCCGACTGGCCGGGGCAGATCAACGCCCAGCTTGTGGGGCTGGCAGCCCTCGCCGGGCTGACCGTGGCCCTGATGGGCGCTCTATTTCTGATTTTGAAGGTGCTCCTGGTGTTGTGGCGTGCCGTCCCCGCGCCGGACGGAGAAGAGTGACCGGTCTTTACCACGAAGGACATCCAGGTTTTCTCTTTGTGGTGAACAAGTGAGTGGTGACTCTATTTCGCGCCTCGTTGGAGTCGGGGCAGTTCGCCTTCGAGCCGGAGCTGCTCAAAGATCCAGCCCACGCTTTCCTGCGTATGGATGCGCCAGATGGCGTGGGCCAGGATGCGGGCTGCCGACAGGATCTTGACCTTGCCCCCCGCCGCTTCCAGGGCCGAAGCGGTAGTATCCGATAGGACCAGGGTCTTGAGCGGCGAATCTGTCACCGCCTGCAGCGCCCCTGGAGTAAAGTCGGCGTGGACGGCGGCGGCGTGCACCTCGGTGGCCCCCCGCTCCTTCAACAGCTTGACCACCTCCAGCAGGGTCTCACCCGATTGGATCATGTCGTCAAAGATCACCGCCGGCCGCCCCTCGACATTTCCCACCATGTCTATAACGGCCGCCTTGCCCATAGGCGTGCGCCGCTTGAAGGCGATGGCCATCTCGTCGCGGGCGATATCTTCGGGCAGGTCCCGCTTGAGGATGTCGCGGAATTCGGTGGCCCGGGCCACGCCGCCGGCATCCGGCGACACGACGACCGCCTCGGCCAGGCCCAGTTTGTCGCGAAAGTGAGCGCCCATGGCCAGGGCCATGCGCATGTGGTCCACCGGGATGTCGAAAAAGCCCTCGATGGCCGGGGTGTGCAGGTCCACGGTCAACAGGCGGTCGGCGCCGGCGGTGGTGATCAGATTGGCGACCAGCTTGGCGGTGATCGGCTCGTGGCCTTTTTTCTTCTTTTCCTGTTTGGCATAGGCCATGTAGGGCACCACGGCGGTGATCCGTCCGGCGGAAGCCCGGCGCGCTGCGTCAATCATCACCAGCAGTTCCATCAGGTTGTCGTTGATCGATTGATAGGTGCACACAGTCTTGTCGGGGCCTGCCGGGGCACCATAGGCCAGGCAGGGCCGCGCCAGGGAGCTATGGTGCGACTGGCAGATCGGCTGGATGATGAACACGTCCGTTCCCCGCACCACGCAGTCGAGGTCTACTTCGACTTCGCTGTCGGGAAAGCGCCCCACTTTGGGCTTTGCGAGCGTCAGCCCCAACTCGTTGGCGATCTCGGTCGCCAGACGTGGGTTGGCGTTGCCGGCAACCAGTCTGATCTCACCAAAGTGTCGCTTTTGATCGGTCATCTTCTTCCTCCTTCCTGCTTTTTTCGGCAGCCAGAGCGACGGCCAGCTCGACCGCCTGGGCCGGCGTGTGGGCCCGAACGACCGCCTCCACCGGTTGCCCGCTTCGACTCAGCTCCCAGGTAGCCAGCCCCACCACCGGCCGGCCCATCTTGAGCGCCAGCCCGATCTCCGACAGGGTGCCGTAGCCGCCGCTCACGGCGATCACCGTATCGGCGGTACGGACGACGAGGGCGTTGCGAGCCTCGCCCAGGCCGGTGGCGATGGGCAGATCCACGAACGGGTTAGCCTCGTGGCGGTCGGGGCCGGGCAGGATGCCCACCGTGAGGCCACCCTCCTCCTTTGCGCCCCGGCAGGCGGCCTCCATCACACCCCCCCGCCCGCCACAGACCAGCACCGCCCCGCGCCGGGCGACCTCACACCCTACCTCGCGGGCCAGGGCCGCTATCTCTGGGTTACAACTGGCCGAACCGATCACGGCGATAAACATGGTCACGCTCTGCGGGGCGGATAGCCGATCCGCTCTACGATAGCCTGGCCTCGAACAGGGTCGTATAGACCGCGCCGCCGGGCCGCAGGTCGCTCTTGATGTACGAAATGGCCGTGGCGGTCATCTGACCGAGGGAGCCGACGGTGTTGGCCGCCACCACCTCGCCGATCTGGCGCACCTCCGACCGGGAGGCGTACTTTTGCACCCGGCCAAGGGTCAGGTGTGGGCTGAAGGGCCGCTTTTCGGTGGGGAAGCCCAGCGGGGTGACATGGGTCTCGACCATCTGTTGCAGGCGGGCCAGCGCCCCCGACGGTTCCTGCACGCCCACCCACACCACGCGCGGCTGGCGGGCATTCGGGAAGCAGCCCAACTCCCCCACGGTGAAGGAAAAGGGGCCCCACCCGGCGGCGGCCCGGGCCAGGGCAGCCTTGACAGCCTCCACCTTGTCCTCCGTCGTGTCGCCCAGGAACTTGAGGGTCAGGTGGATGCCGTCCGGCTGCACCCAGCGCACGCTGCGCGGCGGCACCTGATCGCGGAGGCGTTCCTGCAGGCGGCCCAGGCTCTCCTTCAATTCCCGGCTCAACTCGATGGCGATGAATGTGCGCAGGGTCCCCATCCCTTATCCCTTTCTTTGTGAGTCATGGCTCCCCAGTTTCAACACCCGCCAGGCATTTCCCCCCAGCATCCGCCGCAGGGTAGCGGTCGGCATCCGGGCTGCCTCCATCCGCTGCATCAGGCGCTCTGGCGCGATCAGGGGGTAATCGGTGGCGAACAGGACCTTGCCCGGGGCCCACCGGGCAGCCAGTTCAAAGATGTCGTCCTGGTAGAGGTACGGGGAAGCGGCCGTATCGTAGTAGACGTTCTTCATAATGTGGGCGATCTCGGGCATCAGCTCGTAAAAGATCGTCCCTCCTCCCCAATGGGCGCAGATCAGCGTGGCCTGGGGGAACAGGCGAGCAAAGCGGATCACCTCATCGGGCGTGACGGTGCCCTTGCCGGGGTAGAGGTGGCCCACCGGCTCGCTACAATGGGTCAGCAGCACCAGGCCGCAGGCCATAGCCGCCTCGACGATGGGGGCCATGACCCGTTCGTCGTCCAGGCGGTAGCCCTGGCCGTCGGGCATCAGTTCGCCGATGCCGCGCAGGCCCCCTGCCGCGCAGCGTTCGATCTCCCGCACCGCTTCAGCGCCCGCCGCCGGATTGACGATGCCAAAGCCGATGAGCCGGTCGGGGTAGCGAGAGACGGCTTCCATGACATAATCGTTGTCCTGTTGGCACAGCCTCATATCCCGCCAGCCAAAGCCAAAGGCCACGGCCTGGGTCACCCCGGCCCGGTCCATAGCGGCGATCAGCTCCTCGGCCGAGCTAAGGCGGGCCTGGGGATTGGCGTACAGATCGCGGAACCAGGCATCGCGGATCAGGTACTCATCCCGCCGGGCGATGATCTCTGGTGCCGTGATGTGCGTGTGAAAATCAATGATCATCCCTCGCCTCCGGCGGGGATTATAGCACAACCGGGGAGAAATGCCAAAAGGAACAAGACCTGACAGGCCGGCCGGGCCTGTCAGGTCTTTCTGGTGCGGTTTGCCCCTGTTTTCAGCGTTTGTGCAGGCGAACGTAAAAGGCTGCCCCCACTATGCCCAGGAACAGGCCGGACACCGAGGCCGCGTAGGACAAAAAGTTCAGCCAGAAGGTGGACCTGACGATCTGCAAGACCATCAGCCAGGGCATGGCTGCCCCGAACAGGACCAGCACAAAGCCAAGGGCGATGATGGCCCGGGGGTCCCATCGGCTCATCGGTACAACCAGCAGGCCGCAAAGTGGCCGGGATCGGTTTCAAAATCGGGCGGTACTTCGGTGTCGCACAGGCCCTTGATCGTGTGAGAGCAGCGGGGATGGAAGCGACAGCCGGGCGGGGGTTTGACCAGGCTCGGCGGCTCGCCCGGCGGTACCGCTTTGAAGGTGAGCAGGTTGTGGGGGTCCGGGTCGGGGCTGGCCTCCAGCAGGGCATGGGTGTAGGGATGGCGGGGGTTGCGCAGCAGCTCATCCACCGGCGATTTTTCGACCAGATTGCCCGCGTACATGACAAAGATCCGTTCCGAGAAGTAGCGCACGGTGGACAGGTCGTGGGTGATATAGATGACCGCCAGGTTGTGGGAGGCTTGTAACCCCTGCAGGAGGCGCAGGATCTCCACCCGCACCGAAGCGTCGAGCATCGAGACCGGCTCATCGGCCACGATCATCCTGGGGGCCATGATCATGGCCCGGGCAATGACCACCCGTTGTTGCTGCCCTCCGCTCAGCATGTGGGGGAACTTGGCCACAAAGTCCTCCACGGGGGTCATTTTGACCTCTTCCAGGACCCTGGTCATGCGTTGGAGCCGCTCTTCCTTATCCTTGATCTTGTTGATGATCAGCGGTTCCGAGAGGATACGCTGTACGCTCATAAAAGGCGGCAGAGCGCCGTAGGGGTCCTGCTGGACATACCCCACCTGGGAGCGGTACCACCGCAACTGCTCGTGGCTCAACGAACTGATATCTTGCCCCTCAAAGACCACTTTACCGCCGGTGGGCCGCACCAACCCCAGGATCGTCTTCATCAGGGTGGATTTGCCACAGCCGCTTTCGCCGACCACGGCGACCGAATCCCCCTGCCGCAGGTCGAAAGACACACCGTCCACGGCCCGGACATAGCCGGCGCGGCCAAATCCCCATCGGCGTAGCTCGAACCACACATGCAGGTCCTGGATAGAGAGCAGCGGCCCGTTGGCCGGGGCCGGCGTTGCCTTTTCCTGAACAAGTTCTTTTCCTTCGCTGGACATGGTTCACTCCTCGTTTCAGGCATACAGCCAGCACTTGACTTGCGACCGGCCCTGCCGGATCACCGGTGGATCCTGGTCACACCGTTCAAAGCGTGAGGAGCAGCGGTCGGCAAAGCGGCAGCCGGTGGGCGGGTTGAGCAGGCTGGGAGGCTGGCCGGTGATGAATTCCGGTTCCTGGACGGCCCGCAACCGGGGCACGCTGGCCAGGAGCTTTTTGGAGTAGGGATGCATGGGCGTCACAAAGAACGAGGCCGAGTCGCCCACCTCGACGATCTGACCGGCATACATGACGATCACCCGATCGGCCAGCTCGCTGGAGGTGGCGATGTCGTGGGTGATGAGGATAAAGCTGATCTGCAGGTCCTGCTTGATCCGCTTGAGGGTGTTAAAGATGTTGGCCTGGGTCAGCACGTCCAGGGCCGAGGTCGGCTCGTCGAGGATGACTACGCGCGGCGCGGTCACCAGGGCCATGGCCAGCGCCACCCGCTGCCGCATGCCGCCGCTCAGCTCGAAAGCGTAGCGGCTCATAAAGTCCACCGGCACCCCGACCCGCTCGAACATCGTGCGGGCCTGGTTCATCGCCTCCTCTTTTTTTATCGAGTAGTGAACGATCATCGGTTCGGCCACCTGATCCCCCACCCTGAGGACCGGGTTCAGGGAGTTCATGGCCGCCTGGGGCACCATCGAGATCTTGACCCAACGGATCTGCTGCCGGAACTCTTCGTCCCCCAGCCCCATGATCTCCTGACCCTCCAGGTAGACCCTGCCGCTGTAGGTCTGGATATTCCGGGGCAAGAGCCGCAGGATGGCCTTGGCCAGCGAGCTTTTGCCACAGCCCGATTCGCCGAGGACGACCACCGCTTCGTTATAGCCCAGGTCAAAGTCCACGCCATCCACCGCCTGGACAGCTCCCCTGGAAGTGCGGAAATGGAGCACCAGGTTTTCGATCCGTAACACTTGGTCATTGACAGGTTTGGCTTCAGACATGGTCTACATTTCCCTCAAGCGTGGATTAAAGATGCGGTCCAGAGAAAAGCCCAACAGGGCAAAGGCCAATCCGGCCAGAATCAACAGGGCGGCCGGTTCCAGCACCCAGTAGTACAGCCCCTGGTACAGAGCGCCGTTGGCCTGCGCATCGTTGATGACCTTGCCCCAGGTGGGCAGCGTCGGATCGCCCAGCCCCAACACCGCCAGGCCGGCCTCCAGAAAGACATAACTGGGGATCAGGACTACCAACTGCGGGATGAGCAGCGGGATCATGCGTGGCACCAGATACTGGAAGATGATCCGCCAGTTGCCGGCGCCATAGGCCCGCGCCGCTTCGATGTAGGGCGATTCCTTGACCTGCAAGAACACGGCCCGGTAGGTCTTGATCCCGGAACCAAAGATGCTCAAAATGATCGTTGCCCCCAAGATCACCCAGATGCTGCGGGAGTAGAAGGTGCCGATCATGATCAGGATCGGCAGGAAGGGCAGGACCATGTTCACTTCCGTGATCCGCTGGATGAGGCTATCCACCCAGCCCCCGAACCAGGTGCCCAGGGCGGCGATCCACATCGTCGTCAGGGTTGTGCCCAGGGCGGCGATCAGGCCGAAGGCCAGGGCTACCGGTGTCCCCCACAACAGCGCCACCCTCAGATCGCGGCGCAGGTGGTCGGTGCCGGCGAGACCATAGACCCGGCCATAGAGCACAAGCTCGGCATCCAGGTCGCTGCCCTGTTCAAAGGTGAGGGTGTTGATGCGCAGTTCGTATCGTCCCTGGACGATCGCCGGCTTGTCCGCTTTGGGATCGGCCACGAACAGGCCCTGTTCTGGGGACATCCCTCCCAGGCGGCGTTGCAGCTTTGTGTCCTGAGCAAAGCGGTAGACCTGTCCCTTGCTCACCGAAAAGTCCGCCACCCGGATCTCCCGGCCGTCCGGGGTGTGCCAGGTGATCGAAGCGTGGGGCGCTTTGGCCGTATACCGGGGCGCAAAGTAGAGGGCCAGTTCCTGCGGGAAGGCGCTGTAGGGGAACTCGAAGGTATAGGTGATGAGGATCCGGCTCGTCTCCTGTTCGCCCGGTGTCATCGTTTTGACGACGGTGCCGCCGTGGTTCTCGGCCTCTGCCGAATTCAGGATCAGGGTGTCGGGCAGCTTGGCTCTGCGGAAGAGGTTGATCCAGGCAGGAGGGGCCAGCTTGGGGGTCTTGTACCAGATATTCTCTCCGCCCCGCCACAACTGGATCGCCTGGTTGTAGGGGATGGCGACAATAGCATAGATCCCCAGGGCCACCATGGCCAGAATGATGATGATCCCGGCGATGGCCGAGGGATATCGTTTTAACTCCTTGAGTGCGTTCAACATCGATCTATCCCCCTTTCCCTTCACTTCCCCCGCCGATCTTGACCCTGGGGTCCACCAGCGCATAAAAGAAATCCAGAAGAAAGACGGTAATGGCCAGCAAATAGGCAAAGATGACCGTGGAGCCGACGATGACCGGCGTATCGAACAGGCCCACGGCCTGATAGAGGGTGCGCCCCAGGCCGGGCCACTGGAATACCGTCTCAAAGATGGGGGCCCCGGTCCACAGCCCGATCACCGTCAGGGCAAAACTGGTGATGATCGTGGGCAACGTCGGCCGCAGGATGTAGCGGCGCTCGACATCCCGACCGGTCAGGCCCTTGGCCTTGGCCATCTCTACATAATCCTCGCTGGAGTAGATCAGGAAGAAGGTGCGCCAGGTATAAGAGCTCAGGAAGATGGTGCTGAGGGCAATGGCCAGGACCGGCAGGATCATATGTTTGGCCAGGCTAAGGATGTAGAGCGGCAGCTCCGTGGGTGGGGGGGCATCCACCATCCCACCAAAGGGCAGCAGCCGCAGCAGGGCGGCAAAGATCAGGATCAAAAAGATGCCGTAGAACCAGCCGGGGGCGGAGGAGGTAGGGGCCAGGGCCACAAAGAGCTTGTCGAGCCAGCTTCCATACTTGCGCGACAGGGAAAGCGCAATGAGGATTTCGACAAAGAAAAGAAAGACGTTGGTTGCGCCCCACAGCAGCAGCGTGGCCGGCAGGCGTTCTAGCAGGATCAACCTGACCGTTTTCGAGCCGCTGGCGCTGGCCATCAACTGGGCCCGGCCCAGGTTCAGCGATAGCGCGTCTATGAGAAAGCCCCAACTGCGCACCAGGAACGGCTTATCCAGGCCCAGGCGCTTTTCCTGGAGGCGGATCGCTTCGTTGATCTGCCGGGTCCTTTCCTCGGCCGGCAAGGCCCGGAAGGTCGGATCGGCGTTCTTGGCCAGGGCCACCGACTCGCGGATTTCGCCGCGGCGGATCTGGTCTACATAGCCGCCCATATTTGCGATCAGGATGGTCAGGTATACTCCGATAACCACGGTGATAAAGAGCAGAACGAGTCGGAAGCCGGTGTAACGCGCCACACGCGAGAGGGTGCTGGTCCCCCCTTTCTTCTTGGCCGGCACGGCGCCCGGTTCTACGGTAAGGGTCGCTTCGCTCATCATATTCCTCCGTCGTAGCTGTTCAATTCCCCCTCGATCTCGGCCGAGTGGGCCGATAAACATGGGGAAAATTTCTGGGCTTCTCGGCGGGTGGCTTGTCCAGATAACAGGTGGCCCGATGGGGACCGGTTTGTTCCCATCCCCATCGGGCCCCGCGTCTTACACCCTATGTCCCGTAACAGCCTGGGTTACGGGGCGGTGACGAACTCAAAGACTGCGAAGGTCGGGATGCTCACCACGTTCGAGACGATCGCCACTTCCAGCTTGTTCGAGCCGGCTTCCAGCTTGCCGGTCACGTCGGCGGGGATGACCACCTGCCACTTGCCCTCTTCGACGGCGGTGGCCATGCCGGTTGCGACCAGCGCGCCCTTGGCGTCAAACAGCAGGTACTTGACCTCTTTCAGGTTGTCGGTGGGGTACGGCTCATCCTGGAAGGTGATATACACATCAAACGCGGCCTCTTCCCCGATCTTCACCTGGCCGGGACCATCGATCTCGGCGGTGGCCAGCATCGGTGTACCAAAGCGGTTCCACTTGTCGGCGGTGTCCGCAAAGTCGGGGTTGCGCAGCAGCGACAGCGTCTGCTCGACAGGGAAGGCCTTGTTCAGGTAGTAGGGGCCGGTTCCGACCCAGAAGTGACCCTGTAGGCTGTACCAGCTCTTCAGGTTAGCCCAGCGGGCCGCCGCTTCGTCGGCGGTGACGTAGGCTTCCAGGGTCGGCGTAAAGTACAGCGACGGGCTGGCCACTTTGGCGTCCAGGTGCTTCTTCAGGACCTCCAGGCTGGGGCCGGCGATGTAGCTCATCCACTCGATCTGGTTGGCATCCGCCTTGTCGGCCGAGAAGGCCAGCTCACCCGCCCCATCGGCCAACGCTCCCAGGGCGATGGTGTGCCACGGCGCCTGACCGTAATCGTAGCTCGGCCACCAGGTCGCCACCATCAATTCGGCATCCAGGTAGAAGGTGTCGTCGTAGGTCTCGATCGTCAGCGGGTCGGTGGACAGGATCTTGACGCCCTTGAAGTGCGCCAGGAACGCTTCCAGGGTGGAGGCGGCCGCTTCGTCGTACAGGGCGCTCTCCGGTTTGCCCCGGTCGAACTGCATGATCATGTACATCACAAAGTCGCCGACCGACAGCGGGCTCCCGTCGTGCCACTTGACCGTCTGGAACAGGTCCTTGGGATAGGTGACCACGACCTTGGTGTTGGCCGTCTGGGTCTGGGTGAACTTTTCGGCAGCGGTGATGAACTTCTGGTTCGTCGCGTCCCAGTCCACCCAGGCGTCGCCCGGCACCTCGATGCTCGGCACGAACTCCAGCGTCAGCCAGTCCAGCGTCTTGGCCACAGGCAGCCCTTCCTTGACATAGACCTGGGCCGACTCGATCCGCTGCGGCCAGACCAGGCCGGTGTACGGGTCCGGGATTACCCCCACGTCGCCCGTGGCCCGGATCGGCATCATGTCATAGATCCAGTTGCTGCCGGCCACCGGGTTCCAGGGGTCGACCAGGATGCCCGGCTGGGCGATGCGGATGGTGCCACCTTCCTGGCCTTTCCAGCGGATGGTGTACGGATACAGGCGGGAGCCGGAGATGCCACCCGCCAGGTCATAGGCGACCTCGATGTTGGCGTTCATCGGGCTGAAGCTCAACTGGTCCACGAGCCAGGCGCGCACCGAATCCTGGAGCGAGAGGCGCATGGCCTTCTTGAACAGCTCGGCCCGCTCCTCCAGCGTGGTAAATTCGTTGTTGCGCAGTTTCAGGCCCACCTCGTCATACTCGGGCGCCGGGGTATAGGCCTGGTGCAGCGGGATGGGGTAGTCGTAAGGCATGTAGAAGAAGGCAAAGTTGCTGCCATCGTCGCGGCTGATGGCGGTGGTGATCCAGCCGCCGGTGTAGATGTTCCACAGGCCGTCGGCCGGGTTGCTCTGCACCCAGATGGGCGAGGCCTCGGAGCGGGTCTTGTACTGGCGGTCTACGGTAAAGCCGACCGTTTCGAGCTGATTGGCCACATAGTCGCCGATCTGCCGGCGCTCATCCTCGGTGCGGATGACCATGACGATGGTCACCGGCTGGCCGTTGTACTGCCACTTGCCGTCCGCCCCCAGCGTCGCGCCATGGGACTCCATCTGGGCAGTGATGACCTCTTTCGCCTTCTCCGGGTTGTAGGCGTAGTAGGCTTCCAGCTCGCGGGCCGTGTCCACATAGCGGGCATAGTCGGCAAAGGCGGAGTTCAGGCAGAACAGCTTGGTCTTCCCCAGGCCGCTGTAGATCTCCTGGACGATGTGGCTGCGGTCAACCAGCCAGTTCATGGCTTCACGGATCTTGGGATCGCCAAAGGGGTTCAGCCGTCCGTCGGTAAAGTTCAAGACGGGGTTGAAGGTCAGTTCGGTGTAGGAGCCGTAGGAGTTGATATAGCTCAATTTCGGGTCGGACTTGACGGTCTCAAACACCGCCGCGTCGGCTACGCCATAGGCATAGACGTCAAGCTGACCGGCCTGGATCTGCTTGACCGCGGCTTCGGCGGAATCAATGGAGGTAAAGACGATCATGTCGGCCCAGCCACCCTTGCGCGTCACCGGGACGGGGGTGGGGGTCACCTCGACGATCTGCGTCGCGACGATGGTCTTTTCGACCTCAACGGTCTGGACGACCGTCTTTTCTTCGCCGGGCACGACCTTGGTCTGCTCCACGACAACGGTCTGAACGATGGTGCTGGGTTCAGGCGTGGGCCCGCAGGCAGCCAACACAAGCGGGGCGATCATCACCAGGACCGCGAGGATCGCCAATTTCTTGTTCGAAAACATTGTCTCCTCCTTCTTTTTCTTTGGGTTGGATTTTGCGTTTTTCAGGCGCGGGGATCCTGTTCTCAAAATGGTCCCGCCTCATCACCTCCCCCTTTATGTTCCCCTCACAGGCCCTATGGCCGCCTGCTTCGGGTCTTGTTCCCGGTAGACGAAGCATCTTTATCATACCATATTCTGAGGACAAAGTCAAGAGCGGCGTGGCATTTTGTAACTGCCCTGCCGCTTTCCAGATGTTGCCTTCTTGGTCAAACGGTGTTATACTTTTGTTCTGGGTAGCTGCTCAGGTGGGCGACTTGGAAAGTGCCAGACACCTGAGAGGTCCCTGGCACTTGTACTATCCGATGAGCAAGAAACAACGCTTCTTCCTGGTGGGGGCGAGCGCCATCCTGGCCGTGCTGGCGGCCTTGTCTGTGGCCACGGCCCAGTCGCCCCTTGGCCACAACCGAGAGAGCGGCATGGCCCCGCAAGAGCGGCTGGCCAAACCGCAGCTATCCGATCCGCCCAGGCAGATCGAGATCGGCCACGTCGAATATTGGATGTCGTGCATGGTCTGTCACGGCGATCGGGGCCAGGGGCTGACCGACGAATGGCGCAGCGTCCTCGACCCGGAGGATATGAACTGCTGGCAGTCCAAATGCCATGCGCCCAACCACCCCCCGGAGGGGTTTGAAATCCCCCAGCAGTCGCCGATGGTGATCGGGCCGGGGGCACTGTCCGGCTACCGGACGGCGGCCGACCTGTTCAACTATCTGCGCGTCAAGATGCCGTGGGCCTTTCCCGGCCTGTTCGACGAGGAAACCTACTGGAACCTGACTGCTTATCTGGCCGAGGCGAACGGCGTGGACCTGCCGGCCAGGCCCCTGGGGCCGGACAATGGCGATGAGGTGCTTCTCATCCCCAACCTGCCGCAAGCGCCCCACCCCGCTATTGCCGGGGAACAGATCGTGGCCGGCATGGTGGCCGGTCTGCTGTTCCTGGGGGCAGCCCTGTACTGGGCGGCCCACAGGCCCTGGCCGGGTGTGGCAGAGGGGGCAAGGGATGAAAAAGAGGGGTAGCCTTCCACCCGGCCGGGCTGGCCGGGCGGGGCTGGCTTTCCTGGGCCTCTGCCTTCTGGTCACGGGGCAGGTGTCGGCCGGGCCGGCCCCTTCTCCGCCCGATCCGACGCCGCAGCCGGGCCTGGACCGGCTGGCCATACCGCCGTTGCCCGAATCGCCCACGCCGGTGGACCGGGGCCGCCGTCTGTACTATTTCCACTGTATGCCCTGTCACGGCGACCGGGGCCAGGGCCTGACCGACGAGTGGCGGCAAGTGTGGGTGGAAGACCATCGGAACTGCTGGGGGCGGGGCTGCCATGCCGGCAGATCGGACCTGGATGCCTTTTATCTGCCCCATTACGTGCCGCCGGTGATCGGCTCCCCCTCTGCCCTGCACGCCTTTCCAACTGCCGGGGATCTGTTTGCCTTTTTGCAGGAGAAACATCCGCCCCAGCGGCCCGGTGCTCTCTCGGAGGCAGAGAACTGGGCGCTGACCGCCTTTCTGTGGCAGGAGAACGGTCGGCCGCTGCCGGACCGGCTGGCCGGCTCGCAGGCGGGCCATGGCCGGGCTGCCGGCAGCGATCTGCTCCTGGCGACCTTGTTGCCCCTGCTGGCCCTGCTCCTGGTGCGCCGACAAAAAAGCTCCGGGAGGACTCGATGCAAATCAAAATAGACCGCCGTGCGTTCCTGACCTGGCTGGCCAGAGGTTCCGTGACCACGGCCATTGTCGCCGCCGCCGGCCAGGTGGCCCGCTTTCTCTCCTACCGGCCCCCGACCACCACTTCGACCATCCTGCCCGTTGGTCAGGCAGGGGATTACGCGCCGGGCGATCGGGTCTATGTGGCCGATGCCAGGGTCTATGTGGGCCGCGATGAGGGAGGGCTGTACGCCCTGGATGCCGTCTGTCCCCATCTGGGCTGTCTGGTGGAACCGCTGGAAGGGGGAGGGTTCCTCTGCCCTTGCCACGGCAGCCGTTTCGACCGGGCGGGAGGTGTCGAGACCGGGCCGGCGACCAAACCGTTGCGCTACCTGGCCCTGTGGTGGGACCAGGAGCGGGGGCAGCTTTTCGTTGACCGGGCCAAAGAGGTGGAAGCTACCGTCCGCCTGAGCCTCTGAACGTTCGAGAAAAGAAGCCGTGTCGAAACGCCGCCCCAACTTTTTCTACCACCTACACCCGCCGACCATTCCCGCCCGCGAGGTCCGGTGGAGCTACACCTTTGGTCTGGGTGGCATCTCGTTGCTGCTCTTGCTCGTTTTGGGTGTCACCGGCCTGATCGAGATGTTCCTCTATGTGCCTACGCCGGAGGCCGCCCACGAGACGATCCGCCAGATCACCTACCTGGCTCCCTCTGGCTGGCTATGGCGCAACCTGCACTTTTGGGCCGGGCAACTCCTGGTGGGGACGGTGGTCCTGCACATGGCCCGTGTCCTGTTCAGCGGCGGTTACAAGGACCGCCGTTTGAACTGGCTTATCGGCCTGGCGCTGCTGGTCCTGACCCTCTTGTTCGATTTTACCGGCTATGTGTTGCGCTGGGACCAGGACACGGCCTGGGCGCTGATGGTGGGCACCAATCTGATCAAAGAGATCCCCGGAGCCGGCAGCTTTTTGTATCGGCTCTTGGTGGGGGGAGAGCAGATCGGGGCGCCGGCCCTGATCCGCTTTTACACCTGGCACGTGCTGGGGTTGGGGTTGGTGGTTGCGGTCCTGGTGACATGGCACCTTTTTCGCGTTCGTCGGGATGGGGGCATCTCTCACCTCGCCCAGGAGCCTCGGGTGGGCCGCGAGCAGTTGGTGCGTCAGGAGGTGATCGCCACGCTGCTCACCCTGGCCGGCCTGTTCGGGTTGAGCCTGGCGGTCCCCGCGCCTCTCGGCCCGCCCTACGACCCCACCGCTTTTGTCGCCGAACCGCGCGCCCCCTGGTTCTTTCTGTGGATCCAGGAGCTGTTGCGCCTGGCCCCTCCCTTTCTGGCCGGGGTGTTGACGCCTCTGCTCGTCCTGCTGGTGCTGGCCATGATGCCCTACACCCTCGACCGCAGCCAGGAGGGCGTCGCCCGCTGGTTCAATCGGCCGGGGCGCGCTGCCCAGGTCCTTTTTCTCCTCATCCTGGTCACGGTTCTGGCCCTGATCGTGCGGGGTGCTCTGCGCTGACCCTTCTACCGGGACCTTTCCCGGCATTCCTCCAGGTGCACCGGGTCAAACCCCCGAAACAGGCACTCGACCGCATACTCGCCGCCGGGTGATTCGGCCCTCACCAGCACATACCCTCCCCAGCGGGCCAGGCGGGTGACGCGGGGCGAGCCGTGCCACCTCTCCTGCCGGGCCTGGAGCCAGGCCCGCAACTCTTCGCCCACCGTGAAGGCGCAGCGAAGGCAGTCGGGGGGGGTCTGGCCGGAGGTGAGGAAGGCCGGGAGCCCCTGGGTGTAGGGCAGGCCGGCATCGTAGCAAAAGGAGATCTGCTCGGCCACGACCCGGCAGAGGATCCAGGTCCCGTTGTCAAACTCGGCGACCACCAGGACGGTGTCGGAAACGCTCAGGTCCACCATGCCGATAGACAGGTCATACTGTTCGCTCATCCGGTCGCGCACGGCCGAGAGGGCGTTGTAATTGATCCCCGTCTTCAGGCTGAGGTCAAACAGATCGCCGGGGTAGGTGCGGCCGGTGCGGATCGCCTCGTGGACCAGTTGGGGGGGCAGGCGCAGGGGCTTGTTCACGATGTTATCGCTGAAAAGGCCGACGACTATCACCAATGGCAGGGGAATCACCAGCAGGAACCGGCCCCGCTCCCGCAGGCGACCCTGGCCATCGGTCTCGGCCACAAGCCCTTCGAGGCGGTATGGCTGGAGCAGGCCCAGGGCCCCCAGGAGCAACAGGAT
The DNA here is from genome assembly GCA_034435455.1 of Anaerolineae bacterium. Lineage (GTDB taxonomy): Bacteria > Chloroflexota > Anaerolineae > JAAYZQ01 > JAAYZQ01 > DAOTXL01. The sequence continues at coordinate 53,392 of DAOTXL010000128.1, forward strand.
GAAAAAGCCGGCCAGCATCATGCCGGTGGCAGCCGCCCGGCTGAAGGGGTAGATGGGCAGCCCCCAGGAACGGGGGTCGGCCAGCCACAGGGTCAGGGTGCGGCCCTCGTAGGGCACATGGCCGATCACCAGGGTCATCAGGCCGCCGACGATCAGCCAGATCAGGGCGCTGGCCCAGGCCCGACCGGCCCAGGCGGCCAGCCAGCCTCCCAGCCCCCCCAGCAGCCCCAGGGCCAGGCTTCCGGCGAGCAAACTGGGGTAGGCCAGCCGCACGTGGCTGAGGGCCAGAAAAATGGCGTCGGAAGCCCACACTCCCAACGCCAGAGCCAGGCCGGACAGCAAACCGTTGAGCAGGCCCAGCCGCAGATCAAGACGCCGGCAGGGGGCGTCCGAATTGGGAACGGCCATGGGCTATCCCCGGATGCTGCGCAACCTCGGGTCCAGGATATCGCGCATGGCGTCGCCGATCAGGTTCCAGCCCAGGCCAAAGATGATCAGGGCCGAGCCGGGGAAGACGATGATGTACCAATAGGTGTCCAGGCTCATGATCCAGTCCCGGGCAAAACTGATGATCTGGCCCCAGTCGGCGTAGCCGATCTCGGTGCCCACCCCCAGGAAGCTCAGGGCGGCAAAGGAGAGGACGGCATCCCCCAGCCGGAAGGAGGCCAGCACCAGGATGGGGTAGATGACGTTGGGCAGGATATGGCGGATGATCAGCCGGCCATCCTTAGCCCCGATCACGCGGCCGGCCAGGACATAATCCCGCTCCTTGGCCGACAGGATATCCCCGCGCACCACCCGGGCGTAGCGCGTCCAGCCAAATACGATCAGGGCGATGGTGGGGGGCCAGATGCTGCGGCCGAACTTGGGCACCAGGATCGAAGACAGGGTGAGGGCGGCCAGCAGAAACGGGAAGGCCATAAAGATCTCGGTGATACGCATCAGCAGGTCGTCCAGCCATCCCCCATAGAAGGCAGAGATCGAGCCCACGATCAACCCGATGAGCACGGTGCTAAAGGTGACAACGATGCCGGCGAACAAGGCCGTGCGCGCTCCCCAGACGACCCCATACCAGATGTCGAACTGGCCGCTGGTGGTGCCCATCAGATGGACCCAGTGGTCCTTGCCGGTCAGGATCGGGTACCAGAATGGAAGAACGTCCGGGACGCTCATTTTCCACTCCGTGCCGGGAGGCTGGGGTTTGGGGCCAAAGCCGTCGCGGGGAATCAGGTAGGGATCGCCGGCCACTTTGACAGGAGGAGCGAGCACAGGGGCCAAGATGGCCATCAGGATAAAAAGGGTGACAATGCCCAAACCGGCTACCGAGAGGGGATTGGTGAACAGGCCGTGCAGCAAACGATACCACTCCGGCCCCAGCAGCTTGCGCAGCCCGGTTACTTCCGGCAAAGTCCAGGCCGCTACATCGTCCCGGGTGATCGTCCGCCGGCCGGGAAGTTGACGGCCCACCATTGTTTCTGTTGCCATTCAACACCTCATTCGTTCAATCTGATCCTCTGGCCTTAACTCAGGCGAACACGGGGGTCCAGGAAGGCATACAGCACGTCAATCACCAGATTGGCTATCATCAGCACGACCGCGCTGAACAGGGTAAAGCTGACCACCGTCAGCAGGTCCAGGCTCTGGGCCGCGCGTGCCGCAGCCGACCCCATGCCGGGCAGGTTAAAGATCGTTTCGGTGATCACCACCCCCCCGATCAGGCCGACGATCGTCAGCCCGGCCACGGTGACCACCGGGATCAGGGCATTGGGCAACGCATGGCGGTTGGTCACCGTCTTTTCGGCCAGCCCCTTGGCCCGGGCGGTGGTCACATAGTCCTGGTGCAGCGATTCGAGCATGGAGGAGCGGGTCAGGCGCAGCAACATAGCCCATTCGACATAACACAACGTCACGATCGGCAGGATCATATGCCGCAGCGCGTCCCAGAAGATATCCAGCCGCAGATTGAGCAGGGCATCAATCGTGTTCATGTAGGTATATCGGTGGAAGGAGGGGGAGGCGACCACCTGGGTGGCCCAGTCGGAGAGGCGTCCGGGCGGGAACCATTCCAATTTGGCGTAAAAGATCATCAGCACCAACAGGGCAAAGACAAAGGTGGGGAAAGACCAGCCGATAATGCTAAATACGCGGGCCGCCTGGTCAATCGGCTTGTTGTGGTGCTTGGCCGCCAGGATCCCCAACCAGACGCCGCCGAGGATGATCGGCGTGCCGGCCCACAGCGCCAGTTCCAACGAGACAGGCAGGCGGCTCAGAAGCAGTTCTCCGACGGGCAGGCGGCCGGTGCGGGAGTAACCAAAGTCGCCCCGCAGGATGCCGCCGATCCGCTGCCCTGTCTGAGGGTCAATGCGGCCGACGAGCCAGCGCCAGTACTGGACGTGGAACGGCTCGTCCAGCCCATAGCGGCGGATGATGGCCTCCAGCGCGCCGGGGGTGTGGGGGATATCCCGGACGTACAGAGCCGACCGCTCTACCGGATCGAGGGTCATGGTCATGAGAAAGACCAGGACCGTCACGCCAAAGGCGGTGATCGGCAGTTGCAATAAGCGGCGGATAATATAAGTCGTCATAATTTCTGCCTCGGACCAGGGATTTCCGGCGGGGGCAATCCGCCCCCGCCGGAAAGAGATTCCAAGTCAGCCGGTTATTCGGTGGCCAGGGAGTAGGCGTAGTAGTAACCGGCGAACAGGATCGGGTTGTAGTACCAGTCCTGCACCCAGCGCTGCTCGTAGCGGGCCCCTGCCTCCTGCGACAGGGTGATCTGGATGGCCGTGTCGTAGAAGAGCTTTTGCAGGTCAAAGTAGATCTTTTCGCGCTCTTTGGGATCGGAGGCCATCACGCCGGCGGTGACCAGCTCCTGGAACTGGGCTTTCAGGTCGGCCGGCAGGTTCTGCCGCCCGGCGTAAGTGCCGACCGTGAACGGCTGCACCCAGTTGTGCGGGTCGTGGATGTCCTCGATCCAGCCGCTGGCCACCAGGGGCAACTGGCTGGCGCGGAAGGCGCGCAGCATCGTCGGCCACGGCAGGCCCAGGCACTCGATCTGGTACTTGTCGTTGATCGAGCGCAGGCTGGACTGCAGGATGGCGCAGGCGGTCTGGCGTGCCGTGTTACCGGTGTTGTAGGCCATCTGCACGCGGAAGCCGACCTCGGCCACCTTGCCGCCCCAGGCCTGCTCCATCTCTGCCTTGCACTTGTCCAGGTCGAACTCGTACATCGGGCCATCGGGGTTGTAGCCCAGCATGCCGACGATGATCGGGCCGTTGTTGCGGATGCCTTCGCCGTTCTGGGCGTCCCGGATAAAGGCCTCATAGTCGAAGCAGTAGTTGAAGGCCTTGCGGACATGGAGGTCGCTGAAAAAGTCGGGCGGAATGCCGTTGCCGTCCAACTGGCCGCTGCCGATGTAGGGGTTGATCCCCTCTTCCTGGCTCAGGTCAAAGTTCATGAACACGTTGGTGCGGCTCACGCTGGGCAGTTTGGGCCACTTGCGTAGCGGCGCGTCCGGATTTTCGGTGGGGGTGCACTCGTTGGTCAGGTAGTCGCAAATTTCCCCTACATACTCATCCACCTGGGGCCGGTTGGCCGCCGGCACCGCCACCGTCTCGGCGTCCCCGGCCAGGAGGATGGCAAAGCGGGTACCCCACTCATCCACCAGGTTCTGGACCACGCGCTTGATGCGCGGGGGGCCGCTGGGGCCGCCAGGCCATATCTCGTCGCCGGGCTGGCGCCAATAGTTCTCGTTGGCGACCATGACCCAGCCCTCGCTGGGGGTCCAGCTCTCCAGCTTGTAGGGGCCGGTGCCGTTGATGATGGTGGACAGGGGGCTGTTCTCCGAAGTCAGCGAATAGTAGTCCTGCCAGGTGTCGCACGAACCATCCCAGGCGCCGTTCTCGATGGCCCATTCCTTATCCATGGCCGAGCCCCACGACTGGGCCAGGGTGGCCAGGAAGGGGCCCCACGGCTGGGCCAGGTGGAAGGTCAGGGTCCAGTTCTCGTCGTCGGCCTCGATGGCGGCCTTGACCTTTTCGCATACCGCCTTCAGTTCCTCCGCCGTGGCGTTGGCCTTCAGCCCTTCAGGATCGCCGGCATACGCCCCCTCGGCGATCTCTTCGGTGATATCGCCCGAGGCGTAGCCCATGATCGGCTCGATCAGCAGCCACTGCGGGCCGTCGGGGCTGGACTGCAACAGGCCGCGCTCAAAGGTGTACTCAAAGTCGCTGGGGGTCAGGTCGTTGCCGTTGTGGAACTTGACGCCCTGGCGGATCTTGAACGTGTAGGTCTTGCCGTCGGCCGAGATGCCGCCGTTCTGCACCGTGGGAATTTCAGTGGCCAGCAACGGCACGTACTCGGTCATGTTCTCCCGGTTGAAAAAGATCAACCCTTCCATGACGTTCATGATCACCGCGGCGCTGGCGGTGTCGTAGCACAGGTTCGGGTCCAGGGTGTCAATGTCGCCAAAGGTGACAAAGGTGTAGGTGTCGGGGCGGGGCGCCACGAACTTGACCTCGCCGGGGGGCGGGGTGGGGGTGGGCGGAACGGTCACCTCAACCTGAACCGTCTCGACAATGGTCTGGGGCGTGCCTTTTACCTCCACCACCTTGGTCACTTCGACCGGGACGGTCTGAATGATCACCTGCGGTGTTGGTGTGGGTCCACAGGCTGCCAACACAACCGATGCGATCATCCCCAGGACCGCGAGGATCGCCCATTTTTTAGAAAACATTGTCTCCTCCTTTTTTTAAATTTTCTGTCAGCCGAACCGATGCCAGGCGCGGGAATCCTGGGACAGAATTGCACCCCGCTTCCTCACCTCCTTTACATGTTCTCCGCAGAGGCACCCCGGCTCCCTGCGGGCAAAGGCTCCAGCGTCAGGATAATGCCCTCTGATCGTACCACAAAACGCCGTTCCGGTCAAGACCCTGTTATCAGGTCTCGGCGGTTTGGGGGCCTACCCGAAAGCAGGCCACCCAGTGCCCACCGCCGACGTCCACAAAATCCGGCTCTTGCTCTTTGCAGATATCCATGACCACCGGACAGCGGGTACAGAAATTGCAGCCGACGGGCGGGTTGGCCGGGCTGGGCACGTCCCCCTCCAGGATAATCCGCTTCCGTCTTTCTTCGACCATCGGGTCGGGGATCGGCACCGCCGACAGGAGCGCCTGGGTATAGGGATGGAGTGGGTTGTCGTACAGTTCCGTGCGGGTGGTCAGTTCTACGATCTTGCCCAGGTACATGACCGCCACCCGGTCGGAGATGTGCCGCACCACCGACAGGTCGTGGGCGATGAACAGGTAGGTCAGGTTGAACTCCCGCTGGAGGTCCTCCAGCAGGTTGATGATCTGGGCCTGGATCGAGACGTCCAGCGCCGAGATCGGCTCGTCGCAGACGATAAATTCGGGGTTGACGGCCAGCGCCCGGGCCACACCGATGCGTTGCCGCTGCCCTCCCGAAAACTCGTGGGGGTAGCGGTTCACGAAATAGGGGTTCAGGCCCACCACCCGCAGCAGCTCCTGGACCCGCTCCCGGCGCTCTTTGCTGCCGGCCAGGTTGTGCACCAGGAGCGGCTCCCCGATGATGTCGCCCACGGTCATGCGCGGGTTGAGGGAGGCATAGGGGTCCTGGAAGATCATCTGCATCCGGCGGCGCATCCGGCGCAACGGTTCCCCTTTGAGTTTGGTGAGGTTTTCGCCGTCAAAGAGCACATCCCCTGCCGTCGGGCGGTAGAGTTGCAGGATCGCGCGCCCGGTCGTGGATTTGCCGCAGCCCGATTCGCCCACCAGGCCCAGCGTCTCGCCGCGCAGGATGTCAAAGGAGATGCCATCCACCGCTTTGATGGCCCCCACCTTGCGCTGGATAACAATCCCCTGCATGATCGGGAAGTGCATTTTGAGGTTGCGAACCTGAACGAGAACGCCGTTTTGTGTCATTGGCACTCCAACTCCTCTGCGGGATAAAAGCTAAACAGCCTGCGTGACATCCACCCAGCAGGCGATGCGGTGCCTGGGCCCCACCGGCTCCAATTCGGGCCGTTCCTCCTGGCACCGGTCAATGGCGTACACGCAGCGCGGCTCAAAGGGGCAGCCCTTGGGCAGGGAGATCAGGTCTGGAGGAAGGCCTTCGATGGAGGTCAGCTTTTCCCGGCGGACCTCGTCCAGCCGGGGCAGGGAACCCAGGAGCCCCAGGGTGTAGGGATGCCGCGGATTGGCATAGATCTCCTTGACCGAGGCCTCTTCCACCACGAAACCGGCATACATGACCATCATCCGGTTGGCAATGCCGGCCACCACCCCCAGGTCGTGGGTGATCCAGATGATGGCCATGCCGATCTCGTCCCGCAGCCGCTTCACCAGGTCTACGATCTGCGCCTGGATGGTCACGTCCAGGGCGGTGGTCGGCTCGTCGGCGATGAGCAGCCGGGGATTACAGGCCAGGGCCATGGCGATCATGGCCCGTTGGCGCATGCCGCCTGAGAATTGGTGGGGGTAATCGTCCAGCCGCTCCTCTGCCTGGGGGATCCCCACCATGGAGAGCAGTTCCGTACTGCGTTTGCGGGCCTCTTGTCGGCTCATGTTCAGGTGCAGCTCCAATGCCTCGCCGATCTGCCGCCCGATGGTCAGGACCGGGTTGAGGGAGGTCATCGGGTCCTGGAAAACCATGGCGATCTTGTTGCCGCGCACCTGCCGGATCTCGTCGTCGCTCACCTTGAGCAGGTCGTGCCCGTCAAAGAGCACCTCCCCGCCGACGATCTTGCCCGGTGGTTGGGGGATCAGGCGCATGACCGACAGGACACTGACGCTTTTGCCACACCCACTCTCGCCCACGATGCCCAGGGTTTCTCCTTCTTCTACGTGAAAGGAAACCCCATTTACAGCATGGACTATCCCGTCTTGGGTGAAGAATTGCGTTTTGAGGTTCTTGACTTCCAGCAATGGCATGCCTTGTTCTCCTTCTCGTAGCAAGGTTGGGTCTGGCGTGTTTCCTTTCAGTTCGGCCGGATTAAGGAATGCACAACACCTGGCCAGGGTAAATGGTGTTGGCAGCACCGATCGTCAGGCCGTTTGCCGCCAGGATGCTGTAGGGCGATACTCCGTAATTCCGCGCGATCTGCCACACCCATTCGCCCGAGCGGACGGTGTGGCGGATCCGGCAGCCGGTGCCTGTTCCGCTCGAGGCACCCGTTCCGCCGGGGATTTTGAGCTTTTGCCCCGGATAGATCTGGTCGGGGTTGACCAGGTTGTTGGCCCGGGCAATGGCCTGCCAGGTGGTGCCATAGGCCCGGGCGATGGAGGACAGGGTTTCGCCCCGTTGGACGGTGTGCCAGACCGCCCCTCCTCCGGTGCTGGAGGGCGGTTCGGCGGTGGGGGACTCGACCACCGGCGGGGCAGGGGTAGCCATCGGTTCGGCGGTAGCCATGGGGACGGCTCCGGGGGTGGCGGTTGGCTGCCCGGTGCCCGGCGTGGGCAAGGGCGTGACCACCGATACCACCGTTTGCCCTGGCCCAGGGGTTACCTCTACCGCTGTTGTCGCTGCGGCGGTGGGCAACGGCTCTTCCCCCTGGGGGACCTCGGTGGGGCGCGGCTTGGGGGTCCTGGTGCAACCGGCCAGGCTGCTCAGCATCACCGCCGCCACCAGCAAAGAGATGATCGGGGTTGACGTTTTACATTTCATTGGAGCCACCTCCTGAACATTTGCCACAGGATACCCGTGGCTGGCCTTGCATGGCCAATGCAATCATACCACAACTGCGGTCAGACGTCAAGTGGGTGATCGGCAGCCTGTGCCTCCCGCAGCCACCGGACGATCCGGTCGGGCAGGCCCTGACGGTTGGCGGGCGTGACCTCGATCAGGGTGCCAGCAGGGCGGGCCTTGATGGCGTCCACCCAGGGGTGTGGCCTGGCCATCACCGTGGCCAGCAGCGGTTTCGGGCCAGCCAGTGCCTCCTCTACCGCCTGGCGAAACGCCGGTGAAAAAAGCTCCATCTTGCCGATTTCGTCTATCACCACCACGGTTACGTTGGGCCGGGCCAGGGCGCGGCGGATGGCCGCGACTCCTACCTGCTCCAGATCGGGCAGGTGTACCCCATACCTGCCCACGCGGTATGGGCTGGCGACGTCCACGCCGGCCAGGGTTCCCACCGGCCCATCCAGGGCCACCAGCCGAAAACCGATCCGCTGCCCCTCTTCTCGCACCTCCTGGGTGTAAAAGCCGCCGGCGGCCTCCCCCAGCCGGGCGACAACCCAGCGGATGACGGTGGTCTTGCCCACGCCCGGTCGCCCGGTCAACAGCAGTGCCTGACCCATGTGCCGGTTTTAGATAACGCCCAGTTCGCGCCCCACCTTCTCGAACGCTTCCAGGCCTTTGTCCAGGTCCTCGCGGCTATGCGCGGCGGTGTTCATCACCCGGATGCGGGCCTGGCCGCGGGGCACAGTGGGGAAGCCGATGGCCATAGCAAACACGCCATTTTCAAAGAGTTTCTGCGAGAACTCTTTGGCCAGCGGGGCCTCTCCCAACATCACCGGGACGATGGGTGTCTGGGTGCGGCCGGTGTTGAAGCCCAGTTCGGCCATGCCCTTTTTGAAATATTCGGTGTTGGCCCACAGCCGGTCCACCAGCTCGGAGCTCTCTTCCAGCAGGTCCACCGCTGCCAGGCAGGCTGCCGTATCGGCGGGGGTTACCGCGCTGGAGAAGAGGAAGGGCCGCGCCTTTTGCCGCAAATAGTCCACCACCACTTTTTTCCCGGCGATGACCCCGCCCACCACGCCAAAGGCTTTGCTCAGCGTGCCGATCTCCACGTCGAACTTGCCCTGCAGGCCAAAATGATGCACGATCCCCTTGCCGCCCCCCAGGACCCCTTCACCGTGGGCATCGTCCACCATCGTCATCACCCCATACTTTTCGGCCACTTCGTACAGTTGGTCCAGCGGGGCGATGTCGCCGTCCATGCTGAACACCCCATCGGTCACCAGCAGGCCGCGCCGGAACCTGGGCAGGTTCTCCCGGATCACCCGTTCGGCGTCGCGGGCATCGCAGTGCTCGTAGACGATGATCTTGGCCCCCGAAAGTCGCGCTCCGTCAATGATGCTGGCGTGGTTCAGCCGGTCGGAAAAGATGACATCCTGCGCGCCGCTGGCCTTGTCCACCCCCACCAGAGGGGGGATGGCTGCCTGGTTGGCGCAGAAACCACTTTGTACATAGAGGGCATCTTCGACGCCCTTGAATTCGGCCAGGCGCTTCTCCAGTTGGATGTGCAGGGCCTGGGTCCCGGCGATGGAGCGGACGGCGGCCGGCCCCACGCCCCATTCTTCGATGGCCCTCCTGGCCGCCTCTTTCATCTTGGGGTGGTTGGCCAGGCCCAGGTAATTGTTGGTGCAAAAGTTCAGGACCCTCTTGCCATCCACGATCATCCAGGCATCCGCCGGCGAGTCCATGACCCGCAGGTTGATGAACAGGCCCGACTCTTTCAGGTTGGCGACCTCTTCTCGAATAAAATCAAACTTGTCTGCCATTTTTGCTCCTTTCTTTCACTGCTTTTCCAGGTCCAGGATCCCGGCCCAGTCTACCGTGGCGATCCAGTTGGGGCGAACGGTCCCATCCTCGGCATAGCGGGGTCCCCGGGGGGCACTGACCCCTGGCAGGCCGACCTCTGCCGCTTTCCTCTTTAGCTCTCCCACGATTTTGTCGGCCCACGAGGGGGGCAGCCAGTAGCGGGTGCCCCACGACCCCAGAAAGTTGGAGGTCCAGGGTTCGGAGGTCAGGTCGATCCGCCGCTGCCAGTCAGCCGGTTCGAGGGTCAATCCGTCGCCGGTGGCATAGTCCACCAGGCCGTAGATCTTGATCAGATCATATTCTTTGCGCTCTGGGTAGGTTGCATGAGAGCCGCCGGCTACGTATGCAACCGGGTGGTTGCCGTCCAGGGTCACGTCACGATGTTTCCAGGGTTTGGTCAGGCGGGAATGGTGGCCTACGTAGGTCAGGTAGGCCGGCGGTTCCTGAAAGTTGCCTGCGGAGTTCAGGCGGAAAAAGAGGTACATCCCCTCCCAGTCACCTTCATGGTCGTTCATGCCGCCGAAGGAGGTGGCCCAATCGTTGTAGCCGTAGAAGAACCAGTATTGCAGGCAAAGGTAGTCGCGGTCCCGGCTGAGGCGGTGGTAGTAGGTATAATTGGGCCGGTCGGGCTGGCTGCGGGCATAGTTTTCGGCGGCGGCCTGCTGGATTTCGGGCGGCAGGTTCAGGCGCGGCAGGTCCTGTGGAGAACGTTTGCCCTGGGCCAGCAGGCTCAGCACCAGGTCGTTCCACCAGAACAGGCCGGCTGCCTTCTGGGTCTTGGCGCTGAGCCAGCGGTAGGCCAGCCGAGCCAGTTCCTCCTGCCAGTGCGTGACCCGGTATGACACGGCGCCGAGCGCGTTCAAGATATCGGTGCCCCAGCGGGCGATCACCTCCTGATCGGCCAGGGAGGCCGATACCGATTGGAGGTAGAGGTCCGGCTGATGGCGGTAGTGCTGCGCCAGCCGGGAAGGGAAGACCTGCCCCTGGCCGGCAAGCGGGGTGGCGACCCCTTTCTGGCGGAGGGTACAGTAGCCCACGAAGTCGTCCACGGCCATGGGGTAGAACTGTTCCCCCCTGGCGAACTGCAGGATCGGGACATATTTTTCGTGCAGGGCCTCGGCCATGACTTTCCCTTTTTGTGAGATCTCGGCCGCCTGCCGTTCAGGACTGCTGAAAAAGTCCTGAAGCCTGACCGCCGAGGCGCCGAGAACGCAGAGAATCTGACAGCTTGTCTGAAAACCACCAAGGACACGAAAGACACCAAGGATTTTCAGCTATTTCCTTTGTGTTCCTTTATGACCTTAGCCTGTGTGACCACCTTTTCAGACTAGCCCTGAGAGCAATGGCCTGAAAATCTCCGCGCCCTCCGCCTCTGCGGTTGAGACAAAGGTTTTTCAGCCCCTCCTGGCCTCAGGCTTCCTGGCCGCCCGGATACAGCCGGCCCTCGGCATGGCGGCGGGTCAGCCGGGCCAGCATGTCGATCACCATGGCGGGCAGGTCATAGTCGGGCTGCCAGCCCCATTCCTGGCGGGCGGCGCTGTCGTCAATGGAGCGCGGCCATGAATCGGCGATCGCCTGCCGAAAGTCCGGCTCATAGCTTACCTCAAAATCGGGGATGTGCTTCTGGATCTCGGCGGCCAGCTCGCCCGCCGAAAAGCTCATGGCGGCCAGGTTAAAGTCGGTGTGGTGCTTGAGCCGTGCCAGGTCGGCTTCCATCAGGTCTATGGTGGCCTTGATGCAGTCGGGCATGTACATCATCGGCAGGACGGTGTCTTGACGCACGAAGCAGGTGTAGCGTTTGTGGGCCACCGCTTCGTAAAAGATGGCGACGGCATAGTCGGTGGTGCCCCCCCCGGGCAGCGTTTCGGCGCTGATGATGCCCGGATAGCGCACCCCGCGCACATCTACCCCAAAGCGCCGCACGTAATAGTTCCCCAGCAGCTCGCCGGTGACCTTGGTGATGCCGTACATCGTGGTGGGGCGGAGGACGGTTTCCTGGGGGGTGTGGTCGCGGGGGGTCTCTGGGCCGAACGCGGCAATCGAGCTGGGACAAAAGACCCGGGTCAAACCTCGCTCGCGGGCTATCTCCAGGACGTTGTACAGGCCGTTGATGTTCACGTCCCAACACAGGTGCGGTTTTTGCTCCCCGACCGCCGAGAGGATGGCCGCCATGTGGTAGATGGTATCGATCTGGTATTTTTCGACGACCGCTTCCAGGGCTGCCCGGTCGGTGACGTCGAGAAATTCAAAGGGGCCGCCTTCATACAGAACAGCGCCCGGCTTTGTCCTGTGTCCGGCGGCCACCACATTCTCCGCGCCGTAGCGCCGGCGCAGTTCCACCGTCAATTCCGAGCCGATCTGACCGACCGCCCCGGTTACGAGGATTTTCTTCATTTCTCTTCTTTCTGTCATAGAAAGGTCCCCCTGTCGTTGGATAGGCGGTGTGAGTATATCACAGCTCTCCCATTTCGTCAAACCCATCTTCACCAGGGGGAGAGGGCAGGTTGGGTCCGGGCCCCTTGCGCCCGGCAGGGCCCGCCGGGGGGTTCTTCAGGGCGACCCGGTTCACAGAGATGCCGGTCAACGGCGTCCTGACCGACCCTCTGCCGCCTGCTCCTCGACGGGGGGCGCCGAAGGAGCTGCCTGTGGCGCGGAGGGGCGTCTCCGCCCCTTCAGGCGGAGGAACAGGGTGACGCCCTTTCGGCTCCGCCGGAACCTTCCGTACACCGATCCAGGTAGCCGTCCATGTCGGCCGAGACCACACGGGCCCGTTGGTTTATCTCTTCCAGCACGCGCATGATCGCCCAGGAGACCATGAGCTGCACCCCAACCAGGATCAACATGGCGCTGCCCAACAGGTACAGCCGCAGCCTGCTTACCGGCCAACCGGCAAAGCCGAACCTCAGGCTGATGGCGCCGGCCACCAGCCCGGCCAACACGGCCAGCAGCCCCATCCAGCCAAAGTGTCGGTCCAGTGGCGGGTCAAAGATCGGCCTGCCAAACAGCCCCTGTCACACCGGCTGGCGGTGGAACAGCGATACCAGGTAGTTGAAGGTGGCTCCCAGGCTAAAGATGCTGACCCCGCTCACCGTCAGCACCTGGGCGGCAAACAGCCCCAGGGTGCCCCATGTGCCCAGTTCGGTGATGCCCCGCAGGCGCACCACCACCAACGCCAGGCCCACGAGCCCCGCCAGGGCCACACAGGCTGCCCCGATCGCTCCCAGCAGCCGCACCGGATTGTATTGCAGGGCGGTCCAGACGATCGAGTGCAGAAAGCGGGTGCCGTTGCCGAGGATGGTGAGCTTGGAGCGGCCCAGCCGTTCGGCATAAGGGATCGGGACCTCGACCATGGTCAGCCCTTCGTGCAGGGCGCGGGTGCTCATCACCGGGGTAAAGTTCAGGCCGTCGGGGAGGGGATAGAGACGGGGGAGAACCTCCCGCCGGATGAGCCGCATCCCGCTGGCGCTGTCGGAAACACGCTGGTTGCCGAGCAGGCTGACCAGGGCGGCGAACAAGAGGTTGCCTGCCCGCCGGCTGAGGGGCATTTCACTCCTGGCCCCCGCCATGTGCGAGCCGATGACCAGGTCGGCCTGCTGCTGCCGCGCGGCATCCAGCAGGGTGGGGAACTGTTCGGGCGGGTAGGTGCCGTCGGCGTCGAGGAACCCCAACCATTTCCCCTGGGCCTGGGCGAAACCGGTCTTGAGGGCCGCACCATAGCCGTGGTGGGTGGGATGGCGCACCGGCTTTACAGCGGGGTAGCGGGCGGCGATCTCGGCCGTGCGGTCGCGGGAGCCATCGTCCACGACGATCAGCTCCAACTCTGCGCCCCTTGCCTCCAACGCCGGGCGGGTGGCCAGCACCCGCTCGATAATGCAGGCGATGCCGTCCTCTTCGTTGTAGGCCGGAATGACGATTGAGAGTATCTCTTTGTTTTGCATGGTTCTTTTCCCTCCCCTCTGCCGAGCTGAACCTTTCCGGGGGTTGGGGGACCGCCGTTGCAAAACCCCATTGCCTCTCCCTGCACTGCATGGCGGCGGTGATCCATTGTTCGCATCCAGTACACAATACTCTGGCGGCATTGTCAATAGCCTGGCAATGTTAGCATTTGGATGGCGACAGGCACCACACGGATTCTGACACGGATACACGGAGGGCTCATGTTTAGATCGGGTGCAAAGGAATTGGCCGCCTACCACCGTCTATTGTGTTCTCCTCGCTTTGCGCCGCTCAGGGGGAGGGGTGAGGCACCGCCACGCTGCACGAATTCTGGACATGAGCCACACGGAGAAGCCCCCTGCCTTCTTTCCCCGGTGAGGCCTCTGCTGCCGTTGCGCGTGAGGGGAGCATCCTCTTTGACACCGGTCGGACTCGTGTTATAATGCTCCCCGTTTGGCAACGCCAACAGGGGCGCCCAATAGCAACCAGGGGCAGTTTTGAAAGAGTCGCCCTGTTCCCTGGCACGCCACCAGGGATGAAAAGGGTAGGGGCAGCCCTCGCGGCTGCCCGGGGGACAGGGGCAAGCCCTGCCCCTACCGGTCCGCCGTTTATTTTCAAGGGAGTCCAAGATGGCTGTCGTCCAACCTAAAATTTCTGTTCTGACGCCGGAGCAGATCGAGCAGGTTCACCATTACGCACTGGGCATCCTGTCGTCAGTGGGGGTGCGGGTGGATTCGGAGCGGGCCAGGCGGCTGCTGGCTCAGGCCGTCGGACCGGCCGGCATTGCCGGCGATCGGGTGCGCATTCCCGGTGAACTGGTCGAGTGGGCCCTGGCGGCTGCCCCCCGTGCGGTGGAGGTCTATGACCGGCGGGGCAACCTGGCCTTCCGCCTGCCGGACCGGGCGCGGTTTGGCATCGGCGTGACGGTCCTCTACTACCAGGACCCTGAGACCGATGCGGTGGTGCCCTTTGGCCGGCAGCATATGGCGGCCATGGTCCGCCTGGGTGGGGCGCTGCCCAATTTCGATGTTATTTCGACCGTAGGCATCGTTCAGGACGTGCCGCCAGAGGTGTCGGACCTGTACGCGGCGCTGGAGATGGTTGCCAATACGGTCAAGCCGCTGGTCCTCCTGGTCTCCGATGAGGAGGCCTTTCCTGTGGTGCTCGACCTGCTGGAAGAACTGCATGGCGACCTGTCTTCTCGCCCGTTCGTCATCCCCTATTTCAACCCTATTACGCCGCTGGTGATCAACCGGGGCACGGCCGACAAGATGGTGGCGGCCATTGAGCGCGGCCTGCCGTTCATCTATTCCAACTATGGCATGGCCGGCGCCTCTACGCCGATCACCCCGGCCGGGACGCTGGCCCTGCTGACGGCCGAACTTCTGGCCGGCCTGGTCCTCAGCCAGTTGATCCGGGAGGGTGCGCCGGTGATCCTCGGCAGCCTGCCGGCATTCTTTGACATGAGGGGCATGGGCAGCTTTTACGATCCGGCGAGCTATGGGGTGGACCTGGCCTGTGCGGAGATGATGGCTCACTATCGCCTGCCCCACGCCGGCACGTCGGGGGCGGGCATGGGCTGGGGGCCGGACCTCATCGCTGCCGGGCACCAATGGCTCAACCACCTGGTGAGCTGCATCGGCCAGGTGGGATTGGTCCCCTTTGTGGGCGATAATTTGGGGTCCAAGGCCTTCTCGCCGGCCATTATCGTCTATGCCGACGAGATCATCGCCCAGGCCCGGCGGTTTGCCCAGGGCTTTTCCCTGGATGACGAGGCGGTGGCCCTGGAAGAGATCGCGCAGGCCGGGCCGGGCGGCAGCTTTCTGACCTCAGGCCTGACGCTCAGGCTGTTCCGCCGCGCCTGCTACCGCAGCGACCTCTTTCCCATCCTGACCCTGGAGGAGTGGCAGGCCAGAGGGTGTCCGCGGGCCGACGATCTGCTGCGGCAACGTACCCGGCAGTTGCTGGCCGAGGCAGAGGCCCCGGCCGACCATGCCGGGCTGCTCGCAAGCGGCGAGGCTTTCATCCGTAGCCGGGCGGTCCGTTGACCATGAGCCTCTTGCGCCTTGTGCAACGTCCCCTGCACCGGGTGGCCGCCTTGCTGCTGCAACTCGACCACCCTGCTCCGCCCCGCACCGACGCCGAGTTCGCCGCCGAGGTGGAGCGCCATTACCGCTGGAACTTTGTCTTCAACCTCCTCGATGGGGCGACCTTCTGGTTTGGCATCAGCTTTGTCTCCTCGTCCACCATCGCCCCGCTGTTCATCAGCAAGCTGACCTCCAGTCCGTTGCCCATCGGCCTGTTGGCGGTCATTGCCCAGGCAGGTTGGTTCCTGCCCCAGGTCTTTACGGCCAACGGCGTGCAACGGCTGCCCCGGAAAAAGCCGGTCGTCGTCAACCTGGGGTTCTTTTTGGAACGGCTGCCGCTGGGGCTGGTGTTGGCTTCTGCCCTGGTGGCCGGACGGTCGAGCAGCCTGGCGCTGGTGCTCTTTTTCGTCGGCATCGCCTGGCACTCCCTGGGGGCGGGGGTGGTGGCCACCGCCTGGCAGGACCTGATCGCCCGGTGCTTCCCGGTGGACCGGCGCGGGCGCTTTTTCGGGATCACCAATTTTCTGGGGGCCGGCATGGGGGCGGCCGGGGCGGCGCTCAGCGCCTGGCTGCTAAAGACCATTCCTTTTCCTGCCAGCTTTGTCTATCTGTTTGCCATCGCCGCCGGGGGGCTGTTGCTCAGTTGGAGCTTTCTGGCCCTGGTCCGGGAGCCGGCCCAGCCGGCCGACCTACCCCCGCAGAGCAACCGCCAGTTTCTGGCCGGGCTACCCGCCCTGATCCGCAGGGACCACAACTTTCGCCGGTTTCTGATAGCCCGGTCGTTGCTGGCCCTGGGGGGCATGGGCAGTGGCTTTGTCACGGTGGCTGCGCTGGCCCGCTGGCAGGTTCCCGACAGTACGGTGGGGGTCTATACTGCGGTCTACCTGTTGAGCCAGACGGTGGGCAACCTGGCCTTTGGCCTGCTGGCCGACCGGTTTGGGCACAAGCTGTCGCTCGAGCTGGGGGCGTTGGCCGCGACGCTGGCTTTTGCCGTGGCCTGGCTGGCGCCCGTGCCGGGATGGTATTACGGCCTTTTTGCCCTGCAGGGCATCACCTTCAGCTCCATCCTGGTCTCCGGCATTCTGGTGGCGTTAGAGTTCTCCGAGCCGCAGCTCCGGCCCACCTACGTGGGGCTGGCCAATACGGCGGTGGGGCTGGTCGGCATGGTCGCGCCGTTGCTGGGGGCGGCGCTGGCGGGCATCGGCTATGGCTGGACCTTTGCCGTCAGCGCGGCCGTCAGCCTGGCGGCGACGGTCTCCCTGCACTGGTGGGTGCGCGAGCCGCGATGGATGCCGGTCACAAAACTGTGCTACCGAGAGGCAGAGGACGCAGAAGTGTAGAGAGGGACCATGTCTGTCTTGTTGAATGTGGTGCTGCCGGTCTTTTTAGTGGTCGGCGTGGCGGCGCTGGCGCAGGCTCGCCTGCACCTTGAGGTCAAGACCCTGTCGCGGGCTACCTTCTACCTCTTTGCGCCGGCCCTGGTTTTCGACTCGCTCCTCAGTTCGGGCATCGGGGGCCGGGAATTCGGCCAGGTCGCTGCTGCCGTGTTGCTGCTCACCCTGTTGTTGTGGGGGCTGGCGGCCGTTGCGGCCCGGCTTCTCCGGCTGCAAGGGCCTACTCGGGCCGCTTTCCTGGCGGCGATCCTGTTGATGAACGCCGGCAACTTTGGGCTGCCCATCAATCTGTTCGCCTTTGGGCTGCCGGGGCTGGCCTGGGCGTCGCTGTACTACACGGTCAGCGCCATGCTCAGCTCCAGCCTGGGGGTGTACCTCACGGCCCGGGGCCGGTCCTCACCCCGCCTGGCGCTGCGCCGGATGGTCGGTGTGCCGTTGGTGTATGGGGCGGCCCTGGGTCTGGCCCTGAACCTGGGGGGGGTGACCCTCCCTGAACCGGTGGGGAAAGCGGTGCACCTCCTGGGGCAGGCTTCGATCCCGGCCATGCTCATAGTGCTGGGGGTGCAACTGGCCGAGACGTTTCGTGAGCGGCAGAACCGGCTTCATCTGCCGGCTCTGGCTGTCGTCGCTGTGGCCCGGCTGGTGGTGGCCCCGGCCCTGGCCTGGGGGCTGGCCTGGCTAATCGGCCTGCGGGGGCTGGCGCACAACGTGGTCGTGCTGGAGAGCGCCATGCCCACCGCCGTGATCACCACCATTCTGGCTGCCGAGTTCGGTTCCGACTCGCGGTTCGCTGCCCTGTGCGCCCTGGTCACGACCCTGCTCAGCCTGGCGACGCTGACCTTGCTGCTCAACTGGCTCATGTAGGCAACCGCTTGCCGGCGGCCTGTTTTTGCAGGAACCTGTTGTTCGATGTGATGCTCTGGACGGTGATATGGAACCCTTTTGGCAGCGGCTGTACCTCCTCCTGGACCGGCGGTTGGGTGGCTGGCCGACCGTGCTGGTCCGGGCTGTGCTGGCTTTTGGCCGCGACGACGGACCGACCATGTCGGCCTCTATTGCCTACTATGCGCTGTTCTCCTGGTTTCCGCTGCTGCTGCTGCTGATTAGCCTGGGCAGTCTGGTGTTGGATTTGTCTCAGGCGCAGCGGTTGGCCCTCGACCTGGTGGATCGGTATGTGCCTGCTGCTGCGGCTTTGGCCCACAGCAACCTGGACCAGGTTCTCTGGGCGCGCAATGCCCTCGGTGTAGCCGCGGGGGTGGGGCTGATGTGGTCGGCCTCGGGGGTGTTTGGCGCCGTCTACCGGGCGGTGAACCGCGCCTGGGGGCAATGGTCGCCCGGCTCTTTTTGGCGGCGCCGGCTCTATGCCCTGGCGATGACGCTCAGCGTGGGGCTGCTCTTCCTGGCGACGACCGTTTACAGCACGGCCGTCAGCTTTGTGCGGGGCTGGCGGGTGCCGCTTCTGGGCTGGCAGCCCTTTGCCGATGCCGGGGTGGGCCGACTGGTGGGCTGGCTTTCGGCCCTGGTGCCGGCGCTGATCAGCGTGGCGATCCTGGCCGTCATCTACCGGACCATGCCCCGGGTCCGGGTGGCCTGGCGGGAAGTGTGGCCCGGTGCCCTGGCAGCCGGGGTGGTGTGGGAAGGGGCCAAGCAGCTTTCCACCTGGTACCTGGGCAATTTCGCCCGCTACAGCCTGGTGTACGGTTCGGTGGGAGCCGTCATCGCTTTTGTGTTGTGGTCCTATCTGAGCGCGATGATCCTGCTGTTGGGGGCCGAATTCACGGCCCAATATGCGCAATGGCGGCGGGCAGGCCGTCCGCTGGAAACGCGCCCGCCGCGGGAATGGATCGAGGAGTGGTCCGGGTGGAAGAATCGCTCAACATCATCGTCCTGACGCTGACCCTGCTGGTTATGCTTGTGGGGCTGATCGGCATCGTGGTGCCGGTCCTCCCCGGCACCGTGTTGATCTTTCTGGCGGCGCTGCTCTATGCTGTGGTCGAGGGCTTTCAGACCGTCGGCTGGCCGACGTTGCTCGTCCTGGGCCTGCTGATGATCGCCGCCACCAGCGCCGACCTGTGGGCCAGCGTCGCCGGGGCCAAAATGGGGGGGGCCAGTGGCTGGAGTGTGCTGGCGGGTTTGGCTGGTGGGCTGGTGGGGTTTGTGGCCTTGAGCCTGCCGGGGGCCATCCTCGGTGCGGTGTTGGGGGTGCTGCTGAGTGAGATGCTCCGCCTGGGCGACTGGAAAAAGGCGCTCAAGGCGGGCGGCGGCTGGATGGTGGGCTGGGTGCTGTCGGTTGTCCTGCAACTGAGCATCGGCCTGGCGATGGTGGCGATCTTTGTCTGGCAGGTGGTGCAGGGGCCGTAGCCGGGCTGTCTGTTACCAGGAGTGATCGTGCGGCAGGACCTGAGGGGGATGGGCCACGTAGATGGGCATGGGCCTGGTTTTGCCCGGGATCTCCACGGGGGAGAGTGGCTCGAAAAGCCAGCCGGCCAGCGTCCCTCCCAGGGCTTCGACGACCGCTTCCGAAATGATGATCTGGCCGTGTTGGGCCAGTTCGACCAGCCGGTGGGCGGTGTTGACTGCGTCGCCCACCATGCCAAAGTTCATATGGCTTTGTGCGCCGATGTTGCCCATCACGACCGTGCCCTGGTCAATGCCTACCCCTAACCCTACTTCGATCCCCCGCTCTTCCTGCCAGCGGCGGCGCAGCCGGGTAAAGGCCAACTGCATCTCGCCGGCGGTGTGCAAGGCCCGCTGGGCGGCATCTTCCTGAGCAAAGGGCGCGCCGAACCCGACCATCAACTCGTCGCCGGCCAGGTCGAACACGGTTCCCTGGTGGCGGTAGACCACCTGGACCATCTCCGTAAAGAACTCGTTGAGCACCTCGATAACGGTCCCAGGGGCGAAGGAGGAGGTCAGGCGGGTAAACCCCCGCAGATCGGTAAAGAGGACCACCACATCCCGGCGTTCACGGCGCTCCAGGATCCCGGCCTCCTGGGCCAGGATGCGGTCCACCAGTTCAGGGCTGACGTACCGCTCAAAGATGTGGCGCAGGCGCTGGCGTTCTTCCTGTTCTGCCCGAAGGCGCATCGCTTCCAGCTCTTTTAGGGGTGTGATATCCTGCACCACGGCCACCTGTCCTACGCCGGCGACCGGCGAGACGCTGATGTAGAGGGTTCGGCCGCCGTCGGCCAACACCTCTAGCGATGTGGGCTGCCCGCTGACGGCCACGCGGGCAAACAGGTTCAGCAATGGATCAGGCACCCGGCCTTGCAAGGGTTGACCTGTGGCCTCCTCGGCGTTCAGGCCAAAGGTCCGTTCGGCGGCCGGGTTGGCCAGGATCAGGTGGCCTGCCTCGTCAATGACCAGCACGGCATCGGTGGTGCCGCTGAGCACGGCCGATAGTTTGGCCTGTTCCTCGCGGGCCTGCTCGTACAGGCGGGCGTTCCGGACGGTGATGGCTGCCTGGGCAGCGATGGAGGTCAGAACGGTGAGGTGGCCATCGTCGAAAAAGCCGGGCTGGGGATGGGTCAGCAACAGAATGCCGATGATCTCCTCCCCGGCCAGCATCGGGGCGGCGATGACCGAGCCGACCGCCTCGGCATTGGTGGGCAGCACCAGCCATCGGTGGTCCTGGGCGGTGTCCCGGACGATGGTGGCGGTCCGGTGCTGGTGGACCCAGCCGGCTAACCCCTGTTGGAGGATGGCCGGCGTCACCGGCCCCACCACCCCCGGCGGTTGGCCGATGCGGCTGATGATCTGCTGGGCCGAATCGGCGCCCTCAAAGAGGATAATGCTGCCCATGCTGGCCGCCAGGGCGTCGCGGGTCAGGGTCACGATCTTGCCCAGCACTTCGTCCAGGGCCAGCCGGCTGTTGATCTCCTGGCCGATGTTGTAGAGCAGGGCCAGGCGGTTGCGCTCTGTTCGCAGGGCATCGTAGGCATATTTGAGCCGCAGCAGCGAACGGACGCGGGCCAGGAGTTCTTCACGGTTGAACGGCTTGCTCAAAAACTCATCTGCCCCGGCTTCCAGACCCTGGATGCGGTCCTGGACCCGGCTCAGAGCGGTGAGCAGGATGACGGGGATGAACCAGGTCCGGCTGTCGGCCTTGAGCTGCCGGCAAACGGTGAAACCGTCCAGGCCGGGCATCATCACGTCGAGGATGATCAGGTCGGGCAGTTGGGCCTTGACAATGGCCAGGGCTTCTGCGCCGCTGTAGGCGGGGATAACCCGGTACCCGGCGTGGCTGAGCTGGAGCTCCAGAAGCTGTACGCTGGCCACCGAGTCGTCCACGACCAGGATTGTGGCGCTCCTGTCCTGGCCGGCGGAGAGATCTTGTTCCGGTGCATCCATAGAGCGATTCACCCGTTTTGCCGATACCTTGTGAAAGCGTCGGGAACCCCCATCCAGGTTCCGCCACCGGGCCGCCGCGAGGGCGGCCCCTGCCATTTTCGTCCCCGGGAGTGTGCCGGGAAACAGGACGACTCTAACGATTCTAGAGAGAGATTTCCATTCCCTCTCTGGCCAGAAAGGCGGAGGGGAACAAAGCCCGGGCCTGTTGTTCGATCTCGTCCAGTTCGTCGTCGGTGTGCATCGGGTCGTGGTGAAAGAGGGCCAACTGTCGCACATTGGCCTCCTGGGCCGTCTGCACGGCTTCCAACCAGCTACTGTGCCCCCAGTCCGCCCATCGCAATTTCTCCTCTACCGTGAATTGTGCATCGTGGATGAGGAGATCGGCCCCCTGGGCCAGGTCCACGATCTCCGGAGACAGGCTTCCCAGGGGGTGGTTCACGTCGCTGGCATAGACCACAGTCTGGTCCTGGCAGCTAATCCGAAAGCCGAACACGCCACCAGGGTGCGGCAGCCGCCGGGGGAGCACGATGGTCTGATTGCCGATGACAATCCGTTCCCCATCCAGTAGCTCTTTGATCAGCAGGTCGGCGCGCAGGTCATCCAGGGTAAAGGGCAGGTATGCATCGCTCATCTGCCCGGCCAGGACCTGTTCGAGCTGTTTGCCCACCCGCCGTTCGCCCATAATGACCAGGCGGTTGTGTTTCTGGCGGGCCGGATAAAAGAAGGGCAACCCCTGAATGTGGTCCCAGTGGGTATGGCTGAACAGCAGGACTGCAATCAGGCGGTCTATAGGCCGGCGCATCAGGTCCAGCCCCAGCAGGCGGATGCCGGTGCCGGCATCCAGGATCACCACCTCCCGGTCCTGTGTTTTGACCTCCACACACAGGGTGTTGCCGCCGCTGCGGACCGTGTCGGGACCGGGCACGGGCACCGACCCTCGGACTCCCCAAAACTTGACCTTCATCCTCTCTCTCTAATCTCTGGCTGCTTCCATCGGTCCCGGCCGCCGGTCCCCTCTCCCTCTGTCTGTTAAGGGGATCTCCTTTCCAGAGCGAGGGCGGCGTAGCTGGCCAGGATCTTGAGGAGCAGTTCGTCGTGGTTGCTAAACGATCTCTTCTCCCCCCGCCGGTCTACCGATAGGATGCCAAGGCTCCGTCCCTGCCCCTGGATGGGGACCTGGAGCACGGCCTGGACCGCCTCGCCCGTTTGTAGTTGGATGCCGGGCGTGAGGTCTGAACACAGCCGGATGGCTACCTGGCTTTGCAGGACCGGTTGCAGCCCCTCATCGCCGGCCAGACGGGGGACATAGTTATCGGTGTGTCCGGCCTTCCCCCGCGCCACAGCCACTCTGAGCCGTTCGGCGGCGTCATCCAGCAGCAACAACAGACCGGCATCGGCCTGGGTGGCATACAATCCTGCCTCCACAATCCGCTGCAAGGCCAGGTCCCGGTCCGGGGTTGAGGTCACGAAATGCCCGACGGCCGCCAGCAGGGTGAACTGGCGGGAGTGCTCTTTCAAAGTCGCCTTCAACTGGTCTCGTTCCCGATAGATGCGCCGGTCGGCCAGTGCCTGCTCGATGCTGGAGAGGATCTCTTCCATAGTGAACGGTTTGATGAGATAGTCCCGCGCCCCCAGTTTCAGGGCACGGGCGGCGGTGCCTTCGGAACCGTAGGCGGTCATCATGATCATGGGGATGGTCATCCCCTGCCGGTTGAGCTCCTGGAGTACCTTGATCCCGTTCATATCGGGGAGTTCGAGGTCTATCAGGATGGCGTCGGGCTGCCTGGCCGACAGCAGGGCCAGGCTTTCCTGCGCCGTGCTGGCGCTGAGGGTGGTATAGCCGCTGTCGTTCAAAATCGATTCCAGCAGGGCTCTGAGCTCATTGCTGTCGTCAATGATCAGGATCGTTTCTCCGGCCATTGCCTGTTTTTGCCTTTCTGAGGGTAAGACCCCATACTATCACATGACAAATATATCACATTTGGGCCGGCTTGCCAACTTGGGGCAGGAGGCTGACACACCCGGCCCTTGAGCGGTTTGCCGGGTGAGAAGAGGTGTGTTATACTGGCGGCGAAAGGCTGGGATGATGCGCAGAAACAGCTTGCTGTTGGTCGTGGGGTTGTTGGGGACCGTGTTCTGGCCCGATTTCCAGGGGGGCGCCCTGGCCAGGGGGCAGGGCCAACGGGCCGAGGCTGAGCGCCTGGTGGTGGCCTTCTATTACGCCTGGTACGACCAGAAGACATGGAGTTCGGGGCAGGTGCCCGACCTGCCCCTGACCCCCTACAATTCGGACGACCGGCAGGCGATGGCCCGGCAGGTCGAGCAGGCGCAGGATGCCGGCCTGGATGCCTTTGTGCTCAACTGGTGGGGCACGGGGAACCGGACGGAAAAGAACCTGAAAGCCCTGCTGGAGGTCGCGGCCGAGCGGGGCTTTCGGGTGGCGGTGGATTTTGACCTCAACTCGCCGTTTATGAGTGGGGTGGATGGCTACGCCGAGAACCTGCGCCATCTGCACACGGTCCATGCGGCCCACCCGGCCTACCTGCGTTACCAGGGCCACCCCGTCATCTTTTTTTTCAACGTCGCTCGCCTGTCGGTGGCCACCTGGCAAACGTTGCGCGATCAGGTGGACCCCGGCCGGAGCGCGTTGTGGATCGCCGAAGGCACCGACCTGAAGTACCAGTCGGTGTTTGACGGGCATCACCTGTACAGCATCACCTGGCCGAACGGCATCCCCCCGGCCCAGACCCTGCCCCGGTGGGGGGACCGGGTACGCACCTACAATCGCGAGCACGGCACAAACAAGCTGTGGGTGGCCACGGTGATGCCCGGTTACGATGATCGGAAGGTCCGGCCGGGAAGCGGCTTTGCCTGCCCGCGGGGGGATGGCGATTATTATCGTCGCTGCTGGCAGGCTGCCATCGCCAGTCAGCCGGCCCTGATTGTCGTCAATTCTTTCAACGAGTGGCCGGAGGGATCGTATATCGAGCCCAGCCGGGCGTTTGGCAACCTCTACCTGGAGATCACGCGCGAATGGGCAGCCCGTTTCAAGGGGGCCGGTTTCACCACCAACGCGGCGCGTCCGGCCCCGGCGGCCCTTCCTTCTCAAACACCTGCTCCGCGGCCGGCCCCCACGGCCCGTCCTTCCCGAACCCCTGCCCCTGTGCCGGCCGCCCCGACGGCGGCCCCGCCCTGGCCTGCCCTGGCCCACCTCCCCATCCCGTTTTAATCCGGTGGCTGCCGGGTGCGCCCGGTTTGGCGGGATTTCTCCGCGCTCCTGGTAGATCCGGCGGTGGAGGCGGGCGAGGGTTGTCGGGCGGTCCCCCGGCTATGCGGCGGCCGGGGCTGCAGCATGATGTGTAGCGCCTCCAGCTCTTCTGGTGTGAGCTCCCGCCACCTGCCCGGCGACAGGTTGCCCAGTTCCAGGGGTCCTATGGCCACCCGGATCAGCCGCAAGGTGGGATGGCCCACCGCAGCCGTCATGTGACGTACCTGGCGCTTGCGGCCCTCGGTCAGCACCAGGCGCAGCCAGGCGGTAGGCACCGTCTTGCGGAAGCGGATGGGCACGGGACGAGGGGGCAGGGCCGGTTCCCCGGCCAGAAGCTCCACATCGGCAGGGGCCGTTGGCCGCCCCTTGACGATCACCCCGTTGCGGAGCGCCGCCAGGGCCTGGGCATCGGGGATCCGTTCCACCTGGACCAGATAGGTCTTGGGGTGCCGGTAATGGGGATGCCCCAGACAGTGGATCAGCCAGCCGTCGTCGGTCAGCAGCACCAGGCCCTCGCTATCCAGGTCGAGGCGACCGGCGGGGTACACGCCGGGCACGTCTACATAGTTGGCCAGGGTGGGCCGCCCCTCAACGTCGGTGAAGGCACACAGCACGCCATAGGGCTTGTTCAGGATCAGGTAGCGGCAGGTGCGGTCGAGGGGCAGCGGCCGGCCATCTAGGGTAATCGAGTCACGGAACGGATCGGCACGGGCCTGGGGGTTACGCACCACCTGCCCTCCGATGGCCACCCGTCCACCGCGCACCATCCCGGCGCACCTGGGGGGAGAACCCAACCCGGCGGCGGCCAGGACGCGGACGAGCGGTTGCCTTCCGGCGATCCGACTCAGGCGCTCTTGGGATTGCCCGGCTGTCATTGTTTCCTCGCCCCGTCCGTTCTTTACCACGAAGGACACCAAAGTTTTCTCTTGTATTCCTGGTGTCCTTGGTGGTGAAAAGTTGCCCACCTGAGTAGCTACGACTATAGCAGGGTTTGGACAGGGTGTCAAACCCGGCCTGGTCCAGATTTGCGACCCCCTGTGGCCTGTGCTATACTCGGTAAAAGTGCGGCGCACCTGGGGGAGCAACCTGGGGTTGGGGGTTCCCGGCCCAATGACGTTGCCGATGTGTCGCGCCGGGTCTCGATGGTGGAGGAAAAGGGGCGAGTATGCAGGCAGAGATCATAGACCACGTTTTGGTGGGTCAGGAGGCCCTGCAGCGGCGGGTAGCCGAGTTGGGACAGGCCATCTCGGCCGACTATGAGGGCAAAGATCTGGTGCTGATCTGCGTGCTCAAGGGGGGCGTGGTCTTTTTGACCGAACTGATGCGCCACATCACCATCCCCCACGAAATCGACTTCCTGGCCATCTCCAGCTATGGCGTCGGGCAGAGGGAGAGCAGCGGCGCGGTGCGCCTGGTCATGGACCTGAAGGCCGACATCGCCGGCCGGGATGTGCTCATTGTCGAGGATATCGTGGACAGTGGGCGGACGATGGACTACCTGTTGCGCCTCTTCTGGGCCAGGCAGCCGGCCAGCCTGCGGGTCTGTACCCTGCTGAACAAGCCCGGCCGCCGGGTGGTGGATGTGCCGCTCGATTATGTGGGCTTTGACATCCCCGACGAGTTTGTGCTGGGCTATGGCCTGGATTTCGACGAAAAGTACCGTAACCTGCCGTATGTGGGCGTGCTGAAACGGGAGCACCTGTAACGGCTCCCCCTCTGGCAGGCCTGAGAGCGAGTCTGAAAAGGTGGTCACACAGGCGGAGGTCACAAAAGAACACAAAGGAAATAGCTGAAAACCCTTGGTGTCCTTCGTGTCCTTGGTGGTTTTCAGACAAGCTCTGGGACCATCGGTTTAAAGGATCTGCCTTTTCTGCGGTAAACAGATCACGAGGCGCGCTTTGAGGAACCGTTCTGCGCTGATTGCCACCGGCCTGCTCGTGCCCATCATGCTGCTGGCGTTGGGCCTGCGCCTCTACCGCCTGGACGCCCAGAGCCTGTGGTACGATGAGGGCTTTAGCGTGTATCTGGCGCGCCTGGAGGTGGCCGAAATCACCGCCCGCACCGCTGCCGACATCCAGCCGCCGCTCTACTATTACCTGCTCCACGCCTGGATCGGCCTGTTTGGCGACAGCGAAGCGGCGGTGCGGGGGCTGTCGGTCCTCTGGGGCGTGTTCACCGTGCCCTTGATCTACGGGCTGGCCCGCCGGCTTTTCCACAGCCAGCCGGCCGGTCTCCTGGCGGCGTTGCTGGTGGCGGTATCCCCTCCCCACGTCTGGTATGGCCAGGAGGCGCGGATGTACACCCTCCTCACCTTCCTCTGCCTGCTGTCGAGCTATTGGTTGTTGCTGATTGTGCAGCGTCTCCCCCCTTACCAACCGGGGGGAAGGGGGGGGAGCCTCCTCTGGCCAGCCTTTACCCTGACCAATATCGCTGCCCTCTACACTCACTATTTTGCCGTGTTCGTGCTGGCTTTTCAGGGGCTGTATCTGCTGCTGGTGTGGCTGCGGCAGCGTTGCCCGAGGCAGCTCATCCTGGCCGGCCTGGCCTCCGGCGCGGCGACGGTCCTGGCCTATCTGCCGTGGCTGCCTTTCCTGCTCACCCGCTACCGCGCCGATGTGAGCTACCTGCCCGGCCAGCTCAAGCTCTCGGAAGCCCTCCTCGACATCGCCCTCTTTTTCACCGGCGGCGAATCGGTCCCAGAGCCGATCGGCATCCTCCTGGCCACCGGTTGCGCCCTAGTCTTGTTGCTGTGCCTGTATCCAATATCCAATATCCAAGACCCAAGACCCAATACCCACTATCCACTCCTTTTTCTCTTTCTCTACCTCCTTCTCCCTCCTGCCCTGATCCTGGCCCTGGCCTACCGTTCGCCCAAGTTCAACGCCCGCTACGTGTTGCTCTCTCACCCGGCGCTGTTGCTTCTCCTGGCAGGGGGGCTGGCTGCCCTGTGGCAGAGGCGGCGTAGCTATCTGGGCAACCTGTTCCGCTGGACGGTGGCCGGCCTGTCGCTGGCGTTTCTGCTGGGGGTGGCGGCCTATGCCGATCACAACGCCTACACCGATCCGGCCGTCGCCCGCGCCGATTTTCGCGGCGCGGCCCGTTACGTGCGCAAGCAGATGGAACCGGACGAAGCGGTCATCCTCTGTTCAGGCCACATGTTCCCCGCCTTTGACTATTACGCGCGCGGCCTGGAGCGCTACCTGCTGCCCGACAGCCCCACGCTGGACACAACCCGCACCCTGGACTATTCCATCGCCGGGGACCTCAACCGCTGGCTGTCCGGCCGGGGGGGCGTGTGGCTGGTGTTGTGGCAGGATGAGGTGGTGGACCCGGTGGGCTATCTGCCGGCCATGCTGGGTGAGGTGGGGCAGGAGCAGCCGGTCCGGCGGACCTTTACCGGGGTGCGGCTGCGGCACTACCTCCTGCCGGCCACAGCCCACTTTGCGCAACCCACCATCGCCCACCCCACCGATGTCAACTTTGGCAACCGGCTGCGCCTGTTGGGGTATACGCAAAGCGGCGATCAACAGGTGACCCTCTTTTGGCAGGCGTTGCAGGGGCTGGATCAGGATTACCGCATCTCTTTGACGCTGCGGGATGCCGCCGGCCAGGTTTGGGGCCGGTGGGATGGCCGCCCCACCGCCTATCTCTATCCCACCACCCGTTGGCGGGTCGGGCAGATTGTCCCTGGCCGCTACGACCTGATCCCAATGCCCGGCACCCCCCCCGGCGACTATGGCCTGGAGGTGGGGGTCTATGCCGAAGCCGAACCGGCCGGTCTGGACGTGCTGGACGAGGCCGGTGCCCCCCAGGGCAGGCGGGTGGTGTTGGGCGCGGTGCGGCTATCGGTCCCGGCGGTCACAGCCGACCAGGTGGAGGTCCCTCATCCGCTTCGCGCCGACGTAGGGGGCGGGCTGCTGCTCCTGGGGTGGGACCTGGATCGGGCCGAGGCGCAGCCGGGCGATCGCCTGCGGCTGGCCCTGGTCTGGGCGGTAACCTCCCCGCCGCAGGGCGACTATCAGGTGCAGGTTTTTCTCACCGATGCAGCGGGCCAGACGGTGGAGGCCGGCACCTTCCCGCCGACCAACTCCTGGCACCCTACCCGCATCTGGCTGGCGGGACAGGCCTGGCGCGGGCAGAGCAGCTTCCGTCTGCCGATCCAAACCCAGGCGGGCCAGGCACGCCTGGGGATCCGGTTGGTGGATACCGGCGGCGCGGCCCTCGGCCCGGCCGTCGAGTTAACAACCCTTCAGGTGTTGTCCACCGACCGCCTTTTCAGCCCTCCCCGCCCCCAGGTGCGGCGCCTGACGAATCTGGGCGACCAGATCACCTTGCTGGGCGCCGACCTGCCTGCCGGGCCGGTAGCGCCGGGAGGCACCCTGTCGGTCACCCTCTACTGGCAGGCCCGGACCGAGATGGATGTGCCCTACACCGCCTTTGTCCACCTGTTGGGAACGGACGGACGGGTGGTGGCCGGCCATGATGGTGAGCCGGTCGGCGGCACACGGCCCACTACCGGCTGGGTGCCGGGCGAGTATATCGCCGACCTGCACCAGGTGCCCATCCCCGCCGGGCTGGCACCGGGCGAGTATGTGATCGAGGTCGGGCTTTACGATGCCGGCGTGCCGGGCCTGCCCCGTCTGCCGGTGCTGGATGAGGAAGGGCAGCCAGCGGCCGACCGGGTGATCTTGGGCCCGGTGCCGATCCGGTAGCGCAGGCCGGCCCTACGGTTGCTTCCCCGGGGCCTGCAGGGTTGCAAACTGGTCGGCTACCTGCAGGGTGGTCAGCCACAGCAACGTGTCGCCGTGGACCAGGGGGAGTGACTGCAGCGCGCTCTGCACCACCGGCCGTACCCGTTTCTCCACCTCCCAGAACCCCGGACCCTCCACAACGCCGACCGCCACGCCGAATTGCCTGGGGGTCTCCAGGTCCCAGTGGTAGGTCTCGGTACGGATCACCCCGGCCGGGGACCAGCGGGAGGGCGGGTACCAGACCGATTCGACAAACTCCATCTCGGTGCCGGCCAGCGGCTGCCCGGAAGGGTCGGTCTGGACGAAGAACAGCCGCAGGTCGCGCTCCACCGACTGCGTAGCCTGCCAGTACAGGACCAGATAGGCCCGGGGAATGATGGGCCGTTCCCACACCAAGTCGTAGCCGATGAGCCGCAATTCGCCAAAATCCACGGCTACTTTTACCTGGGGCGTTGGCCTGTCGGCACGGGCGAAATCGTAGAAAGGGTCGGGGATGGTCGGCTGATGCAACCCGCGCTCCAGGAGCAGGTAGCGGTAGCGGCCATCGCGCACCCCATATTTGCCGCTTTGCAATTGGCGTTGGATGGCATCGTAGCGATCCCTGGCATGAAAGGGCGCGTCGCGGTAAAAGACGTCCACAAGAATATAATCTGCATCCTGCTGCTCTGGATAGAGGTACAGGCTCTCGCGGTGGCTGAGGCGGGGATCGGGATACACGTCGGACGAGACGCTCCCCTCCGGGGGGAGCTGCCGGATGATCGCCTTGAGGGCGGCCTGGCGCGCCGATGGCGGGGCCAGGTAAAAGTCGCGGCTGAAGGGCAGGAAGCCATGCTGCCGCTGGGCGATCAGGGCGGCGACCAGGGCCAGCCCGGCCAGGAAGGCAGCCACGGCTGTCGGCGGGTTCAGCGGTTGCCGGCGGGCCGGCAGGCTGCGCTTCAGCAGGCCGCCTGCCCGGTGGGCCAGAAAAGCGGTGCCATCCAGGGCACCGACGACGACAAAGGGCACGATCGCCACGGCATATTGAAAAAAGCTGACCGTGCTGTGTTGGGGGGGAGCGGCACTCAGGGCGTTGAGGACCAGGGCCGGCAGGGCCAGCAGCAACATCGGCAGGCCCAGCAGCGAGAGGTAGGCCACCGGCCCCAGCAGCCGGGCCAGATAGGCGGGGCCGGTCTGGCTGACCAGGCGCTGCCAGACCAGGCCGGGATGGGTGAGCACCTGCACCACAATCTCCTGGCCGCTGTTGCCCAGCCAATCGTAGTAGCGGGAGAAGTAATGGGATTGGCCCTGGGGATTAAAGTGGGGGATGACGACGAACACGGTCAGGGCAAACCACAGGGCGCTGAGGGCAGCCGTGGCTGCGCCCGCCGCCCGCTGCCGGTGGATGAAAAAGGCATAGAGGCCCATGCCAAAGGTGGTCAGGGGCATGACCTCTTTGGTGCTCATGGCCAGCAGGATAAAGAGGAGGAAAAGGGCAGTTTTCCGTCGGCGCATGGCGTAGAGGGCGTACAGGAGCAGGGGGGTGGCCAGGGCGCTGGGGTGGAACTCGAAGGCGTTGGCCGAGTGGAGGGCCGGCTGAAGCAGATAGGCGGCGGCAAAGGCCAGAGCCGAAAGCTGGATCGGCCAGGAGGGCGCAGGCCTCTGGTCGGCGGTCGGTCGGCCTGGGCCGGCTGCCTGGAGCGCATCGCAGGCCAGCCGGTAAACCGGCACGGCCCCCAGGGCCAGGCCGAGCGTCTGGATGAGCAGCAGCATCTTCTGATCCGGCCAGAGGAGGTAGAGGAGGGAGAGGGGCAACAGGATCGGCTCCACGTGATCGGCCAGCAGCACCTCCCAGCCGGGCTCAAAGGTGGAGCGGAACCAGCGGCCGTGGATGGTATTCCACAGCGTCTGATCGTAGATGGCCAGGTCAAACCCACGGGTCTGACAGCGGGCGTCAGCCGTCAGTGTATACCAGCCGAAATAGAAAATATAGAGGGCGATCAGCGCCCCCAGAACAAACAGCGGCCATCGCCGGCGGTTCGACATAAAGGCACTCCTGGTCTGGTTGTCGAGCAGGCCCATTATAGGGCTTTTTGGCCGCCGGTGCCAGTTTTTGCACCTGTCTTGCAGCGGTGCGGGGAGGGCAGGGAGAGCCTGCGGTTCAGGTCACAGACCGGTTTCCTTTTTGCAGCCGGGGCCAACCTGAGTATAATAGGGCGGTGAAAAAGGAAGCAGCGGGAGGTGATGGAAGATGCCAATCTACTTGTACCAATGCGACTCATGTGGTGTGCGTTTTGAGCGGATGCAGCACATGACCGATGCTCCCCTGACCGACTGCCCGGAGTGTGACGGTCAGGTCCATCGCGTGGTCCAACCGGTGGGTGTTATCTTCAAGGGATCGGGCTTCTATGTCACCGACAACCGCCGTAGCTCGTCGGCCACCCTGGGCACGACCCGGGAGAAAAAGGAAGCGGGGAGCAGCGGGGAAACCGCCGCCGGGACATCTGCCTCGACAGATAGCGCAGAGTAGAAATCGGTTTTGAACCTCCCGCAGGGCAGGGGCTCTGCGGGAGGTTTTTTTATATCTGGAACCGGCCGCTGGCCGGCACCACCTTGTACTGGAAATTGGTCACATATTCCAGCAAGCGGGCTTTGAGCTCTGCCCATTGGGGGCTGTCCAGGATCTCCCGCACCTTATCCACGCTGTCGGCCACGCCGGCGGTCATGATCTGCGGCGCATCGCCGTACAGGGTGTACCATGCTTCGGTTGGCTGCCAGCCCATCTTCATCAGGGCCGGGGCAAAGGTCTGCATGGCGAACTCAAAGTAGGATTGCTCTTTGCCGGGACGGATGTCCCAACTCATCAACAGTTTGATGGCCACGATGTTTCAAATCCTCCCTGTTCTAAAAGGTTTGTCCAGCCTTTAGAGCTCGTCTGAAAAGTCTACCACGAAGGCGCACAGGGCAAAGAAATGAGATGAAATCGACAGAAATTCTTTGTGTCCTTCGTGTCCTTAGTGGTTTTCAGACTAGCTCTTAGAGATGCACGGCCTGGCGGAACCGGTTGCCGTCATCGGCAAAGGGGCCGACCACGGCCAGGTTCAGCCGTTCCTCCCGGAAGATGGATTGGGCCAGGCGTTGGATATCGGCAGCCTGGACCGCCGCCAGGCGGGCGATGACCTCTTCTGGCTTGAGCACCTCCGGCCCAAGGAGCTCCTGTTGGGCGTACCAGGAGGCCACGGCGAACGGATCTTCCAGGGAAAGGGCCAGCCGCCCCTTGATGAACTCCCGGGCTTTCTCCAGCTCATCCTGGGGGACCGGTTCCTGGCGCAGCCGGTCCAGCTCGTCCAGGATGGCCCGGAGGGCCAGTTCGACCCGGCCGGTGCAGACGCCGGCGTAGATGCCTATCGCCCCTGTGTCCTGGAGTGTGCTGATGTACGATTCGATGTCGTAGGCCAGCCCCATCCGCTCGCGCACCTGTTGAAACAGGCGCGATCTCATGCCTTCCCCCAGGATCACGTTCAGGAAGCGGACCCCGTACTGGTCTGGGTCGTAGCGGGAAGGCCCGGCAAAGCTCAAGTTGAGGTGGGCCTGCTCGGTGGCTTTGCACTCGACGTGTACCCTGGGGCCGTGGCGGTCGGCAGGGGCCGGCTCGCAAGAGATGGCCGGGCCTGGCTGCCAGTCGGCCAGGTACGACCGGGCCAGGGCGACCGCTTCCCGATGGGTCACCTGGCCGGCCAGCCCCAGGATCGCTGCGTTGGGGCGGTAGTGGCCGGCCAGGTAGGCCAGCAGGTCCTCGCGGCTCAGGCCGGCGACGCTCTGCTCGCTGCCGGCCACGTCGCGGCCCAGGGGGTGATCGGGCCACTGCAGCCGGTTCACCAGGATCTGGACCAGGCTGTCGGGGGTGTCCAGGGCATAGTGGATCTCTTCGGTGATGACCGCCCGTTCCTTTTCCATCTCCGTTGGGTCGAACGTGGCGTGGAGCAGCATATCGCTGAGCACGTCCAGGGCTTCTGGCAGGTGGGCGGCGGCCACCTTGGCCCAATACAGGGTGGTCTCCACGCCGGTGCTGGCGTTGCACAGGCCGCCCTTGCCTTCAATCGCCTCGGCGATGTCCAGGGCGGTGGGCCGGCGGGCCGTGCCTTTGAACAGCATATGTTCGATAAAGTGGGAAGCTCCCGCCAGCGCCTCGCTCTCGTAGCGCGAACCGACGGCCAGGAAGAACCCCAGGCTGACCGACTGGAGGTGGGGCATGGTCACGGTCAAGACCCGGAGGCCGTTGTCGAGGGTGGTCAGTTCGTACATCTCTTTTGCGCCTGGGGTGCTAGGGCCCTTTGAGCTGCTTCAGATATTGTTCGGCCTGCTCGGTGGCGATCTTGTCGGTGCCCTTGTCCACCTGTTGGAACTTTTCAAAGGCGGCGATGGCTTTGTCGTTCTCGCCCAGGGTGACATAGACGACCCCCAGGCCGAAATGGGCCTCGGCCAGATCGGGCTTGAGTTCTATGGCCTTCTGGTACTCCTGCAACGCTTTGTCCAGGAGCGACCGGTCGGGTTGGGCCTGGCCGATCTGGGCCTTTTGCACATAGGCGGCGGCCAGGTTGGAATGGATGTCGGCGTCGTTGGGCGCGATCTGAATCGCCTTCTGGTAGTGGGCGATCGCCTGGTCCAGGTTGCCCTGGCTGTAGTAGACCACCCCCAGGTTGGTGAGCGCCGAGGTGTTGTTGGGGTTTGCCTTCAATACCGCCTGGTACTCGGCCACCGCTTTGTCCAGCTCGCCGGCCTGGGCGAATTCGTTGCCCTTCCGAAAGTGCTCTTCCGGCGAGAGGGTCTCGTCCACCACGTAGGGAGCGCCGGTGGCCGGGGTTGGGGTAGGCGTGGTCCCGCACCCCACGAGGGCTACGGCCAGCAGCAGGGCGATCAAGAAGAATATTCTGTGAATTCCTGTCATCTTTTGCCTCCTGGCTTTATCGAATGGGTTGAACCGTTATACGATACGAAAGGCATCTACCAGGGTGCAACGGCGCACCCGGGTAAAGTGCAGGGCGCAGGTCAGGCCCTCGCCGGTGGGGCTGGCGATGGAGAAGGAGGTGAACCCTTCGCCGCCAAAGCCCAGGCCGGCCAGGCTGGGGCCGTTTTTGACAAAGATGCTGGTGTTGATCTCCCGCGCCATGCGGCTGAGGGCATCCAGGTTTTTGGAGTGCATGATGGCCGTGTGGCCCATGCCCTGTTCCACCGCCTTGGCCAGGTCAATGGCCTCGTCAGCGCAGCGGACCCGCACCAGGGGGAGGATCGGCATGAGTTGCTCGGTCCACACCAACGGGTGTTGGGCATCGGTCTCGGCCACCACCAGCCGCACGCTGTCCTCCACACTCACGCCGATCTCCCGCAGGAGGATGGCGGGCGATTTGCCGACGAAGGCTTTGTTGACCACGCCGTGTTGGCCGGGGCCGTGATCCTCGGCCAGGATGACCTTCATCAGCCGGCTGAGCTGCCACGAGGTGATCTCGACCGCTCCCCGTTGGAGCATGATGGCCTTTAGCTGGTCGGCGATGGTGTCTACGGCAATGATCTCCTTTTCCAGGATGCAGACCACATTGTTGTCGAACGAGGCGCCCTTGACGATATCCCGCGCCGCCTGCTCCAGGTCGGCGGTCTCGTCTACCACCACTGGCGGGTTGCCCGGCCCGGCGCAGATCGCCTTTTTGCCGGAGCGCATCGCCTCGCGCACCACCCCCGGCCCGCCGGTGACCACCAACAGGCGGATGCCGGGATGGCGCATCAGGGCCTGGGCGCTGTCAATGGTCGGCTCGGCGGGGCAGGTGATGAGGTCGGGCGGGCCGCCGGCGCGGCGGATGGCCTGGTTGAGCACCTGCACCGTCTGGGCCGAGCAGCTTTTGGCGGCGGGATGGGCATTGAACACGGCGGCGTTGCCGGCGGCGACCATGCCGATGGCGTTGCAGAGGATGGTCGAGGTGGGGTTGGTGCTGGGGGTGATGGCCCCGATGACGCCGTAGGGGGCCGGTTCCACCAGGGTCAGCCCCCGGTCGCCGGTCCAGGCGGTGGCCTGCAACATCTCGGTGCCGGGCGTGCGTTCGGCTACCAGCCGGTTCTTTTCCAGCTTGTCTTCCCAGCGGCCCATGCCGGTTTCCTGCCAGGCAGCCCGGGCCAACACCTGGGCGTTTTCCGCAGCGGCCTGGCGCATGGCGGCAATGATCGCCGCCCGTCGCTCCAGGGGCAGGTCGGCCAGGCGTTTTTGGGCAGCCGCCGCCGCGGCGACGGCGCTGTCTATGTCCGGGTAGACGCCATCCCGACCGGCTGCAAGGGGAGAGCGGGTCTCTTCCGGCCTCGGCGCGGCCAGGCCGGGGGGAGGCGGCTCCCCTTGCGGTCGCAGTTCGGCCACTACCCGCTGCACAATCTCGGCGATGCGCCTTTCGTCAAGCGTCACACCCCTGCTCCTTGCCTCTTGCCTCTTGTTCGTCGGCCAGGTCCAACAGCCTGTAGACCATCACTGGTTCGTGTCGGCCACGGATGGGGATCACCCCTTTGGGGTCGGCTCGGACGGCCGGGCCGAGGATCTGCCGCGTCTTTTCATCTATCAGGATCTCTCCACCCAGGGCGATCTCTTCCAGGCGTTGGGCCAGGTTGACCGTGTCGCCGATGGCCGTGTAATTCATCCACTCCCGCGCTCCGATGTTGCCGACCACTGCCTCGCCGGAGACGATGCCGATGCCAAAGTCGGTGCGCAGGGGGGTCGGCAGCCCGGCGTGGTAGTCGGCCAGGTCGCGCCGTAACCGCAACGCAGCCCGGACCGCCCGCACCGGATGGTCGGGTTGAGGCAAGGGGGCATTGAACATGGCCATGATCATGTCCCCGGCGTAGCGGCCGACGGTGCCTTCGTGGGCCAGCACGGCCTGCACCGCCACCGTCAGATAGCCGTTCAGCACGTCCACCAGTTGTTCCGGTGGCAGCGTTTCGGCCACAGTGGTGTATCCCCGCAGGTCGGCAAACAGCACCGTGAGGGGCTGCTGGGTGCCGCCCAGCCGCACCCGGCCCGGATCGGCCAGCAGCCGCTCGACGACCTGGGGGGACACGTATCGGGCAAAGGTCTCGCGGATCGCCTGTTGGGCAGCCCGCAATTCGTCGGTCTGCCGCTTGGCTTTCAGCCGGACCTTGACCCGTTGGACCAGTTCCCGGCAGTCGAACGGTTTGGCGATATAGTCGTCGGCGCCGGTTTGCAGGCCGACCACCATCTGTGCCGGGTTGGCCCAGGCGGTGAGCATCAACACCGGGATATCCGCCGTGGCCGGATCGGCCTTGAGCCGGGCGCAGACTTCGTAGCCGTTCATCACCGGCATGTCCAGGTCCAGGATCACCAGGTCAGGCCGGGTTTCGCCGATCTTTTCCAGGGCCTGCAGGCCATTGAAGGCGCTGATGGTCTGATAACCTTCCAGGGTCAGCAGGTCGCACACCAGTTCTACATTTTCGACCCGATCGTCGGCGATCAGGATCGTTGCTTTGTCGCCCATAGGTTTGACCTCATTAGCCGGCCGCGGGGGGCAAAACCTGTCTCCAGGGTGGGGCGATGGCTATTCCTTTTGGTATTTGACCACCCCGTTTACTTCCCAGGTATCCACCACGGCCATAATGACCGCATCACACGGTTTTTTGTCGGTCAGCACCGTCTGCCGGGCCGACGAGCCGGTGGCATACAGCACCACGTCGCCCAGGCCGGCCTGGACCGCGTCGGCGGCGATGACATAGTCGCCGGTTTCCTGGTTTTCGATATTCAGGCGCCTGACCACCAGGAACTTGAAACCTTCCAGCTTTTCGTCTTTGCGCGAAGCAACCAGTGTGCCTACTACTTTGCCTAAAAGCATCGTTCACCTCTGGCCGGGTGAAGCCCGGCTACGGGAGGGTGGCGGCCAGGGCCTGTACCCGCTGCCGGGCGTTGTGGAGCAAGGGCGGGCCGTGGCCAAAGCAGCACACCTCGAAATCGAGGGCGGCCACCTTGTGGATGGAGGCGCGAGCCTGGGTCATGTCGGGCGTAAACAGGCGCGGCGGCGCCCCCAGCCGCCCGAATTTGTGGTTGAGGGCATCCCCGACGATGACGATCTTGCGGGCCGGATGATAGTAACACACGCTGCCGGCCGTGTGGCCCGGCAGGTGGATCACCTGCCAGCCGCCCAGGTCGTCGCCCTCCTCCAAGGGGCGGTCCACCCTGGCGGGCCGATAGAGGTGGCGGATGGCCCGGTTGAACAGCTTCTGGCAGGTCCCGGCCAGGGGCGATGGCCCCAGGGGCCGGTCGGCCACCCCCTCCACCAGCGGCACGTCGGCGCGGTGGGCCACCACTTTTGCGCCGGAAGCGGCCTTGAGCGCAGCGGCACTGCCCATGTGATCAATGTCGCCGTGGGTCAGCCAGATCTCGTCCACCGCGTCGGGCGGATAGCCCAGCCCGGCCAGATGCCGCCACACGGCCCCTGCCCGGCCCGGCGTGGCCGCGTCAATCACCACCAGCCGATCCGCCTCGATCAGGAGGTAAACTTTGGTGTCCCAGATGCGCTCCACCCAGTGGAGGCCAGGCACCACCTCCATCGCTGCCGCTCCGCTTATTCTCCCACTTCGCCCAGTTCTTTCAGCACCTGCTCGCGGCGGCCCAGAGGCAGCACCAGGTCAATGTTGACGTGGGGCCTGGGGATGACGTGGACCGAGACGACCTCGCCCACCTTTTCCGCGCCGCGCACGCCGGCCTCTACGGCGGCCTTGCAGGCGGCCACGTCGCCGCGCACGATGGCGGTCACGTAGCCGCCGCCGATCTTTTCGTAGGCGACCAGTTCCACTTTGGCCGCTTTGACCATCGCGTCGGCGGCCTCGACCATGGCGGCGAAGCCACGTGTTTCGATCATGCCCAATGCTTCTGCCATTTGTGTTCTCCTCCTATCGGAATTGCGTGCCTTTTGTGTTGCGTGTTACGCTCACGGCATCAGCAGCGCCGTGATAGCGATCGTTTCCCCACCGTATTCCGGCAACCCGCCGCTGAGGTCGTCCCAGGTAGCCCCCCGGTTCGCGGAACGGTACAGGCGGTAGGGTTGGTCGTAGCAGGCCTC
>DAOTXL010000129.1:0-35995 GCA_034435455.1 Anaerolineae bacterium
TTAGACTTGTTGCTCAATAAGAGAATATCAGGTATAATCGTGTCAATCCATTCTTTCAGTAAGGAGTCTATCATGTTGCCAGATTTGGATCAGATTGACGAACGACAATTCAAAGCCCTGACCGGCTTGACTCGCCCAGCGTTTTACCAACTGCTGCCCCTCTTTAGCCAAAGCTATACCGAAATCAGACTGGAAGAATATGAAAAGAACACAGACCGTCGCCAACGGAAACCGGGTGGTGGACAAAAGGGTCGCCTGAACACCATGGAGAAGAAGTTGTTCTTCATCCTGTACTACCTCAAGGTCTATCCCACCTTCGATGTCTTGGGCGACCGCTTCGGCCTGGACCGCTCCAAAGCCTGTACCAATGTCCATCGTCTGCTCCCCGTCTTGCTCCGTACCCTGGACAAAGCCCAGGTCCTGCCTGCCCGCCACTTTGAGACCGTTGAGGAGATGCGAGCTGCTTTCGCCGGCAGCGAGGCTCTGCTCCTTGATGCCACCGAACGGCCGCGCCAACGCCCCACGGATCACCAGGCCCAACAGGAACACTACAGCGGCAAGAAAAAGCGTCACACGGTCAAGAACAGTGTGATTGCCAGCCTGGGGCAGCGCATCCTGTTCCTCGGCTACACGCTCGCGGGCAGTCACCATGATTACGGCTTGCTCAAGACAGAGTTTGCTCCAGGCCAGGATTGGTTTGCGACCTTCAAGGTATGGCTTGACCTGGGCTACCTCGGTTTCCAGACCGACTACAAGACCCTGGAATTGCACATTCCCCACAAGAAGCCACGCAAATCGAAAGCGAATCCCAAGCCGACTTTGACCGTCGAGCAGAAAACACAGAATCGGGAATTGAGCCGTGTCCGGGTTGTGGTTGAGAACGCCATCTGTCGCATGAAGCGTTTCCGGGCGCTTCTGGATGTCTTCCGCAATCGAATAGCAACCTTTATTGACGATGTGGCGCTGGCAGCGGCAGGCCTGGCCAACTGGTCGCTTAGCCTCGCTCGGGCTACTACCGGCTAGTTATTCAGCAACAAGTCTATTATAACATAAAACTCGAAATTTTGCAAGGGAGTTTTGGGATGGTTCCAAAATCTAATCATCACCCGCCATCGGCGGATGGATTGCCACCATGCGCCGCGCATCGAACAGGTGATGGGTGCGCAGCCGGGGGTTGACGATCTGATCCAGGGTGTTGCCGATGAGGATCAGCGACAGACTGACCCAGACGATAGCAAAGCCGGGGGGCAACAGGAACCACCATGCCTGGGCGCTGATGGCGCGTTCGAAAGCGAAATTGAGCATCGAGCCCCAACTGACCAGCGTTGGATCACCCAGGCCTAGGAAGGCCAGCGACGACTCTTCCAGGATGGCCACCGAAACGTCGAGCACGGCCTGGGCGATGATCAGGGGCAGCACCTGGGGAAAGATGTGGTGCAGGATGATGCGTGCGTCGCTGGCCCCGATGGCCCGCGCCCGTAGCACAAAATGCCGCTCCTTGACGGTCAGCACCTGCGAGCGCACCAGCCGGGCGGTATAGGTCCAGCCCAACAGGCCGATGACCAGGATGATGTTCAGCAGCCCGCGGCCCATCACGGCGATGATGACCAGCATCAGCGGCAGGTCGGGGATGACCATGAGCAGGTCTACGAAGCGCATCAGGGCGTTGCCGACGCGGCCGCCAAAGTAGCCGGCCACCAGCCCCACCGTCGTCCCGATGAGCATGGACATGAACGAGGCGGTAAAGCCGACGACCAGCGACACGCGCGCACCGTAGATCAGCAGGCTGAGCACATCCTTGCCGGCATCGTCGCGGCCCAGCAGGTGGTGAGCGTCGGGGGGGGCCAGCACATCAGCCGGGGACACCTCGATGTGGGCCTGAGGGTCATAGGGGGCCAGCCATGGGGCCAGGAGGGCGACGGACACCACGGCCAGGAGCATCAGCGCCCCGCTGAGGCCCATTGGATTCCGTACGAACTTTTTGACAGCTTCCATCGCCTGGGCTTACTCCGTTCTGACGCGGGGGTCGAGGACCGAGTAGAGCAGGTCGGCCAGCAGGTTGGCCAGGATCACGCTCACGGCCAGCAACAGAAAGGTGCCCTGCAGCACCGGATAGTCGCGCTTTTGTACCGCCTCGTACATCAGCCGGCCCAGGCCGGGCCAGGAAAAGACCGTTTCCACCTGGATCGCCCCGCCGACGGTATAGCCGAAGGTCAGGGCGATGATGGTCACCATGGGCAGCATGGCGTTTTTGAGGGCATGGTCGCGCAGGATGCGCAGCGTGCTCAGCCCCTTGGCTTTGGCGGTGAGGATGTAATCTTCGGCCAGGATCTCCATCACGCTGCTGCGCATGATAAGGAGATATTCGCTGGTGTAGACGATGGCCATGGTCAGGGTGGGCAGGAGAAGATGCTCCCCCACGTCGAACCAGTACTTCAGCCCATCCTCCGGCTTCAGGCCGGGTGTGGCCATCCCGCCAACGGGCAGATGGCCGCGGGCCAGGATGAGCAGGAGGATGCCCAGGAAAAAGGTGGGTAGCGCCCAGGTAAAGAGCGCGCCCAGCAGGACGGCGGCGTCGAACCGGGTGCCGCGCCGCCAGGCGGCCAGAAGCCCCAGGACCATGCCCAGGACAATGGCCAGCACATCACCGCCCAGGACCAGCACCACCGTGCGCCATACCCGCTCTTTCAACAGGTCCGAGACGGGCCGGCGGGTGGCGAAAGAGATGCCCAGTTCACCGCGCAGCAGGTTGCGCAGGTAAGCGGTGAACTGGGTATCCAGGGCACCCCACACATCCCCCTGCCGTAACCGCTCCCCGTTGAACCAGACCGGTTTGTCCAGGCCGAAGGTAGCCTGGATCCGCTCCTGGGCCTCGCGGGTCATGCGCGGGCTGTGGACGATCAGTTTCACCGGGTCGCCGGGCAGGATGCGAAAGAGGAAAAAATTAAAGACGACCACCGCTGCCAGGGTGGCTGCCGAAAAGGCTACCTTACGCAGAACATAGTTGCCGCGTTCCATGAATCTGCTTTTTCCCCCCCCACCCCGGCCCTCTCCCCCAGGGGCGAGGGAGGCTGCCCCCACCCCGGCCCTCTCCCCCAGGGGCGAGGGAGGCTGCCCCCCCACCCCGGCCCTCTCCCCCAGGGGCGAGGGAGCTATTCCACCGGCCTGGCCGTCAGAAAAGCCGACTTCCACAAGATGTCGCCGGCTTGCAGGCCAAAGCCGGTGAAGCGGTCGCTGCGGTAAGCCTGAACCGTCTTGGCATAGGTCAGGACGATGTAGGGCCTTTCGTTGAACAGCTTTTCTTGCATCTGCCAGATGAGCCGGCGGCGTGCTTCGCGGTCGGTCGTGGTTGCCTGCCGCCGGTACATCTCCTCGAACTCCTGGTTGCAATAGCCGCTGTCGTTCCAGCCCCCTTCCTCCCGTTGATCACAGGTAAAGATGAGCATGGCAAAGTCGGGATCGGGGTCCAGGCCCCAGCCCCAGTAGATCAGGTCAAAGTCGAAATCGGGGTAGAGGCCGATCAGGCTGTCCTCATCCATGGGCGTCGGCGGGGCCGAGATGCCGACCTGGGCCAGTCCATTGGAGATGATCTCCAGGATGCGGACCGGCGTGGCGTCCGCGGTAGCGTAGAGGCGGTATTGCAGCGGGTTGCCCTCCCGGTCCTCGCGAATGCCGTCGCCGTCGCTGTCCTTATACCCGGCTTCTTCCAGGATGCGTGCTCCCTCGGCCGGATCGAAGGGAATGTCCTGAATGTCGCTGTTGTGCCAGTCGCCCATCGAAGTGGGGATGATCACACTGGCCGGTTCGGCGTAGCCCAGGTAGGCTACGTTGACGATCTGCTGTTTGTCAATGGCGTAGGCGATGGCCAGCCGCACCGCCGGGTCGTTGAGGCTGGCCGGCTGCGTCCCGTTCTCGTGGGAATTGAGGATTAGCTCGTCAATGGCGGTAGAGTCCATGATCGGAACCTCAATGTGGGGAGCGGTCTGCAACGTCTGGATCGCCGTTGCCGGAATTGTGTCGGCGGCGATGACATCAATCTCCCCGGCCAGCAATGCCTGAACGGCGGCATCTTCGGTGGCGAACTCTTGCCAGACGACGCGGTCAATCGCCGGCGCACCCCGCCAATAGTCCTGATTCGCCTCCAGGATCAGATACTCCCCCTCAACCCAATCCACCAGCTTGTACGGCCCCGTGCCGATGGCTGCCCGCAGATCTTCAAACTCTAAAATCTGGTCTGGGGTCAGGCCCTCCCACACGCTGCGGGGCAGGATCCAGACATACATCAGCAGGTACTCCATGTTGCCCACCGGCTCCGACAGGGTGACCTGCAGGGTGGTGGGGTCCAGAGCCACGACCTCGGCAAAGTTGGCCAGATAGAAGGCAAAGGTCTCGATCTCGTTCTCGATGGTCCAGTTGAGGCTCCAGGCCACATCCTCGGCGGTGCAGGGGGTGCCATCGTGGAACTTGACGCCCTGGCGGATCTTGAAGGTCCACACCAGCCCGTCGTCGGACATCTGCCAGCTCTCGGCCAGGCCGGGAATAAAGTGGGCGATGCCGGCCTCTTCTATCAGGGTGTCGTAAATCAGGTAGCGCAGGGTGTAGTTGTACCAGCCGATGGTCGGGTTGGCCGTATCCCAAATGTAGGTGGTGCCGACCCGCAAGGTCACCGGCTTTCTCGCCGCGGGGGTGGGCTGGGGTGCCTGGGTCGGTTCGGTGGCTGTGGCAGGCTGGGACGCCTGGGTCGGTTCGGTGGTTGTGGCAGGCCGTGGCGCCTGGGTCGGTTCGGGCCCAGGGCTGCAGGTCATCAATCCCACGCCCAGGAGGGTCAGGGCGACCAGGGTGGCCAGAAGACTCCAGGAGTTTTTTCTCACAATCTCCTCCCCGTTTCAAGGATTTCGACGGGAACGGGCCGAACCGCCGATAGTCCGTTGCGAGCCGGACTCGTGCCCGGTCGCCTGGCTCCCGGCCCGTCCGGGTCAAGGCAGGACCATTTTAGCACAGAATCCGGCCG
This sequence comes from Anaerolineae bacterium, assembly GCA_034435455.1. GTDB lineage: Bacteria > Chloroflexota > Anaerolineae > JAAYZQ01 > JAAYZQ01 > DAOTXL01. Next base: position 5,012 of record DAOTXL010000129.1, read on the forward strand.
GGTGCAAGCCGCCGCTCTTTTCCCCTGTTTCTTGTCCCCAGCGTGATACGCTCGCCCTTTTTGCGGGTTGGTCCTCTCCATCGGCTCCACCCTTGACTTGCATCCCGCTCCATCTGTGCTAGAATAGGGCCATGAGCAGGGAAGTGCGGGAGCAGTTGCAGGAAAAGTTGGATGCCCTGCCGACCAGGCCGGGCGTCTACCTGATGAAGGATGCCGGCGGGACCATCCTCTACGTGGGCAAGGCGGTGAACCTCCGGGCGCGGGTGCGGTCCTACTTTCATGCCTCGGCCGACCACAGCCCCAAGATCGGGCGGCTGGTGGCGAGCATCGCCGATTTCGATTTTATCGTCACCGCCTCGGAACTGGAGGCGCTGATCCTGGAAAGCAACCTGATCAAGCAGCACAGGCCCCGGTACAATGTCCGGCTGAAGGATGACAAGCGTTATCCCTACCTCAAGATCACCTGGCAGGAGGATTTCCCTCGGGTGCTCCTTGTGCGGCGCATGGAGCGCGACGGCGCCCGCTACTTTGGCCCCTTCACCGCTGCCTGGGCCGTGCAGCAAACGCTGCAAACGCTGCGCCGCGTCTTTCCCTACCTGACCTGCAACCGGGTCATCACCGGCCACGATGAGCGGGCCTGCCTCTACTACGACATCGGCCTGTGCCTGGGGCCGTGCATCGGCGCGGCCGGCCGGGAGGAGTACCGGGCCATGATCGACCGCCTGTGCCGCTTTTTGGAGGGCAAGGCCGACGAGATCCTCGCCGACCTGGAAGCCAAGATGCAGGCGGCGGCGGAACGCTGGCAGTTCGAGCAGGCGGCCGCCTACCGCGACCAACTGGCCGCCATCCGGCGGGTCATCGAGCGGCAAAAGATCGTTTCGACCAGCATGGCCGACCAGGATGTCATCGCCTTTGCCCGCGCCGACGGCGATGCCTGTGTGCAGGTCTTTTTCATCCGCGGGGGGCGGCTCATCGGCCGGGAATATTTCGTGCTCGACGGCACGGCCGAGGAGGCCGATCCGGAAGTGATCGCCTCATTTGTCAAGCAGTTCTACGACGAAGCGGCCTACGTGCCGCCCGAAATCCTGTTGCCCCACGAGATCGATGAGGCGCTGATCATCCAGGAGTGGCTGCGCAGCCGGCGGGGGGACAAGGTGGTGCTCCAGGTGCCGCGCCGGGGCCACAAGCGCGAGTTGGTGGAGATGGCCGCCGAAAACGCTGCCGAGACGCTGAACCACCTCCGCGCCCGGTGGCTGAGCGACGAAGGCAAACAGGCCCAGGCCCTGGCCGACCTGCAAGAGTCCCTGGGGTTAGAGTCCCCCCCCAACCGCATCGAGGGCTATGACATCTCGACCATCCAGGGAGCGGCCACGACCGGCTCGATGGTTGTCTTTGTCAAAGGGGTGCCGCACAAGGACGACTACCGCCGCTTCAAGATCCGCACCGTGGAGGGACCCGACGACTATGCCGGCATGCGGGAGATGCTCCGCCGCCGCTTCCGCCGCGCCACCGAACCGAAAGCCGACCAGGTACCGGGCAGCAAAAAGCCCTCCTGGGAGCTGCTGCCCGACCTGCTGGTGGTGGATGGTGGCCGGGGGCAGCTCAATGTGGCCCTGGAGGTGCTGGCCGAATATGGCCTGCGCGACCAGGTGCCGGCCCTCGGCCTGGCCAAACAGGAAGAGGAGATTTACCTGCCCGACCGGGCCGAACCGCTGCGCCTGCCGCGCACCTCGGAGGGGTTCTACCTTCTGCAGCGCATCCGCGACGAGGCCCATCGCTTCGCCGTGGCTTACCATCGCCAGGTGCGTGGCAAACAGACGATCCTCTCCCAACTGGACGAGGTGCCGGGCATCGGTCCCCGCCGGCGCTCGGCGCTGCTGAAACGGTTCGGCTCGCTCGAAGCCATCCGCGCCGCCACCGTGGAGGAACTGGCTGCCGTGCCGGGTATGACGCGCAAGGCAGCGGAGCAGCTCAAGGCCAGCCTGTGAGGGCCCCCAACCCACCGCCCTGCCGAAAAAGTCTAATACTACTCTAACGTTCTTCCAACGTTCATCTAACACACACTCGCTACAATACGGCTGCAATCCAAAAAAGAAACCTGTGGAGAGGAGGTGCGAAAATGGCAGGTTTGGTACGTTGGGAACCGTTCCGTGACGTGCTGTCGCTGCGGGACATGATGGATCGGATGTTTGAGGAGGGCTTTTTCCGCCCGATGGCGCCCTTTGCGCCGTGGGTCGAAGGCGGGCTGGCGGTGGACATGTACGAGACCGATGACAGCGTCGTGGTCAAGACCGCCATCCCTGGCGTCAAGGCCGAGGACATTGACGTATCGGTCACCGGCGACACCCTGACCATCAAGGCCGAGACCAGGGAGGAGGAAGAGGTCAAACGCGAGAACTATCTACGGCGCGAGCGCCGCTTCGGCTCCTACTGCCGTTCGGTGGCCCTTCCTGGCGGTCTGGAGACCGACAAGGCGAAAGCCAGCTATGTCAACGGCGTCCTGACCCTGACCTTCCCCAAGGCGGAAGAGGTCAAGCCCAAGACGATCAAGATTTCGACCAGGTAATCTGGCAGGTTGGGAGCCGGGCCAAGGCCCGGCTCCCGGCCTCAACACAGAGTAGAAAAGGAGGGATTCACGATGGGACGGCGACGAATCTGGGGGCCGATGGCCGAGTTGAACGCGATGCAGCAGGCGATGGAACGGATCTTTGATGACATCTGGGGCCGCCGTGAGGTGGGATGGAGCCGGGGCGAATATGTGGACCTGTTGCCCGTGGACGTGTACTCCACCCCCAATGAACTGGTTGTTCAGGCTTCGGTGCCGGGGGTGAACCCTGAGGAGGTAGAAATTACCATCGAGGGGAACACGCTGACCATCAAAGGGGAGACCAAGGCTCCGCTGGATAACGTGGACTATCACATCCAGGAGCGGCGCTTTGGCCCCTTTGCCCGGACCCTTACCCTGAACGTGCCGGTGCAGGCCGATCAGGCCGAAGCGGTCTTTGACAAGGGCGTGCTCACCCTGACCCTGCCCAAGGCTGAGGAGGTCCGGCCCAAGATCATCAAGGTTCAGAACAAATAGCCGGGAATTGTCGGAGCCGGGGGAATGACAGCCCCCGGCTCCGTTGTTTTTCAGAGCGATGGCAGAGGCGCCTCTGACGCCGACTCTCAGAACTCCCCATCGTCCAAAAGCAGATCGTTTCCACCCACGACATGGAACCGGCGCTGAGCAGGCGGCCCCGGTTGGGGCGCAGGCCAGTACCCCGCCGGTGGAGCCATCGGCAGCGATTGAGGCGCCCCCCCCTGGATGACGACAACCGGCGGGTAACTATCCCGGCGTGCCTGGGCCTCCTCCACCCGCTGCCGGTCGCGCCGGGTGAGCACCACCAGCAGCAGCACCGAGGTGGGGATGCTGGCCGCCACGCCGCACACCACCCCGATGACCACCGCCATCGCCTCGGTGCTCATCTGCTTGCCGATCACCACGGCCAGGGTCACCGCAAACACCAGGCCGAGCAGCGCTCCTATCTGTTTTACCCTCACGACCGATCCTCCTCCAGTTGCTTCCGCCTTTCGCTGCCGGTTCCATGCCGTCACCGCCACGGGGGCAGGCGCGGGGAGCGCAGCCGCAGCGGCGCCCCTCCTTCTCCCTGCGGCCGATGGGGGTGACCGACAGCACAATCCTCTGCCCCCATGTCCCACCCGGCGTCCGGCAGGCAGACCCCAAAGGCGACGCCCACCGCCCGCAGCGCGTCGGTGAACCCCTGGCGATAGACCTCCCCTTCGTCATCCCCAGGTTCGTGGCTCATGGCCCGGCTGGCGGCCTGCATCGCCTCGTGCGTCGAGGCCAGGATGCGCACCACGTCCTCTCGAAACCACAGGTCCAGGCCCATGCTACCTCCTGCTCACTTGACCGGGCGCAGGCACGCCCGGAATCCAGAGAGCGCGTCGGCCAGACCTGCCCTCTCCCTCGGCCTGGCGGGCGAGTTGCCCGCCGGCACCGGGAGGACGGCGGCAGCGGGCAGCGCCGACCGGTAGCCTTGCCTGAGCCGCACCACCAGATCGCGCACCTCGTCCTGGCTGATGTAAGCGGCCTGCATCCGCGTGATGCGCCCCTTGGCCACCACCAGAAAATCCCCCTGTCCCAACAGGCGCTCCGCCCCGGTACCGGCCAGGCCGGTGGCCACTTTGGCGTCTTCCGGGCTGGCCACACTGCCCACCACCCGCACCGGAAAGTTGCTCTTCACCAGCCCGCCGATGACGGCTGCTGTCGGCTTTTGCGTGCAGGCCACCAGGTGGATCCCGGCCTCCCGCCCCCGCTGCATCAGCCGGACCAGCAAAGCTTCCATCTCCCGTCCCCCTACCTGCACCAGATCGGCCAGTTCGTCCAGCACCACCACCAGGTGGGGATCGGAGCACCCTTCTGCATCCCGCCGCTCCATCTCGCCCACCAGGCGTTGCATCGCCGGCAGCACCTGGTCCACCCGGGTGAGCACCGGCAGCAGGAGGTGCGGCAGGCCCTCGAACGGCTTCAGCCCCCGGCCTTTGGGGTCCACCAACACCAATTGGACCGTCCTCTGGCTGTTGAACAGGGCCAGCGAGGCGACCATGGTCCGGGCCAATGCCGTCTTGCCCGATCCGGTCGTCCCGGCGATGAGGACGTGGGCCACGTCGGGGCTGGGCAGGGCCAGCAGGAGTGGGACCCCATCGTGGTCCAGGCCCAACACCGCCGTCACCGGCGGCACAGCGGCGCGCCGGCCCTGGCGCTCTGTAGCCCCAATTCGCGGATTACGGCCCCCCAGCAGGGCAAGCTGCCGGCAAAGGGCCATGAGCCGGACCGCCTGACCGTCGGGGCGGGGCACCTCCACCTGCAACTGCCCATCCTGCCGATACACCCGGCAGGACGGCGTCCCCAGGCTCAGGGCGATCTCTTCGGCCAACCCGGCCACCTGCCTGACCTTGACCCCCAGTGGGGTGGTGACCTGGTAGCGGACCAGCCGTGGGGTCACCTGGCCGCCGATGACCCGCGCCGGTACTTTGTGGCTGGCCAACACCATCTCGATCCGATCGGCCTGGAAGTGCAATACCTGACGCATGGCCTTTCCCCTCGCTCCGTTCCTCCACCCGATGTCCACTCCCCTGAAGATAAACGGCGGACGGTATCCCGTGGGCAACCGCCAGGGGAGGCGACGCATGCGTCGCCCCTACGCCGGGCCGCCGCCAGGGTTGCCCCTACCGTTTTCGTCCCCGTAGAGGGATGTCCGCAGGTCTAGAACATTTGTTCTATCCAGGGCCCGAATCTCCCCTTTGACGCTGCCTTTTCCGGGTCAGGGGCCTGAGATGTTGGCCCCTGCTGACGGTTCAGGAGAAAGCCCGATTGATGCCGACAAGGCAGGGGCGACCCCGCCCCGGCGCCAAAGGGGATGAACCGGTTCTCAGTTCAACTGGCGGATGACGCACACCACCTTGCCCATGATCTCGACGTTGCTGGCCGGGTAGAACAGGGGCTGCATGGTGGGGTTGGCCGGCTGGAGCCGGACCTGATTGCCTTCCAGGTAGAACCGTTTGAGGGTGGTTTCTCCCTGGTCACGCAGCCACACCGCGGCCAGCTCGCCGTTCTCCACCGTTTTCTGGTGGCGCATCAGCACAATATCCCCGTCGTGGATGAGGGCATCGATCATCGAGTCCCCCTGCACCTCCAGGGCATAGAGGTTCTGGCTGTCCTTGACGATGTCGCGGGTCAGTTCGATGGTCGCCTCATAGCCAAAGGGGGAAAAGTCGGCGTCGGGCACGGGGATGGGGGTGCCGGCAGCGATGCGCCCCAGAAGCGGCACGCGGATCACCTCGCTGATGCGTTGCACCGCCTCTTCCATCAGGCGGATGCCGCGGGAGATGTCGTCCCGGCGCTCAATATACCCGTTGCGCTCCAGCACCTCCAGGTTGTATTTGACCACCGACGTGGACGAGATGCCCACCTCCCTGCCGATCTCCCGGATGGTAGGTGGATAATGATGTTCTTCGATGAACCTGCGGATGAACTCTAACATTCGCCGCTGGCGGTCTGATAATTCAATGGCCATGGTGAGCCTCCTTATACCCTATCTTTGCCCAGGGGACGATGGCCCCCCGCGCAACGGCGGAGTATCCTCCGCCCCAAACGAACTCTGAACACTTGTTCGGGTATATTATACACGAACATTCGTTCTGTGTCAAGTCCCAGTTTCGATGTGATCCGCCGAGAATCAGATAGCGGGATACCCGGCCCACAGGCCTGCTCCACCCGGTCGCCAGTTTGGGGTTTCGGTCTGCATTCGGTATAATAGAAACGGCATTCGACCTGAGGAGGAAGACGATGAGCGATCTGTTGGACTTGATGTACACCCGGCGCAGCGTTCGGGAGTACACGGCCGAGCCGGTGACCGACGAGCAGGTGGAGGCGATGCTCAAGGCAGCCATGGCGGCACCCTCTGCCCAGGACCTGCGACCCTGGCACTTTGTTGTGGTGCGAAAACGGAAACTGCTGGACAGGCTGGCCGAGGTGCACAAATATGCCCACATGCTGGAAAAGGCTCCCCTGGCTATTGTCGTGTGCGGCGACGAGGAGGTGTCGGAACAGCACTGGGTGGAGGACACCTGTGCGGCTACCCAAAACCTGCTCCTGGCCGCCACGGCGGTGGGCCTGGGCGGGGTGTGGATCAGCGTCTATCCCAGCAAGAAGCGGCAAAAGTATGTCCGGGACCTGCTGGACATCCCCGATCATATCGGGGTGTTGTGCCTGGTCGCCGTCGGCCATCCTGCCGAGGAGACCAAGCCCCGCACCTGTTACGATCCCAAGCGGGTGCACCAGGAAAAGTGGTGAGGCGAGGAGGGCCTACAAGATGTTCCAAACTTTTGACGAAGCGAAGCGGTTCGTCGTGGACAAGGGCGTCCGGATGATAGACCTCAAATACACCGACCTGTGGGGTCGCTGGCACCATGTGACGGTGCCGGCCTCTCAGTTCACCCCTGCCCTGCTGGAGGAAGGGGTGGGCTTTGACGCCTCCAGTGTGGGCCTCAAGCCGCTGAAAGCCGGCGACATGGTGGTGGTCCCCGACCTGTCCACCGGTTTTCCCGACCCCTTCTGGGAGGCCCCTACCCTCAGTTTTCTCTGCTCGGCCAAAGAGGCCGACACCCGGCAGGACTTTGCCCGCGATCCGCGCAATATCGCCCGCCGCGCCGAGGCCTATCTGCGGGAACTGGGCATCGCCGACGAGAGCCGCTGGGGGCCAGAGTTCGAGTTCTATATCTTTTGCTCGGTGGCCTTTGAGAACGAGATCCACCGCGTGGGCTATCGGCTGGAGTCGGCCGAGGGGATGTGGAACAGCGCGGAAGGGGGGCTGGGCCATTATATCCCCATGCATGGCGGCTACCATGCCCATCCCCCCCGGGACTCGCTCTACAACCTGCGCAGCGAGATGTGCCTGCACCTGGAGGCGATGGGGGTGCCGGTCAAGTATCATCACCATGAGGTGGGCGGGCCGGGCCAGGTGGAGATCGAAACGCCGATGATGGGCCTGGTGGAGAGCGCCGATGCGGCGATGAAGGTCAAGTATGTGGCCAAAATGACCGCGGCTGCCCACGGCCAGACGGTGACCTTTATGCCCAAGCCGCTCTTTGGCGAGGCGGGCAACGGGATGCACTTTCATCAGATGCTGGTGCGCGAGGGCCGGTCGCTGTTTTACGACGCCACGGGCTATGCCGCGCTGAGCCAGATGGCGTTGCACTATATCGGTGGGCTGCTGAGCCACGGGCCGGCGCTGCTGGCCTTCACCAACCCCAGCACCAACTCTTTTCGGCGGCTGGTGCCGGGCTACGAGGCGCCGGTCAACCTGTTCTTCTCGGTGGGCAACCGCAGTGCGGCGGTGCGCATCCCCAAGTACGCCGGCAACCCCACCGACCAGCGCATCGAGTTCCGCCCGCCCGACGCTACCGGCAACGTGTACCTGGCCATCGCGGCGCAACTGATGGCCGGGCTGGATGGCATCGTGAAGCAGATCGACCCCACCGCCGCCGGGTTCGGCCCCTTTGACACCAACGTCTTTACCTGGAGCGCCGAGGAGCGGAAAAGGATCAAGGGCCTGCCGGCCTCCCTGCGCGAGGCGTTGGCTGCGCTGGCCGATGACCACGACTTTTTGCTGGCCGGCGGCGTGATGGACGAGGGGTTCATCCGCGATTGGATTGATTACAAGATGAACCAGGAGTATCTTCAGGTGCGCGACCGGCCCCACCCGTATGAGATGGCGCTGTATTTCGACGTGTGAAAGGAACATGCCATGCCCAAACGAGTCATTCACCCCCCACGGGGAACGCAACTGACGTGCAAAAACTGGCTCATCGAAGCCCCTTACCGCATGATCCAGCACAACCTGGATCCAGAGGTGGCCGGCGACCCCGATAACCTGATCGTCTATGGGGGGCGGGGCCGGGCGGCCCGCAACTGGGAATGTTTCGATGCCATCCTGGACAGCCTGCGCCGCCTGGAGCCGGACGAGACGCTCCTGGTGCAGAGCGGCAAGCCGGTGGGCGTATTCCAGACCTATGAGGATGCCCCCCGCGTTGTCATTGCCAACACCAACATCGTGCCCCGCTGGGCTACCCAGGAGAACTTTGACCGGTGGGAGGCGGCGGGCCTCATCATGTACGGCCAGATGACGGCCGGGAGCTGGATCTATATCGGCACCCAGGGCATCCTTCAGGGCACGTATGAGACCCTGGCCGCCGCCGCCCGGCAACACTACGGCCCCGAAGCCAGCCTGAAGGGCAAGTTCGTGCTGACCGCCGGCCTGGGTGAGATGGGGGGGGCGCAGCCGCTGGCCGTCAAAATGAACGAGGGGGTGGCCCTGGTGGTCGAGATCGATCCGTGGCGCGCCCAACGCCGCCTGGATACCCGCTATCTGGATGTGGTGGTGGACGACCTGGAAGAGGCCATGACCCTGGTGGACGAGGCGCTCAAGAAACAGGAGGCAAAGAGCATCGGGTTGATCGGCAATGCGGCCGATGTCCTGCCGGAACTGGTGGTGCGCGGTGTGACGCCCGACCTTGTCACCGACCAGACCTGCGCCCATGACCCGCTGATGTATGTGCCTAACGGCCTGAGCCTGGAGGAGGCGGTAGAGTTGCGCCGCCGCGATCCAAAGGAGTATCAGAAGCGCGCCATGCAGGCGATGGCCACCCACTGCCAGGCTATGGTCGAGATGCAGAAACGGGGGGCGGTGGTATTCGACTATGGCAACAACCTGCGCCAGATGGCCTTCAACGCCGGCTACACCGAGGTCAAGGTCGGCGGCCGGCCCGACGGCGAGTGGGTCTACCCCGGCTTTGTGCCGGCCTACATCCGTCCGCTGTTCTGCGAAGGGCAGGGGCCGTTCCGCTGGGTGGCCTTGTCCGGCGACCCCCAGGATATCTACGAGACCGATCAGATCATGATGGAGCTGTTCCCGGAAAAGCACCATCTGGTGCGCTGGGTCAAGATGGCGCAACGGGATGTGGCCTTCCAGGGGCTGCCCAGCCGCATCTGCTGGCTGGGCTACGGCGAACGGGATAAGGCCGGCCTGGCCTTCAACGAGGCCGTGGCCAGCGGGCGGGTCCGCGCCCCCATCGTCATCGGCCGGGACCACCTGGACTGCGGCTCGGTGGCCAGCCCCAACCGCGAGACGGAGGGGATGCGCGATGGCTCGGATGCGATTGCCGACTGGCCGCTCCTCAACTTTGCCCTGAACACCATCGGCGGGGCGACCTGGGTCAGCTTCCACCACGGCGGCGGGGTGGGCATCGGCTACAGCCTGCATGCCGGGCAGGTCATCGTCGCCGATGGCACACCGGCTGCCGCCCGCCGCCTGAAGCGGGTGCTCACCTATGACCCCGGCCTGGGGATTATGCGCCATGCCGACGCCGGCTACCCGGAGGCGATTTCCTTTGCCCGGGGGCACGGCATCCGGATCCCAATGATGCCGATGCCCGGCAACCCGGATTGACTATGGACGAAACCCGCGCCTGCATCGCCTGTGGTGCCGACCTGGCCGGGCCGTTCTGGCCCGAGATCACCCTGACCTGCTCCGGAGAGGGGGAGGAAGACAAGATGGCGGTGCAGGCCCGCCCCTGGATCTGCCCTGGCTGTGGGCTGGTGCATTGGTACGCCCACGGCGAGAGCCTGGACAGGCTCCTGGACCTGGTGGCGAGCGAGGAGGGGTTGGGGGCCAGGCCGGATATCAGCTACGAACGCCGGATGCAGGTGCTCCAGATGCTGCGGCACGTGCGGCGGATGTAGCCCGGCGGCAATACCCCCACCGCCGCGTTGCTACTTGGGCAGCCGCGAAGGCTGCCCCTATCCCTTTCACCCGGCGTCCGACCCCGGGCCCGTACCGGTGTTGCTACGGTTCCAGGATGACTTTGAGGGCCTCCCGTCGGTGGAGCAGATCCAGGGCCTGCGCCATCTCGGCCAGCGGCAGGATGTGGCTGACCACCGGTTCGATGCGCACCTGGCCCTGGCGCAGCAGCTCCAGGCTGGCGGCAAAGGCCTCGTGGCTGTAGCAAAAGCTGCCCACCAGCCGCAATTCATGGCGGACGATGGGGGCGGGGTTCAGGCTGCCTTCGCTGTGAAAGATGCCCAGCAGCAAGATGGTGCCCCCCCGGGCCGTGGCCGCCAGGACGGCGGGCAAAGCATCGGCGGCGCCGGTGGCCTCAACCGTGACGTCGGCCATGCGCCCGGCGGTGAAGCGGGCCACCGCCTCGACCGGATCCGCGTGATGGCTGTTGACCACCTCGGTGCCCAAGCCGGCGGCGATGGCCAGGCGCCGGTCGTGGTGCCCCACAACCAGAAGCCGCTCTACACCGCGGGCGCGGATCGCCTGGGCGGCATACAGGCCGATGGGACCATCCCCAAAGAGTACGACGGCGTCCTCCGGCCGCAGGTTCAGGCGGCGCAGGCCGTGGTACGACGAGGCCAGCGGGTCGGCGCTGGCGCCCTGGTGAAAGGAAAGGCCGGGGGGCAGGCGGTGCAGGTTGCGCAGCGGCACGCGGACATATTCGGCATAGGCCCCATCGCGATGGAAGCCGATCTCCTGCAGGTGATCGCACAGGACTTCCTGGCCGCGCCGGCAGTAGGGGCAGTGGCCGCAGCCGATGACCAGTCCGGCTGCCACCCGCTCGCCCACCTGCCAGCCCTCCGCATCCGGCCCCAGTTCGCAGATCTCGCCGGCGAACTCGTGGCCGGGGATGAGCGGGTAGGGTACGGGCCGTACCCCGGCAAAGATGGGCAGGTCGCTGCCGCAGATGCCGACCGCTCGCACCCGGACGATGGCGGAACCCGGCTCCGCCCGGGGTTCGGGCACCTGGCGCCAGGCGAACCCTGGGCCGGGACCCTCTTTGACAATTGCTCTCACGCTGGCTCTCCCTCAGAAACTTGCCCTACCATTGGTGTTGGCGCAACACATCCAGGATGATCTCCAGGCCCTGGCTGACCTGCTCTTCGGTGATGGTCAGCGGCGGGGCGATGCGCAACGTGCTGACGCCGCACCTGGTGATGATCACACCGTGGGCCACGATGTCGTCAATCACGCCCTTGATCGCCTCCACAGCGGGGCTTCCATCGGCGTTGACCAGCTCCGCGGCAGCCATCAGCCCCCGCCCGCGCACGTCGCCGATGATGGGCAGTTCCTGTTGGGCGGCCCGTAGCCGGCCCAGGATATAGTCGCCGAGCCGGGCAGCGCGGCTCACCAGGTTGTCCCGCAGCACGATCTGCAGCGAGGCCAGGCCGGCCCGGCAGGCGACCGGGTTGCCGCCGAAGGTGCTGCCGTGGGCGCCGGCTGGCCAGGCGTCCACGATCTCGGCCCGCGACAGGGTGGCCCCCAGCGGCAGGCCGCCGCCTAGCGCCTTGGCCAGGCACAGGACATCGGGCACTACCCCCCAATGCTCGACGGCGAACATCTTGCCCGTGCGCCCCAGGCCGCACTGGACCTCATCGGCAATGAGCAGGGCCCCGCTGCGGTCGCAGATGTGGCGCAGGCCCTGGAGAAAGCCATCGGGGGGCACGATGTAGCCTGCTTCGCCGGCGATAGGCTCAATGACGATGGCCGCCAAGTCTTCAGGGGGCACCACCGACTTGAGCGCCTTCTCCACCAGGCCCAGGCAGGCCAGCCCGCAGCTATCGGGGGAGCGGTGGTTCAGCGGGCAGCGGTAGCAATAGGGGTAGGGCACATGGTAGACACCGACCAGCAGGCCCGACATGCGCCGGCGAAAGACCGGATTGCTGGCGGTGAGGGCCAGGGCGCCCATGGGCCGCCCATGAAAGCTATCGGTGAAGGCCAGGATCATGGGCCGATTGGTGACATAGCGGGCCAGCTTGATGCCGGTCTCGACCGCCTCGGAGCCGCTGTTCATCAGCAGGCCCTTGCCCGCCGCCAGCGCTCCAGGGGCGATGGCCTTGACCGCCTCCAAAAGATCGACATAGGGGGCCATGTAGCCGATGTGCGAGGCGCCATGGATCAAGGTCTGGGCCTGCTCGGTGATGGCTGCCACGACCTCGGGATGGCAGTGGCCGACGTTCATGGTGCAGATGCCCGCCGCAAAGTCCAGGTATCTGCGCCCCTCCAGGTCGTAAAGGTAGACCCCCTCGCCCCGGTGGAAGGAGGCACCGGTGTAGCGATAGATGGCGGGGGCTACCAGGTTGCGATCTCGCTCGATCAGTTGTTCCGTGGTGAGTTGGATGCCGTTCATCGTTCTCCTCTCTCTCATCGTCCCAGGTAGGCACGCCTGGTATGCTCGTTCTCCAGCACCTCGCCGGCCGGCCCGGAAAGCGCCACCCGGCCGGTTTCCAGCACGTAGGCATAGTCGGCGATGGTCAGGGATTGCCGGACATTCTGTTCCACCAGGAGGATGGTCAGCCCCCGCCCCTTGAGCTCCTGGACCACGTCAAAGATCTGGCGCACCACCAGGGGGGCCAGGCCGAGGGAGGGCTCATCCAGCATCAGCAGCCGGGGCCGGGCCATCAGCCCGCGGCCGATGGCCAGCATCTGCTGTTCCCCCCCCGACAGGGTCCTGGCCAACTGGTTCCGGCGCTCGCGGAGGACCGGGAAGAGCTCCAGGACGGTTTCGAGCGTTTCCTCACGGCCCGGTTTGGCGCGGGGATGCATCGCCCCACTGATCAGGTTGTCATAGACCGACATATCGGGGAAAAGCTTGCGCCCTTCGGGGATCTGCACCACTCCCAGGTGGACTATTTTGTGGCCGGGCAGGGTGGTCAAATCCACCCCCTCAAAGAGGATCCGGCCGGCCGTGGGTCTGAGCAACCCGGAGATGGTATTCAGCAAGGTGGTCTTGCCCGCCCCGTTAGCGCCCACGATGCTGACGATCAAACCCTGCTCGACGGTGAGGGACACATCGGTGAGGGCCTTGAAGGCCCCATACTGTACACAGAGGTTCTGGATGTTAAGCAAGGACTCCCTCCTGTCCCAAATAGGCGTCCAGCACCCGGGGGTCGCGGCTGATCTGGTCGGGAGTGCCCTCGGCGATCTTGACGCCAAAGTTGAGCACGATGATCCGCTGCGACAGGTTCATGATGACCTTCATGACATGCTCGACAACGAGCAACGTGATCCCCTGCCTGTTCAGCGCCCGCACCAACTCCAACATCTCGTCAATCTCGGCCAGGTTGAGGCCGGCAGCCACTTCGTCCAGGAGGAGCATGCGGGGTTCGGTAGCCAGAGCCTTGGCGATTTCGAGTCGTTTCAACTCGATTAAGGTCAAATTCCCGGCCCGCTCATGGGCTTTGTGGGAAAGCCCGACCCGCGCCAGGGCCTCTTCCGCCTTCTTGTGGGCAGCGGCAGGGGAGGGGTGGCGGTTGTAGGCCCCGATCAACACATTCTCCAGGGTGGTGATATCCGGGAAAGGTTGGGTGATCTGAAAGGTGCGGGTCAGGCCCAACCGGCAGATGCGGTGGGGTTTCAGGTTATGCAGGGGGTGCCCGTCAAAGAGGATCTCGCCCGACGTGGGGGGGATAAAGCCGGAGATCAGGTTGAAGGTCGTGGTTTTGCCCGCCCCGTTGGGGCCGATGAGGCCCACGATCTCCCCCTGGGCCACGTCGAACGACAGGTCGTGTACGGCGGCCAACCCGCCAAAGTACTTGGTCAGGCGACGGACGCTCAGCATGGCCATCTCAACCTCCTGCTTGCTCCGGCAGGTTTCCAGGGGCGCCTGGCCGGGCCCGCCCGCGCAACCGTTCGCGCAGGCCGGTGAGCAGGCCCAGGATCCCCCGCGGCATAAACAGCATGACGACCATCAGCACGCCGCCGTAGAGGAGCAGGGGAGCGCCGGAAAAGCTGCCCCCCAGCCGGGCGCGGGCGAACTCGGCGATAGGGACCAGCACCAGGGCTCCCAGGGCAGGTCCCCACACCGTGCCCAGGCCACCGATGATGGCAAAGAGCAGGATCTGGACCGATGGCCCCTCGCCAAAGACCAGGCGGGGGTGGATGTAGGTGTAATACTGGGCGAAGAAAGTGCCTCCCAGGCCGGTCAGAAAGGCGCTGATGATGTTGGCCTGTGTCTTGACCTTGATCGGATCGACGCCCAGGGCGTCGGCGGCCTCTTCGTTCTCGCGCACCGCTACCAGGTAGTAGCCAAAGCGGCGGCGGTCGATCCAGGTGCTGTAGAGGATGGCCAGGGCAGCCATGACCAGGATGATATAGTAGTAGCCATCCTTGCTGCCAAACTGCATGGCCAGGGGGTTGTGGCCGGTCCAGGGGACCTCCAGGCCCTTCGCGCCGCCGATGGCCGGGATGTTGGTGGTCAGGTAGACCGCCGCCTCGGCCAGGGCGATGGTCACCAGAGCAAAGTAGCCCCCCCGCAGCCCGTAGCGGAAGCAGACATAGCCGATGAACCAGCCGAGCAAAGCGGCCACGGCGCCGGCGACCCACATCCCAATCCAGGGGCTCAGCCCCAGCTTTAGAAACAGAACGGTCGAGGTGTAGGCCCCGGCGCCCAGGTAGAGGGCATTGCCCAGGGAGTGCTGGCCGGCATAGCCCCCCAGGATGTTCCAGGCGGTGGCCAGGTAGGAGTAGAGGAGAACGAGGATGGCGATGTGCATATAGTAGTTGCTCTTGGGCATGCGGCTCAGCAGCAGGGGTAGAAGGGCGAGGGCTATGAACAACAGTCCGAAAAGGAAGGCCCGGCAGCTTTTGGTGTTCATCTCTTCCTCCTGCTCAGGATGCCCTGGGGCCTGAATAGCAACACGAGGACAAAGATGGCAAAGGTGAGCACCCGAGACAGGGAACCGGGGAGGATGGCTGCGCCCAACGTCTCGCTCAGGCCGATGATGATCCCGCCCAGCAGCGCTCCAACGGTATTGCCCATGCCACCCAGCACGACAACGATAAAGGCAACAAGCCCCAAGAAATTCCCGACCAGCGGCGAGACATAGTAGAAGGTGACCATCAACGGGGCGGCCAGGCCGACACAGGCAGAGCCAAGGCCAAATGCCACCAGGTAAGTGCGGCGCACGTCAATGCCCATCAGGGTGGCCGCATCGCGGTTCTGGGCCGCAGCGCGGATGGCCCGGCCCATGTCGGTGTACTGCAAAAACCAGGTCAGCAGGCCCACCCCCAGCAGGGAACCGACAAACCCGATCAGGTTCGAGAGCGGGATGACGAGGGGGCCGGCCTGGATGGTGAGGCGGTTGTACTCATTTTCCAGCGACAGAGGGGTGGCGCTAAAGAGGACCAGGGCCAGGTTCTGGAGGACGAGCATCAGGCCGACGGTCAGGAGGATCTGGTTCATGGTCGGATCCTTGAGCACAGGCCGGATGTTGGCGGCAAAGATGCCAGAGCCGATCAGGAACAGGGCGGGCACGGTGATGACGATGGTCAGGTAGGGATCAAGCCCCCCTCTGGCCGAAAGAAAGTAGGCGATGTAGAGGCCGATCATCAGGAACTCGCCGTGGGCAAAGTTGACGATCTTCAAGACCCCCCAGATGAGGGTCAGGCCGGTGGCAATGAGGCCAAAGAGTCCACCGAGCATCAGCCCGCTGACAAAGGCCTGGGCCAGAAGGGGCAAACTCAGAGTCAGGGACATCTTGATACTCCCTCAAGCAGCAGGCATGGGGTCGGAAGGCCGAGAGGATCCCCCGGTTCCCCTCGGCCTTCCGCTGGCGATGCGGGGTATCCTGCCGACAGACAGGCGATCCTACGGAAGCTTGACCTGGGCGGCAGCGTAGGCCGTCGGCCAGACAGGGACCAGTTCGCCATTTTGGACCTGGACGATGTACATGCGGGCGTTGGGGTTCTGGCCCTGCTCGTCGAAGTAGAGCTCGGAAGCGGGCAGGATCATCTTCTCGCTGTGGGGCATCCGGGTCTGGGCCAGCGCCTGGCGGATGGCCTCCTTGTCGGTAGAAGCGGCACGCTCGAGGACATCGGCCACGACCCAGCCGGCCACGTACGAGTGGGCGCTGTTGCCGGTAAGGTCTTTGCCATACTTGGCGGCAAAGCGGGCGTTGACCTCCGATGGGGCACCAGGGGCGTACTTGCTGAACTCGAGGACCGACATCAGGCCCTCGGCGGTGGCGCCGAGGCGCTCGATAAAGCCGGTGACGATGGTGCCACCGGCGGCGTCCACAAAGGGGATGTTGAGCATCCCCAGCTTTTCGCGCTCCTTGGCGATGAGCACGGCGTCGTTGAGGTAGGTGCAGGTCAGGACAATGTCGGGCTGAGCCTCCTTGACCTTCATGACCTGAGTGCTGAGGTCGGCCGCGCTGGTCGGGTAGGCGACGTCAATGACCATCTCGTAGCCGGCCTCGGCCAGATACTTCTTCTGGCCCTCGGCAACCGACATGCCCCAGTCGGTATCCTCGTGGAGGAGGGCAACCCGTTTGACCTTGAAGCCGAGCTCCGAATCGAGATACCTGACAAAGTCCACCTGGTCGCGGGCGTACCAGCTCGACTTGGGGCAGATGCGGAAGGTCCACTTGAAACCGCGCTCCGTGATCTCGTCGCTGGCGGCCATGTCCACCAGGAAGGGGGTTTGCAGGCGCTCGGCGGCCTGGGTGGCGGGCTTGGTGACGGAGCTGTTGTAGGCGCCGACGATAAGCACAACCCCCTCTTGCTCAACAAGGCGCTCAACCTCACTCACCCCGACGTCGGGCTTGGTCTGGGTGTCGCCAAAGACAAGCTGGATCTTGGCTCCCCCCAGGGACTTGATGCCGCCCTGGGCGTTGATCTCGTCAATGGCGAAGGTCAGGGCTTCGCGCATCTCCTGGCCGGTGGCAGCCGCATCACCCGAAACAGGATGGAGTGCGCCGATCTTGATGACCGGCACCTCCTTGGCAGGAGCCTGGGTGGGCTGAACCGTTGGCGGCTGCGTGGGCGTCGGTCCACAGCCGCCCAGCAGAGCAGCCAATAGGACGATAGTGAAAATCCATGAACTCAACCGTCTGCCGGTTCTCATCTTTCTTCTCCCTCTTCTTTCAGTGTGAGATTGAACAGGCGATCATGCAATGACAGTTACGTGGAGTTTTTGGCAATAGGCTCCCTCCTTTCCAGCTTCGGGGCCGGTCTGGCGACGGCCCCGCAGACCCCGATATCGCATTCACGGGAGAGCCGGGGCAATGGGCCTCATTGGCGGGGTAGAATCCCCCCCCTCCCCTCCGGAGTGGCCGGCTGTCGCCGACCCGGCTATTATACCATCCGGTGAGCAAACAGGCAAGGTACAAGAAGCGGAATGCTTACGCAGTAAATCGGTTGGGGAATGGGTAAAAGACAGGGTTCCCCCTCCCTCTGGCGATCCCGGCAGCTCCCGCAAGCAGGAGAGGGGAGGGGCAAAACCCCTCAAGTGTCAACTAATTTTGAACCGTCCCACGAGGCTTGACCGATTTCCCAGGCTGAGGTATAATTTTGCCCCGGATGGCGGCGGGCGGCAGACCCCCCGCATGATCGTGGAGAATCATCAGGAGGCGATGGGATGAAGCACAAGCTGGGGATCCAAGAGGCGTTGGAGATCGCTCTGGAGGCCGAACTGAAGGCCCGGGCCTTTTATGCTCAGGCGGCTGCGGAGGTACAGGACCCGCACGGCCGGGACCTGCTCGGCCGTCTGGCCGCCTTTGAGGAGTATCACGCCCACGAGCTGACTGAGCTGGCCCGTTCGCTCCAGAGCACCGGCCGCTTTATCGCTTACGAGGGGCGGACGATGGACCAATTTGCGCCGGTGGTTGGCAGCGGCGAGGCGACAGGCACATTGCTGGCCGAACTGCAAGATGTGGCAGGCATCCTCAGCAGGGCGATTGACAACGAAAAGATAGCCGGCGAACGCTACCGGCAGTTGGCCGAGGAGACTGACGATCCGGCCGGGCAGGAGATGTTCAAAAAGCTGGGTCAGGAAGAGGCGGTCCACCAGCGCATTCTGGAGGATGAGTTCTTTAGCCTCAGCAACAAGGGGGTGTGGGGCTGGTCGGGGATGTATGGGGAATAGAACCCGACGATTATGGATTCAAGTGCCCCTGCCCCCTCTTCCCGGTTGCTGACCCGCCGCGCGTTCCTGCGGCTGGCCGGCCTGGGCGCGCTGTTGGCTGCCTGCGGCCCGGCCCCCACGCCGGAACCGACGCCCATGCCCACCGCCACCGCGTCGTCTGCCCCCACCGCCACGGCGACACCCCTGCCTGCCCCTACCGTCCCTCCCACCCCTACCGCCACGGCGACGCCCCTTCCTACCCCTACCGCCACCGCCACCCCTACCGCCACGGCGACACCCTTTCCTACCCCTACTGCTACCGCTACCCCTACCCGCGGTCCCCTGCGGGCCATCTCCCTCATCCACGGCCCGGCCCGGGCGCTGGTGGTGGACCACGTCCTGCAGCGGTTCGGCGTGCAGGGCACGACCATCCGGGTGGACCGGGGCGAGGCCGTGCCCGACCTGCGGGCTTACGATGCCGTGATTTTTGCCGGGGGCGAATACCGGCCGGAAGAGTTTGATGATCCGATCTTCCAGGCCGAGCGGGAGCGCATTCTGGCCGCCCTGGAGGCAGAGGTGCCCATCCTGGGCATCTGCCTGGGCAATCAATTGCTGGCCTGGTGGCTGGGTGGCGAGGTCAAGCGGGGCCGGTGGGAGTTCGGCTGGCTGCCGATTACCGTCAATGAGGCAGGCCAGGCCGATCCTCTGCTGGCCGGCCTGGGGGAGACCTTTTACGCCTTCTTGTGGCACGGCGACCAGGTCACACGCCTGCCGGAAGGGGCTGTGCTGCTGGCCTCAACGGAAACCTGCCCCATCCAGGCTTTCCGCCTGGGCGACCGGCCGGCGTGGGGTCTGCAGTTCAATCCCCAGTACGATCCGGTCATTGCCGAGGGGGTGATCCGGGGATCGGAATATCTGGTCAAGGCGGGCTACGACATCGAGGCGATGATAGCCACCGGCTACCGGGAGTATGATGACCTGGCGGGCAAGCTTTTCGGCAACTTTTTGCGGATAGCAGCGGACAGAAACGGATAGGCGGACGGTTGCGCCCGGCATCCGCTTCACGCCATTGTCGCCGGTCAGGAGACCGGCGACAACCCTCGCGTCAGCGAGGCCCGTTACAACGCCCTGGGCCTCTTGACGCAGATGAGCTATGGCGACGGCGTATAGACCTGACCGGGTCACCAGGGCACCGGCGGGCCGTGGGATAGCCGAACCGGTTCCGGGCTGACCCACCAGGGGGGGCTATACCGCCACCGACACGCCGCTGTACGGCCTGCGCTGCAACTACTCAATCCACCTCACTCGTCGCCGTGATCGGCGGCGTCTCGTCGGGCGGCGGGGGAGGGGTGAGGGTGGGCGCCGGAGTGTCGGTCGGCCAGGGGGTGTCGGTTGGGGTCGGTGCCGGGATGTCGGTCGGCCAGGGGGTATCGGTCGGGGTCGGTGCCGGGATGTCGGTCGGCGGAGGCGGGGTGAGGGTGGGCGCCGGAGTGTCGGTGGGCCAGGGGGTCCACGTCGGCTCCAGGGTCGGCGTCCAGGTGGGGCCTGGTGTCTCTGTCGGCGTGGGGGTCCAGGTGGGCGTGGGGTTCTGCACCCATACCCACGTCCGGGCTTCGACACCGTTGCCCAGGTGGTCATAGACGATGACCCGCAGGGTATAATCCCGGTCGGCCAGTTCGCGGACGTCCCACACGGCCAGCAGGCCGCCATCCACCGGTGAGTAGACCGGCCCGGCCACCAACCCCCAGCCGATGGGGTCCTGACCCTCCCCGTACTCGACCAGATAATGGTCAAAGTCGGGCACGGCAGCCCGGCCCACCACATACACATCCCCGGTCACCACCTCGCCGGGATACGGCTGGAGCAATGCGACCTGGGCCGGTCCGGTATGAACCGGACAATAGTCGGTGGGGGGTTGAGGGATGCCATGTTCCTGCGCCCACCGCTGGCCCTCGGCGCCGGGCAGGACGTAGAAGTAGCGCTCCTCGACGGCGTTCTGGGGGCAATAGGGGGTTGCCAGGGCGTTTGTCGTGGTATCAATCCGTACGAACTGATGGAAATCGTATTCCGGCCCCAGAGGCCCCTGCCCCTCGGCGAAGATTTCAGTGCGGCGGCGGTCGGGGGGGCAGGCGGCGTTGGGCAGGGAACCGGCGTCGGCGCTGATCTCGATTTCGACGACCCCTGCCGGACGGGCGAACTGGCCGGCCGGCCGGCCGGTCAGGGCCCTCTCCATGAAATTATGCCAGATGGGCGCGGCCCCCCGCGCGCCGGTCACCTGCTTCATGGGGGAGTTGTCGGCGTTGCCCACCCACACCCCGGCGACCAATTCCGGCGTGTAGCCCACCGTCCAGGCGTCGCGCCAGTCGTCAGTGGTGCCGGTTTTGGCCGCTGCCGGCCGGGAGAGCTTGAGCGGGCTGTTGGCTCCAAAGATCGGGGCCCGGGCCTGGTTGTCGGCCAGGATGTCGGTGATCAGGTAAGCGTGCTGGGGGCTGATCACCTGTTCCCCCGCCGGTGGCTGGTACTCCTCGATGATGTGCCCGGCGGAATCCTCGATGCGCAGGATGGCCACTGGCGGTACCCGTTTTCCCCCGTTGGCAAACACGGCATAGGCCCCGGCCATCTCCAGCAACGTCACATCGCCGCCGCCCAGGGTCAGGCTCAGGCCATAGTCGGGGCGGTTGAGGGAGGCGATGCCCAGCCGGTGGGCGGTGTCGAGCATGGCCGGCAGCCCCACAAAATCGAGCGCCTTGACCGCCGGGATGTTGAGCGATTGGGCCAGCGCCTGGCGCACCAGCACCGGGCCATGCTCCTTGCCGTCATAGTTTTTGGGCACGTAGGGCCGGCCCAGCCCGTCTTGGAACTCGGTGGTCACATCCCAGATGAGCGTTGCCGGGGTCCAGCCCTTCTCGAAAGCGGTGACGTAAGTTACCGGCTTGATGGACGATCCGGGCTGGCGGGGCCGCAGGGCAACATTCACCTGGCCGTCAATATCGGCATCGTTGAAATCGGCGCTGCCCAGCATAACCAGCACCTCGCCGGTATCCGGTTTCAAGGCCACCAGCGCCGCATTGGTGGCGTGCGCCTGGGCCAGCGTCGCCAGGTGGGCCTGCATCTCCTCCTGGGCGATGGCCTGCAGGTTCGAGTCGAGGGTGGTGGTCACGCGCAGGCCGCTGCGGTACAGGACCTCGGCGCCATATTTTTGCTCCAACTGCTGTTGCACCCAGAGGACAAAGTGGGGTGCTTCCATGGCAAAGCGCAACGGCTGAAGTTGAAGCTCCTCAGCCCTGGCGGCCTCCGCTTCGGCCTGGGTGATGTACCCCTCTTTCACCATCAGATCCAGCACCACCGCCTGGCGATGCCTGGCCCCTTCCCAGTTGGTGTAGGGGTCCCAGTAGGCCGGAGCCTGGGGCAATCCGGCCAGCAGCGCCGCCTCGGCCAGCGACAGGTCGGCGGGCTCTTTGCCGAAATAGGTCTCGGCAGCGGCGGCGATGCCATAGGCCAGGTTGCCATAGTTGATCTCGTTCAGGTACATCTCCAGGATGTCGCGCTTGGAGTAGCGGCGGCTGACTTCCGAGGCCAGAACCGCTTCCCGGATCTTGCGGCTCAGATTCTGCCGCGTTCGCTCCTCCGGCGAGAGGAACACCAGACGGACCAACTGCTGGGGAATGGTGCTGGCCCCGGAGACAATATCTCGCTCCTTGATGTTCTGCCAGACGGCGCGGACGATGCCGATGGGGTCCACGCCGGGGTGCTGCCAGAAGCGTTGGTCTTCAGTGGCGATGGTGGCGTTGATCAGATAGGGTGAGATCTGCTCGTAAGGCACCAGGGTGCGCCGCCCGCCGTGGGGGTCGAAAATCTCGTAGAGCAGATGGCCGTTTCGGTCATAGATCTGGGTGCTGACGAACGGGGCCGCGTGGCTGCGCAGCGCCTCGGGCGAGGGCAGGTCGGCGGCCACGGCGGCATAGGCGGCCGTCAGGCCGCACATGCCCAGGAAAAAGAGCGCCACCAGGCTCAAGGCCGACAGAAGCGCGAGCGATGCCAGGCGCATCCCCGGGCGGTGGCCCGGTTCGGTGGGCCGGACCGGCGGTGGGGAGGGGGGGGCCGGAACCCAATGATCGTAGGGCGGTTGGGATATGCCGGGAAATGGGGGCCGGCGGGCTGACCTCGATGGCCGGGATGGGGTTCCCCGGCGCGGGGGGGCCGGCGGCCGGGCGAAATAGGGAGAGGGGCGGCGCCCCTGTGGTTGCCACCCCCTTCCCTGCTGTGCCGGAGCTGATCCCCTGGTTCCAGCCCCGGTGGACTGTGGCCGGGCCCTGGTCCCGGCCGGCGGTATCTGCCCGCGTTGATAGGCCATCCTCTCTCCTGAGCGAGTGCGTTCCCAATCGCCCTTTAGACGCTTCAAGGGCGTGGAAGGTTCCCCCCAGGCCCCTTGCGTGGAAAAGCGGTCCGGTTTGGCTCCAAAGGGGGTTGTTGACAGTTGGTAGCAGGTGTGTTATAATCGAATGTGAATTGGCTACACAAGGGAGGAAAGATGATCCAATGCCCAAATTGCGGCGCCCAGAACCCGGCCTATGCCCGCGAGTGTGCTTACTGTAACACCGCTCTGGTTCGTCCTGAATTGACCGGCGCGGCGGCTGCCCTGCGGGACCAGTTGCTCGGCATGAGCCTGGGGTCTGAGGATTTTAACACCATCTGCTTTGCCCTGGACGTGGACTGGCATCCCTTTGCCGAGATGGAGGATGAAGCGGGCAAAGTGGAGATGATGGTCCGCCAACTGGAGGAGCAGGGCCGCTTGGCCGAGGCGGCCCGTTTTCTCTATGACTTTCGCTTCCCGCAGAGCTACCCACCCCTGCCTCAGCCCCCTGCCGACAACCTGTACCTGACCTACGTCTATGCCTGCCAGAACGTGCAGCGCCTGGACCAACTCCAGGAGCTGGTCGATCAGATCGGCATCAGCGATGCCGCCCGTTTGCCCGGCGCAGCGGTGCCGCACAAGATCCGGGAGGCGATCTGGGTGGCCCGCCGGGCCAACGCCCTGCCGCGGGTCCACGACTGGCTGCAGACTCTGAAGCCTGAGCGGCCATTGCAGCGTCCCGACATTCGGGAGCGGCGCTCCCAGGTGCGCATACCGCCGGGTTCCGATCGAAAAATTGTCCTGTGAGGCACGACGCATGAAAACCGGACGAATCCGACAAAAAGAACAGCCGCCTGCTGAAGGACAGGTGCCATCGCCGCCCCCACCCGGTCCGGCTACCGGCGTTGCAGCCCCCGTTGCCCAACCCCGCCCGCGCATCCCGGTCATCGGCATCCTCCTGGGCGTGTTTGTCTGTTTTGTATTGGTCATGCTCCTGCTGACCCTGAGCCGGGGCAGAGCCAAAGAGTGGGTTCAAGTGACGCGGGCCAACGGCGAATGGACGGCCGTCACCACGGTGTTCGGCCCCCAGGTCAAGATCGAGGAACGGTGGCAAGAGGATTGCACCAACGACCCGGCCTGTAAGGTGCAGCCTGGCTCCTGCCTCATGAAAGACAGCACCACCTACAACGACAAAAAGGTGGATGAATACCAGGAGTACGCCTACAATATCTACTACGAGGAGACGTACCAGAAGGTATACGAGGCCCAGGGTACCGCCTTTGCTGTGACGGAGCTCAAATCCGATGATTGGTGGCAGGAGAATCTCCATTACATTCGTGTAGAGGAGCTGGACAGGGACCGTTGCACGCTCACCAACTATACCGTCTGGGTGGACGACCCGCAGAACACGAGCCAGGAGGTCGAGGTTTACCTGTCGGACTGTGAAGTATGGGACCATGTCACCGTGTTTGAGCGGGTGTACGACAAGAAACCGTGGTGCCGGTGCGATGTGACGGTCCTGGCTCAGATGGGGCAGCAGAGTGCCCAGGGCACCGGCCTCGACGTGCGCTGGCCCGACCCGGCTGTGCCGGCCGGCGGGCGCAGCGAGCGGTCGTTCCAGGGCAGGGTCACCTTCCTGGGCGGTGATTATACCTTCACCGTCACGACCCAGGATGTGGGCCTGTACCGGGATTATTTGACCGGCCAGTATTACATCGGCCTGAAAAACGGCAGGCCGGTGGCGGTGGACAAGGGTCCGAAACCATAAGGGCGCACGACGGGAGAGCACCCCTCGACTTGAAGCCCAGGGGGTTGTATGGTATAATATCAGCGGGCCCGGCAGGTGGAGGGGAGCAATGTATGACACGACGGTCGCGCAGCGCGTCACCAACCTGGAAGCCATGATGGCCGAGGTATGGCGCACCATCGATCGGGTGGATCGCCAGATCGAGAATACCCAGCGCCAGATCGAGAATACCCAGCGGAATCTCGATCAACTTTCGTGGGAGATGCGCGAATTCAAGGCTGAGATGCGCGAATTCAAGATCGAGATGAACAGGAAGTGGGGGGAATTGGCCAACAAGATGGGGACGATGGCCGAGGACCTGGTTGCGCCCAGCATTCCCCGCATCTTGCGTGAGATGGTGGGCTGTCCTGGCGACCGCATGGAGAGTTCGGCGGTGCGGGTGCGGAGGGTGCATCCCGCCGACCGAAGCCGGGAGCGAGAGTTCGATGTCGTTGCAGTCTGTGGCGAGTATGTTCTGATCCATGAGACCAGGAGCCGCCTGTCTCCAAAGCATGTGGAAGAGTTTGTGGAACAACTGCCGCAGGCCCGCGAATTCTTTCCCGAATATGCGGACAAGAAGTTTATTGGGGCCATTGCCTCCCTGTATGTGGATGAGAGTGTTGTGCGCTCCGGTGAAAAGCTGGGGGTGATCGTCCTGGGCTTTGGCGAGGATGTGATGGAGGTGTTGAATACCCCCAGCTTTGTCCTCAGGACCTTTTGAGGGGCAGCGGCCTGCACGCCCGATAATCCCAAACCTTTCTACAAACCCATCCTCTCTTCACCTTCATAGATGGCAGCCTGGTGGGTGTCGCCGTTCCAGCCTTGCCGGGAGTGCAAGGCTGTCTCCCTGGGCCAGCTCCCAGGATGCCAGAGATTCCTGAACAGGTCAGGTGGACGGTGGGCTGGCACCCCACCTCGAACCACGTTGTATGAGGAGGTGTGCATGAACCTCTATTGTGTTGTCCGCCTGTCTGGCACCCTGTGCCTTGTCCTGGCGATGTTGTCCATCCCGTCGGCCATCGGTCGGTCAGAGGGCAACCTGGCCCCTGATTCCGGGCCGGCCTCCCTGGCAGCCAGCCTGTCTGACCTCCAGGGCACAGGCCGGGTGACCTCTATCGTCTCGTCCCCCCCTCAGGTGATCGAGTATTTGAAAAAGAAGGGACAGCCCCTCCCCCGCCTGGATCGGTTCAAGACCTCTCCCTCGCCGGTCAAACCTCGGAAGCTCCAGGGTACTGTCAACCTGCTGGCCATTCTGGTTGACTTTAGCGGCACCCCTGGCACGGTGACCAACCTGACCGTCCTGGACAACCTGGTCTTTGCCGCACCGGTCAGCGGGCGGGGCTCGGTGCGCGACTATTACGACGAGGTCACCCGCAGTACTGTCACCATCGCCACCGTCAACCTGCCCAGCACCACCGGCTGGCAGCATGCCTGGCAGACCATGGCCTATTACGCCAACAATCAGTACGGCATGGGCAACACCTTCCCGCAGAATGCGGCCGGCTACGTGGTCGAGGCCATCGGGCAGGTGGACCCCCTGGTTAACTTTGCCAACTATGACAACGACGGCGATGGCGCTATAGACTCCCTTCTTGTCATCCACGCCGGCACGGGAGCCGAGTGGAGCACGAACCCCAACCACATCCAGTCCCATGCCTCCTACATCTCCTGGATGGGCGGTACCCCACCGACGCTCGATGGCGTACTGGTGGACCGGTATGTCACCGTCCCGGAGTACCTGGAGCCCGGCCTGATCGGCCCCGGCACGACCGACATGACCATCGGCGTCCTCTGCCACGAAGTGGCCCACGGCCTCTTCGGCCTGCCCGACCTGTATGACCTGGACTACTCCTCCGCCGGCATCGGCCAGTGGGGGCTGATGTCCTATGGCGACTGGAACGGGCCGGCCAAGTGGAACTCGTTCCTCGGCCTGTGGGTCACCGACGGCTCCTCCCCGGCCTGGCCGGAAGCCTGGAGCCGCATTCTCCTGGGCTGGGATAACGCCACTCTGGTTATGAACCCGATGAGCAACCTCTGTCTGGCCCCGGCCGAGACGACCCCCAACACCGTCCTGCGCTTCAAGAGCACCGGGTTGCGCTCGCAGGAGTATTTCCTGGTCGAGAACCGCCAGCAGAACGCCATCCCCAACGGGTACGACCAGTACCTTCCCGGCAGCGGCCTCTTGATCTGGCACGTGGATGAGGCCTTCTGGAGCCTCTACAACGGCCCGGACAACAACAACGAGTGCCGGTCGCTGCCCACCAACCCGCATTGCTGGGGTACCTGCACCACCTCTCACTACCTGCTCTCCCTGGAACAGGCCGACGGTCAGGATGACCTGGAATACCACACCAACCGCGGCGACACCGGCGACCCCTTCCCCGGCAGCAGCGGCAACACCGCCTGGCGGTGGTACGGGCGCAGCGGGCTCAGCCCGGAGAGCGGGACCTGGTACGACAGCAACTGCTCTGCCGACTCTTGCATCGATCTGGTCAACATCACCCTTGTCTCGGTCAACATCTGCTTCGATGTCCAGGTGGCCCAGTGCGCCGCAGCCGAAGCCGATCTGGGGGATGCCCCCGCTAGCGATAACAATTATAGTAACACCCCCATGACCGCCTATTCCGCCCCCTATGCCCAGGCCCACTTTCCCACCGTCTTCCTGACCCCGGTGCCGGTGGGCGGTCAGGGGCCACGCCACCACTTTGCCCCGATCGATTCCTGGCTGGGCACCAAACCCTCCACCCTGGAATTCAACGCCGACCAGCTTCCCGACCAGGATGGGCAGGCCAACATCTCCCCACCCGGCGACGTCGCCGACCTGGACAGCACGCTCTATGGCGGGGATGATGGTCTGCTCCTGCCTGTCCCCCTGGTTCACTGCGGCAGCGCGATCCAGGTGACCACTCTGATGGTGCCCTATGCCCCTCCCTATCTCCCACCCCCCCGCTACCTGAACCTGTGGTTCGACTGGAACCACGATGGCGATTGGGGAGACACCCTCACCTGCCCCGGCGGCATCAGTGTGCCGGAGTGGGTGCTACCCAATATGCCCTTCATAGCGTGGCAGGGGGTCTATCCCGTGTTTTCCTCCGTCCTGGGCCACATCAGCGTCAGCGAGGGCCATGCCTTTGAGCTCTGGGTCCGGGCCAGCGTGGCGGAGAAGCCGGCCCCCGCCCCCTACGACGGACGCGGCCCGGCCCAAGGCTACGACCTGGGCGAGACGGAGGACTATTACCTGGTGCTCTCTCCGTCGCTTGCTCTCTCGGCCGGTGTTCCCCCTGCCCCCTATCCCGGCCAACTGCTCACCTACACGGTCCAATTCGGCGGCCAGGGCAATGTCCTGGCCGGCAACGTGATCATCTCGGACGTGCTTCCACCGGGCATCGAGTATATTTCCGCAACCCTGCCCCACCTCTATAGCCCCTACCTCCGCACTGTGGCCTGGCCAACCAGCCTGACTCCCGCTCAGCCGGCGACGGTCCAATTGGTCGTCAGGGTCACCGGCACCCCCGGCACCCCCATCACCAACACCGCCAGCCTGTTGTGGGGTGATGCCATCTGGAAGCGCGCAGCGTTCAGCTTTTCGATCGCCTGTACTCCAGGTGATCCCACAGCCGACTTCACCTGGCCCCAACCGGCCTGCGCCGGCCATACTCTCCAGTTCACCAACCTCAGCACCGGCACGCCGCCCATCGCTTTCGCCTGGGACCTGGACGGCGACGGCAGCATAGACAGCACGGACCAGGACCCGATCTGGCAATATGCCACGGCCGGCGACTATACCGTCACCCTGACGGCTACCAACGCCGGAGGGTGCTATGACCTGCAGAGCAAGGTGGTCACGGTGATGGAACCCCGCCTCTTTGTCTACCTGCCCCTCATCCTGCGAAATCTGCCATAACGGCAGAGGCCATCTGAGGCCGGGGGCGGGCCGCACCGGGCGGCTCGCCCCTTTGTTGTCCGGGACGTGGAACCCTGTCCCCCTCTGGTGCGTCTTAGCTGTGACTCTGGAATGAGTGAAGGAGGAGTGAGGCCATGAACAGCAGACTTCTGAGAGTTGTGTTCGGAGCTGTGACGCTCCTGGCGGTGGTGTTGGGCCCGGTGGTCCCGGCCCTGGCGGACGGCATCATCATCCCTGAACCGCCGCCCGACCGGCCCATTGTGGATGTTCCCTACCTGACGATCAAATACCATCGCGTGACGGTGACCATTGAAGACCAGGTGGCCACCACCCACGTGGATCAGGTGTTTACCAATGACGCCCGCTTTGAGGTGGAAGGCACCTACCTCTTCCCCCTGCCCGACGGGGCGACCATCAGCGAGTTCGCCATGTGGGTGGACGGCCAGAAGCTGGAGGGGCAGATCCTGGAGCGGGACGAGGCACGTCGCATCTATGAACAGATCGTGCAGCAGCGGCGCGATCCGGCCCTGCTGGAGTATGTGGGCCGCAACACCTTCCAGGCCCGCATCTATCCCATTCCCCCTGGCGGCGAGCGGCGGATCGAGATCGAGTACAGCCAGGTGTTGCCGATGGACAACGGCCTGGTGGAGTATGTCTACCCGCTCAACACCGAAAAGTTTTCCCCCCGGCCCTTGCAGGAGGTGGCGGTCAATGTGACGGTGCACAGCAACGAGCCGCTGAAGGCCATCTACAGCCCCAGCCACAAGGTGGATGTCGAGCGGCGCGGCGACCACAATGCCACCGTCGGCTACGAGGAATCTCATGTCCGGCCCGACCGCGACTTTGTGCTGTACTATACCGTCTCGACGGAGGAGGTGGGGGTCAACCTGCTCAGCTACAGGCCGGATGGACAGGGGGATGGCTTTTTCCTGTTGCTGGCCGCGCCCCGGGTGGAAGTTGAGGCGCAGCAGGTGGTCGCCAAAGATGTGATCCTGGTCCTGGATGTTTCCGGTTCGATGCGCGGTGAAAAGATCGAACAGGCCAGGGCGGCCCTCCGCTTTGTGCTCGACCACCTGAACGACCAGGACCGCTTCAACATCCTGGCCTTCAGCACCGGCACCCGTCCCTACGCCCGTGGCCTGGTGCCGGCGGGCGAGCGGGGCCAGGCCCGCGACTTTGTGGCTCGCCTGGAAGCCGGTGGTTCAACCGACATCAACCGCGCCCTGCTGGAGGCGCTCGACATGGTTGAAGAGGGGCGGCCCACCTTCCTCATCTTTCTGACCGATGGCCTGCCCACCACCGGCGAGGTGGATATTGACCGCATCCTTGACAATGTGAGCCGTGCTGCGCCCGGGAATGTGCGCCTCTTTCCCTTTGGGGTGGGCTATGACGTGAACACCACGTTGCTGGACACCCTCGCCCAGAACCATCGGGGGGCCAGCGGCTATGTCCGCCCCGAGGAAGAGATTGACGAAAAGGTCTCGGCCTTTTATGCCAGGGTCAGCGCCCCGCTCCTATCCGATCTGGAGATCGATTTTGGGCAGATCCTCGTGGACGACCTGTACCCCTATCCCCTGCCTGACCTGTTTGCCGGGACGCAACTGGTGGTCGTGGGCCGCTACCGCAGCGGCGGCGAGACAACCATCACCCTGAGCGGCCAGGTGAACGGCCGGCCCTATTCCTTCCGCTATGATGGGATGCTCTTTCAGCGGTCCGGGGGCGAGGAGTTCATTGCCCGGCTGTGGGCCACGCGCAAAATCGGCTACCTGTTGCAGCAGATCCGGCTGCATGGCGAAGACAAGGAGCTGATTGACGAGATCGTGGGCCTGTCCATCCGCTATGGCATCATCACCCCCTACACCTCGTTCCTGGTGGACGAGACCGAGCGGGCGTTGAGTGAGGAAGGCCGCCAGGAGATCGCCCGGGAGATTCAGGCCACGGCTGTGCCTGCACCTGCCTCTGGCCAGGGGGCGGTGGAGCGGAGCGCGGGGGAGAAGGCCCTGTCGGGGGCCGACGCACCGGCAGCCCTGCCGACCGGCATAGGCGGCGGTGAGACCGACGGGTACGGCAATCCGATCAGCCCGGTGCGGTATGTGGGCGACAAGACCTTCATCCTGCACAACGGCGTATGGACCGACACCCTCTTTGACGCCGACAAGATGACGCCTGTGCCGCTGAGCTTTGGCAGCAACGACTATTTTGCCCTGATCGCGGCCCATCCTGACTGGGGGCGCTACTTTGCCCTGGGCGAGCGGGTCATCGTCGTGCTGGAAGGGACGGCCTACGAGGTGAGCGCGGGCGAGGTCCCACCGCCGGAGGTGCCGCCCGTCGAGACGACGCCGGCCGTCGAGGCGACGCCTTCCGACCCCGATAACCTGTTCGAGATAGCCATCCGGGCCATCCTGGAACTGGTGCAAAAGATCGTGTCCTGGTTTACCGATTGACCGGTAGGGGCGGGGTCACCCCGCCCCC
>DAOTXL010000130.1:0-32831 GCA_034435455.1 Anaerolineae bacterium
AGGAACAACGAGGCTACCCTGGCTCTTTACAGCTATGACCACCAGGCTTTGCCTCTTTGTGGTCGGCGCTGTGGCCCGCCCTAACTGTACCGCAAACTGCCCCAACCCACAAGTTTTATTATACTAGGAGGAAAGGATGAGTGGTGGAATGAAAAATGGCGTCAAAACGGTGGGCCTGGCCCCTAACCTGAGCAGCGGCTTTTACGGCCAGGACATCATCTCGGTGCGGCAGTTCAGCCGTGAAAATCTGGCTTACATCTTTGGGGTGGCCGACGAGATGCGGGCGGTGGTCAGACGGGTCGGCTCCACCGACCTGCTCAAAGGGCACGTGCTGGCCTGTGTCTTTTACGAGCCCAGCACCCGCACCAGCTCCTCGTTCATCGCCGCCATGTCACGGCTGGGCGGCAGCGTCATCCCCATCAACGAGGTGCGCTACTCGTCGGTGACCAAGGGGGAGAGCCTGCCCGATACCATCCGCACCCTGGAGTCGTATGCCGACGTGATCGTCCTGCGCCACCCGGAGGTCGGCGCGTCGCAGGTGGCGGCTGAATATGCCCGCAAGCCGATCATCAATGCCGGCGATGGGGTGGGAGAGCACCCGACCCAGGCGCTGCTGGACCTGTATACCATCCAGACAGAGCTGGGCACGATTGACGGGCTGCACGTGGCCATGGTCGGCGACCTGCGCTACGGGCGGACAGTCCACTCGCTGGCCCGGCTGTTGTGCCTGTACGACGTGCGCATGACCTTTGTCTCGCCCGAGATTTTGCGCCTGCCGTTGGATGTGATGAACGAGATCAAGGACCACGGCAAGGAGGTGCGCGAGACTTATAACGTGCAGGAGATCATCGCCGACGTGGATGTGCTGTACGTCACCCGTGTCCAGCGCGAACGGTTCGCCGACCAGGCCCAGTATGAAGAGGTGAAGGATTACTATGTCATCACCCCAGAGCTGATGAGCCGGGCCAAAGAGAGGATGATCGTCATGCACCCTCTGCCCCGCGTCAACGAGATCAGCTACGCTCTGGACAACGACCCGCGCGCCGCCTACTTTCGCCAGATGGAGAACGGCATGTATATCCGCATGGCGTTGCTGGCGGCGGTGCTGGGCAAGGCGTGAGCCGGGATGAAGGGAGCCTGCCTTCTGGCGCTGCCGGCGGCCCTTTTCCTGGCTGCCGGCCTGGTGCTGATTGGGGCTGCCTCGGGCCGGCCGGCCCAGGCCGGGTTGCCCTCCACCTGCCAGCCGGTAGAGGGGGTGGTACTGGGCTACACGCCCACCCTGGTCTATCCTGAAACGCCGGTCCTGTTCGCCGCCGAACTGCTCACCGCCAGCCTGCCCATCACCTACACCTGGAGCTTTGGCGACGCCACCGCCCCGCTCGGCGGCACGACGGCGTCACCGGCGTTCACCGTGACCCACGCCTACACGGCGGCCGGCCTCTACACCCTCACCCTGACGGTGTGGAACAGTTGCACCCTGCCGCCCCTGACGGCCACGGCCCGCGTGACGGTGACGGCCCGGCCCTGCCTGCCGCCCACCGGCCTGGCGTTGACCTATACCCCTACTCAGGTTTACACCTTCACGCCGGTGCTGTTCATCGGCGAGGTCCTCACCGGCAGCCTGCCCGTCAGCTACACCTGGGCTTTTGGCGACGGCACACCGCCCATGACCGGGATGACCGACAGCCCCCTCCTGACCGCCACCCACCGCTTTACGGCGACAGGGATCTATAGCACCTGGCTGACGGCGTGGAACCTTTGCACCGTCACGCCGACGCAGCAGGCCGTCACCCTGGCCATCGCCCCGTGCGAGTCCATCGCCGGGGCCGCGATCGCCTTCCGGCCGGCCGTCCCCCATGCCGGCGAGGTTATTACCTTTACCGCCGCTGTGACCGGCGGGACGCCGCTCCGGGCCTTTGCCTGGGCCTTTGGCGACGGGGAAACGGCTACTGGCCCGGTCGTGACCCACATCTTCACCGCCCCCCTGACCTACACGGTGGTCCTGACCGCCGGGAACCCCTGCAGCCGCCGGATCGCCACGGCGACAGTGGCGGTCGCCCCACCGCCGCTCCACCTGTTTCTGCCCCTGGCGCTCCGCAACCTGGCGCCTCCGCCCTGGCCGGCCCACCTGGGCTATGGGGCCGTCGTCGCTTCGGCGGACCATGTCCTCAGCCTGACGGTCATGGGCTTTGACTGGGCTAAAGGGCTGGTCTCCTGGGAAAGCAGCGACCCGACCTACGACTGGGCCAACGTGGATAACCAGCTCCGCGAATTGGTGCCCTACGTGCGCCACGTGCTGCTGACGGTCATCGGGCCGCCGCCCCCCGGCGTGGGAAATCCACCGGTCTCGCCGGCGGACCTGGCTGCCTTTTACACCTTTACCCTGGCGTTGTCTGCCCACGTGTCCGAAACCTGGCGCGGGCAGGGGCTGGAGACGGTCGCCTATGAAATCTGGAACGAACCGAATCTGGATTACGAATGGGGCGGGGCACCCGACGCGGCCCAGTACACCGCCCTGCTCAAGGCCGGCTACCGGGGGGTCAAGGCCGGCGACCCGCACGCCCTGGTCGTCAGCGCCGGGCTGGCGACCACCGGCGGTTCGGCGGCGGACCTGGCCTGGGCGCGGCACCTGTACGGCGCCGAGAGGGTGGTCCCCGACCTGACCTTCCTGCGGGAGATGTACCGCGCCGGGGCCAGGGGCTACCTGGACGCCCTGGGCAGCCATCCCTACGGCGGATCGTACCCGCCCGACACCCCCCCCGACCAGGTCACCCTCCCCATCTATTTCCGCCGCGCCGAGGAGCAACAGCAGGTGATGCGGGAGCACGGCGACAGTTCGCCGGTGTGGGCCACCGAGTTCGGCTGGGTGCTGGCAACCGACTGCGACCTGGGGGAGCATGAGTGGATGGAGGTCGGGGAGGAGCAGCAGGCCGAATACCTGGCCGCGGCCTATGCCTACGCCGACGAGGAGTGGCCGTGGATGGGGCCGATGTTCCTCTTTAACCTGGACCACGCCACGGTGGATTGGTATGCCGGGTGTGACCCGGTGCGCTGGTATTCGATCACCTACCGGGAAGATCCCCAGGCCCCCGGCCCGATCCGGCCCCGTCTGGCCTTTTTCCGCCTGCGGGATATGCCCAAACGTTCGGCATGGTAGAGAAAGGCAAATGTTGAAACAGTTGATCCACAACGGCGTCGTCGTGCCGGAGCCACCGCCGCCCGTGGGCCTGGTGCTCAGGGTGCGGGGGGAGCCGGTGGCGCTGACGCCCCCACAGGAAGAGATGGCTCTGGCCTGGGCCAGGAAACAGGGGACCCCCTACGTGGAGGACCCGGTCTTTGTGCGCAACTTTATGGCCGATTTCAGCCGGGCGCTGGGCCTGGACGAGACCCTGGCGGTGGAGGAGGTAGATTTCGGCCCGGCCCTCCGCCTCGTCGAGGCGGAGCGACAGGCCAGGGAACGGTTGACGCCGGAGGAGCGCAAAGCCCTGGCCGCCGAGCGCAAGGCGCGGCGCGAGGCGCTCCGGGAGCGGTACGGCCACGCCATCGTCAACGGCGAACGGGTGGAACTGGCCAACTATCTCGTCGAGCCGAGCGGCATCTTTATGGGACGTGGCCAGCACCCCCTGCGCGGGCGATGGAAAGAGGGCCCTCGCCATCCAGAGATTACCCTCAACCTCAGCCCCGACGCCCCTCCCCCGCCCGGCGAGTGGGCCGAGATCGTCTGGGAGCCGGAGTCGCTATGGGTGGCCCGCTGGGAAGACAGGCTCTCCGGCAAGCTCAAGTACATCTGGTTGAGCGACGCCGCCGCCATCAAACAGGAGCGGGAAGCGCAAAAGTTCGACAAGGCCCACGCACTGCATGCCCAACTGGAAGCCGTGCGGGCGCAGATCGAGCGGGACCTCTCCCACCCAGACCCCCGGCGGCGAAAAATCGCCACTGTCTGCTATCTGATTGATGCCCTGTGCCTGCGGGTGGGGGATGAGAAGGACCCCGACGAGGCCGACACGGTGGGGGCTACCACCCTCCGCCCGGAGCACGTCACCCTGCACCCGGACGGCCTGGCCGAGTTCAGGTTCCTGGGCAAAGACTCGGTGCTGTGGCACAAAACGTTACAACTGCCGGCGGTGGTGCAGCGCAATCTGGAGGAGTTGATCGAACAGGCCCGCCCGCCCAATTCCAGCGGCAACCAGGATCGCAGCCACCCGACGCGGGACCTGCCGCAGCTCTTCCCCGATATCAGCAGCCGACAGGTCAACGCCTACCTGTCCGGCACGTTGGGCGTGCCCGGCCTGACGGCCAAGGTGTTCCGCACCCACCACGCCACCCTCGCCGTGCAGGAAAGCCTGGCCGCTTCAGGGGTCCGGGCCAGCGATCCCGAATACAAAAAGTGGGAGGCTGCCAGCCTGGCCAACCTGGAGGCAGCGGTGCTGTGCAACCACACCAAACAGGCGCCGGCCGGTTGGCCTCGCAGCCAGCAGCGGTTCCAGGAGCGGCAGAAGAAAGCGGAAGAGCGGGTGGCGAAATGCCAGAAACAGGTAACAGCGTATCAGGAAGCCCTGGAGGCCCTGTATCGGGAAGTTGCGGAGAAGGAGAGTGCCGCGCCGCCGGCCGGTCGGCAGAAGGTGGAGGCCCGTTTCAGCCGGCGGATCGCCGCCGCCACACGTCGGCTGGAGAAGGCCAGGGAGCAACTGAGGCAGGCTGAAATCGCCCTGGGCAAAATCCAGGTCCAGGTCTCCATTGCGGCCCGGAAGCGGACCTGGAACCTGGGCACCAGTCTCAAGTCGTACATTGACCCCCGCGTCTACCATCGGTGGGGCCAGCAGGTGGGCTACGATGTCCTGGAAAAGTACTATCCCACCGCCCTGCGGCGCAAATTTGCCTGGGCCAGGAAGGACCCTCCCGCGCCATAAAGGCAGGAAGGGCGGTCACCGCGCCCATCCGGCCTGCCGCCAGTGGACCTCCGGGCGGTGCCGGTTGCGCCAGCGCCAGGCCAGCCCGACCGGATAGCCGATCATCTTGGCCAGGTCGCCCACGACGCGGATGACCGGCACCAGCAGCACCGCTTTCAGCCGGTCGAAGGGGCCGTAGGGCTTGAGCATCGGGGCCAGGCGGCGATAGGGGGTGGCCGTGTAGGCTGTGGCTCCGAGCAACAACCCCCCGGCCCACCAGGGCGAGTGGACCACCGCCAGCACGATCAACAGCGGCCCGGCGAGCAGGTAGGTCAGATAGCGGACCGCGTGGCGTTTGCGCCACAGGTCGGCCTTGCCATCGCCACGGGCATAGCGGTAGTATTGTTTGAAAAAGGCGCGCAGGCTGGTCCGGGGCCGGAAATGGGCCACCGCCTCAGGCACAAAGGGGAACGGCCCATAGAGGTCCCGCAGGCGAAAATCCAGGATCAGGTCCTCACAATAGTCGAGCCATTCGGGATAGCCGCCGGTTGCCTCCCAGGCCACCTTGCGAAAGGCCACCGACCGGCTGGAAGGCAGGAACCGGTCGGCCCTGATCTCCCGCGCATGAGGCAGCACCGTCGCGCCCATCGCTGCCTCAAAGGCGCTCTGCGGGTCGGGCACGAACCAGCCGGAGACGGCCGCCACGAACCGGCCGGCTTCCGGGCGTTCAAAGGGGGCTACCAGCGCCTCCAGCCAGCCCCGCTCCAGCCACACCCCGGCGTCGGTCGAGGCGATCACCTCGCCGGTGGCCGCCGCGATGGCCGCATTGCGCCCCTGCGAGATGTTGGCCCCCGGCTTTCTCAGCACCCGCAGCGGCAGCCGCCCCGACGCTGCCCAGGCGTTCAAAACGCCCAACGTCCCGTCGGTCGAGCCGCCGTCGGCGATCACCACCTCATCGGGCCGCCGGGTCTGTACCTCCAGCGATTCGAGCAGCCGCTCGACACTGGCCTTCTCGTTCAGGACCGTGGCAATGACCGAAACCCTCATGGCTCCCCCCGTCCGTGATTCGTGATTCGTGATTCGTGATTCGTGCATCCGTGCATTCGTGTCCCATTCGTGGCCCCCCTTGCCCAACCGGACAAAACGTGGTACAATATCCCCAAGGAGTTGGGGCAAATTCCCGGATAGCCACAATATGCAGGACATCCGGGCAGAGGGAACGGCTATGAAATGGAGACACTGGAGCATCCTCATTATCCTGGTGTTGCTCAACTATATCATCTTTAGCACGGCGCTCAGCCGGTTGGCCAGGCAGGAGCGCCCCACGGAGCGGCCCACCCGCACCCCCTGGCCGACCTTTGAACGGATCGAAGCCACGCCCGTCGCCTGGATCGTGCTGTCCACCAGCACACCGCTGCCCACCCGTTCCATCGCCACGCCGACCCCAACGACAGCCCCTGCCCCTTCGGTTGAGCCCACCGCCGAAAGCACGGCCGTCGAACCCACGCCGGCTCCGACCACCCTGCCATCGCCCACGCCCACCCTGGAGCCGCCCACGGCGACGCCGACCGGCAGCCTGGTCATCCACACCGTCAAACGGGGGGAGACCTTGTGGGACATTGCCAGGCAGTATGGCACCTCCATCCAGGCCATCGCCGAGGCCAACGGCCTGGCCAACCCCAACCGGATTATCACCGGCCAACAACTGATCATCCCGGCTCCAGGCGCGGTGATCCCCACCACCACCCTTCCCCCATCGCCCACCCGGACGCCCCAGCCTGGCGCCGGTCGGTCCCCCACGGCGACCTCTACCCCCAGGCCGACGCCCACCACCACCTCGACCGCCGTCCGCCTGCAATTCACCGGCGAGGTCATCTGGGATCCGGCGATAGCGCCCAACTGTAGCGGCCCGGCCATCTCCCGGCAGAGCATGGTCAGGGATACCGCCGGCAACCCGGTCAACGGCGTGCGGATCGAAGTGGACTGCTACGGCAACAAGTTCGTGTCGCACCCCACCGGCAGCCCTGGCGAGTACGAGCCCGGCCACTATGATTTCTCCTTCGGCCAGAGCACGCCCCAGGAGTGGACCTGCACCGCCCGCGTCATAGAGGACAACGGCCAGGTGGTCACCTCGTCGCAGGTAGTCACCATCCACTTTGACACCAACAACTGCCGGCCGGAAGGAACCGGCCACCAGGTAGCCATCGTCCACTGGACGAAACAGTGGTGACATTTCACTAAAACGTAATGAGTAAAACGTAAAACGTAATGAGTAAAACGTAATGAACAGATTTTTACGCTTTACGCTTCACGCCTACGGGTTCACGGTCACCGGCTCGGACAGGAAAGCGCCGGGTGATGAGCCGTCGGGCACGATGGGCCGGACCCGCAGCCGGTATTTTCCCGGTGCCATATCGCCGGGGAGAGACAGGTTGAACTGCCCCCGCCACACGTCGCCGGCCTGCCAGCGGCTCGTTGGGTAGCCGCCCACCGGTTCGGCGACGAAACCCGCCAGTTGCTGCCCATCTGGCCCCACCAGGTCCACTGCCACCTGCCAGTCACCGCCTGGCTGCACTTCCGCCCGCCAGTACAGGGCCAGGTGCAACACATCGCCGGGCCGCAGCGCCACTTCAGGCCGGTGGGCCCAGCCCAACTTGAAAGCGTCATATCCCAGCAGGGTCAATTCGCCCAGGCCGGCGTTGGCGGAATGCTGCATTCCCAGGGCAGCGACCGGGGCCGGGGTGGAAGGCCGCGCTACGGCCAGCGGTTCCAGCCAGACCTGGCTTGCGCCCTCCGGGGTGACCAGCCGCCGGCCGGTCTCCAGGTCGTACATCCCCACCTCGACGCGGTACCGGCCCGGTGGCGTGGCCGGGTGGATCGGCACGCCGTAGTGATCGGCCACAACCTCGCCCGGCGGCCAGAGGGTGGTCAGCCGCGCCCCACCTCCCGGCTCGGTATCCCGCTGGCCGACGATGTTGTTGCCCGTATCCAGCAGATGGAGGAAGACCTTGTAGCGCCGGGTCGGCGTCTGGCCGGCCTGCCAAAAGAGTGTGATGGGGGCAATGTCGCCCGCCGCCAGTTGGTCGCTCAGCAGGCTGTAGCCCAGCAGGGTGATCTCATCGCCGTTCTCCGGGCTGCGCAGCCGGAGGTCCAGCACCCGGTCCGGCGTGGTGGGGGTCTGCCGGGGCACAGCATAGACGGCCAGGCGCACATGGCCGTACCAGGCATCGAGGGCTTTGCAGGCATGCTCGTCCAGCCAGCCCTCGATGAAACGCCCTGGGTCGCTCTCGTCGGTGGCCCACAGCACGGCAAACACCCGCCCGCCGGGCCGGGCCAACGCCTCGAGTGCCGCCTCGGTGGCTGTCGGGTCCAACGGGCGGCTCTCTGGCAAGGGATGGACCGGCAGGCTGCCGTGGTAGTAGTAGCCAAACACCTCTTGCTGGCCCGGCGCATTGAGCAGCACCACGTCGCCGGGCCGGCCCACGGCCTCCACATAGGCGACGATGCCCCGGTAATCGTCGCGGGCGTAGGTCGGGTCGTGGTAGTAGCTCCGCAGCCCAAAGGCCGAGGTGTAGAGGAAATAGAGCGCCAGGAAGACGCAGACAAAGGCAGTTCCGTAGCGAAAGATGTGCTCCCCCCGCAGCGGGGCGGCGAGAAAGCGGCCTGCCAGCAGGCAAAAGGCCGGGCTGACAACCAATAAGAACTTCAGGTAGGCCTCCTTGAACAGCCCCAGCCCCAGGATGAGCACCACCGGCACCAGCAGCCACACAATCGGGGCCAGATCGGCCACCG
Source organism: Anaerolineae bacterium (assembly GCA_034435455.1). Lineage (GTDB taxonomy): Bacteria > Chloroflexota > Anaerolineae > JAAYZQ01 > JAAYZQ01 > DAOTXL01. The sequence goes on from DAOTXL010000130.1 coordinate 8,682, forward strand.
GCTTGGGCAGACGGCCGGTTGTGCGCGAAGGGATAAAGATCACCACAAGTAACAGTAGAAAGGCAATGTTTTCGGTCAGGGGCGGAGCCGCCGGCCCGGCCAGGAGCAGTTGAGCGATAGCCGTCACGGCGGCGATCAGGTCAGGCAGCTGGCCCACGCGGGGCCATGTCGTCAGTTGATGGTAGGCGGTCGGCAGCCAGGGCAGAAAGAGCAACAGAACGGCGGCCTGCGATGCGGCCCAGGGCAGCGCCGGTTTCCAGGTTCGCCTCCACCACAGCCACAGCCCAAAGATCAGGTTCAGGGCGAGGAGGATAAAGGAAAAGGAATAGTGGGTGTAGAGCCCGGCGGCCTCCAGCAGCACCACCAGACCGTAGGAGGCGTCTCTGACGCCGATTCCGCCGCCGATTCCGCCGCCGACTCCGCCGCCGATTCCGCCGCCGATTCCGCCGCCGACTCCGCCGCCGATTCTGCCGCCGACTCCGCCGCCGACTCCGCCGCCGATTCTGCCGCCGACTCCGCCGCCGATTCTGCCGCCACCCCTGCCGCCACCCCTGCCGCCGATTCCGCCGCCGATTCTGCCGCCGACCCTGGTCAGGGCCCACATCACCCCGGCGGTCAGGGCGGCCAGCAGCATGTACATCCGTGCCTCCTGGGAATAATAGACCTGGAAAGGGTTGATAGCCGCCAGGAACGCCGCCGCCAGCCCGGCCCAGCGCCCGGTCAGCAACCGGCCCAGGGCATAGGTCAGCGCCACCAGCAAGACGCCCAACAGGGCCGAAAAGGCGCGCACGGCAAACTCGCTGTCACCGGTCAGCCGCAGCCAGCCGTGCAGCAGCCAGTAGTAGAGCGGCGGGTGGATGTCGCCTGCCGCATCGCGGGCGATGGTCGCCAGGTCGCGCCCAGCGACGGCGACGCTGGTACCCTCGTCGTTCCACAGGCTCTGGGCATCGAGGCGGTAAAAGCGCAAAAAAGAGGCAAGGAGCAGGATGAGGACAAGCAGGAGATAGGATATTGGGTATTGGATATTGCGGGTCGTCGCTTTCACAATCCGTTCATTCCGCGCATCCGCTGTTCTCATCCCGCCCGGCGGCGCTCGTACCAGCGGCGGCGACGGCCGACGGCGACCCCCACCAGGAGGACGAGCAACCCGGCCACGACCGGCCACAGGCCGGGGTCCTTCCGCTCCCGAACGGTCAGGCTGTCCACGGCCCAGGTGCCCGCAATGGCGCGGATGGAGATGGAGTGCCTGCCGGAGGGCAGCCCGCGCGCCAGGTGGACCTCCTCGCCTGCGGCCAGGCTCGCCTGCCTTTCCGGACCGCCATCCAGCCGGCAGGCCAGCGTCCCCTGGGCAGCGGGCCCGGCCTTGAGCCAGAGGTCGGTTCCCACAAAGGTGAAGGCCAGCGCCGCGTCGGGCGAGTCGGCATAGCGGGCTGCGCCCAGTTCGGCGGACGGATCGGCGCTGCTGTGCCATGCCCCCTCATAGTCCAGCGCCCAATCGTCTTCCTGATGCACGCCGGGGTAGAGGGTGCGGGCCTCGTCGCGGTGGAAATAGGCCTTGAGCGCGTCATAGATCGGCATGGGCGTGAAATCGGGCTCGACCAGGCGAAAATAGTACATGGCCTGATCGGTCTCGGTGTCGGTGGCGCGCTTGAAGAACCAGACATTGACCACACCCAGCCACGGCCACTCTTTTTGCGCCCGCTGAAACGCCTCCACCGCATAGCGGGCCTGCTGCTCCAGGGTGACGATGCCGAACTGGGGGTTCGGCAAATCGGGCGGCGGGGCGTTCCAGTTCATCTCGGTGATCCAGATCGGTTTGGCTGCGTCGCCGTTCTGGACCATAATCTCCCGCAGGTAGAGGGGGCGGGAGAAGTTGAGCACGCGGGGCCGCATCCGCCGGTCGGTGGGTCCGGACCACAGGCCATAGCCCTGGATGGCCAGCACGTCGAAATAGTCGCCGGCCCCGGCGTCATACATCCGCTGCAAAAAGATGAAATCGTTTAAATCGCGCGGCCCCAGGGGGATGGTTTGGGCCAGCGCGCCCGACAGGACTATGCACTCGGGGCAGACGGCCTTGACCCGCGTGTAGCCGACCTTGAGCAGGGCGGTATACCCTTCCGGGCTGACCGGCTGCTCGCCCCATTCAGGGTAGATATTCGGTTCGTTCCAGATCTGGTAGACGCGGATGCGCCCCCGGTAGCGACGGACGACCGCCTCGACAAAGTCGCCGTAATCGTCCAGGTTGTCGGGCGGGGCAAAAGGGCCGCCGGCGTCGCCCTGGGCTCGGCTCCAGGCCGGTGGGTTGGAGAGCCGGGCGATGATCTCCAGGCCGTAGCGGCCAGCCAGGTCCACAATCTGGTCGTACTTTTCCCAGGCGGAGCGGGCTGGCTCGTGGCGGCGGTCCTCGAAATCCCCCTTGCCGTGGATCTCGATGTCCTCCCAGGGGAACTCTTGCCGGATCCAGTGAAAGCCGGCGTCGGCGATCATCTGCACCGCCCGTTCCCGCTTTTGCGGCTCGACCTCTTGCTCCAGGAAAGTGTTGACGCCAAAGGGATGGACCCCGGCGTTGGCCACCGGCACGAAATCGGCGGTGTCGGGCCGGGGGCGGGTGAGGTTGCCCACCCACTCCAGCCCGCCGCGCACCTGGGCCAGCAGGGTCTCCTCACCGGTGACGCCGTACAGGAAGTGCGACCACAGCGGCCGGGTGAGCAGCAAAACCCCGGCCAGCACCCCGACGGCCAGGAGGAGGCCCGGCAGCCGGCCCGGAAAACGGCTCCCCCGGTGGCCACGACGAGGCGGCTGAACTCTCATTTCGCCTCCTGGGACAGCCGGCGCGCAAAGACCCAGAGCTCGCCCTGCCAATCACCGGGACCATAGCCGGCGGTGCCCAAAGCATCGCGAAGCCAGTCCACACCGGGCAGCATCACCTGGACCTTTGCTGACCCGATCTGGGCTGCCTGCCCCCGGATGGCCGTGGCCAGGTCGGCAACCGCCCCTGGCTGCCCTTCGATAAAGCCGATCCACAGCGTCTCATCGCCTGGGTCGGGGTGGATCGAGGCCAGGGCCGCCAGGCTCCCATCGGGGGCGAGCCGGGCGGCCATCTGTCCCGCCTCCAGGAGGCAGGCCACATACGCCGGGGAGAGTTCCTGCCAGGCCCAGCCAAAACTGCACAGGCCGTAGGTGTGGACCAGCAGGGGGCTATGGGCCAGGACCTTTTGCACCTGCGGGGCATCTGCGGGGGACAGGATGGTGGGCAGGGGGGCCTGGGGCAACGGGTCGGCCGCCCACAGCACATAAGCGCCAACCCGCACCATGCCGGCATGGGCGGCCATCCTGTGGACCGGCTCATTGTAGCTGCCGGTGCTCAGGCGGACCACCCGGGCGGTGCACCGGCGGGCACAGGCGAGGCTATAATCGAGGAACTGACGGGCGATGCCCTGCCGGCGGGCTTCGGGAGCCACGCGCATCCCTTCCAGCCAAACCTGCCCCTCCGGTTGAAAGATGATCCGGCTCAGGGCCACAACCTGACCGGCCAGCTCGCCCACCAGGACCTGGCCATTGGCGTCGGCCAGCCAGCGGTCCCACACCTCAGGGATATAGTCGCCCCACTCCCAGGTGTGGGCGCAGATGCGCTCTACGGCCGGGCGGTCGTCGGGCCGGGCGGGGCGGATGGTCAGGCCATAGTCGGCAGACAGGGGGTCTCCCATAGATCACCAGGTGCGTTGGAAGGTCACATTGTAGCTATAGTGGATCGGCCCCAGGGCGCGGCAGGATGCCTCGTCGGCGCAGATGCCACCCCGGATCAGGTCGTCCCAGATGGCATGTTCGTACAGCACCGACAGCACGTGGGTCGTCTCGCTGCTGAAGGTCTGGCCGCCGGTGTTGCCCACCACTTTGAACCGGTAGTCGGAGGCCCACATGGTGAATTCAGCCTTGCCCGGCCCCTTGTCGCCGCTGATCACCTGGGTTGGCGGCTGGTTGTTGACCTCCTGGATGATGATGCCGTCAATCGGTGCGCCGCCGGCATCTAGAACGGTGAAATAGACGTTGTGCAGGCCGCTCTTGGTCAGGCTGCCATCCACAAAAGCGACGATCTCTTTGACCTTAAAATCCACCTTGGGCGTGGCTGTATGGGTCGGCTTGATCGGCGTGTTGGTCGGCCGGGGTTGGGGTGTGTCGGTGGGGGGGGCAGGGGTGTCGGTCGGTGGGAGAGGGGTGTCCGTGGGCGGGGCAGGGGTGTCGGTCGGTGGGAGAGGGGTATCCGTGGGCGGGACCCCGGTGGGCGGAAGCGGGGTGTCGGTCGGGACAGGCGTGGCGGTGGACAGGGGGGTGTTGGTGGGGACAGGCGTGTCGCTGGGTGCCGGCAAGGCGGTGGGTGTCATGGTTGCGGTAAAGAGGGGGCGCGGCGTTTTGGTCGGCGTAGGGGTGATTCTCGCCACACCCCCGCGTCCTATCGTGCAGCTCAGCCCCCCCCCTCCCAGCAGGGCCATCATGACGGTCAAAAAGAGCAGGCGCTTTCTCACAAAATCCTCCACCATCAATCTCTAATCTCCAACACTGCCGCCCCTTGCACCTCCCCCCGCTTGAGCCGCTGCAACACGGCGTTGGCTTCTGTCAGGGGGTACAGCTCCACATCGGTGCGGATAGGGATCTCGGCAGCCAGTTGGAGCAGTTCGGCGGCGTCCTGGCGGGTGGCGTTGGCCACACTGCGCACCGTCCGCTCGCCGTAGAGCAGGGCATAGGGCATCTCTGGGATGGGGCTCATGTGAATGGCATTGATCGCCAGCGTCCCTCCCTTGCGCAGGGCGCGCAGGGCGTGGGGCACCAGCCAGCCGGCCGGGGCAAAGGTGATGGCGCTGTCGAGGGGCCGGGGTGGCGTATCCTGCGCCTGGCCGACCCAGGCGGCTCCCAACTCCAGGGCATGACGCCGGTGTTGGGCGCTGCGGGTAAAGACATACACCTGGCAGCCCCAATGGCGGGCCACCTGGATCGTCACGTGGGCCGAGGCGCCAAAGCCGTACAGGCCCAGGTACCCGCCCGGTTGGACCTCGCTCAGCCGCAGCGAGCGGTAGCCGATGATACCGGCGCACAGCAGCGGCGCAGCCTGTTCGTCGGGGAAGCCGGGTGGGAGGGGGCAGGCGAAATCGGCCGGGACGACCATGTACCCGGCAAAGCCACCGTCGGTGTGCTGCCCGGTGAAGCGGGCATTATCGCACAGGTTCTCCTGGCCGCGCCGGCAATAGTCGCACCGGCCGCAGGTCGAATAGAGCCAGGGCACGCCCACCCGGTCGCCAGGGGCGAAGCGGCTCACACCGGCGCCTACAGCATCCACCTCGCCGACGACCTGATGGCCGGGCACGAGGGGCAACCTGGGCGTGGCGATCTCCCCCTCGGCCAGGTGCAGGTCGGTATGGCACACGCCGCAGGCCCGCACCCGCAGCCGGACCTGGCCGGGCGCCGGTTCGGGCAGCGGCAGATCGGCCAGCTCCAACGGATTTTCCTCGACGGGCCTGGGCACCCGGAGTAGCATCGCTTTCATGTCGGTCATCCCTCTGGTCTGCTCAAACGGCGGAGGCTATTCTACCCCACTTTGGGAGGACTGTCAACGGCCTGTGGCGGTTGAGACGAATCCTGCTCCGTGGTTTGACGAAATCGGGGTTCTCGCATACAATATATCCTTAGCGCCAGACCAGGGGCCTGGATGAGGACGGATCGTGTTTGAGAACCTGTCGGACAAACTACAAGGGGTATTCGGCAAACTGGCAAACCGGGGCAAGCTCAGCGAAGCGGACGTAGATGCCGCCCTGCGCGAGGTCCGGTTGGCGCTGCTGGAAGCCGACGTCAACTTTAAGGTCGTCAAAGAGTTCATCGCCCGGGTCCGGGAGCGGGCGGTGGGGGCCGAGGTGATGAAGAGCCTGACGCCGGCCCAGCAGGTGATCAAGATCGTCCACGAAGAGCTGATCGCTACCCTGGGCGAACCGGCCCGCCTGAACCTGTCGGGGCCCACGCCCCACGTCATCATGCTGGTGGGGCTACAAGGTTCCGGCAAAACGACCACGGCGGCCAAACTGGCGCTGACGCTGCGCAAGGGAGGGCAACGCCCGCTGTTGGTCGCCGCCGATACCTACCGGCCGGCGGCTATCACCCAACTCGAGGTGCTGGGCAAACAGCTCGACATCCCGGTCCACAGCGAAGGCAATCGGGTGCCGCCCCCGCAAATCTGTGCCAACGCCCTCAAACGCGCCCGCGAGGCGGCTTACAGCGTGGTCCTGATGGACACCGCCGGCCGGCTGCACATCAACGACGAGATGATGCACGAACTGGAACAGGTCAAGGCGCGCACCAACCCCCAGGAAGTGCTCCTGGTGGTGGATGCCATGACCGGGCAGGATGCCGTGCGCGTGGCCGATGAGTTCAACAAGCGGGTGGGCCTCACCGGGCTGATCCTGACCAAGGTGGATGGCGATGCCCGGGGCGGCGCGGCCATCTCGGTGCGGGCAGTGACCGGGGTGCCCATCAAGTTCCTGGGGGTGGGCGAAAAGACCGACGCCCTGGAGGTTTTTTATCCCGACCGGCTGGCAAGCCGCATCCTGGGTATGGGCGACGTCCTGACCGCCATCGAGAAGGCCCAGCAGGTCATGGACCAGGAACAGGCCCTGAAGGTGGGCAAGAAGCTGGTCAAAGGCGAATTCGACCTGGAGGACTTTCGCGACCAGCTTCAACAATTGAAAAAGATGGGGCCGCTCAGCCAACTGCTGCAACTGATCCCTGGCATGTCCAAGCTCACGGCCGAGGTCGCCCCGGAGGTCACCGACCAGCAGCTAAAAGTGATTGAAGCCATCATTAACTCCATGACGCCTGAAGAGCGGCGTGACCCCCGCATCATCAACGCCAGCCGCAAGCGGCGCATTGCGCGAGGGTCGGGCACGACGGTGACCGACGTCAACGACCTGCTGACCCAGTTCCGGCAGATGCAGCGCATGATGAAGCAACTGACCGGTGGCGGGAAGCACGGCCGGGGCGGCTTGCGGGGATTGATGTCTATGCTCGGCGGGCTGGGGGGATAGACAGGGACAAAGAATCAAGACCGGCCAGACTAGAAAAGGAGGTGTCTAGAGAGAAATGGTAAAAATCAGATTACGTCGGGTAGGGGCCAAGAAGCAACCCCACTATCGCATCGTCGTAGCCGATTCCAAGGCGCCCCGGGATGGCAAGTTCATCGAGACGATCGGCCACTACAACCCACGCACCGAACCGGTGACGCTGGAGGTGGATACCGAGCGGGCGCTGTACTGGCTCGGCGTGGGGGCCCAACCGTCAGAGGCGGTCAGGCGCATGTTGGACAGGCTGGGCATCCTGGCCCAGGCAGCAGCCATCAAGCGGGGGGAGGTGCCTGTGGCCCGGACCGCGCCCAAAGCCGGGCCGGTAGAGGCCCGACCCATCTTGCCGCCGGAAGAAGAGGCCCCCTTCGAGGAGGAAGAGGGGCTGGAAGAGGAGGAGTTTGAGGAAGAGGAAGAACCGGCCGAGCCTGAGGACGAGTGGGAGCCAGAGATCGCCATGGCCGAGGAATCCGAAGATCTGGAGGAGGACTGGGACCTGGACGCCGAGGAGGACGAAGACTTTTTCGAAGACGAGGACGACGAGTAAACCCTATTTCACCCCAAATGCCCTGGAAGGAGAGTAGAACATGAGCATGAAAGAACTGATCGAGTACATGGCCAAGGCCCTGGTGGATGATCCAGACCAGGTCCACGTCGAAGAGATTGAGGGTACCAGCGCGACCATCTATGAACTGCGCGTGTCGGCCGACGACATGGGTCGTGTCATCGGCAAGCAGGGGCGTGTGGCCAACGCCATGCGCACCCTGTTGCGGGCGGCGGCTGCCCGGCAGGGGCGGCGCGTCACACTGGAGATCGTCTAGTGGGGCCGCGCCTGGCCCGCGCCAGGCTGCCTGCTGCGGAATCGAGAAGGGGCTCAGGAGGGCAACGACGCCTTCCTGAGCCCCGTTACTTGGCCATCGGCCAGGTGGTGGGGGTGCACGGCGTGCGCGGAGAGGTCAAGGTCGAGATCCTGACCGAAGACCCCCATCGTTTTGGCCGCTTGCAGCGGGTCTTTGTCGGCCCCGATGGCCAGGAACCTGCCCCCTGGCCCCTGGAGGGGTACCGGCTGCACCAGGGGCGGGCCCTGCTCAAGCTCCAGGGCTGCGACGACCGGAACCGGGCCGAGACGTTGCGCGGCTTCCTGATCCAGGTGCCCCTGGAAGAAGCCATCCGCCTGGAAGAAGGGGAATATTACGAACATCAGATCCTCGGCCTGGAAGTGTGGACGGGGACGGGCGAGTTCCTGGGCCAGGTGGTGGACATCCTCTACACCGGGGCCAACGATGTGTATGTGGTCCGCGGCTCCGGTCCGGCCGACGACGAACTTTTGCTCCCGGCCATCGCCGACGTGATCCGGGAAGTGGACCTGGAGGCAGGCCGCCTGGTGGTCGAACTCCTCGATGGCCTGCGCTGACCGCCCCCGGCCCGGAGACTTTGACAAATCCCTCCGTCTGGTGTATCCTATTTCCATCACTTTGCCCTGGAGCAGGGGAGGTGTCCGGAACGGACGTTCGGTATTGGGTCGGGTTTAACAAGGTGTCGGGCGTCGGCGCAGCCCGCCTGCGTGCCCTGCTCGACTATTTCGGCGACCTGGAAGCCGCCTGGCATGCCCCCCCCCACGATCTACAGCAGGCCGGCCTCGACCGGCGCTCGCTGTCCAACCTGCTCCAGGTGCGCGATTCCCTGGACCTGGAGGCCGAAATGGCCCGGCTGAAACAGGCCCGGGTCCAGGTGATTACCTGGGATGACCCCGACTATCCCCACAACCTCCGCCACGTCTACAACGCCCCGCCGGTCCTCTATGTGCGCGGGGGTCTTGAGGCACGGGATGAGTGGGCGGTGGCCGTCGTCGGCACGCGCCGGGCCTCGGTCTATGGCAAAGAGGCCGCCCGGATGATCGCCTCGGGCCTGGCCCAGGCCGGGGTGACGGTGGTGAGCGGCCTGGCCCAGGGGATTGATACCGTGGCCCACCGCGCCTGCCTGGATGCCGGCGGGCGGACCCTCGCCGTGCTGGGCTGCGGCGTGGATGTGATCTACCCCTGGCCGAACGCCCGGCTGGCTGCCGAGATTGTGGAACGGGGCGCGCTGGTGAGCGAGTACGCCCTGGGCACCCGGCCGGAAGCGAGCAACTTTCCCCCCCGCAACCGCATCATCAGCGGGTTGGCGCTGGGCACGGTGGTCGTCGAGGCCGACCTGGGCAGCGGGGCGCTCATCACCGCCGATTTCGCCGCCGAGCAGGGGCGGGAGGTATTCGCCGTGCCGGGAAGCATCTTTGCCCGCAACAGCCGGGGCACCAATCAACTGATCCAGCAGGGGGCCAAGATGGTGTGCACCGTGGCCGACATCCTGGAAGAGCTCAACCTGACGATGGTCAGCGAGCAGGCCCAGGCGCGGGCGGTGATCCCCGACAACGACCTCGAGGCGCTGCTGCTGGACCACCTGTCCACCGAACCGGTGCACGTGGACGAGCTGGGCCGGGCGGCGAAACTGCCCATCGCCCAGGTGTCGAGCACCCTGGCGCTGATGGAACTCAAGGGCATGGTCCGCCAGGTGGGTGGCATGAACTATGTCCTGGCGCGGGAAGAGGGCGTCAGGTACACAATCGACTAGCAACCTGGACCGGGACAAGGAGGTCTCTGTGGACGATCATCTCTATGCTGTCATCATGGCCGGCGGGGTCGGCACGCGGCTGTGGCCCCGCAGCCGGGCCGCCACCCCCAAGCAGTTCCTCGACCTGCTGGGACCGCGCACCCTGCTCCAGGAGACGGTGGATCGCATCCGGCCGTTGATCCCGCTGCAGCGGCTGCTGATCGTGGCCGGCGCCGGGCACGCCGCCGAGGTCCAGGCCCAGGTGCCCGGCCTGCCGCCGGAAAACCTCATCGTCGAGCCGGGGCCACGGGGCACCGCTCCCTGCATCGGCCTGGCCGCCACAGTCCTGTGGCAACGGGACAGGGCCGCCTCGATGGCCGTCTTCCCCGCCGACCATCGCATCGCCGATGCCGCCGGCTTCCGGCAGGCCATCGCCAGGGCCGCCCAGATCGCGCAGGAGGACTATTTGGTGACGTTGGGCATCACTCCCACCCATCCCCACACCGGCTACGGCTACATCCAGCGGGGCCCTGCCCTGGACCGGGAGGGCAACCCTCCGGCCTTTGCAGTACGGCGCTTTGTCGAAAAGCCGGACGAGGCCACAGCCCGGCAGTTCGTCGCCAGCGGGGAGTATTATTGGAATGCCGGCATCTTTGTCTGGCGGGCAGCGACCCTCCTGGCCGAGGTGGAGCGCCTGCTGCCCCAGCTCTACGCCGGGCTGCAGGTGGTGGGCCAGGCCTGGCACTCGCCCCACCGGACCGCCGTATTGGAGCAGACCTGGGAGCAGGTACCCCAAATCACCATTGACTATGGGGTCATGGAAAAGGCCCGCCGGGTGGCCGTACTGCCGGTAGAGATCGGCTGGGATGATGTGGGCAATTGGGCCACCCTGTCGGCGCTGCTGCAAACCGACGAGGCGGGCAATGTGGTGTGCGGCGGCGGCCACTCCCTGCTGTCGGATACGGCCGACACCTACGTCTATACCTCGGCCGGGCGGCTGGTGGTCGCCCTCGGCCTGAAAGATTTCGTGGTGGTAGATACGCCCGATGCGCTCCTCGTCTGCCCCAAAGGCCGGGCGCAGGCGGTGCGCGAGGTGGTGGAGCGGCTGACGGCAGAAGGCTTGCAGGAGTATCTGTGATCCGGCTGAAACCTCCCGCTGACCGCCAAACCACCTGGAACCACCGAGGGTCTCATGGATGACGAGCCGATCCTGGCTTACTGCGTGAGGTGCAGGGCCAAACGCCCCATCACCTCGCCGCAGGCGGTCTTTGTGGGCGAGCAGGGCCGCCCGGCAATCCAGGGTACCTGCCCTGAATGCGGAACCCGCCTCGTGCGCCTGGGGCGCACCCCGGCCCACGATGCCCTGCCCCCGGCCCAACGCGCCCCCCGCTCCCCCGCAGCCGGGGAGCGCCGGACCACCGGCCCCAGGCTGGTCATCGTCGAGTCGCCGGCCAAGGCGCGGACGGTGGGCCGTTTCCTGGGCAAGGGCTATGCGGTGGAAGCCTCGGTCGGGCATGTCCGCGACCTGCCGGCCAACCGCCTGGGCGTGGACATCGAGCACGACTTTGCCCCCCATTATGTCATCCCTGCCGATAAAAAAGAGGTGGTCAAAAGGTTGCAGGCCAGGGCCCAGGAGGCTGCCGAGGTCTATCTGGCCACCGACCCCGACCGCGAGGGGGAGGCCATCGCCTGGCACCTGACGGCCGCGTTGGACCGCCAACTGCGGGGCATCCCCGTCCACCGCGTCGAGTTCCACGAGATCACCCAGGAGGCGGTCGGCCACGCTTTTGCCCACCCGCGGCAGATCGACCGGCTGCGCGTGGACTCGCAGCAGGCGCGGCGCATCCTGGACCGGGTGGTGGGCTATACCCTCAGCCCGTTGTTGCGCGACAAGGTGGGCCGCAAGAACCTGTCGGCCGGACGGGTGCAATCGGTGGCGCTGCGGCTGGTCTGCGAGCGCGAGCGGGAGATTCAGGCGTTCGTGCCGGTGGAGTACTGGAGCATCGAAGCGGAGTTGAGGAAGCAGGGGGCAGAGGGCAGGGGGCAGGGAGCAAGTTTCATCGCAAAATTGGTGAAAATCCGGGGAAAAGAGCCGGACCTGAAGAACCAGGCGGACGCCCAGGCGATTGTGGAGGACCTGGAGGGCGCGGCGTATGTCGTAGCCGGGGTGAAGCAGCAGGAGGTCCGCCGCAACCCCTCCCCCCCCTTTATGACCAGCACACTGCAACAAGAGGCCAGCCGCCGCCTGGGCTTTACGGCCAAACGGACGATGGCCGTGGCCCAGGCGCTGTACGAGGGCAAGGAGATCGGCGGCGGCGAGCGGGTGGGCCTCATCACCTACATGCGCACCGATTCGGTCCACGTAGCCGAATCGGCCCAGGCCGAGGCCCGGCAATTCATCCTGGAGCGGTTCGGGCAGGCCTACCTGCCGCCGCAGTCCCCCCAATACAAGACGCGGGCCAGGGCCGCCCAGGAGGCCCACGAGGCGATCCGCCCCACCGGCGTCCACCGTGAGCCGGCCACCCTCAAACCCTATCTGACGCGGGACGAACTGCGGCTCTACACCCTCATCTGGCAGCGATTCCTGGCCAGCCAGATGGCCCCGGCCCTCCTCGACCAGACCACGGTGGAGGTGTTGGCCGGACCGGCTGCCGGCGAAAAGCCGTACCTGTTCCGGGCGACCGGCTCGGTGGTCAAGTTCCCCGGCTTTCTCAAGGTGTACGAGGAAAGCCGCGAAGCGGAGGAAAAGGCCGGGGAGGAAGGGGAAGGGGTACGGTTGCCGCCCCTGGACAAGGGCGAAGAGCTGGACCTGGTGCGCCTGTTGCCCAAACAACATTTTACCCAGCCGCCCCCCCGCTACAGCGACGCGACCCTCATCCGCACCCTGGAAGAATATGGCATCGGCCGGCCCAGCACCTACGCCCCCATCCTGACCACCCTCCAGGACCGTGGCTATGTGCAGCGCGTGGAGCGCAAGCTGGTGCCCACCGACCTGGGCTTTACCGTCAACGACCTGCTGGTCGAGTACTTTCCCGACGTGGTGAACGTCGGCTTTACTGCCGAAATGGAAGAGAGGTTGGACGAGATCGCCGCCGGCCAGCAGGCCTGGGTGCCGATGCTCCGCGAGTTTTACGGCCCCTTTGCGCAGACGGTAGAAGCCGCCCGGCAAAAGATGCCCCGCGTCGAACTCCAGCCCCAGCCCACCGGCGAGCTGTGCCCCGAGTGTGGCCAACCGTTGCTGTTCAAACGGGGCCGTTTCGGGCAGTTTATCGGCTGTAGCGGCTGGCCCCGGTGCCGCTACACCGCACCGATCCCTCTGCCCGGCGTGACCTGCCCGCAGTGCGGTGGGGCGGTCGTCGAAAAGCGGACGCGCAAGGGCCGCACCTTTTACAGTTGCGCCAACTACCGGCCGGACGACGAAACAAGCTGCCGATGGAGTTCCTGGCAGCGGCCCAAAGGGAGTGGGGAAAAAATTTCAAAATAAGGAGCAAACCATGCGAGTCAACAAACTACGCCCAACCCTGGCCGACCACGGCCTCGACGCCATCCTGATCAGCCAGCCGGAAAACCGCCGCTACCTCTCCGGTTTTACCGGGTCGGCCGGCTGGCTGCTCATCTCGGCGGAACGGGCGGTGCTGGCCACCGACTTTCGCTACTACGAACAGGTAGGCCGCGAGGCGCCCGATTTTGAGCTGGCCAGGATCAAAGACGAGTTCCGCAAGCTGCTGCCCGACCTGCTGGCCGATCTGGGGGTCCGGCGGCTGGGCTTTGAAAGCCAGCATGTCACCGTGGATCAGCTTTCCACCTGGGGCGAGGCCTGTAGCGGCGTGGAATGGGTGCCGCTGAAGGACACCGTCGAGACGATCCGGGCCGTCAAAGATGAGGCCGAGATTGAGGCGCTGCGCCGCTCGGTGGCGCTGACCGACGCCGCCTTTGCCCACCTGCTGACCGTGGCCAGACCCGGGATGACCGAGCAGGAAATGGCCTGGGAGATCGAAGCCTACATGCGCACCCACGGCGCAAGCAAGGTGGCTTTCGACCTGATCGTCGCCGCCGGCCCCAACGGGGCGCTGCCTCACGCCCGGCCTTCCGACCGCCCCATCGCGCCGGGCGAGCCGATCGTCGTGGACATCGGCTGCACCATAGAGGGCTACTGCTCCGACATGACGCGCACCTTCTGCCTGGGCCGGCCTGACCCCCAGTACCTGGAGGTGTGGGAGGTGGTGTTGAAAGCCCAGGAAACGGCAGAAGCGAACCTCCGCGCCGGGATGAGCGGCGTAGAGGCCGATGCCCTGGCGCGGGGGGTGATCGAACAGGCCGGCTACGGCGAGCAGTTTGGCCACGGGCTGGGCCATGGCGTGGGGCTGGCGATCCACGAGAAACCGGCGGCCTCCCGGCTGTCGAAAGATACCCTGGCCGCCGGCATGTCGCTGACGGTTGAACCGGGCATCTACCTGCCGGGCCGGTTCGGGGTGCGCCTTGAGGACCTGGTCATCGTCCGGGAGGATGGGGGGGAGGTGCTGACCCGCTCGCCCAAGGCCCCGGTGGTGGATTGACAGGCGTCAAGACATAAGCCGCGGACTTGCCGAAAAATAAATATTGTGCTAAGATAAACCGGGTAGCCCACCACAAGCCGGGGGGATCGGCCACCGGTTCTCGGCGAACGGCAATGGGAGCAAAAGGAGGCGCTCAATGGAACTATTCAAACGAAGAGAGGGGATCATCGGAGTTGTGGGCCTGATTATCGGCGTGCTGTTGGGTTGGCTGGGGATCGGCTGGGGGCTGTGGCCGGTGCGCTGGACCGATGCCCAGTCTTATGACCTGGCCCCGGAGGCCAGGGCGCAGTATGTGGCCCTGGTGGCCGATTCGTTCAGGCTGGACAAAGACAGAGCCCGCGCCCAACAGTTCCTGGCCGGCTGGAACGACGAGGAAAAGAAGCAGGCCCTGGCCGATGCCAGGCAAAAGTACGAGGCCGAAGCCCGCCCCGACAAGGTCCAGGCCATCGAGGACCTGTCCATCGCCCTGGGCCTGGGCCTGCCGGCCGCCGTCTCCCCCACGCCAACGCCGCCGGCCCCCAAAGCCGGGCTGTTGCAGCGGTTGCGGGTGCCCTGCCTGACCATTGTCGCCCTCCTCCTGGTGCTGGTGTTGGGCTGGATCGGCCTGCGCGTTGCGTTGCGCCGACGGACAGCGGCCCGCCCCCTGACGGCTGAGGTCCGCCCGGCGCGGCCGGTGCCGGTCGCCGAAGAATGGGAAGGGGTCGGCCAGCCGCCGTTGGGCCACTTTATCACCACCTACCAGTTGGGCGAAGATACCTACGACGAGTCGTTCAGCATCGAGACGCCCATGGGCGAATTCCTGGGCGAGTGCGGCGTGGGGATCTCGGAGACCATCGGCCCCGGCGACCCGGACCGGGTGACCGCCTTTGAGGTGTGGCTGTTCGACAAGAGCGACATCCGCACCGTGACCAAGGTGCTGATGAGCCGGCACGCCTATCAGAGCGATTCGCTGCGGGCCAGGCTGGCCTCCAAGGGGGAGGCGGTGTTGGCCCAGGTAGGAGTGCCCTTTACCCTGAACACCAGCGGCCTGCAGGTCCAGGCGACGGTGACCGAGCTGGTCTATGGCAGCGGCGAACTGCCGCCGGAGAGCTTTTTCTCCAGGCTGACCATCGAGTTGGTGGCAACGGCCAGGGCGTCGGACCTCAACAGCAGTTCGTTCTAATCGCCCATCCGCCGATCCTCCGACCCAACAGACCGGCCTGGCGTTGAGCGCCACCGGAGGGGCTGGTTCGTCGCCGCAAGGGACCGACCGGCCCCTTTTTGCCAGCATGGAACCGGCGCCGGCGCGAAGGAGGGAACGATGCGCGTCAAGACGACCGTGGCCCACCTGGCCGTCGTGGGCGGTGCCCCGCACTCCCAGGCCGGTGGCATCCTGGCAGACGAACGCACCTCGCCCCTGGTCAGGGGGCAGGCCCGGGGCAACCTGTACCTCCTGGTGGAGCTATCCGGTCGGGTGGCCGGCCGGGAGGTCGTTGCCCGTCAACTGACCGAAACGGTGCAGGATGCCTACTTTCGCTATCGAGGCAGCATCACCGCCGGCCTGCGAAACGCCCTCCGCGAAGCCAACCGCCTGCTCTTTGAAGAGAACCGGAATTCACTGCCCGGCGAACAGCGGACCGCCGGGGCGTCGTGCGCCGTGCTGCGGGATGACGATCTGTTCATCGCCCAGGTGGGGCCGGCGGCGGTCTATCATGCCTACGCCGGCCAGGTGACGCGCCTGCCCGACCTCTCCCCGTGGCTGGACGGCCTGTCGCCGGAGGAGATGGATGCCGTCGCCCTGGGGGAACGCCGGGATGTAGAGGTCAGCCTGTTTCACCTCCAGGTGAGCGACGGCGACACCATCCTCCTGGTGGATAGCGCCACCGCCCGCCGCATCCCCGGCCCGGCCTGGCCTGCTATCCTGGGCCGAGACCGGGCGCAGGCGGTGCTGGATGCCGTGTCTGAAGCGAGCAAAGGCGGCGACCTGCTGGCATTGGCGGTCAGGGTGGGGACCGCCGAGGGCAAGGCCATGCCCATCGCGGCCGCCGCACCGGCCACGCCGGCCCGGCCTTCACTGCCGGCCTCCCCGCCCCCCGGCGAATCGATCGCCCATTGGCTGGAATCCCTGCGCCCAGGAGAACGGCTGAGGGAGGCCGGCAGAGCGTGGGCAGCAGCCCTGGCCGGCGGATGGCAGGCCCTGCTGACCCTGGTCAGGCGGATGATCCCCGGCCAGCCCGGCCCGCCACCGCCTGCCCGCCGGCCGGCGGCCAGAGGGAAGACCCCTCCCCCCAGGCCGGAGGAGCGCCCCGCGGCCATGACAGCCCAGGGGCCGACGCGCAGGCTCCTGATCGGGGTCGCCCTGGCTATCCCCTTCCTTGTGGCGGCCATTGCCCTGGTCACCTATGTCGAACGGGGCCAGGCCCGAAAAGCGGAACTGGAGAGGCTGTGGACGGAGGCCAACGACCGCTGGCAACAGGCCCTGCGCACAACCGATCCGGCTGCCGCACGAACCCTGTTGACCGAATCGAAAACCCGCCTCGATCAACTGCTCAAACGCCAGCCCGACCACGCCCAGGCCGCCGACCTGCGGAAACGGGTCGAGGTGTTGCTGGACGAGATCGGCCACGTGCAACGCATCACCTCGGTGAAGGAGCTCAAGAGCTATCCCGGCGGCGCCAACCTGACCCGCGTCGTGGTTGAGGGGGTGTACGTCTTTGTCCTGGACCGGCAGGCAGGCAAAGTGTATCACCATCAACTGGATGAGACGCAGCAGACGCTGCTGGCCGACTCGCTGAACACCGTGCTGGTCAGCCGGGGAGACCAGGTCGGCAACGTGCTGCTGGGCAACCTGGTGGACATGGTCTGGATGCCTATGGGGAACGACCGCCAAAAAGCCGCCCTGGTCATCCTGGAAAGCGGCGGGGCCCTGGTAGAATATGATCCGGCCACCGGCGAGCGGACGGCCCGGCCCGTGGCGGCCGCCGAGAGCTGGCAGTTCCCCCGGCTGGTGGGCAGCTATTACGGACGCTTTTACCTGCTGGATTCCACGGCCAACAAAATCTGGCGCTACCAGCCAACCGTCAACGGATATGCCCTCCCCCCGGATGACTGGCTGGAGGTGCCGATGGACCTGGCCGGCGTGGTGGACATGGCCATCGGGAACAGCATCTACCTCCTCTATACCGATGGCCGAATTCAAAAGCTGACGGCCGGCCGGCCGGACACCTTTGGCGTCTCCGATTGGGACACTCCTCCCGGCAGCCCCTCGGCCCTCTTTACCCGGCCCCCCGACGAGACGCAATGGGTCTATATCGCCGACCGGGGGAACAGCCGCATCGTCCAGTGCGGGGCCGAAGGTCAGTTCAAGCGGCAGTTCCGCCTGACCGATGCCCAGATCGAGCAGGTGGGTGACGTGCTGGCCGGCGTGACCAGCCTCTTCGTGGACGAGATCGGCGGGCGAGCCTACATCCTCAGCGGGCGCAAACTGTATCTGCTCACCCTGCCCGACTGATCCCCCTCTGGTCGGAGCGATTTCCCCCCGTTTGGGCCGGATGGTTTACAGTCCGGCCACGAATGCCGTCCACGAATGGAACACGAATGCACGAATGCCGATTCGTGGACGGCCGTTGCCCTCACCGGTAGAGTGTAAACGATTTTCTGAAAGTACCCCGTTTGGGCAGAGCGGCAGGCGGTTAGGGCTGGTCTGAAAAGGTAGCCATAAAGGCCAAGATGGCAAAGGAACACAAAGGATAGCTGGAAAAATCCTTGGTGTCCTTCGTGTCCTTGGTGGTTTTTAGACCAGCTCTTAGCGCACCATCACCGTCATCCGATCCCGCCGGACCTGGACCATGGCCCCTGAAAAGGACCCCAGCCAGGGCTTGACCAGGTGCCGGAACGTCGCCTTGTAGATGGGGATGTAGGCATCTTTGGTCACCAGCAGCATATTCTGGAGTGTGGCGATGGGCGACTTGAGGATGACCCCTTCGATCAAAAAGGAACCGACGATGGCCTCGATCGGCTCAAAGCGCCGCACCTCCGACTCTTCCGGGATTTCGGCCACGTCGCCCATAGCGTAAAAGAGCAGGATTTCCTCCAGTTTGACGTACACCGTGGGCCGTTCGAGGGGGGCCGTCTGCTGAGGGGGGAGCAGGAACAGCAGTTTGGCGTCGTACAGCGGCACAAAATCTTCGGCCAGGGTGGTGAGAAAGCCGATGATCCGCGTCTGCTCTTTGGTCACCAGGTCCCCCCAGACCAGCGTGTCGGAGGTCCCGATCATCACCTGGGTGGCTTTTTCACCCGACTCAAGGGTATACGATTTGGGGCTCATCTTGATCCTCCTCTACGATCTCCATATTCCTCCGGTCAGGCGCTAACGACAGGGGTCATAGTCCTGGCCCAGGATCACCCGGATGTCGGCCGGCTGGTCGAGGTCAGGCTGCTGGATGATGTTTTGGGGCTGGACCCGTAACAGTTGGACCAGCCGTTCCAGGGCTTTGGGCCTGTCGCGAAAGACAATGATCTGGGTCTGTTTGTAATTGGGGGTATCGGCCGGGCCGGTATCCACCACCCCGAGCCCGTTCCAGCGCAGTTGATCGGCGGCAATCTGCGCCAACTGAGGCCGATAGGTGCCGTTCCACACCTGGATGCGCGCTCCCTCCGATTCGATCTGGTCTTCGGCAGGGGCAGGCGGCGCGTAGAGGCCGGCTACCACCTGCTGGATCTTCTCATAGTCGGGCAGCAGCACCTCCCAGCCCTCGGACGTGGTCCAGCCGGTCGTCTGGCCGGGGCCGATGTAGCGGCTGCGGATACGACTCGGCTTGAGGTCCAGGGCCACCGGCGCCAGCGACAGGAGGTCGCCCAGGTTCATGTCGGTCTTGATGCTGTCTTTGAGGGCAGACCACAGGTCGCCGATCTTGGGCACAAGGTCGAGGCCCTTGAGCTGGTCCTTGAGCTGATTCCACATGGCCTTCAGGAACTGCTGCTGTCGCCGCGCCCGGTCAAAGTCGGTGGCGTCGCGCCGGGTGCGGACGTACCGTAACGCGGTAGCCCCGTCCATGTGATAGACGCCCGGCTCCAGCCACATCTCCTCTTCCTGGTCCGAGGTGGGGGGCTTGTAGCGCAGATTGATCGGGCAGGTGACGACCATGTCTACTCCCCCCAGTTCGTCCACAACCCGGGTAAAGCCGGTGAAATCAACGCGGGCCCAGTGGTCAATCGGGATGCCCAGGTTGACCTCGATGGTCTGCATCAACAGTCCCGGCCCTTCCCCCGGATAACCGGTGCTGTAGCCCTTGCGGTGGGCAACGTTGATGCGCTGCCAGCCGATGGTGGGGATATAGACCCACAGGTCGCGGGGGATGGAGAGCATCGCCACCTGTTTGGTGTCTTTGTTCACGCTGACGACGATGAGCACGTCGGTGTTCTGCCCCCGCAGGTTGGCGGTCGAATCCAGGCCGATGAGCAGGATGTTGACCACCCCCTTGGCGGCGGCGCCGACCGCTGTCGGCAGGGGGGTGGGGCTGAACATGGGGGTTGGGGTCAGGGTGGGCGATGGGGTGGGGGTGATCGTCTCGGTGGGCGTGATGGTCGGGGCCGGTGGCCGGGGTGTGCTGGTCGGCGCGGCCGTGGCCGATGGGCTGGGTGTGAGCCCCGCGCCTGGCTCAGGGCTGCGGCTCAGGACAGGCGTGGCGGTAGCCGTGGCCGTGCGGCTGGCCGTGGCCGACGGTGTGGGTGGCGCAGCAGAGGGGATCGCCGTTGCCGGCCGCCTCGTCGGGCCGGACGTCGCTGCCGCCGGGAGGGTGGGCAGGGCCGTCAGGGTCGGCGTCGGGCTGAAGGTAGGGCTGGGCGTGGGGCCGGCGACCGTGGGCGAGATGGCGGCCATGCCGGTCGGGGTGGGAGCGACGCTGCAACCGGCCAGAGTGCTGAGGAGGAGCAGCAAGCAGCAGGCAGCCACCCCCCTGCCTCCTGCCTCTTGTCTCTTTCTTCTTGCCTCTTTCATCTCTACTTCCCCACACAGAAATTGCTGAAAATAGCCTCTATCAGATCGTCGCCGGCCGTCTGTCCGGTAATCTCCCCCAGGGCATGGACGGCAGCGGCCACGTCAATCGCCACCAGATCGGCCGAAAGGTCCTGCTGCACGGCCGCCTGGGCCGCATGGATATGGTCCAGCGCCCGGTTCAGCGCCTCTTTATGCCGGGGGCTGGTCACCAGCGGCATCTCGGTGGCGGTCACCTGGCCGGAAAAGACCGTCTCGACGATGGCCTCCTCCAGCCGTTCCACCCCTGCGCCGGTCAGCGCCGAGACGGGGACGAGGGGCCAGGGGCCAAGGTCCCCCGTCCAACGCGCGGCTTCCTGGGGTGCATCGGGCACCAGGTCGGTTTTATTCAGGACGACGAGGGCCGGCTTGTTGCCTATCAGGGCGGCGATGGCCCGGTCGGCGTCGGTGGGGGGTTGGCTGGCGTCCACCACCAGCAGGGCCAGGTCGGCCTGGGCCAGGGCGGCGCGGCTGCGCTCGATGCCCAACTGCTCGATCGGGTCCACCGCCCGGGCGGCGATGCCGGCCGTATCCACCAGCACCACCGGCACGCCCTGCAGATTGAGTGTCTCCTCCAGGGTGTCCCGGGTGGTGCCGGGGATGTCGGTGACGATGGCCCGGCTGGTGCGCAACAGGCGGTTCAGCAGGCTCGATTTGCCCACGTTGGGCCGGCCCACGATGGCCACCCGCACCCCCTGGCGGTAGAGGATCCCCCGGTCGGCATCGGCCAGCAGGCGTTCGAGTTCGTGGCCGGCCCGCTCCAGGTCCGGCCCCAGGTCCCGCTCGGGAATCTCGTCCTCGGCAAAATCAAGGCTGGCCTCCAGGTAAGCCAGGGCTTCTACCAGTCCGGTCCGCACCGCCCCGACCCGCTCCGACAGGTGGCCGGCCAGTTGGCCCATCGCCACCTGTAGCGAGCGTTCGGTCCTGGCCCGGATGACATCCAGGACGGCTTCCGCCTGGGCCAGGTCGAGGCGGCCGTTGAGAAAGGCCCGCGCCGTGAACTCGCCCGGTTCCGCCAGGCGGGCCCCCTGGCGCAGGCAGAGGGCCAGGATGCGCCGCAGGGCGACGATCCCGCCGTGGCCGTCAATCTCGACGATCTCCTGACGGGTGTAGGTGCCGGGCGCCGGCATATAGACCGCCAGGACTTCGTCCACCACCTCGCCGGTGGCCGGCTCGACGATGTGGCCATAGTGCAAGGTGCGGGGTTGGAGGTGAAAAGGGGAGAGAGAAGAGCCGGGCACAAAAAGCCGGCGCAGGATGGCGGCGGCGGCGGGGCCGCTCATGCGCACGATGCCAATCCCTCCCTCGCCAGGGGGGGTGGAAATGGCGACAATCGTGTCATCCAGGCTAATCATGGCTCACTTTGGCCGTCCGGTCCACTCGGGGCGCAGGATGCTCATCCACAGGAGATCCTGGTAGGAGCCGTGGCGGAACGCCGCCTGGCGCCAACGGCCCTCCTGCCGAAAGCCAACCTTCTCGCAGAGGTGGATCGCCCGCTCATCCCCGGCCAGGATGCGCAGGTAGATGCGGTGCAGGTTCATCTGTTCAAAGCCAAAGCGGACCAGTGTGGCCAGGATGTCGGACCCCAGACCCTGGCCCCACAGATCGGGCCGGCCGATGAACAGGCTCACTTCGGCGCTGGCGTTGCGCCCATCAATGTTTTGGAAGCCGGCGCCGCCGATGGGCTGCCCCTCGAACTCGATGGCAAAGTTGCGGACGGCAGGATCGGCCAGCATCTTTTCGTACCAGGCCTCCTCCTGGGCCAGGGAGAGGGGGAGGAAGGGGCCAAAATACTCGACCACCGCCGGATCGTTCAGCCATTGAACGTAGCGGGGCAGGTCCTCGCGCTCGACCGCGCGCAGCACGATCCGTTCGCCCTGGATCATGGAGCCGGTTCCTCCTCTCAACGGGAGCGCCCGACCGGGGCGATGGCCAGGGTGTGGGGCCGGGCCAGGGCTTCGGCCAGGTTATCCCCTGCCCGGACCAGGTAGACGGGGATGCCGCTGATGGACAGTTCCGGGCAGAGGCCCACATTGCTGTTGGGGTAGCCAAAGCTCTGGGGGTCGATCAACACGGCGACGAGGTTGAGGCCCCGCTGCCTGGCCACCCGGGCGGCGGCGATCCAACGGTTCTGGTCGCTCGGGGTGACGACGATCACGGTGGTATTGCGGCGGAGATGGACGGTTTCGGCAGCAATGATCTCCGCCAGTGGGATGTGGCCATCGGCCCGGATGACGGCCAGCGTCTCCAGGATTTTGGTCAACTGCCGCTCTCCCCGGTCGGCCGGGATCAACTCCCGGTGGTGGGTATAGGCGAGGAACCCCACCGCCCGGTCGTGGTTAATAAAGTGCCTGGCCAGCGAGGCGACGATGGTCACCCCATACTCCACGGTGGAGGGGGCCAGGATCGGGTCGGGCAAAGGGGGTTCCCAGGGCAGGCGTCCGAGGCTCAGCCCTGCCGGCCTGACCCAGCCCCGTTCGGCCTGCACCGCCCGATCCAGGTCCAGGAGCAGCCAGATGTCGGCTGTGGGGTCCAGCTCGAACTCTTTTGACATGAGCTGCCCGGTCCGCGCTGTGGAGGGCCAGTGGATGCGGCTAAAGCTGTCGCCGGGCGCATATTCGCGCACCCCGGACACGTTGGTGGTCACGTAGGGCGTCCGGCGGCGCATCGTGTCGCCACCCGGCAGATAGCCGAGGAGCGGGGCAAAGGTCGGCACGTCCACCATCGCCGGATAGACGATAAATGGCGTAGCCGGGGGCTCCTCCAGAGGGCGGACCTTGCGGAACAGGCCAAAGGGATCGCCGCTGGACAGCGTCAACGGGCCGAGGGTAAAGCGACCCCGTTGCAGGCACCGGCTCTTGACCGTCCAGGCGTGCGACCGGCGGCCGCGCAAGGAGCCGATCACCCGGCTGACGTGATGGTCCGGCAGGGTGGAATGATCCCGCACCTCCAGCCATAGCTTGGGGAAGATGCCCCGGTTCCAGACCGTTAACCGCTCTTCCATCACCTTCCCCACCTGAGAGCGACCGGCGCGGATGGACCGCTGGACCTCCACCCAACGGATGCCGGCCCAGGCCCACAGGTAGGACACCATCAGGAGCGCCGTCAGGAGGTACCACAGGTTATAGAGCAGATCGCGGCCGGTGCCGATGGCCCCTACGGCAATGGCAACCCATAGCAAAAAGACGATCCGATTTCGCTTCAAGCTGCGCCTCCCCTGAACCGAAGCAGAGCCATAACAGCCGCCCCTGCCGGATGGCCATCGGCCGGAGAACCAGGGGTCCGCTTGCCTGGATGCTCTATCGCCGGGGGATGATCGTCACCTTTCTCTTTTCCCCCTCGCCCACGCTCTGGGTAGTTACCCTGGGATGTTTGCGCAAGGTGATGTGCACGATCCGGCGCTCTGAAGGGGGCATCGGTTCCAGCGCCTGGACCCGGCCGGTCTGGGCCACCTGTTCGGCCACCCGTTCGGCCAGGCTCTGCAGGGCCCGGCGCCGACGCACCCGGTAGTTCTCCACATCCACCACCAGGTCGGTCCAGTGCTTGAGACGGTGGCTGACCATCAACCGGACCAGGTATTGCAGCGCCTGCAAAGTCTCTCCCCGCCGCCCGATGAGGATGCCCAAATCGCCACCGGTGATATTCAGCACGACGGGCGGTGGCTGATCCTCCTCCGCCAGTTCGTGGTTCAGCGAGGCTTCCACCCTGGCCTGGATGCCCATCAGCCGCAGGAGGTCGCCCAGCACCTGGCGTCCCACCTGCTCAGGGGTCGGGCTGCCCACTGCCGGCGCAGGGGGCGACCCGGCTTTCTTTTCCGGAGCCGGGGGGGGGGGGCGGGCCGGGGCCGCCGGGGGGGGGGGAGGGGCGGGCGGCTCTGCCGCCGGGGCCGGGG
>DAOTXL010000131.1:0-90576 GCA_034435455.1 Anaerolineae bacterium
TCGTCCACCGGCTCGTGCGTGATGGTCGTGTCTTCCGACATCGTGAACCTCCCAAACCCAAAGATAGGCTGTGAGTATACACGATGTCGCCGATAATTCCAACTTTACTGCCTGTTATGGCCGAAAGAGGAGATAGACGGCCGGGCGGTCATTTTGAGGAACCGGCCGTGGATCGTGTTCCACATGGCCTGGTTTACGTCGGCCAGGTCACGGCTGGAGACAAAGCTATCGTGCAGGCACAGGGCCAGTGCGCCGTAGTAGATGCCGAAGAGGAGAATGGCCAGGGCCAACAGGCTCCAGTGCCAGGGGGCAGGCCGGGGCCGGGCGGGGGGAGGCCCGCCTCCGCCTTCGGAAGCGGACACACCGGCCGCTATGGCCTTCCACAGCCGGTCGAGCGGCCGGGCCGGCACCTTGCCGGAGGGCTGAGTCGGCCTTGGGGATGCACCTTTTTGACCGGACATCTCTACGGTTTCCTCTGCGTATTTAGCTCGACAATGTAAGTGCGCTGTTCGGCGGAGCACAAGCAGGGTGCAGATTGCCACAGATTACACGGAAAGCAGGGAGAGGAATACCTCTTCCTCGGGTTTCAATCTCGCCCGACGCATCAACTCCAGGAAGGTTGAAAAATCAATGACAGTCTTCTCCATGCCGGCCATTGTCAGACCTCCTCTGCGACTTTTACAAGGGCATGGTACCAAGATGGCCCCCCACGACTTTTCTCAAGACCGATTATAGCCTGTTTTCCAGAAAAGGCAATCCTGAATGGCATGCCGTTGGCTCCTGGGTGGGTGCAGAGGGCGGACGCGGTAGGGATGGCACGTCCCGCGCCGCGACGCATGAGTCACGGCCTTGCTACTCGATCAATCCGTGCTCGCGGGCGTAATGCACCACCTCGACCCGGCTGCGCAGCCCCGTCATGCCCCGGCCGGGTGCGCTCTCAACAAAGTTGCCGGCGCACAACGGGAATGACTTGCCTTAAGCAGGGCTTTGTGTTAGAATGGGTTTTGTCGGGGCATGCTTGGCCCCTCTGCGTCAGAGGAGGTGTGCAGTGAGCCAGACAGAAAAGGCCGGTAACGATCAGGGGGGGGCATCGGGCTCCCAGATACGTCTGTACGTTATCTTGGCCGTGATATTGGTGATAGTCATTGCCGTCATGGCCGTCCTGCTCGTCGTCAAGGGCATCCCGGCCCTAAAAGGTGAGCAGGAACCGACCGCTGTAACCCGGCAGGAACCCACCGTCAGCCCGGTGCCTACCTTCACCCCAGGCCCGACCAGGGCGCCGACCAACACCCCCCTGCCTACCCCCCTGCCCACTGCGCCGCCGCCGGTGATGGCCAACACCGACAGCCCTCTTTTTGAGTTCCAGAGCGCCGGCGGCAGGCCAGGTGTGGACTGGACCGGCTTTTTCGGCCAGGTGACCGATGCGGCAGGGGCTCCCCTGGCCGGGGTGCCGCTCATCGTCTGGTACCAGGATGGCACACCCGCCTCCGATGTGTTCAGGACAGATGCCAACGGCAACTATGAAATCCGGCTGGCCGATGCTCCTCTGGCCGGCAGTTGGAGCATCCAGGTGCTGACCGACGACCACCAGCCGGCCTCCAAACTGTTCACCTTCAACACCGACGAAGACACGACGGCCGGCATCCAGCAGATTCAGGTCCTCTGGCAGAAGGTTCCGTGAGCAGGGGGGCAGGGGGTAGATGCGCATCGAGCACCATTTTGAAAGCGGCGGCTTCTGGGCCCTCCGGCCCGAATGGAACGACCTGCTGCACCGCAGCAGTTCCGACACGCTGTTCCTCACCTGGGAGTGGCAGTCCACCTGGTGGAAACACCTGGGCGAGGGCGACCTGCTCCTGCTCGGATTTCGCGGCGGTGAGGACGGGCGGCTGGTGGGCATCGCCCCCTTTTTCCGCGCTCGCGGCAACGACGGCCTCCTGGTCCTCAACGTCATCGGCTGCCGCGATGTGTCCGACTACCTGGACCTGATCGTGGAGCGCGGTCAGGAGGAAGCGGTCTATACCGCCTTGCTGGACTATCTGGAGCGCCAGGCCGGGACCTGGGATATCGTGGACCTGTGCAACATCCCCCACGGCTCGCCGACGTGGAGGAGGCTGCGGGAGTTGGCCGAAGCGCGGGGGTACCAGACCCTGGTCGAGGTGGAGGATGTATGCCCCGTGATCGAACTGCCGGCCACGTGGGATGACTATCTGCTGCTGCTGGACAAGAAGCAGCGCCACGAAGTGCGCCGCAAGCTGCGCAAGGCCGAGGCCGATACCCGCTTTGCCATCGTCGGGCCGGAGCAGGACCTGCCGGCCGAGATGCGGACCTTTATCGCCCTGCACCAAAAGAGCGCGCCCGAGAAGGATCAGTTTATGGACCCCAGGATGCAGGGCTTTTTCCTGGATGTGGCACAGGTCTTGCAGGGACGCGGCTGGCTGCAACTGGCGTTTGTGGAGATAGATGGGGTCAAAGCGGCCAGCCTGCTCAACTTTGACTATGGCGACACCATCCTGGTCTACAACTCGGGCTACGACCCGGCTCAGTTTGCCCACCTGAGCCCGGGCATCCTCGTCATCGCCCACTGTATCGAACATGCCATCCGGCTGGGCCGTAGCCGGTTTGACTTTTTGCGGGGCGACGAGGTGTACAAGTACCGTTTTGGCGCGCAGAACACCGAGGTGCGGCGGCTGCTCGTCGCCCGGCCGGGCGTGCCACTCAAGACAACCTGCTAGGGCCGAAAGGGTAGGGGCGGCCCTCGCGGTTGCCCGGTGTAGGGCAACCGTCGCGGTTGCCCGGTGTAGGGCAACCGTCGCGGTTGCCCAAGGGATACCGTCCGCCGTTTATTTTCAAAGGGAGGACTCGTGCCTGAACAGACTATTCAATGTGACAACTGCGGAGCCATCCTCCTGCCGGAGGACATATTCTGTGGCGAGTGTGGCGCGCCGCGCCCTTCATCGGCCAGGCCCTCCAGGCTTCCGCCCCGGCCGGCTGTGAAACAATCCCCTCCTGTCTCGCCCTTGCGATCGGCGAAATCATCGGAACCGGGGTTTTATTGGGCCTTTATCATCCTGGTGATCCTGGGGGCCATCGCCTGTCTCATCGGCCTCGCTACTTTCTTGCTCTTTGGCTTGACCGGTAGCGAAACCCTCACCACCGAAGAGAACTGGCTGTATGCCACCTTTCTCTGCCTGCTGCCGATTGCCGGCTCAGGAGCGGTTCTGCTCGGTGTCGGAGCGTTCATCTGGTTCACTCGCCTGAGGCATCGCTAGGCGGCCGTGATCCACCGTGTTGCCATGATCAGCGTTCACACCTGCCCCCTGGCCACCCTGGGTGGCAAGGAGACAGGTGGCATGAACGTCTATGTCCGGGACCTGAGCCGCGAGTTGGGCCGGCAGGGGATCGCCGTGGACTGCTTTACCCGCTCACAAAACCCGGACGTGCCGCGCATCCGGAGGGACCTGGGGGCCAACGTCCGCGTCATCCACCTGCCGGCCGGCCCTGAAGCCCCCTACGACAAGAATCTGGTCGCCGACCACCTGCCCGAGTTCGTAGATGGGGTGCTGGATTTTGCCCGGCGCGAAGGCTTGCGCTACGACGTGATCCACAGCCACTACTGGCTGTCGGGCCTGGCGGCCCTGGACCTGCGCCGTGCCTGGGGAGCGCCCATCGTCCAGATGTTCCACACCCTGGGGCAGATGAAAAACAGCATCGCCGCCACCCCGCAAGAGTGGGAACCGCAGCGGCGCATCGAGGGCGAGGCCCAGGTCATGGCCCTGGCCGATGTGGTGGTGGCGGCCACCCCTCTGGAGCAGGCCCAGATGGTCTGGCTCTATGGGGCGGACGCAGCCAAAATCGCCGTCGTGCCCTGCGGTGTGGACCTGGAGCTCTTTACCCCCATCCCGCAGCAGGAGGCCAGACGGGTGCTGAGGTTGCCCCCAGACCGTTGTGTCATCCTCTTTGTGGGGCGCATCGAGCCGCTCAAGGGCATAGACACCCTGCTGCGGGCCATCGCCCTGATCGCGCCCGAGATCCCCTGCTGGCCGGATGAGCTGTCGGTCATTATCATCGGCGGTGCACCGGGAGCCGGTATCGAACAGGTCAACGCCGAGCTGGCCCGCCTGGAACGGCTGCGGGCGGAGATGGGGATCGAAAGGTTGGTTACCTTCCTGGGGGCCAGAAACCAGGATACCTTGGTCTATTACTATTCCGCCGCCGAGGTGGTGGTCATGCCCTCTCGCTACGAATCGTTTGGAATGGTGGCCCTGGAGGCGATGGCCTGCGGTACACCGGTGATCGCCTCCAGGGTAGGGGGGCTGGCCTTTACCGTGCAAGAGGGTCAGACCGGCTTCCTGGTGCCCGATGGCGATGCCGAGGCAATGGCCGCCAAAATCCACCTGCTGGTGCAGGACCGGGAACTGCGCCGCCGGCTGAGCGAACAGGCGGTCCGGTGGGCCGGGCGTTTCGGCTGGCCGACCATCGCCCGCCAGATCGTAGCCCTGTACGAGAAGGCGCAAACCCTCCTTGAACCTTTGAGAATTGCAGAAAAAGGAGAGAAAAGATGAAAAAACGTTCGTGCAATCCGATATACCTGTCCCTATTGGCCGTTTTGCTCCTGGCAGCCTGTGGTCCGACGCCCACGCCCCCGCCACCGCCGACCAACACCCCCTTGCCCACCCCCACCCTGCGCCCCACCTTTACCCCTACGGTTCTGGCCCGGGTCACAGAAACCGCTGAGCCCACAAAACCCCGGCCGACGGCCACCTCAACCCGTGGCGTCGCCCAGGAACCCACCTCCACGCCGCCTGAACCGACGCCTACGGCTCCGGCCTATACCCCTACCCCGGCTGCCACCCGCGCCGCCGGGCCGGCACCCAAATTGAGCGGCCTCCTCTTTTTCCCGGTGTTCGACCCGGCGCGGCGGACCTACGATATCTATCGGCTGGATCTGGCCGGTGGCAAAATGGAAAAGTTTATCGAACAGGCCAGCCAGCCGGCCACCACCCCGGACCGGAAACGGATCGGCTGGCGCTCGTGGAAACAGGACCAGCGTGGGCTGCTGTCGCGGCCGTTTGATAGCCCCGACACCTGGACGATGATCCGTTTCACCGAGGCAGCCCGTCCCGACTGGGCGCCCGATGGCCAGCGGTTCGTCTTTCCCTCGCGGCAGGAACCGGACCGCGTCAGCCGCCTGTACCTGTTCACCGGCATCGGCGATGAGCCGTTTATCGAGATCCAGCGCCACGGCTCGCCCATCGTCGGGCGGACGCCGGCCTTCCTGCCCGATGGCCGGATCGTCTACCAAGGCTGTGTAGAGAACGCCTGTGGCCTGTACCTGATGGACGCCGACGGCAGCAACCCCAAACAGCTCACCGAGTTCAAGGACGACACCGCCCCGGCCGTCTCGCCCGACGGCAAAAGGATCGCCTATATGTCCAGGGTGAGTGGCTACTGGCAGGTACACATCATCAACACCGACGGCAGTGGTCGGCGCCCCCTGACCGACGATTGGTACTGGAACGGCCTGCCCACCTGGTCACCCGACGGCAAGTACCTGGCCTTTGTCTCCACCCGCGACGAGAAGTGGCCCGACCACTTTGCCCTGGTGGACAATGCCGCCTCCAAAATGCGGCTGTGGGTTATGGATGCCAATGGAGGGAACCAGCGGCCGCTGAACGACTTTGCCTTCCGGTTGGATGGCATCCCGGCCGGCGTGCCGGAGCACGAGGTAGGGGGCTGGATCGAGGAGCGGATGATCTGGATACCGGCGGCCGGGTCCACCCAATAGCAGCAGGTTCCTGCCCGCTCTCCCGCCGGCCGGCTGGGCGGGCATGGACACAAACGGAGGAGCAAACAACATGGATCGCTCCGATGACAACCGACAAAACGATGAGAAAAAGATCGTCATCATCCGGAACGGACCCTATCGGGTCCGCGGGCGGGTTCCTCTGGTCAGAAAAACCCAGATCGTCTCGGAATATGGCGAACCCCTCACCTGGAGGAAAGAGGAAGAGATAGCGGTCGAAGCCGAAGGGTATTCCCTTTGCCGCTGTGGTCATTCGGAACGCAAGCCATTCTGCGATGGCGCTCATCGCAAGATCGGCTTTGACGGAACAGAACAGGCCAGGACCGGGGGGAGGGGGGAGGACCGGATAACCATGCGCGGCGGGGGAGGGTTGCTGGTCACCAAGGAACTCTCTCTGTGCATGAACTCCGGCTTCTGTGGGATGCGGGATGGCGACATTTCTCAATTTGTTGCCGCCTCCGACGACACCAAAATCCGCTCGCTGGTCATGGCCATGGTCGAACGCTGTCCGTCCGGCTCTCTGACCTACCGGGTTGGGGAGGGGGAAGAGGAGATCGAGCCCGATCTTCCCCAACAGATCGCCCTGACCACCGAAGTCACCTCCGAGGGGCCTATCGAGGGGCCGCTGTGGGTGACCGGTGGGATCCCGATCGAACGTTCCGATGGGCAGCCCTTTGAGCCGCGCAATCGAGTGACCCTGTGCAATTGTGGCCTCTCAGGCAACAAGCCGCTGTGCGATGGCACACACCGCTACGTCGCCGAGCAAAAGGCCAGGGCACGCCGATAAGACAGAAGGGGAGGGGCCGTGATTCGCTCGCTGTTTCGCGCCCAGGGTGGGCAGGTACGCACCGACGTGGCGGCCGAGGAGTTCGGCACGCTGTTGCGAGGCCCGGATGGCCTGCTGTGGGTGGACATGGCGGCTGAACCGCCGGAGACGTGTGAACCGATCCTGCGCGGGACGTTCGGCTTTCATCCTCTGGCCGTGGATGACGCCCTGCAAGAGTCGCACGTGCCCAAGGTGGACGACTGGGGGACCTACCTGTACCTGGTGTTGCACGCCATGTCCTTTGATGGCCAGGATGGCGGGCGGCTGGATGCGTCGGAGCTGGACGTTTTTCTGGGCAGGAACTATCTCGTGACCTACCACGACCGGCCCATTGCGGCTGTGGACCGGGTGTGGGAGCTTTGCCGGCGGGATAGCCGCCACCTACAAAGGGGGGCAGATCATCTGCTCTACCGGCTGACCGACGAGCTGGTGGCCAGCTATATGCCGGTGGTCGAACTGATGGATGAGGCCATTGACCGGTTTGAGGACCGGATTTTCGACAGGCCGGACCCCGACACCGTGGAGCGCCTCTTTGCCCTCAAACGGGCGCTGCTCCACCAACGGCGCATCCTCATGCCGCAGCGGGAGGTGCTCAACAAGCTGGCCCGCGACGATTATGCCGCCGTGGATGCCGACAGCCGCGTCTTTTTCCGCGACGTGTACGACCATCTGGTCCGGCTGCACGACCTCAACGAATCTATGCGTGACCTGGTGGGTGGTGCGCTGGATACCTACCTGTCGGTCATCAACAACCGGATGAACGAGATCATGAAAACGCTGACCCTCATCACCACCCTGTTCATGCCGATCTCTTTCCTGGCCGGCTTCTTTGGCATGAACTTTTTCCAGCCGGTGCTCACGGCCCTGACCGGGTGGACCGGAGGGCTGGCCTTTGTATTGACCCTGGTTCTGATGGGCCTCACCCCGGTCGGCATGTACCTGTGGATGCGGCGGCGGGCCTGGATGTAACTGTAGGGCAGGCCTTCAGCCTGGCCGGGTGGCCCGGAAAGGCCGTCCCACGGTCA
Source organism: Anaerolineae bacterium (assembly GCA_034435455.1). Taxonomy (GTDB): domain Bacteria; phylum Chloroflexota; class Anaerolineae; order JAAYZQ01; family JAAYZQ01; genus DAOTXL01. The sequence continues at coordinate 7,655 of DAOTXL010000131.1, forward strand.
AGTTGACGCACATATCCCCCAGGGGCGAGGGGGGTTTCACCGCTTCAGTTCGTCGCTATCCAGGATGACGGTGAACGGGCCGTCGTTGTGGATCTCCACCAGCATCAGCGCCCCAAACTCGCCGGTCTCGACGCGGGAGACGCCGGCCTGCCGCAACCGCCCGGCCAGGTGCTCCACCAGCGGCGCAGCGATCTCTGGCGGAGCGGCGTCGGTAAAGCTGGGTCGCCGTCCTTTGCGGCAGTCGGCATAGAGCGTGAACTGGGAGATGACCAGCGCCTGGCCGCCCACGTCGAGGAGCGAGAGGTTGGTCTTGCCCCCGGCGTCGGCAAAGATGCGCAGGTTGGCGATCTTGTCGGCCAGGCGGTCGGCTGTGGCCGGATCGTCGCCGGGGCCGACCCCCAGCAGAATGACCAGGCCGGGCCCGATCTCGCCGACAACCCGCCCTTCGACCGAGACCCGGCCCTGGCGGACCCGTTGGATGACAGCGCGCATGGCTTCCGGTGCTCCTCATCCGGTGCATTGTAGCCGTTGACCGGTGAAAAGTCAAATCGAACCCACGGGGCTTTGCACATCCCCTCGGATTCGCGTATAATAAGAGCCTGTCCGAGAACCTGGAGGGCAGGCTTTCCGGCCTTCCCGGACGGCCTGGAAAGGCCGTCCCACACCCGTTTTCGGATAGGTATCAAGGGCCGCGAGCGGGCCTGAAAAGCGATGGGCGGGCTCCTGGGACAGGCTGATTTCGATTGAAACGCATGGACGAGGCAGGGGCTTGGGCTCACTCCTCAGCACGGCCATTGTGGTTTCGATACCGACTGCAAGGGAGGGCTTTCTATGAACGAGTTCGACGCCGATCGGGTCCGCGTGCTGGTTCAAGACAGGCCACCCGTCTATCTCAGCGTCATTGATGCCGGACCACGCGACGCCAGGACCGTGTTGTTTTTCATCCAGGGGGCCGGCGGCCACGCCCTGCAGTGGGTCAACCAGCTCCGCTATTTTTCCCGGCGTTACCGCTGTGTCGCCCCCGACCTGCGCGGCCACGGCCGGTCCGACAGGCCCCGCAGCGGCTACAGCATGGATCGGGTGACCGATGACCTGCTGGCGGTGCTCGACGGGCTGGGCCTCGGCGAGCCGGTGGTCCTACTGGCCCACTCGGCCGGCGGGCTGCTGGCCATCAATTTTGCCGCCCGCTACCCGGAACGGCTCAGCAAACTGGTCCTGATCAACACCGCGGCCAGCCTGCCCCTCAGCCGCTGGATGCGGCTGGGGCTGCGCATCCCCTCGGTGTTGATGGTCCTGGCCCAGCCCTTTTTGCAACGGCGGGGGCGGTTCAACGCGCCACCGCCCATCTTTAAACAGTTTGTCGAAAACAGTATCGGCTCGTGGCAGGGGTGGGACCTGCTGCCCAACATCACCACCCCAACGCTGGTCATCGCCGGGCAGCGCGACTGGTATGTTCGGCCTGCCATGTCGCGCCAGACCGCCTATCAGATGCCCCGCGCCCGGCTGGAGATCATCCGCGCGGCAGGGCATCAGGCCCCCCTGGAGCGCCCGGCGGCCGTCAACCGGGCTCTGGAGCGTTTCCTCGAGACCGGGCTGCGTTTCTGGCGCAGCGACATAGAGGGGGCCCAGGCTATCGTCCGGGAGCGCCCCTGGCTGGCCCACTATGAACCGGGTGTCCCGGCCGAGGTTGCCATCCCCGACCATCCCCTGCCCCACTTTTTGGAGGAATCGGCGCGGCGTTGGCCCGACCGGCCGGCCTTGATCTATGGCGGGCGACACCTGTCCTATCAACTTGTGGCCGACCAGGCCCGTCGTTGGGCCGGCATCCTCCGCGACCTGGGGGTGCGCAAAGGCGACCGGTTTCTCATCCTGTTGCCCAACGTGCCGCAGGCGGTCATTGGCTTCTATGGCGCCCTGCTGGCCGGGGCCGTGGTCGTGCTGGTGAATCCACTGTCGAGCCGGGAGGAGCTGGCCCGCCAACTGGCCGACTCTGGGGCCCAGACGGTGCTTACCCTCAGCCGCTTCTATCCCGAAGTGGTCCGCCCCCTGCAGCAAGAGGGCCAGGTCCGCAATGTGATCCTGACCAACGTCAAGACCTATCTCCCCTGGCCACAACGGGCCCTCTTCCGCCTCACCCGCGAGCGGCAGGAGGGCCACCGCCTGCCGGCCTACGAGGCGGAAAAGGTGCTGTGGTGGGAGCGGCTTATGCGCCGCTATGCCGATAGCTTCCAGGCCCCGTCCGTCACCTCCGACGATCTGGCCGCCCTGCTCTACACCGGCGGCACCAGCGGCACGCCCAAAGGGGTGATGCTCTCCCATCGCAACCTGGTGGCCAACGCCCTCCAGACCCGGGCCTGGTTCGCCGACCTGCGAGAGGGGCACGAAGTGATCGTGGGGGTGTTGCCCTTTTCCCACTCTTACGGACTGACAGCCTGCCTGAACATCGCGATGCTCAGCGGTTCGGCGGTGCTGCTGCTGCCGGCTTTCGACACCGGCGCGATCCTCAAGGCCATTCGTCGCCACCGGCCCACCCTCTTTCCGGCCGTGCCGGCCATCTATGCGGCCATCAACGAATTTCCCAACGTGCGGGACTATGAGGTCGGCAGCGTCAAGGCCTGCATCAGTGGGGCCAGCCCGCTGCCCGTCGAAGTCCAGGAGGGGTTTGAAAAACTGACCCGGGGGCGGCTGGTGGAGGGCTATGGCCTGACCGAGGCCAGCCCGGTGACCCATGCCAACCCCCTCTTTGGAAAGCGCAAGATCGGCACCATCGGGATCCCCCTGCCCGGCACCGATGCCCGGATCGTGCACCCCCGCACCGGCCGGGAACTGGGCCCCGGTCGGATCGGCGAACTGGTGATCCGGGGACCCCAGGTGATGCAGGGCTACTGGCGCCGCCCCCAAGAGACCGCAGCGGCCCTGCGCGATGGCTGGCTGCACACCGGCGACCTGGCCGAGATGGACGGCGACGGCTATTTCCGCATCATCAACCGCCTGAGCGATCTGATCCCGGTAGGAACCCGCCAGGTCTATCCCCGGGACGTGGAAGAGGTGCTCTATGAGCATCCCGCCATCCAGGAAGCCGCGGCTATCGGGGTGCCCGGAGCCGAGGGCCGGGGCGAGGTGCGGGCCCATGTCGTGCTGCGGCCGGGCCAGCAGGCCACGGAGCAGGAGATTATCGCCTTTTGCCAGGACCGCTTGCGCACCTACCAGGTTCCGCGCCGGGTGCGCTTCCGCCCCCGGATGCCCCGTTCCTTCGTGGGCAAAGTCCTGCGGCGACAATTGGTGGAGGAGGAGCTGGCCGCTTCGGAGGGGAGATGACCGATCCGCAGGGGACCCCCATGCTCCGCCAATACCGCGAGCTCAAGCGCCGCTACCCCGACGCGCTGCTCTTTTACCGGCTGGGTGATTTTTATGAGCTTTTCGAGCAGGACGCCCAAACCGCCGCCCGGGAGTTGAACCTGGTCCTCACCTCGCGGCGCTTTTCCAAAAAGGTGTGCCTGCCGATGTGCGGCGTGCCCTACCGCACCGTCACCGGCTATGTGGCCCGCCTGCTGGAACGGGGCTACAAGGTGGCCCTTGCCGAGCAGATGGAGGACGCCCGCCGGGTCAAGGGCCTGGTCCGGCGCGAAGTGGTGCGGGTCATCACCCCCGGCACCGTCGTCGAAGAGGACCTCCTTCCCGACAAATCTCAGAACTTTTTGGCGGCGCTGGTACCCCGTATCCCCTATCCGATCTCCAACCTCCAATTCGGCCTGGCCGTGGTGGACCTGTCCACCGGCGAATTTGCTGCCACCGAGGGGAGCGGCTGGGCGGTGCTGGCCGAGGAACTACAGCGGTTGCGGCCCAGCGAGATCGTCCTGCCGGCGAGCCTGGCCGCCGACAAAGCCTGGGCCGGGCCCTTGCAGGCCGAGATCGGCGGGGAGCGCCCGGTCCGCCTCTCGCCTGTGCCCGACGCCGAGGTCAGGCCCGAAGCTGCCCGCACCCGGCTGGCGGCCCACCTGGGGAGTGCCTCGCTGGCCGGCTGCGGCATGGAAGACCGCCCCCTGGCCCTGGCGGCCGCCGGGGCCGCCCTGTTTTACCTGCAAGCCAACCAGATTGCCGACCCGCTGACCGGGGGCGCCGGGCCGGGCCTGGCCCACCTGCGGGCCCTGACCCCCTATCGCCTGGCCGACTATATGAGTCTGGATGCCGCCACCCGCCGCAACCTGGAGTTGACCCACACCCTGCGCGAAGGCCGCAGCGAAGGGAGCCTGCTGAGCCTGCTCGACTGCACCAAGACGGCCATGGGCGCCCGCCTGCTGCGCCGCTGGCTTCAGCAGCCGCTCCTGGACCTGGCCCGCATCCACGAGCGGCTCGATGCCGTGCAGGAACTTGTCTCCTCCCCTCCCCTCCCCGGGCAGGGGCCGGAGGAGGGGTCTGCCCCTGCAAGGCGCCCTTTCCTCCGCGCCGACCTGCGCCGGCTCCTCGATGGCATGTACGATGTGGAACGGCTGGTGGGGCGGGTCGGCTTTGGCACCGCCAACGCCCGCGACCTGGTGGCCCTGCGCCGCTCCCTGGCCCGCCTCCCCTCCCTCAAAGCGCTGCTGGCCGACGTCCGCTCGTCCCGCCTGCGTGCCCTGAACGCCAGCCTCGACGATCTGGCCGATGTGACGGCGCTCCTGGGGCGGGCGCTGACCGAAACGCCGCCCATCCTGGTGCGCGAAGGGGGCCTCATCCGCCCTGGCTATCACCCCGACCTGGACGCCCTGCGTCACACCGCTGCCGAGGGCCGCGACCGGCTGGCCGCTTTCGAGGCCGCCGAACGGGAACGGACCGGCATCCCCAACCTGCGGGTCCGCTACAACGAGGTCCTGGGCTTTTACCTCGAAGTCACCAAAAGCCACCTGCGCAAGGTGCCCGCCGACTATGAACGGCGGGCTACCGTCCGAGGGGCGGAGCGGTTCGTCACCGCCGGGCTCAAGGCCCGCGAGGCCGAAATCCTGGCCGCCGAGGACCGCGCCGACGACCTGGAATATGAGCTGTTTGTGGACCTGCGCCGCCGGGTGGCCGCCGAGGCGGACCGGTTGCTGGCCGCGGCCCGCGTCCTGGCCGAACTGGACACCCTGGCCGCCCTGGCCGAGGTCGCCGCCCGGCACGGCTACACCCGCCCCCAGGTGGACGACGGCGACGTGATTGACATCCGCGAGGGGCGCCACCCGGTCGTAGAGCAGATGCTGCCCGGCGACGAGCCCTTTGTGCCCAACGATACCCGCCTCAGCGCCGACGAGCGGCTGCTGATCATCACCGGACCCAACATGAGCGGCAAGAGCGTCCTGGTGCGCCAGGTGGCCATCATCGTCCTCCTGGCCCAGATGGGCAGCTTTGTGCCGGCAAAAGCGGCGCGCATCGGCCTGGCCGACCGCATCTTTACCCGCATCGGCGCCAGCGACGAGATCGCCCAGGGGCGCAGCACCTTCCTGGTGGAGATGAGTGAGGTGGCCCACATCCTGGCCCACGCCACCCCCCGCAGCCTGGTGATCCTGGATGAGGTGGGGCGCGGCACCTCGACCTACGACGGCGTGAGCCTGGCCTGGGCCGTGGCCACCGAGCTGCATGACCGCGTCCGGGCGCGGACCCTGTTTGCCACCCACTACCATGAACTGACCGGGCTGCCCGGCCAGTTGCCCCATGCCCGCAACTACAACCTGGCCGTCGTCGAGCGGGATGGCCAGGTGATCTTGATGCGGCGGCTGGTGCCCGGCGGCGCCGACAAAAGCTACGGCCTGCACGTGGCCCGCCTGGCCGGGGTGCCGGAGCGGGTGGTGGTCCACGCCCAGGAGGTAATGGCCCGGCTGGAGAGGAGAGAAGAGAGGGTGGTGCCGGCCGTGCAGGAGGTGGAGCGGGGGTTGCTGTTGCCGACCGACGACCAGGAGGTGTGGGCGGTGGTCCACGAACTGTACGGCCTGGACATCGCCAACCTGACGCCGGTACAGGCGTTGGTGACCCTCAACGAGTGGCAGGGGCGGCTGCGGACAGGAGACAGGATAGAGAGGGGGGGGAGCCTGCCGTAAAAAGCACCAACCCGCCGGCGGGCATCGAACCCTTGAAAATAGACGGCGGACGGTAGGGGCAGGGCTTGCCCCTGCCCTCTGGGCAACCGCAAGGGCTGCCCCTACACCCTTTTCGCCCCTGGGCAGCCGCAAGGGCTGCCCCTAATCCCTCGTGGCGTCCGACCGGATATGGGAACTCGTTCCCAACCGGCACACCGGCCGCTACAGATGCGGCGTGAGCCTATCCACCAGCTTACCTTTGGGCATAAAACCCACCAGCCGCTCCACCGGCTGCCCGTTCTTGAACAGAATCAGGGTCGGGATGCTCATCACCCCGTATTGCGTCGCCCTCTCGTTGTTATAGTCCACGTTCAGCTTGGCGACCTGGAGCCGACCCTCATACTCATCGGCGATCTCTTCCAGGACCGGTGCGATCATCTTGCACGGCCCACACCACACCGCCCAGAAATCCACCACCGTGGGCAGGCTGGCCTTGAGGACCAGTTCGTCAAAGGTCTGATCGGTGACTTCGATCGGTTTTGCCATGCTTCTATTCCTCCTCCACAAAGTTGACAGATTCTGTAGCGGGGGCATTCTCCTCGCCGGCAGGGGTAGAAAAGCGCGAAAAGAGCAGCTCAAACACCCGGCCCATCCGCTGTTGGACCAGGTCCCTGTCGCCGGTCAACAGGCACTCCTGGATGAAATTCTCGGCCACGAGCAACCCGACACGGTCCAGAGCCGCCCGGGCGGCCATCCACTGCGTCAGGACCGCTTCGCAGTCCCGCTGCTCTTGGACCATCCGCTGCAGACCCCGGATCTGGCCCTCTATGCGCCTGAGGCGATTGGTGATCCCCTCCATCCTGCCCCCCTGTGTGAATACCCCGGCGGGGTACAGGCCCTATCTTAACCCCTTTCCGACCTTTTGTCAACCCCCGGCCCGGTCCTGTTCAGGCGGAGGGTCCGTTTGTCGTCGGGAACGCAGAGGCCGTTGGTTGCCCTATTCCCGGTCGGATTGCAGCCGCATCAGGCCATCGGCAGCGGGGAGGTAGCGCAGCGGTCCCTGGGGGATCTGGTCTTTTATCTGGAGATAGCCGGCATCCATGCTTTCCCAGATGAGCTGAAACGGGGCCTTGCCGGCCACCCACTTTTCCACGATCACCGCTCCGTGGCCGGGCAGGACGGTAAAGACCACCGGGCGGGGATCGTGGGGGTTCTGTAACGCCTGGGAGCGGGCAAAGGCTGCCTCAATGCCCTGAGCCTGGGCCTCGGTGGCGCAGGAGACCAGGTAGTGGTAGTAGGGAGGGTCCAGGGGGACAAATTCCACATGGTCGGGGTGGTAGGCCGCGACGCCGCGGTGTCCGTGCAGTTTGGACCGTACCACCGGCACCGGCGCCGGGGTCCCCCACTCCGGCCCCAGGGTTACGGTCGGCAGGGGGCGATCCATCGCCCGCATCTCTACCGACTCGGACGAGGGGGGCAGGTTGCGTTTCCCTTCCACCTCCTGGACCAGGGCCCCCTTCCCGTCGGGCCGCACCCCCACGATGACGGCCAGGTCCTCTTCGGTGACGTTGTCCTTGTTCAGTGGCCGGGCGCTGCCGGTCACCGTGGCCACGAGGGCCCCCAGAACCGGGTCCCAGGTGGCAAAGCAGCCTTCGCTGTACTGGCTGGCCACCACCTCGCTCACCGCCGGCACCTGCACCAGGTCGGCAATGCGCACCATCTCGGTAAAAAAGTGGCGCTCGCCCAGTTGCCTGGCCGCCTGGCGCATGGCCGCCGGGGTGTCCAGGCGCTGCCACAGGGAGTAGGGGATGGGCTCGCCCACCACCTGGTGGTGGGTCACCTCGGCAGTGCAGACGGTGGTGACCATGCGCAGCAGGATGTCATCGTAAAAGGCCGCCACGTCGTCGGCCTGGCTGCGGGGATGGGCTCCCACCAGGTCAAAGTGATAGGCCACGAGGGGGGTTTCATCCCCGACGATCAGGATCACCCGGATGCTCTTGGCCTGGGCCTGCACCAGGCGCTCCAGGGCCAGGATGGGACCGCCCCGGCGGCCCTGGGACCACAGCACGCGATGGGCCTGGGGGGCCAGGCCGGGAAAATCATAATCGGCCGGGTTGGGGGCCTCTTGGGTCAAGGCAGCCTGAAAGTGGTCCATCAGGCGCTGGAAATCGCCGACGGGGGCGTGGACCAGGGTGTACACGGTGGGCATGTGGCTCAGGTTGAATCGGCGGCGGCCGGAGAGGAGCACCGCCTCGCGCCAGCCCACCACCTGACCCAGGCGGGCAGTGGTCAGGAGGACATCGGTAAGGTCGTCCGGCGCGGCCTGCAGTTCGTGCCCCTGACCCCGGGCCGCGTGCTCCAGGCCGGCGGCTACCTTTTCCAGCAATGGGGTCATCGGCCCGGGGATAAAGGCCAGGCGGATGGGGCGTAACCAGGGATGGGTTGGCCCGGCTGTGGCCGGGATATGGAGAGCGGAACCCATGTTACAACCTCTTTTCGCCCAGCCGCCGTTCGGTGCCCTCCATCAGGCGGCGGATGTTGGGCCGATGGGCGTAGAGGATGAGGACCCAGGCCATCAGCCCGTACAGCACGCAGGTCAAAGGCAGAACGCCCGCCAGGCTCAGCGCCAGGAGGAGGGGGGGCATCAGCGTGCTCACCGTCAGCGAGCCCACCGAGGCATAGCGCGTGACGGCAATGATGATCAGCAGCAGCAGGAGCAGGCCGAGGGCTGCCGGCAAATAGATGGCCCCCAACGCTCCCAACGACGTGCCGACCCCGGCCCCCCCGCGGAAGCGCAAAAAGATCGAATGGTTGTGCCCCCAAATGGCGGCAGCGCCGGCCAGCACCTGGGCCAGCCGCCAATCGGCCATCTGCCCGGCCAGCCAGACGGCCAGCGCCCCTTTGCCCACATCCAGGGCGCCGGTGAGCAGGGCCGGCACCACCCCCGCCGAGCGGAAGACGTTGGTCCCGCCCGTCCGACCGCTGCCCACCTCCAACACATTCACGCCCCACAACCGGCCGATCAGATACCCGGCCGGGAAGCTGCCCAGCAAATAGGCCACCGCCACGGTGGCCGCCATCCTCACACCTTCTGTCATCCTGCTCCCTCTCAAAGCGTAACCGCCAGGAAACAGGGTGTCCTGGCGATCACCGGTTCCATTCACGGTGGAGAGCCACCAGGAACCTTCGACAGGCTTTGCCTGTCTGTAAAACACGCACCGGGCCGCGTAGTTACGGCCTGAATTTGCCGCCGGGAACACCGGGGCCGCCCACGGGTCGTCTGGAAACGATTTCCAGGGGTACCTTTGGGGAAACCGGTCTCTGTCCTGTCGGGGGGGGACGGCCGCGGTGGGGGGCTGCGTTTCTCAGGCCAGGCGCAGGTTGGGCACCACATCCAGGTTCCAACCCGCCCGCTCGCCCGCCTGGAAGCGATAGAACCCGGCGCAGGCCACCATAGCCGCGTTGTCGGTACACAGCTTCAGGGGAGGATAACGCACCGGCACCGGGCTGCGCCGCACCATTTCGGCGCGCAGCCATTCGTTGGCCGCCACCCCTCCGGCCAGCAGCACCTGTTTGACCTCGAACTCTTGCGCCGCCCGGCAGGTCTTTTCCACCAACACATCCACGAGAGCTGCCTGAAAGCTGGCTGCCAGGTTGGCTACCGGCAGAGGCCGCACCGTCGGCGGTTCCGCCGTCCCCTCCTGCCGGGACGGGGCGGCCGGGCGGGCATCGGCCAGAGGCTGGTATTTGCGCACGATGCGCAGCACCGCCGTCTTGAGGCCCGAAAAACTCAGGTCGTAGCTATCCGGCAGCCAGGCGCGGGGCAGCTTGTAGGCCGTCGGCGAACCGGCGCGCGCCGCCTCCTGGATGGATGGCCCGCCGGGATAGGGCAGGCCCAGCAGCCGCCCTACCTTGTCGAACGCTTCGCCGGCGGCGTCGTCCAGGGTTCCGCCCAGCCGGCGGTAGCAGCCGTGGTCTGCCATCAGAATCAGCTCGCTGTGGCCGCCGGAGACCACCAGGCAGACCAGCGGAAACTCGGGGGGAGGGCCTTCGACCAGCCAGTTGCCGTAGATGTGCGCCTCGATATGGTTGATGCCCACCAGGGGCAGGCCACGCCCCCAGGCCAGCCCCTTGGCCGCATTGACGCCCACCAGCAGCGACCCGGCCAGGCCCGGGCCGTAGGTCACCGCCACTGCCGCCAGGTCATCCCACCCCACTTCGGCTTCGGCCAGCGCCTCTTCGAGGACGGGCAGGATGCTCAGCACATGCTGCCGGGAGGCGATTTCGGGGAAAATCCCCCCATAGCGCCGGTGGATGTCCACCTGCGAGGCCACCACGTTGCTGCGGATCTGCCGCCCGTCGGCCACCACCGCCGCTGCCGTCTCGTCGCACGAGGTCTCGATACCCAGAATCAGGCTCATGGTCTGTCTCCTGGCCCAAGTATAACAGATTTGCCCCGGGCTGGCAACTGCCCACCCCTGGGCGTGCGGGGATCATTTTCCCTCTGGAAGTGGAGGAGATAGATTCACCATCGGCGACATGGCGCTTGACAGCGGCCCCGATCCGGGATAGAATAGCCGCCAATCGGGATGGATGCCTGGCTGCGGGTACCTGGGCGGCCGGGCGGCCGGTTGAGGAAAACTGTTGGTTTGATGGCTGGTCGCCCTTTCCCAGGGAAAGGGCGGGAGGAGGGTGGGGGCCCTGGCGGGCCGGCCTGTGCCTGCCGGGTGAAACCGCTACCCCCCCACGTCAACCCTTCTCTGCATGAGAAGGGGGGCGGGAGTACCGCCAGGCGAAAAGAGGATGATGACAACCCTTGAAAGTGAAAACGGGACCACCGTTTTACACCAGACGGCGGGCTATCAGCCGCCACGTTCGTGGCGCACCTGGCTGATCGGTCGGCCGCTGCCCACCGCCGACGCGCCGCATCAGACGATCCGCAAGATCGTCGGCCTGGCCGTCTTTGCCTCTGATGCTTTGTCGTCCACAGCCTATGCCACCCAGGAGATGATGGTGATTCTGGCCATGGCCGGAACGGCCGCTTTTGGCTATGTCTTCCCTCTGTCTATGGCCATTGTGGTCTTGCTGGCCATCGTTACCATCTCCTACGTCCAGGTGATTTACGCCTACCCGAACGGCGGAGGGGCGTACGTTGTGGCCCGTGACAACCTGGGTGAACGGATGGCTCAGGTGGCCGGTGCGGCTCTGCTCACCGACTATATTTTGACGGTAGCTGTGTCGGTATCGTCAGGGGTGGCGCAGATCACCTCTGCCTATCCTGCCCTTTTCCCTTTCCGGGTGCTGTTGTCGGTGGGCCTGGTGTTGTTGATCATGCTGGTCAACCTGCGCGGGGTGCGAGAGTCAGGGGCGGCTTTTTCAATTCCCAGCTACTTTTTCCTGATCATGATGTTCCTGACCGTGGGCTGGGGCTTTTTCCGCTATCTGACCGGGACTTTGGGCACCGTTGAAAACCCGCCGCCCCTGGAGATGCTCCATGCCGCCCAGGGGATCAGCCTGTTCCTGATCCTGCGCGCCTTTTCCAGCGGCACGGCGGCCCTGACCGGCGTAGAGGCCATTTCCAACGGCGTCACCGCCTTCCGCGAGCCGCGCAGCCGCAACGCGGCGATCACCCTGATCTGGATGTCGGCTATCCTGGGCACCCTGTTCCTGGGGATCAGCTTCCTGGCCAGGCCGATTGGGGCGGTCCCTTCGGAGCAGGAGACGGTGATCTCCCAACTGGCCCGCACCGTATTCGAGGGGCAGGGGATCCTCTATTTGGGGGTCATTATTGCCACGACCCTGATTCTGATCATGGCCACCAACACCTCTTTTGCCGGGTTTCCACGCCTGAGCGCCCTGCTCGGTGAGGATGGTTTCCTGCCCCGACAACTGGCCTTCCGCGGCAGCCGGCTGGTCTATTCGCGGGGCATCATAGCTCTGGCGGCCGTCGCCTCGCTGCTGATCGTCCTCTTTCGGGCCAGTGTGACGGCGCTGATCCCGCTGTATGCCATCGGCGTGTTTCTATCGTTCAGCCTGGCCCAGATCGGGATGGCCCGCCGCTGGTGGACTCTCGGCCACCAGGCTCCGTCGCAGGAGGAGCAGGGCCAGGGTGCTGCCCGGTGCTCTGAACCGGCCTGGCAGATCAAGATGGTCATCAACGGCCTGGGCGCATTCTGCACGACTGTGGTCATGCTGGTCTTTGCCGTGACCAAGTTCCACGACGGGGCATGGATCGTGCTGCTGCTCATCCCTGCCCTGGTGGCCGTCTTTTCCGCCATCCACCGCCACTACCGGAACCTGGCCAGGCACCTTTCCCTGGAGCACTATGGGGCGCCGCCGGCCATCTCACGCCACCGGGTGATCCTGCCCATCAGCGGCGTACACCGGGGCAGCCTGGCTGCCCTGCGCTACGCCCGCTCTCTGTCGGAGGATGTGACGGCCGTGTTCGTCGCCATAGATCCGGCTGAGGCGGAAAGGATCAAGCAAAAGTGGGAAAAGTGGGGCGAGGGGGTGCGGCTGGTGATCCTGGATTCTCCCTACCGGCTGCTGCTGGAGCCGCTGCTGGCTTATATCCAGCAGGTCGCCGCGCAACGCCAGCCCAACGAGGCGATCACCATTGTGGTACCCCAGTTTGTGCCCAGACACTGGTGGAACAATCTGCTCCACACCCAGGCGGCGTGGATGCTGCGGCTGGCGTTGTTGTTCAAACCGGGAATTGTGATCACGGATGTGCCGTATCAGGTAGAGTAAAACGTAAAGAGTAAAGCGTAAAGAGTGGATGGGGAGATGGGAAATGAATGTGATTGTGGTGGGGTGCGGTCGGGTGGGGGCAGAACTGGCCTGTCGCCTGTTCAAAAAAGGGCATCAGGTGACGGTCATTGACCGGGTGGCCGCTGCCTTTGGCAACCTGCCCCCCGACTTTCGCGGGCGCATGGTGCAGGGAGAGGTGTTGAACCAGGACGTCTTGTGCCGGGCAGGGATCGAACAGGCCGACGGCCTGGCCGCCGTGACCAATTCCGACTCGCTCAACGCCGTGGTGGCCCGCATTGCCAATACCGTATACCATCTGACCAATGTGGTGGTTCGCAATTATGACCCCCGCTGGCGGCCGATCCTGGAGGCCATCGGCCTGCAGGTGGTCAGCTCCTCCAGTTGGGGGGCGCAACGGATCGAGGAGCTGCTGTACCACACCCAGGTCCGCACCCTGTTCTCGGCCGGCAATGGGGAGGTGGAAATCTATGAGTTCGAGGTGCCCCCCACCTGGCATGGCCGTCCACTCCAGGAGCTTGTGCCGGCGGAGCAGGGCCTGGCCGTGGCCGTCACCCGGGCCGGCCGGGCGATGTTGCCCTCGGCTGTGGCCCACCTGCAGGCCGGGGATGTGGTGCTCCTGGGTGCCACTCTGGAGGGCATGGAAGCGTTGCGGCAGCGGCTCGCCCGGCCGGAGGAGGGGTAGATGTTTGTGTTGATTGCCGGGGGAGGCCGAACAGGATCGCAGTTGGCCAGGCTATTGATCACCCAGAACCACCAGGTCCGGGTGATCGAACACCGGCGCGAGGTGTTGCCCCACCTCCACCGCGAACTGCCCACCGAGGCGATCTATGAAGGCGACGCCACCGACCCCCAGGTGCTCGACCTGGCCGGGGCAGGTCAGGCCCAGGTGCTGGCAGCCTGTATGACCAACGACGCCGACAACCTGATGCTCTGTTTTTGGGCGCGGACCCGCTACCGGATCCCGCGCATCATCGCCCAGATCAACGACCCACGCAACGCCTGGCTCTTTGACGCCAGGTTCCACGTGGATGTGGCGCTCAACCGCTCTGAAATCCTGGCCAGGCTGATCGCCGAGGAGATGTCGCTGGGTGACATGATGACCCTCCTCAAGCTGCGGCGCGGCCAATATTCCGTGGTCGAGGAAAAGGTCCCGGCCGGAGCGATGGCGGTGGGGGTGGCCATCCGCGATCTGGGCCTGCCGGCGGAGTGCAATGTCGCGGCCATCATCCGCCACGGGAAGATGGTCGTGCCCCACGGCGGAACGGTCCTGGAGGTGGGGGATGAGGTGCTGGCCGTGACCGACAGCGAAGGGGCGGCACGTCTGGCCGCCGTTCTGGCGCCGCCGCCGGCTGAAGGCGTCAGGCCGGCAACGGAAGCCGGTCGGGGCCGGCGCCGCAAAAAATCAACATAATCTTTCGTCAGGGACGAAAATGTACCGCAGCGCCGCTTTCCCCTTCCCCTGGGGGAAAGGGGTAGAGAAAGGGGAAAGCGAACACGCCCATGACCGATGAACTTGTCGAGCAGGTGCTGGCCGGACGGCGACGGGCCATCGCCCGGGCCATCAGCCTGGTGGAGGATGATGGCGCCGCGGCCCAGGCAACCCTGGCCGCCCTGTTTCCCTGTACCGGCCGGGCGCACGTCGTCGGCGTGACCGGGCCCCCTGGCAGTGGCAAGAGCACCTTGGTCAACGCCCTGGCGTGGCACTTTCGCCACAGCACCCCCCCCAGGACGGTGGGCATCATTGCCGTGGACCCCACCAGTCCCTTCACCGGCGGGGCCATCCTGGGCGACCGCATCCGCATGCGCGACCTGGCCGGCGACCCCGGCATCTTTATCCGCAGCATGGCCAGCCGGGGTAGCCTGGGCGGCCTGGCCTGGGCGACCGCCGATGCGGTCAAGGTGTTGGATGCCGCCCACTTTGACCTGGTGATCGTCGAAACCGTCGGCGCCGGCCAGGCCGAGGTGGACATCGCCTGCATGGCCCATACCACCGTCGTGGTCGAGGTGCCCGGCCTGGGCGACGACGTCCAGGCCATCAAGGCCGGCATCCTGGAGATCGCCGACATCTTTGCCGTGAACAAGGCCGACCTGGAGGGGGCCGACCACGCTATCATGGCCCTGCGCATGATGCTCGACCTGAACGCGGGGGGGCCATACCAGGTCCTGCACCACGGCAGGCTGATAGAGGTGGTCCAGGGGACGGAGGAGCAGGCGGATCGGGAGAGGGGGAGGCGATGGCAGCCGCCCATCCACAAGACGGTGGCCACGCGCCGGGAGGGGATTGCCGACCTGGCCGCTTCCATCATCGCCCACCGCGCCTACCTGGAGCAGACCGGCAGCCTGGCCCGCCGCGAGCGGGAGCGAGCTGCCGCCGAACTGGAGATGATCCTCCAGCAAGAGTCGCTGCGCCGCGTGCTGGGCCGCACCGAACCGGCTTATCTGGCGGCGTTGATCGATCAGATTGTGCGGCGCGAACTGGACCCGTACACCGCCGCCCGGCGCCTGCTGAACCCAGGAGAGGAGAGGACATGCCCACCGACAAGATTTTGAGTGGTATCGGTCGTTTTCAGGAATTTTTTCGGGCAAACCGTGAGCGATTCGAGCGCCTGGTGACCGAAGGCCAGCGGCCGGAGGTGCTGTTCATCGGCTGCTCCGATTCCCGCGTCGTGCCCGAGTTGCTCACCGGAGCCGGGCCGGGAGACCTGTTTGTCATCCGCACCGTGGCCAACCTGGTACCGCCTTATGGCACCGGCGAGACGACCGTCGGGGCGGTCATTGAGTACGCCGTGCTGCATCTGCACGTCAGGCACATCGTCGTCTGCGGCCACACCGACTGCGGGGGTATCAAGGCCCTTGACGCCCCGCCCGACTGGAGCCGCGAGCCGCACCTGGCCCGCTGGATCGAGCATGCCCGCCCGGCCAGGACCGGGGTCGAAGCCGGCGACCTGCCCGCCGAAGAACGCCACCTGGCCACGGTGCGCCAAAATGTGCTCCTGCAATTGGAGCACCTGCGCTCCTACGACCCGGTGCGCGAGGGAGAACGGGCCGGGGCCCTGACCCTTCATGGCTGGGTCTACCACCTGGAGACAGGCGTCGTCGAAGCCTGTGACCCGCAGACCGGTAGCTGGGCTCCTCTCCAGGTGGCGGGGTGAGGGGCTTGCGGGGGTTCAGCCGCCGGCCAACCTGTGAACCTCTTTCACCCGGCCTAGAAGGTCGTCTATCGGGCGCTCGGCGTAAGGTGAGGGCCCCAGAGGGTCCACCACCTGCCAGCCCTCGTCGCCCAATAGCACGGCGAAGGTGTTGAGGACAGAGTAGGCCAGGGCTTCCAGGTGGTAACCACCCTCCAGGGTAAAGACCAGACGCCCTTCGCACAGCTCTGCGGCTAACCCCTTCAGCGCCGCCGCGATTGCCGTGTAGCCCCCCACCGAAAGCTGCATAGAAGCCAGCGGATCGTCCCAGTGGGCGTCATAGCCGGCCGAAACCAGCAGGAGCTGGGGCCGGAAGCGCCGGGCAGCCGGGGCCACAACCTCCTCCAGGATGCGGGCAAAGCCCCGGTCGCCCACGCTGCCGGCCAGCGGCACGTTGAGGACCGTCCCGGCACCCTCCCCCCGACCGGTTTCGCTCCAGTAGCCGGTACCGGGATAATGGGGATACTGGTGCGTGGAGATGTACATCACGGCCGGGTCGTGCTCGAACTCGGCCTGGGTGCCATTGCCGTGGTGCACATCAAAATCCACAATGAGCACCCGCTCCACGCCCCGTTCGGCCAGGGCATAGCGGGCCGCCACGGCCACGTTGTTGAACAGGCAAAAACCCATCCCCCGGTCGCGCAGGGCGTGGTGGCCCGGTGGGCGGACCAGGGCAAAGGCGTTTTCCACCTGACGGTCGAGCACGGCCCGCGTCGCCTCCACCAGGCCGCCGGCGGCCATCAGCGCCGCCTCGTAAGAAGCGGGACGCACGTAGGTATCCGGGTCCAGGTGGCCGCCGCCCTGCTGACCCATGCGCCGCACCAGATCGATGTAGGAGCGGGTGTGGCATCGCTCCAGTCGTTCCATCGTGATCGGCACGGCCGGGATGGGGGTCAGCCGCTCCAGCAGGTGCTGCTCTTCCAGCACACGCAGGATCGCCTTCAGCCGCTGCTGATTTTCCGGATGGCCGCGCAGGTCATGCTCCAGGTAGATTGGATGGTACACATAGCCGGTTGTCATCGGTTTGCTCCTCCTTCTGGTCTTTGATGCAGCGGAGTGTCCTCCGCCACGGGCAAAGCCCCCCTTTCTTCGAGTCGGCCCTCATTATACCACATCCGCCTGTAGCACAGGATTTCTCCTGTGCCCTGTGCCCCAGGGGGAGCGTATCGCGCCGGGGACGAGAGGCAGGGGACCCAGGCAGGGCATGGTTTGAAAAACGCAGCCCAGCCTGCCCCCTCCTGTCAGGCGCCCGCCGGTTACGCCCGCAGGTTGACTTATCCCCCTGGCTGGGCTATAATCGGTATGGGCAATTAACTCGACTGACACTTTTTGCAGACATGAAAAAATCGCCGCTCATTGCCCACACCCCTCTCCTGGCCTCTCCCCTCTCCCGCTTGCGGGAGAGGGGAGAGGAGAAAGGGGGGTGAGGGGCAAGAAATTCGGCAGGCCCAGAAAGTGTCAACCAATTTTGAACCATCCTGTCAAGATAGGCAGCAAGTGGATAACGGGAGGAACCGATGGGTGAATTTGACCTGGTGGTCGTCGGTGGGGGCACGGGGGGCTATGTGTGCGCCATTCGCGCCGCCCAACTGGGGCTCAAGGCCGCTCTGGTGGAGAAGGATCGGCTCGGAGGGGTGTGCCTCAACCGGGGCTGCATCCCGACCAAGACGCTGTTGCGGTGCGCCGGCGCCTATCTGGAGGCCGGTCGCCTGGCCGAGTTCGGGGTACGCCTGGAGGGGACCCTGGCGGTGGATTGGGCAGCGATGGTGGCCCGCAAGGATCAGGTGGTCCGGACCCTGGTCGGCGGCGTCGAGGGCCTGCTGACAGGGCATGGCGTGGAGGTGTTCCCCGGCACGGCGCGGCTGATCGGCCCCCGCCGCGTGGAGGTAGTGCTGGCCGGTGGCGACCGGACCACGTTGGAGGCACGTCACGTCGTCATTGCCACCGGTTCGGTGCCGGCCAGGCCGCCCATCCCCGGCCTGGACCTGCCGGGCGTGCTCACCAGCGACGACATCCTGGCCCTGGCGGCGCTGCCCCGGCGGCTGGCCATCATCGGCGGCGGGGTGATCGGCATCGAGTTCGCCACCCTCTTTAGGGCGCTGGGCGTCCAGGTGGCGGTGATCGAGATGCTGCCCACCATCTTGCCGCCGGTGGACCAGGAGCTGGCCAAACGCTACCGGGTCTTGCTGAAGCAGCAGGGCGTGGAGCTCAGGCTGGACGCCCGCGTGGACGAGATCGCCGCCGTGGAGGGGGGGCTGGCGGTGCGGTACACGGTCAGGGATC
Organism: Anaerolineae bacterium; assembly: GCA_034435455.1. Classification (GTDB taxonomy): domain Bacteria; phylum Chloroflexota; class Anaerolineae; order JAAYZQ01; family JAAYZQ01; genus DAOTXL01. The sequence continues at coordinate 25,926 of DAOTXL010000131.1, forward strand.
AGCAGGAAAGGATTGAAGCTGACCTGGTGCTCAACGCCACCGGCCGGGTGCCCTTTAGCCAGGGGCTGGGGCTGGAGGACCTGGGGGTCGTCAGGCAGCGGGGGCGGGTGCTGGTGGATGACCGTCTGCGGACCAATGTCCCCGGCATCTATGCCATCGGCGATGTGACGGGTGAGGTGCTGTTGGCCCACGTCGCCAGCCGTCAGGGCGAGGTCGCCGCCGAGGTGATCGCCGGGCACGACAGCCGGATGGACTATCGGGCTGTGCCCAATGTCGTCTTTTCCCGGCCCGAAATCGCCGGGGTGGGGTTGACCTCACAGCAGGCCAGGGAGCAGGGCCTCGAGGTCCAGGTGGGCACCTTCCCCTTCTCCGCCAGCGGCAAGGCGCTGTCCCAGGGCGAAACGGAGGGCCAGGTGCGCCTGTTGTGCGAGCCGGGGAGCGGCAAGGTGCTGGGGATGCACATCATGGGGCCGGGCGCCGGCGACCTGATCGCCGAAGGGGCGTTGGCCGTCCGGCTGGGCCTCACCGCCCGGGAACTGGCCGAGACGATCCACGCCCACCCCACCCTGCCGGAAGCGGTGGCCGAGGCGGCCCGTGCGGTAGCCTTTGGCGAAGCGATCCACTTTCAGAAATTGGGGAAGCGGCGGTGAAGGTGAATCTCTCCATCGGCACGGCGGTTGTGCTGGGGCTGGCCAACGCGCCGATGGCCGTTGCGCCGACGACCGCCTACCTGATGCTGGGCGGTCGCTGCCTGCTGAATTGCGCCTTTTGCGCCCAGGCGCGGGAGAGCCAGGCCGGGGCTCAGCAGCTTTCGCGGGTAACCTGGCCAGAGTTCGAACTGGAGGCCGTGGTCGAACGCCTGGCCCAGGCCGCGGCCCAGGGCCACATCCGCCGCGCCTGCCTGCAGGTGACCGTCACCGCCGATGCCTGGGAGCAGACGCTGGCCATCGTGCGCAGGGTCAAGTCCGCCACCGACCTGCCCTTCGATGTCGCCATTTTGCCCCGTCGGCTGGACCAGGTGCGCCGGTTGCTGGCGGCTGGGGCCGACCACATCGGCTTTGGGCTGGATGCGGCCAGCGAGCGGGTCTTTCGCCGGGTAAAGGGCGGCAGTTGGGCGCGGAGCCTGGCCCTGATCGAGGCGGCGGCCCGCAGCTTTCCGGGCCGGGTTGCGCTGCACCTGATCGTCGGCCTGGGCGAGACGGAGCGGGAGATGGTCGAACGGGTGCAGTGGGCGCATGACCGGGGGGTGACGGTCGGCCTGTTCGCCTTTACCCCGGTGCGCGGCACCCCTCTGGCCGACCGGCCACCGCCCCCCCTGGCCGTCTACCGGCGGATGCAGGCTGCCCGCTGGCTCATCGTCCACAACCAGGCCCGCGTGGACGACATGCTCTTTGATGCGATGGGCCACCTCATCGGCCTGGGCGCACCGCTGCCGGCCGGCGGCGAACCGTTCCAGACCTCCGGCTGCCCCGACTGCAACCGGCCGTTTTACAACGAGCAGCCGGGGGGCCCGCTCTACAACTTTCCGCGGCCGCTCACTGCTGCGGAAGCGGCGCAGGCGATTGAGGAGATGGGGAGGGCGTTGCACCCCGGCCTGGGGTGTGGTATAATGCTCCCGCCAGGCAAAAGGCCGGGGGAGGAAGAGGATGACCAACCTGCGTGAAGCATTGCAAGCCGTTCTGAGTAGGCCGACACCGGAGGCCCTGGTGGCGCTGCAGGGCGCTTTGTTGAGGTCCAGCCGGCAGGGCGAGGCGGTGGACCGCGCCCTGGAGATCGCCGGCCGCTTTTACAGCTACCTGTGTGAGTTGCAGGGCAAGATCACGGCCAGGGAGTACAGTGAACTGGCCTCGCGGCTGGACATCGGTGCGGTGGGGACCGTCGCGCTGGAAAACATTGTGGCCACCGAACGGTCCAAATTCTGGGAACGGCTGTTGCTGGGCGGCCTGGGCGAGGTGTTGATGGTCGCCGCCAGCCGCCAGTATATCAAAGCCTGGGAAGCGGAGACGGGGCTGGTGCACAACCAGGCCGCCTGGTACCTGACCGAGGCGCTGTGGCGTGTGTCGGCCCGGATGCAGCCCGCCCCTTCGGACCCGTCGCCCGACCGACGATGGGCCGCCATTCAGGAGCTGCTGGCCCCGGCCTACGATCCAGGCGTATCGGCGCCGGCCAAGGCTCTGCTCCTGGGGCGCGTCTTCCAGATGCTGCTGTTGACCTATCTGGCGCAGATGATCACGGCGGCCACGCCGGATTAGCGGATTGACAGGGGGCAAGGATGAACGTGAGCACCAACCGCCTTGCTCAAGCAGCGGGCGTTGTGGAGGCGACGGCCGTTTTTCTGTTCTTTTATCAGGCGCTCAGGGTCCTTTTCTCTGTCCTGTTCGGCCTGATCTACGATGCCCTGTTTGCCGAAACCATGCCCATGACCACCGTCGGGTTGGTGTTGGTCCTGGTCATCCTGGCCCTGGTGTCGCCCCTGGCCGCGCCCCGCCGGCCGGACCGACGGCGGATCGCGGTGCCGGTTGGGGCGGTGGTTGTCTTTCTGGCGCGCATCCCGCTGACGCCCAACGACCCGCACAGCCGTCTGGTGGCCTCTCTCCTCATCGTCGCCGGGGCGGGCCTCTACCTTGCCGCGCGGCTGCGCCGGGGGCCGCGCGACGTGGTCCGCGCCCTGATCCTGGCCCTGGTCGCCGACCAACTGTTGCGTGCCGCCGGCCACACCTGGGATGTCACTTTGCGCCCGGCGTGGTTGTGGGGGCAGGTGGCGGTGTCGGCGGGGCTGAGCCTGCTGGCGGGCTGGCTGTTCCGCCCTGGTCCACCGGAGGAGCCAGGCACCGCCGCCGGACCGGGCCTGTTGGGTGGGCTGGCCTGGGGAAGCTGGCTGTTTCTGGAAACGTCGTTGCTCAACTTTCCCAATGCTCTGGCCCGGTGGAGCGGCGCGCCCTATACGCTGGTCAGTCCGCTGCTCCTGGCGGTCACGCTCATCCCGGCCCTCGTTGCCCTCCCCGCTGCCGGGCAGAAGCGGGGAGGGTGGATAGTCGGCGGCACGCTGCTCCTGGCCGGGCTGGCGGTGGGGGGGCTGCGAACGGGGCCGTGGGCCGCTACGGCCGGCCTGTTGCTGGCCCAACTGGCTGCTGTAAGACTGCTCCCCCTCCTTGTCGGCAGCGGACCGGGCCGGGGGCTGGCCTGGGGCGGCATCCTGTTCCTCGTCGAAAGTTTTGCCTACGCCTTTACCTTCACCTACCCTTACACGGTAGCGGCATTCCGGGGCCTGGGCCTGCCCGTTCTTCTCACGGCGGGGGTGCTGGTCGGATTGCCGGCCCTGCGCCGCCCGGCAGCGCCTGAGCAGGTTCTCCGCCTCACCCCGGCCCGCGTGGTTGTGGCGCTGGTTGCAGGAGGGGCCTTGCTTGGGGCTGTGTTGCCCTTTATCCGGCCGGCCAGGCCATCCCCACCGGAGGCGAGGGGGTTCCTCCGCATTGCCACCTACAATATCCACTACGGCTATGACACCTTCTGGCACCTCAGTCTGGAGGAGCAGGCCCAGGCCATCGCCGCCGCTGGCGCCGACATAGTGATGCTCCAGGAGGTGGATACCGGCCGGCCCACCAGCTACATGGTGGACGATGCGCTGTGGCTGGCCCGCCGGCTGGGCATGGAAGCGGTCTACCTGCCCACCATGGAGCACCTGACCGGCATCGCTTTGCTGTCCCGTTACCCCGTTCTCGATTCCGAGGGGCTGCTGTTGCCCAGCGAACTGGAACAAACCGGCATCCTCTGGGCCAGGCTGGATGGGGAGATCCCCGTCAACGCCTTTGCCATCTGGCTGGGCCTGGAACCGGCGGAGCGCGCCCGCCAGCTCGACGCGGCGCTGCCTTTCATCGCGGCTCACCCCGGCCCGGCAGCTTTTGGCGGCGATTTCAACTCCACACCCGACTCGCCGGTCTATGCCCGCCTCGCCGAGGCCGGGTTCACCGACCCCTTTGTCGTCCTGGGGCTCGACTCGCCCCCCACCGACCCGGCGATTAACCCCACGAAACGCATTGATTTCGTCTGGCTGCGCGGCCTGGCACCGCTCGATGCCCGGGTGCTCGATTCGCTCGCTTCCGACCACCGACTGGTGATGGTTGAGGCGACGCTGCCGTGAAGAATGGGCCACGAATGCCGACCACGAATGGGACACGAATGCCGACCACGAATGGGACACGAATACACGAATGCCGACCACGAATGGGACACGAATGCACGAATGCACGAATGCACGGACCACGAACCACGGATCGGTCGAAAGCAAATGCTCGAGTTCCGCTACGACGCTGTCATTTTTGATGTGGGGGGGACCCTCATCGGTTTTCACGATCCGGAGCCTTTTCGACAGTTCCTGGCCGAAGCCAACCTGCCGGCTACGGACGAGGAGGCCCGGCAGTTCCACCGCCGGCTGATGGCGGTTATCCAGGCCGGGCGGGATGGTGCCCAGGGGCTGGGGGCCGAGGGCGCCGAACTCTATGCCTGGTGGCAGGGCATTTTCCACAAGGCCTGGCCCGACCGCCCCGATCTGGCCGAGAAAATGTTGCGCTGGCTTTTTGCCGGGCGCTTTGACCGCCTTTTTGCCGACGTGATCCCCGCTCTGGAAGCCCTGCGGGGGATGGGACTGACCTTGGGGGTGCTTTCCAACTTTGGCCTGCACCTGGGCGACCTGTTGGAGCGGCTGGGCCTGCGCCGCTTTTTCCAGTTTGTGGTCGTTTCGGCCGAAGAAAAAGTGGCCAAACCCAACCCGCGCATCTTTGACATCGCCGTGGAACAGGCGGGCCTGGCCCGTGCCCGGCTGCTCTACGTGGGCGACCATCTCGGCGATGACATCGGAGGGGCACGGGGGGCGGGTCTGGATGCGGTGTTGATCGACCGGGATGACCGCCAGGCCGGGGCGCTCTGCCCGCGCATCCACAGCCTCCTGGAACTGGTGGAGTATGTCCGGCCGCCGGCGCGCCCGGCCCCGGCCATCGCCTTCGACATGGATGGCACGGTGCTCGACTCGATGCCGGTGCATCTCTTCACCTGGCAGCGGACGCTGGCCCCCCTGGGCATTGCCCTGACCGCTGCCGACCTCTATCCCCTGGAGGGGGTGCCCACCGAACCGACCGCCCAACGGCTCACCGAAAAGTTCCTGGGCCGGCCCTGCCCGGCCGAGGAGGCCCGCCGCCTGGCCGAGACCAAGTGGGCGCTCTTTCTCCAGGTTTTCCGGCCCACCTTTGTCCCCGGCATGGTGCCCCTGCTCCACGACCTGCGTGGGCGGGGCTACCGGCTGGGGCTGGTCACCGACAGCGCCCGCCGCGTGGTGGAGGAATGCCTGACCCCGGCGGTGGCCGGCCTGTTCGACGTGATCGTCAGCGGCGACCAGGTCTCACGGGGCAAACCGGACCCGGAGCCGTATCGCCTGGCCGCCGAGGGCCTGGGGTTCCCCCCTGGCGCCTGCCTGGCGGTGGAAAACGCCCCCCTGGGCATCCGGTCGGCCAAAGGGGCAGGGATGGCTTGCGTGGCCCTGACGACGACCCTGCCGGCCGGGCAGTTGGCCGACGCCGGCGCCGACCAGATCTTTGCCGATGCCCAGGCGCTGCGCGCCTGGCTCCTTGCCCACTGGGCGGGCCGGCTGGCCCCAGAACGGTGAACCCCCACCGGGTTTGCCGGGCGCCGGTTCTGTGGTAAAATAGCCCCGGAGGAATTGAGATGAGAATCCTGTTGGTCAGCCCCAAGTCGCCCGTGTGGAACTCGCGCAAACATATCCACATGGGCCTGGGCTACCTGGCCGGGGCGCTCCTGGCTGCCGGCTACCACGACGTCACCCTGTTCGACGCCGAGGTGGAGGAGGAGACTCTCGCTGCCCACCTGGCCCGCGAACGCTACGACCTCGTCGGCATTTCCAGCCCCACGCCGCTGATCTACGAGGCGTGGGAGGCGGCGGCCCAGGCCAGGGCGCAGGGGGCCATCACCATCCTGGGCGGCCCGCACCTGACCCTCATGCCCGACGAGTCTATGCAGCGGCCAGAAGTGGACCTGGTCGTCCGCGGCGAGGGGGAAGAGACCCTCGTCGAAGTGGTCCGGGAATTGCAGGCAGCACGCGGCCGGTTGCCGGAGGCGGATTCCCGCCTGTGGCTGGCGGCCTGTTGCCTGGAGCCGATTCAGGGGTTGAGCTGGAAGGACCAGGCCGGTCGGGTGATCCACAACCCCCCCCGGCCCCTGCGCAAAGAGATTGAGGAGATCCCCTGGCCGGCCTATCATCTGTTCAAAATCGAACGGTACACCAACCTGCAACCGCTGACCGACGGGCTGGACCCCCAGGCCCGGGCCTATACCCTGGTCACCAGCCGGGGCTGCCCCTACCAGTGTATCTACTGCTCCAAACCGATCACCGGCAACACCTGGCGGGCCCGCTCGCCCCAAGACGTAGTCGCCGAGTGGCGGTACCTGGTCCAGGAGATGGGCGCTACCGAGATCGGCATTACCGACGACGTGTGGAACCTGAATCTGGAGCGGGCCAAAGAGATCTGCCGCCTGCTCATTGCCGAGGGGCTGCACCGCGTGCCATGGGTCACGATCCACGGGATGCGCGCCGATCACACCGATGCCGAACTGTTCCGCTTGATGAAACAGGCCGGGTGCAGGCGGGTTGGCTTTGGCGTGGAGAGCGGGAACCAGAAGGTGTTGGATTCCATCAAAAAGAAGCAGACCCTGGACGAGGTCCGTCGGGCGTTCCACCAGGCCCGCTCCGCCGGCCTGCAGACGATGGGCTTTTTCATCTTTGGCCTGCCGGCCGACACCGAGGAAACGATGGAAGACACCATCCGGTTTGCCCTGGAGCTGGACCCGGATCTGGCCAACTTTATGATCGCCGCCCCCTATCCCGGCACCGAGTTGTGGGAGATTGCCCGTCGCGATGGCCGGCTGTTCAGCCTGGACTGGCGTGACTATGCCATCCATGACGAAAAGGCCCGTTATGAGCTGCCGACGCTGCCGCCGGAACTGGTGGAGCGCAAATGGCACGAGGCCTACCGCCGCTTCTATCTGCGGCCGGGCCGCATCTGGCGACGGCTGATCAGCCCCGACACCTGGCGTCGTCTGCCCCAGTACATCCATGACTTTGGGCGCTTTTTCCTGGGGCGCAAAAGCCATGCCGGGCCCAAACAGGGGTAGTCAGGTGCCGGGCACTTGGGGTACCGTTGACGGCCCACCGGAAGTGCCTGGCACCTCTGGCGGCGAGAAGGAAAAGACCCTGCCATGCCCCGGCCAGAGGTTGACTTTTGGGGCAAGATGGGTATAATAGAAGATAGCCTGGGCAGGTACCCAAGTGGCCAAAGGGGGCGGTCTGTAAAATCGTCGGCTCAGCCTTCGGAGGTTCGATCCCTCCCCTGCCCACCAGATAGGAGGAGGCGCAGAATTTGCGGATCAGGCGCAGATTCTGCGCATTTTATTGCAGGTCGTCAGCCCGGTTGTCCGGCTTCTCTCTGCCGCCGGGCCTCGTACAGGGCAACCGCCCCGGCCACCCCGGCGTTCAGCGAGCCCACCCGGCCGTACATCGGCAGGCGGATGAGCCGGTCGCACCGCTCCCGGACCAGCCGGGTCAGGCCCGTCCCCTCGCTGCCGACGGCCAGCCCCAACGGCCCCTGCAGGTCGGCCTGGGTGTAGAGCTGGGCAGTGGGGTGCACCTCCAGCCCGACCCACCACACCCCGCCGGCCTTCAGCCGCTCCATGACCTGGACCAGGTTGGACACCTGAGCCACCCGCACATGTTCTGCAGCACCGGCCGAGGCCCGCACCGCCGCCGGTGTCACACCGACCGCCCGCCGGGAGGGGAGGATCACTCCGTGGACGCCGACCGCTTCGGCGCTGCGCAGCAACGAACCGAGGTTCTGCGGGTCCTGGATGTGGTCCAGCAGCAGCAAGAAGGGGGGTTCGCCGGCCTGCCTGGCCGCCTCCAGCAGGTCGGCTACCTCCACGTAGGGATAGCCGGAAACCTCGGCGGCGAGGCCCTGGTGGTGGACCTCGCCGCCCAGTTTTTCCAGTTGTTGCCGGTCCACGGTCTGGACCGGCACATTTGCCCGCTCCGCCAGGGCGAGGATCTCGGGCACAATGCCGCCGGGTTTCAGATCGCGGGCCAGGAGCAGTTTGAACAGGTGCCGCCGCCCTGCCCGCAGCGTCTCCCGCACCGGCTGGCGACCGTAGAGGATCTCGCGCATGGGTGACAGGATCTCCTAGCGGCTCAGCCGCCAGCGCGTTCCCTCCGGGCCATCTTCCAGGGCGATCCCCAGCCCGGCCAGGCGGTTGCGGATGGCATCGGCCCTGGCCCAGTCGCGGGCCTGGCGCGCTTCCTGGCGCAGGTCTATCAACAGCCGCAGCAGGCCCTCCACCAGCTCACCGCCCACCTCCTGGGTCAGGTTGTCGGGCACAATGCCCAGTACCTCGCCGCCCAGCTCGCGGTACAGCCGGTCTATGGCGGTCAGCGTCCCCCGGCCGGCCCGTTTCGCGCCCGCCGTCTGGCTCCCCCCGAGGAGGGTGTTTACCTCCCGGCTCAGGTCGAACAGCGCCGCCAGGGCCTGTGGTGTGTTGAAATCGTCCTCCATGGCCTCCAGGAAGCGGTGCCGGTACTCCTCCACCCTGGCCGTCCAGTCGGGGTCCGGGTCCTCGTCGGGGGCGTGGCGCAACCCTTCCCGGACCAGGCCCACGGTGCCGTACAGCCGCTCCAGCCCCCGGTGGGCTGCCTCCAGCGCCTCCCGACTGAAATCGGTCGGCGAGCGGTAGTGGCTGCTCAGGATAAAAAAGCGGACGGTCATCGGCGGGTACTGTTGGAGCAGGTCCTTGATATAGATGGCATTGCCCAGACTCTTGCCCATCTTGACCCCGTCCACGGTGACCATGTTGTTCAGTAGCCAGTAGTTGCAGAAAGGCAGGTCGGTGGCCGCCTCGATCTGGGCGATCTCGCACTCGTTGTGGGGGAAGATATTTTCCAGCCCTCCGCCGTGGATATCGAAGGGTTGGCCCAGATATTTGGTGGCCATCACCGAGCATTCCAGGTGCCAGCCTGGATACCCCCATCCCCACGGGCTGGGCCAGCGCAGGATGTGGCCCTTTTCCGCCCGCTTCCAAAGGGCAAAGTCGGCCGGGTGGCGCTTTTCCGGGTTGATCGCCAGACGCGCCCCCTCTTCCTGCTCCTCTACCCGGCGCCCCGACAGCTTGCCATATTCCGGCCAACTCGACACGTCAAAGTAGACCGAACCGTTGACCTCATAGGCATGGCCGCGCTCCAACAGCCGTTTGACCAGCTCGATCTGTTCGGGGATGTGGCAGCTTGGCCGGGGAAAGAGGTTGGGCCGCACCCAATTCAGGGCATCCATGTCCTCAAAGTAGCTGCGCATGTAGGTTTCGACCAACTCCATCGGTTCGACCCGATCTCTGGCGGCCCGCTTGAGGATCTTGTCCTCCCCCTCGTCTGCATCATCGGTCAGGTGGCCCACGTCGGTGATGTTTTGCACATAGCGGACCTGGTAACCGCGATAGCGCAGGTAACGGACGATGGTATCGAAGGAGACATAGACCTTGGCATGGCCGACGTGGGCGTGGTCATAGATCGTCGGCCCGCAGACATAAATAGTCACCCGGCCCTCGTGGATCGGCTTGAACTCCTCCTTCTGCCGGGTCAGATAGTTGTATACGGTTAATGCCATTTTTTCACCTCCTGGCTGGATATGGGTTGTTTCAAGGTGGTGTGTGGGATGCTGCCGTTCATCGCCGCAGCATCCCGCCTATACAGATGCAGGTCCTTCTCCAGCGCCAGGGGGGAGTGAGGCGGTTGCCCATTGCCCTATTCATCGGCCTCCGCTGCCTCTGCCTGCCGGGCAGTGGCCTGTTGCGCCGTCAGGATCAGCTCCACGGCGGTATCTACCGGGATCCGGCCGGTGTTGATCACCAGGTGGTACAGCAGGGGGTCCAGCCAGTCCACATTGTGATAGCGACGCAGGTAATCGGCGCGGGCCCGGTCGCTGGCCCGCACCCGGTTCTGGGCGTCGCGCCTGTTCAGCCCCTCGCGGGCCATGAGGACCTGGATCCGGTAGGCCAGGGGGGCTATCACCTGCACATGCAGAACCTTGGGGTTTTTGCGGAGCAGGACCTGCCCCCCCCGGCCCACGATCAGCACATTCCCTTCCCGGGCCAGCCCCCGGATCACCAACCCCACCATCCGCACATAGGCATCCAGCGAAGCGCTGAGGGGGGGCACGGTGGGCGAAAACAGGCCGGTGAAGGGGATGGCCAGGCCGGGCAGCGCCGGCGCGGCGATGTCGGCCTCATCGGCGGGTGCCCCGGCAAAGGCCGTGGTGCTGGGCAGGCCGGGCATGATGCGCAGGGCCTTGAGCACCTGGCCGACCAGCCCGTGCTCCCCTTCATGTTCCAGCTCGGCCAGGGCCCCCTGGGGCACGCCGGCCCGCTGGGCCGCCTGGTTGATCGTATCGGCATCGATCAAACGCAGACCCAGGGTCCGGGCCACCTGGGCAGCAATCTCGTCACCGTGGCTGCCGAGTTGACGCGAGAGGGTGATCACTGTCATTTGCCGTTCATCCTTCCAGATCGGGTTGGGCGAACACCAGCCGACCCTCCGTTTTCTGCAGGACCTTCTTGACCACCACCGGGATCGTCTGGCCCAGGTAGGGCCGTCCCTCTTCGACGACGATCATCGTCCCGTCGTCCAGATAGCCCACCCCCTGTCCCAACTCTTTGCCTTCCTGGATAATCTTGACCTGAATGGTCTCCCCCGGCAACAGCACCGACTTGACCGCGTTGGCCAGTTCGTTGATGTTCAAGACCACGACGCCCTGGAGTTGGGCGACCCGGTTCATGTTGTAGTCGTTGGTCACGATGGGGCAGCGCAGGCTCTTGGCCAACATGATCAGCTTGTCGTCCACGTCGTGGGCTTCCGGCACATCCATATCGGTAATCCGCACCGGCACCACCGACTCTTCCTTGAGCCGGTTCAGCATGTCCAGCCCCCGCCGTCCCCGATTGCGCCGCAGGGCGTCGGGCGAGTCGGCGATGTGCTGGAGTTCGTTCAGCACGAACCGGGGGACCAGCATGGTGCCGCTGATAAAGCCGGTCTGGCTGATGTCGGCGATCCGCCCGTCTATGATGACGCTGGTGTCGAGCAGGACCGGCCTTTCGTCCGGCGGCACGGCCTCGCCGGAAAGGCGGTTGCCGATGATGGCCAGGATGTCTTGTTGGCGCATCACCATCACGGCCATGCCCAGGTAACCAAAGAGCACCGCGCCCACAAACGGCAGGACCTCGCCGAAGGGGGTGGGCAGGCCGGACAGGATGGGGGACAGCAGGGCGGCGACGATCAGGCCCAGGATCAGGCCGATAATGATCGCAAAGAGCTCCTGGGCCGGCAGTTGGCGGATCTTGCGCCGCAGCCCCTGAATCGGCTTGATCGTGATCCAGGGGGTGATCAACGCCCCCAGGGCCACGCCGGCGAGCATGAGCACCACGACGAGCCGCAGGGATTGCTCTGCCGGCATGTCACCGGCAAAGTACTCTCCCAGCCGCCAGCCGACAACCCCCAGGATAATTGCACCGATGAAACGTAACAAAAGATCGAGAACCATTGCTCACACCTCTCCAAGAGGACAATCGTCCCCGGCATGATGGCGGAGAGGCCTCCGCCACGAGCGAATATTCATTTCTGTCGAGTTGGTGGATTACATGGTCCTCCTTCCTCTCTTCAATAGAAAGGCATCCCCCGGCAAAAGAGCCGGCTTCCGGAGATGCCTTGTCCCTCCTCCCGTTGTCCAACAATGCACACAAAGGTTCAATAAGCACCCTTATCTTAGCACATCCCCGGGCAATTGTCAACGTGGTTCCGTCGGAAGGGCTTCCCGGCCGATGGCTGCCGCCAAGGCGTCGGCCAGGGAGCGGGCCGGGATCACCTTCAGGCCGGCCGGCACCTCCGGCGGGTGGCGAAGGGGGGTTGGCGCGAGGCAGCGGCTGAAGCCCAACCTGGCCGCCTCGCTGAGCCGCCGGGTGAGGTGGCTGACGGTCCGCAGTTCCCCGGAGAGGCCCACCTCGCCCACGGCCACCAGATCGCCGGGCAACGGCACATTCTGCAGGCTCGAAGCGATGGCCAGCGCCGTGGCCAGGTCGGCCGCCGGCTCGTTGATATGCAGGCCGCCCACCACATTGACAAAGATATCCTGGTCGAACAGGCGCAACCCCACCCGTCGGGACAGGACCGCCACCAGCAGCAGCAACCGGTTGAAATCCACGCCGTTGGCGGTGCGGCGCGGCAGGCCAAAGCTCGTCGTGCTCGACAGCGCCTGGATCTCGACGAGAAGGGGCCGCGTGCCCTCCATCGTGACGGCGATGGCCGATCCGGCTGCGTTGGGCATCCGCTCGGCCAGGAACGCCTCCGAGGGGTTGGCCACCTCGGCCATGCCCCCCTCGGTCATTTCAAACACCCCCACCTCGTTGGTCGAACCGAAGCGGTTCTTGACGCTGCGCAGCAGGCGGTAGGCGTGGAACCGGTCCCCCTCCAGGTACAGCACCGTGTCCACAATATGTTCCAACACCTTCGGCCCGGCGATGGCCCCGGCTTTGGTCACGTGGCCCACCAGGAAAAAGGGCACACCGCTGGCTTTGGCCAGGCGCAACAGGGAGGTGGCGCAGGCCTTGACCTGGCTGACGCTGCCCGCCGGGGAGTCCAGTTCCTCGGCGGCGATGGCCTGGATCGAGTCCACCACCACCAGGCGGGGCGACAGTTGCTCGATGTGGGCCACGATCTGCTCCAGCGACACCTCGGCGACCAGGTACAGGTCCGGCTGGTGCAGGCCCAACCGGTCGGCCCGCATCTTGATCTGGTGCACCGACTCTTCCGCCGAGATGTAGAGCACCGGGCCGATCTCGGCGGCCATTTGGGCGGAGGCCTGGAGCAGCAGGGTGGACTTGCCGATGCCGGGGTCGCCGCCGATGAGGGCGACCGACCCGGGAACCACGCCGCCGCCCAACACCCGCGCCAGTTCCCCGATGCTCACCGGCAGCCGCCGGAATTGATCAGACTGGATTTCGGGCAGCCGCTGAGGCCGGCTGCGCGGCGTCCACGACCGGGCCAGCGAGGGTTCCTTCTGGGGCTCGACCACCGTCTCGACCAGGGTGTTCCACTCGCCACAAGATGGGCACTGGCCGCTCCACTTGATGGCGGTCGCGCCGCACGATTCACAGACATATTGCAACCGTGCCTTGGCCATTTTCCCTCCCCCGGCCCTATGCCGGTTCCCCCTCCTGGCTGGAGAGGCGCAGGACAAAAAGATCGGTTTCCGGCGACAGAAACCGATCTCGGCTTCTCGATGGCGTTGCCGCCCTTTCTCCCGCAACCCTGGCGGGAGGTGGATCAGTTGAACACCGGGCTGAGCGGCTGTGGGGCAGGCTCCTCCTTTACCCGTTCCGGCCGCGCAGCCCCGTCGTCGGCCTTTTCGGGATGGAAGGTCAGTTCCCCGGCATAGTCCACGATCACCAGGTCGCCCTGGTGGAAACGGCCGGCCAGCAGCCCTTCCGACAGGGCATCTTCGATCTCGGTCTGCATGATCCGCCGCAGGGGGCGGGCGCCGAGGTTGGGATCGTAGCCCTTGTCGGCCAGGTAGTCGCGGGCCGCCTCGGTCAGGCGCAGGTCCAGGCCGAACTCCGACAGGCGGTGGCACACCTTGCCGGCTTCCAGGTCCACAATCTGCTTGATCTGCTCCCGGTTGAGGGCGTGGAAGACGATGGTGGCATCAATGCGGTTCAGAAATTCGGGGCGGAAGATACGCTTGAGTTCGCCCAGGACCTTGTCCTTCATGTCTTGGTAGGCTTCCTGTTCGCTCTGGGCGGTGTCGCGGCCCCGGATAAAGCCCAGCGCGGTCGAACGCCCGATGATTTCGGCCCCCACGTTCGAGGTCATCAGCACGATCGTGTTGCGAAAGTCCACCTTGCGCCCTTTGGCGTCCGACAGGTGGCCGTCTTCCATAATCTGGAGCAGCATATTGATCGCTTCGGGATGGGCTTTTTCCACCTCGTCGAAGCAGATCACGGTAAAGGGCCGGCGGCGCACCGCTTCGGTCAACTGCCCGGCCTCTTCGTAGCCGATATACCCCGGCGGCGCACCGACCAGCCGCGACACGGTGTGCCGTTCCATGAATTCCGACATATCGAGCTGGAGGAGGGCCTCTTCGCTGCCGAACATGAACTCGGCCAGAGCTTTGGCCAGCTCCGTTTTGCCCACCCCGGTCGGCCCCAGGAACAGGAATGAACCGATGGGCCGCTTGGGGTCTTTGAGCCCGGCCCTGGCCCGGCGCACGGCGCGCGAGATGGTCCGGATCGCCTCTTCCTGGCCCACAATCCGCTTGTGGAGGGCCTCTTCCATGTGCAGCAGCCGCTCCGACTCGGCGGTTTCCAGTTGCATGAGGGGCACCCCGGTCCACATGGAGACGATCTCGGCCACGTCGCCCGCAGTCACCGCAATGTTCGCCGAGCTGGTATCCCAGCCGAGCCGCAACTGCTCCAGTTGGGCTTTCAGCTCCCGTTCGCGGTCGCGCAGCGCCATCGCCTCGGCCCACTGCTGGGCATCAATCGCCTCGTCCTTCTGGCGTTGCACCTTCTTGATCTCGGAGAAGGTGTCTTGCAGAGAGGAGGAGTGAGGCACTTTGTACATCCGCACCCGCGAGGCCGCTTCGTCGAGCACGTCAATGGCCTTGTCGGGGAGGTAGCGGTCGGTGATATAGCGGGCAGACAGGCGGGCTGCGGCCTCCAGCGCCTCGTCGGTGATCGGCAGCTTGTGGTGCTCTTCGTACAGGCTCCTCACCCCCCGCAGGATGTCAATCGTCTGCTCGATGGTGGGTTCGTCCACATAGACCGGCTGGAAGCGGCGCTCCAGGGCGGCATCCCCTTCGATATGTTTGCGGTACTCGGCCAGGGTGGTGGCCCCGATGCACTGCAGTTCGCCCCGGGCCAGGGAGGGCTTCAGGATGTTGGCGGCATCCACCGAGCTGCCGGCCGCTCCTGCCCCCACCAGCATGTGCAGCTCATCTATGAACAGGATGCTGTGCGACCCCTTGATCTCCTCGACGACCTTTTTCAGGCGCTCCTCGAACTGGCCGCGATAGATCGTGCCGGCCACCAGGCTGCCGATGTCGAGCTGCAAGACCCGTTTGTGCAACAGCGGTTCGGGCACCTCGCCAGCCACGATCCGCTGGGCCAGCCCCTCGACGATAGCCGTCTTGCCCACCCCCGGTTCGCCGATCAGCGCCGGATTGTTCTTGGTCCGGCGGGCCAGGATCTGGATCACCCGCTCGATCTCGGTCTGGCGGCCTATGACCGGATCGAGCTTGCCGGCGCTGGCCAGCGCGGTGAGATCGATGCCCAACTGGTCCACGGTGGGGGTGGTGCTCTCCCGACGGGTACCGGCGTGGACGGGGACCTCTTGCAGGAGGTGGGTGACCTGTTCCCGCACCTTCTCCGGTGGGGCACCCAGCCGGCGCAGCACGTCCACGGCCACCCCTTCCCCTTCCTGGATCAGGCCCAACAGCAGGTGTTCGGTGCCGATGTAGTGGTGTCCCATCCGCCGGGCTTCTTCCACGGCGATCTCGATGACCCGCTTGGTGCGGGGAGTCAGGGTTGGTTGCGTAAACGGCGCCCGGGTACCCCGGCCCACCGCCCGCTCCACGGCGGCGCGCACCTGGTCGGGGGAGATGTTGAGCTCCTTCAGCACCCGCATCGCCACCCCCCCTTCTTCGGCCACCAATCCCAACAGGATATGTTCGGTGCCGATGTAGCGGTGGTTCAGGCGACGGGCTTCCTCCTGGGCAGTGGTCAAAACACGCCGTGCTGATTTGGTAAAGCGATCGAAATTGTCGGCCACTTTTGCATCCTTTCACAGACGCCCATCTAGTTTGCACAGCCTATTATATACCGACTCGACCCAGGCGTGGGTAAGCCGTGTCACACACCAGGGGCTCACCTGAGCCAGGTGAGCCCCCGTGCAGTAGTTGGGACAAAGGAGACTCTGCCCTGGTCAGAAGGCGTCCAGGCCCCTGTCCTGCCCAGAAGGCCCATCTACCGGGCCGGACCGACGGCGGCTTCCGACCGGGACCAGGTAGGGTACGACCTAAAGGCTGCTCTCCTGCTCGAACTCGTCCGCCTCGTCCGTCTCGGCGAATTCTGCCTGCCAGTCCAGATCGGCATAGGCCGGGTCGGCCACGCGCTTGAGGCTGAGGGCCATGCGCCGTTGTTTGGGATCGATGCGGATGATGCGCATGACATGCTTCTCACCCTCGTGGACCACCTCCTGCGGATGATTGACCCGGCCATTGCTCAGCTCCGAGAGGTGGATCAACCCCTCGATCTCGTCGTTGATAAGGGCAAAGGCACCAAAACTCGTCAAACGGGTGATCGTCCCTTCCACCAACTGACCTTTATAATAGCGGCTTTCCACCGTGGCCCACGGTTCCGGCTCCAGGCGTTTCAGGCTGAGGGCGATCTTTTTCTTCTCGCGGTCCACGTTCAGGACATAGACCTCTACCTCCTGCCCTACCCGGAGCAGGTCCTGGGGTTTGGCCGAACGGCTCCATGATAGTTCAGAGAGGTGGATCAGCCCGTCGGCCCCGCCCAGGTCCACAAAAGCACCAAAGTCCGACAGGCTGGTGACCACCCCGCGCCGCACCTCTCCAACGCGCAATTCCTCCAGCAGCCTGTCCCGCTGCTGTTCCTGCCACTGCCGCAGGGCCGCCCGCTCCGACAAAATCAGCCGTTTCCGCTTGCGGTTGAGTTCGATCACCTTGACATGGATGGGGGTCCCCACCAGTCGGGCCCACCGTTGCTCCGGTTCCTGGCCGTCCTGCCCCTGATGGTTGGGGGCCAGTTGCGAAGCGGGGATAAACCCCCGCAGCTTGCCCATGCGGACGATCAGGCCCCCTTTGTTGAACCCCGCCACCTGGCTTTCAAAGACCTCCCCCGACTCGTACTTTTCCTGGGCGCGCCGCCAGTCGTTCTCCTCCTCGGCGCGGCGGAGCGACAGGATCAGGTTGCCCTCCCGATCCTCCGGCCTGACAACACAGACCGACACGATGTCGCCCACCCGCAGGCTTTCCAGCCCCTGTCGCCCCAGGTGTTCGAGTTCTTTGCTGGGGATCACCCCCTCCGATTTGGTGCCAACATCCACCAGGACTTCGGTGGGGCTCACGCTGACGATCTCGCCGTCAACAATGTCCCCTGGTTTTAGCTTGCGGAAGGTAAAAGATTGTTCCAACAGGTCATCCATAGAATGGCTTGTATTCGGCTGATCGCCCTCTCCTCCTTCCTGGATAGCTGTCCCGCCGATCTGCTTCTCCTCCATAAAGATGGATTCTCCCTCTGCATCATGGTTTGGGCCGCACAGACGGAAAATTTGTCCGAATCTCCGCTTTACTGCCGCACCTATTATACCGCCAAATTTCAGAAAAGGCAAAAACCGGCCCTCAGGCGTAAGGCAAAAATGGGGGGGCCATCCGCCCAACCGGGGCAGGAGACCACCCTGCCCTCCAAATGCCGGTTGGGCGGGTAGCAAACCTGCCCAACCGGAAGGGCGTTCAGGAGCGATGGCCGGGCTCAGGTTCCTTTGCCCTGGTAACCCGACGGTTTGTTCAGAACGATGGCCCCGGTGGGACAGGCCGGGATGCAGGCGTGGCAGCCATAGCACCGGCCGGGATCGATGTAGGGCGGTTCTCCGGGGTCGATCTGGAGGATCGCCTTGCTGCGGCACAGGTCGCGGGCCAGGCACTTGCGGCAGGCGCGGCACAGATCATCCACCACGTGGGGGATGGCCGTCGCCTGTGCTTTGGTCGTCTCGATCACCGCCATCGTTCCTTCAGCCCCTTGCCTGAACCGAATACCCCCAGGGGGTATACTCAGTATAGCACAGAAGACGGCCCTTGTCAAATAGAGGGCTGGCCACCGCCAGCCCCCTTGCCGATTGCTGCCGAATCCAATACCCTCTGCAGGGGTGACGACACCCCGTGCTGCCCTTGCCGGGCCGGGATCGGGTGCTCTAGCCCCACTTGCCTTTGTTCATATGGCCCTGGAGCTCGGCCTTGATGGACTGTTGCAGAATCTGGGCCTGCTCCGAAGCACGCTCAAAGATCCTGACACAGCCGGGATCCAGGTTGTCATCTATGCCGTCCTCGGCTATATCCAGGACCTGCTCCAGCAGGCCGTAGAGCTGCATGTGCAGGCTGTTCGTAAAGCGCGAGCGGTCAATCAGTTCGATCGCTTTTTCGTCCAGTTCGGTGAACCGATCTCGGGCTGCTCCGCACTTGGGACACTTTTCGGGTGGTTCTTCCCCGTCCCAAATGTAGCCGCAAGCACCACATCGCCACATAGTTCCCCCTCCTTTCTAACCGGGATGATCCCCATTGCCCCCTCGGGGGCTCCAGATGGGGGGCGACACCAGCGTCACCCCTGCAGACGACATTGGATTGGCGGTATCAATAGGCACCTTCGCCGATAAGCACTTTGGGCACGGTCCTGAGCAGAATCTGGAGATCCAGCAGAGGCGACCAGTTCTCGATGTAGTACAGATCGAGCAAAACCTGCTCATCGAACGTCAGTTCGCTGCGCCCCGAGACCTGCCACAGGCCGGTCAGCCCCGGCGCCACCTCCAGCCGCCGTTTGTGCCAGGACTGGTAGCGTTGTACCTCCGAGGGGAGTGCCGGGCGGGGGCCGACCAGGCTCATGTGCCCCATCAGCACGTTGAACAGTTGCGGCAGTTCATCCAGGCTGAAGCGGCGCAGAAAGCGACCGGCTTTGGTGACGCGCGGATCCTCCCGCATTTTGAACCAGGGGCCGGTTGCCTCGTTCTGATTGAGGAGCTTCTTTTTTTCCTCATCCGCCCCGTGATACATGGACCGGAATTTAAAGCAGGAAAAGAGCCGTTCATTTTTGCCCACCCGGATCTGGCGGAAAAACACCGGGCCGGGGGAATCGAGTTTGATTATCATCGCGATCAGGAGAAACAGCGGAAAGAGCAGGATCAGCCCCACCGAAGAGACCACGATGTCCATGGCCCGCTTGATAAACCTTTGGGTGCTGCCGATGGAGATCTCCCGGACCCCGATCATCGGGATGCCGCCCAGGTCCTCCACCTGCATGTGGCTCATCGTCATCTGAAACAGATCGGGCACGATGCGCACCCGCACCTGAGCCCGTTCGCACTGGGCGATAATGCTCACGATCTTGCGGTGGTACATCCACGGCAGGGTGATGATCACCTCGTCAATGGCCAGCTCCTTGATCAGGCGGGGGATGTTGGCCGTGCTGCCCAACGCTTTGAACCGCCCGATGTCGGTGTTGCCTTTTTCCGGATCGTCATCCACAAAACCGACGATGTGATAGCCCAGGGAAGGCTGGGCGACGATGTTGCGCATCACCGTGCGTCCGATCTCGCCGGCCCCCACGATGAGCAGTCGGTCCACCCCCAACCCTTTCCTGCGCAGGTGATTGCGCAACATCCGCCTGCCCAGGCGGCCAAGTCCCAACAGCACCGAGATGAGGACGCCGGCGTAAAAAAAGATCAGCCGCGAATAAAGGAACGGGCGGAAGAAAAAGACGATGATAAAGACGATCAGGACGATGCCGGTAGCCGTCCCGGTCAGGACGTGATAGACCTCTTCGAACCAGGAGGCACCGCGCGGCTGATTGTACACTCCGCTCAGTTTGTAAATAAGCAACAGCAGGGCAGTAAGGGCCAGTGAGATGGGCAGGAACGATTTGTAGGGGACCAGGTAGGCCTCATCTACCGAGGCGAACCACTGGAGATCGTAGCGGATCCAATAGGCTACTGCCACCGCCACGTTGATAAGCACCACGTCGGTCAGGGCCAGGGCGATGGCCAGCCACCGCTTGTAACGCTCAAACATCCCTGCTCCTTCCCTACCCGGCCAATGCACGCCGATAGCTGGCCACAGTGCCACGGGCGGTCTGCCGCCAGGAGAATCGCCTGGCCTGGGCCAGGCCGGCTGCCCGCATCCTCTCCCGCAGTTCCCTGTCGGCGAGCACCTGTTCTATGGCCGCCGCCAGGGCTTCCGTGTCGGCGGGATGGACCAATATCCCGGCCTGCCCCACCACTTCAGGCAGGGCAGAGGCGGTCGAGGTGATGATCGGTGTGCCGCAGGCCATCGCTTCCAGCGGCGGCAGGCCAAAGCCTTCGTACAGGGAGGGGTAGACAAACAGCTCGGCGGCGTTGTACCACCAGGGCAGTTCCTCAGCCGGGACATACCCCACGAAACGCACCTCCTCGCTCAGATGGAGCCTCTCGACCGCAGAGAACAGTTCGTCGTATAGCCAGCCCCTGCCGCCGATCAACAGCAGCGGCGGGCGTCCCGGAGACAGCCGGGCGTAGGCGTGGAGGAGGCGCATCACATTTTTGCGCGGCTCCAGCGTCCCCACAAAGAGGATAAAGCGGGGCGGCAGCCCCCGCCGCCCTCGAAAATCGGCCACCTGATCCTCCGGCAAGGGACGGAAGGCGGCATCCACGCCGTTGTACACCACATCAATGCGGGCCGGTGAAAGCCCATAGTGGTGGACCAGGTCGCGTTTTGTGCTCTCCGACACGGCGATGACCCGCTGTGCCCGGCGCACCGATAGCCGGGTAAAGAGCTGCAGGTAATACCGGTTCAGGGCCCGAAAGCCCTGAGGGTACAGGAGGAAGCTCAGGTCGTGGACGGTGATCACGGAAGGACACCTGCTGGCCAGCGGCCCGACAAAGGCCGCGCCGTGGATCAGGTCCACCCCGGCCTGCCGCACGGCCCACGGCTGGGCTACCTGCTCCCACAGGATGCGCAGCGGCGGCCGGTGGGTGGGCAGGCGGGAAAAGCACAGGTGAAGCCCCGCTGCCCTTTGGTAGCGCCGTTCGCTCAGAAAGACGGTGTACCCGATCTCCGGGTCCGCTTCCGGCAGATGGCGCAGCAGGTTGTAGAGGTACCAGTTGATGCCCGCACTCCGATAGGTTTCGGCCAACGATAACAAATGGGCGTTCACCCCGACCTGAATCGCCCGCGCTTTTCCTTCTCCCACATTCCCCATTATACCACCGCAATTCTGCAGAGTCAAAGTGGGGTGCGGACGATATGCCGGGGCGACCCCTTGGTCGCCCCTATTTGACAAACAGCGCCACCGACTCGATGTGGTAGGTCTGCGGAAACAGGTCCACCGGCTGCACCTGGGCCAGGTGGTAGCCCGCCTGGGTGAAGTGGCGGGCGTCGCGGGCCAGCGTGGCCGGATCGCAGGAGACGTAGGCAATGCGCCGGGGAGCCAGCCGGGCGATCTCCCCCACCACCCGCTCTCCGGCGCCGGCGCGGGGTGGGTCGAGCACTACCAACTCGGTCGGCCCGGCCAGGCCGGGCAAGAGATCCTCCACCCGGCCCTCAAGCAGCCTCACGTGGGCCAGCCCCTGGGCATTGTGCTCCAGGTCGGCGGCCGCGCTGGGGGCCGATTCCACACCGATGACACCCCCTACCTGGTCGGCCAGCGCCAGGCCGAACAGCCCCACGCCACAATACAGATCCAGCAGCGTTTCGTCCCCCGTCGGGGCCAACAAGTCGCGCACCAGGGCTACCAGCGCCTCGGCGCCGGCGGTGTTGACCTGGAAAAAGCTGCCGGCCGAGATGCGATAGTCGCGGCCGGCCACCTGTTCCATCAGGTAGGAATGGCCCATCAGCACCACCGTCTCGCCGCTGGCCAGGAGGAGGACGCACGACACCGGGAAATCTACCTCGATGTCAAAATCCTCATAGTGGTCCAGCTCAAACAGGGCCATCAGGTCACCGGTGGCCGACCCGCAGCGCAGGCTCAGCCGGCGGAGTTGAGGCCACTCCATGTCCAGGGCCGACCACAGATCGTCCAGCAGCGGATCGAGGAGCAGGCATTCCTCCACCGGGATGACCGAATGGCTGTCGGCGGCCAGAAAGCCCAGGCGGCCTTCGGCGGTCACACTGAACTGGACATGGTTGCGGTAGCTCCACGGTTCGGCAGCGCCGATGGGGTCGGCCACCGGCACGTCGCCCAGGCCGCCGATGCGGGCCAGTTGATCGGCCACCACCTGGCGTTTGAACTCCACCTGAGCCTCGTAGGCGATGTGCTGGAAGTGACAGCCGCCGCACCGGCCGGGGCCGAAGTAGGGGCAGGGCGGCTCGACGCGGTGGGGGGAGGGGTCCAGCACCTCGACCAGGCGGGCATGCGCCCACTGCTTCCGCGCTTCCACGATTTCGGCGCGGACCGTTTCGCCAGGGATGGCATAGGGCACAAATACGACCTGCCCACGATGGCGGCCCAGGGCCATCCCGCCGTGGGCCATGGCGGTCAACCGCACCTCGACGATCTCGGAGCCTGTCCGAAAACCGCCGGGTGTTCTGTTTCCTTTGTGTTCCTTTGTGCCCTTTGGGGACCGGCTCTCAGACGGGCCGCTCATCTTCTGCCTGCTGACCTTCCCCCATCCCGCAGGAGGGAGGTTGAACTCTCCACGACGCCGATCTGGCGAGGTCGGGCTACTGAGGCCACCAGATCCGCTCCGCCAGGCCCGCTCCCTGCGAGCAGGTTGCCGCAAAGGCCCACACCCGGCTAGGCATGGCCTCGGCCCCGCCAAAAAGGACGGCCATCTGGCTGCGGTAATAGCCCAGCGCCTCCACTTTGGCACTCAGGTCCGCTGCGGTGAGCGGGACCGCTTCTGGCCGCCACGCCTCGGCGCCGGCGGCGGCCAGGGCTGCCTCCAGCGCACCGGCCCGCTCGGCGTAGGGAAAATCCTCATAAAAGGCCAGGGCCTGGCCCCGCGCCAGGAGCTGCCGGGCCGCCGCGTGCACGATCCGGTGGTCCACGTGACCCCCGACCCCCAGCGGGGCATAGACCACGGTGTGGCCATTGCGGGGGAGGAGGCCGGCCAGCAGGTTCGCCAAACCGTTTGCCCCATCCCGAAGCAGCGGATCGGCGGGGTGCACCGGGCCCAGGAGCGTCTCCAGGTCGGTGTAAAGCCACCGGCCCTCCTCGTCGGTGCGGTAGACGGCGTCGAGGTAGCCCAGGTGCTGGGCTTCGGCATGCAGCCGCGTCAGGGCGGCCAGGTCTTCGGCGCGGCGCTGGGCCATCGGCCGGGGCAGGTAGCCCCACTGGGCATGCAGGTGCAGGGCAAAGGGGGAGAGGCCCCTGTCGGGCCGGGCCTCGCCGCCAAAGAGGGTGACGACCAGCACCGCCTCGCCCGCCGCCGTTCGGCGGTGGATGGTGCCGCCACAGGAGAGCACGGCATCGTCGAGGTGAGGGGAAAGGTACAGGTGTTTCATCGCCCCAGCTCCAGCAGGAGTTCGGCCAGCAGGGCCGCCCGCCAGGGAAGCGAGTTGAGGTCCGCCCACTCGGTCAGGGCGTGGGCATCGTTGCCAACCACCCCCAGGCCATCCAGGGTGGGGGTGCCCAGGGCGGCGGTAAAGTTGCCGTCGGAGCCGCCGCCGGTGCCCGCTGCCCACAGCTCCATCCCCAAGGCTGCCCCCACCCGCTGCGCCCGCTCGAACAGCGCCTGGCCGGCCGGCGAGGGTTCCCACGGCGGGCGGTTGATGCCGCCGGAGACCAGGAGCGTCGCTTTGGGGTTTACCGGCTGCAAGCCCAGGATGGCCTGCGTCATCCGCCTTCCCTCCTCGCTGGAACTGACCCGCAGGTCAATGGCCGCCCAGGCGCTCGCCGGTCGGACGTTGACCCGCGAACCACCCTGCACCAACCCGACGTTGACGGTGCTGCCGCGTTCCAGGTCGGTCATGGCTTCCAGGCGGAGGATCTGGCGGGCCAGCTCCTCAACGGCACTGACCCCCTGCTCGTAGGCAGCGCCGGCGTGGGAGGCCAGGCCTTGGATCTCCAGCTCGAAGCGGCCCACCCCTTTGCGCCAGATCACCAGCGCCCCCTCCCGCGACGGCTCCAGCACCAGGGCGGCCTCGCTGTGCCGTGCCTGCGCTTCGATGTGCGGCCGGGAGGTCAGGCTGCCCACCTCCTCATCGGAATTCAGGAGGAACACCAGGCGGTGGGCGGGCCTCAGACCCAGTTCGTGTAGCGCGGTGAGGGCATACAGGCCGATGACCAGCCCGCCTTTCATGTCAAAGACGCCGGGGCCGATGGCCCTGTTGCCGGCTACCCGAAACGGACGACGGGCGATCTCGCCCACCGGCCAGACGGTATCCAGGTGGCCCAGCAGCAACACCTGCCGGTCGCCCTGCCCCCACGTCACGAGCAGATGGTCGCCAAAGGCCGTCTGCGGCAGGCGCTCCACCTGGGCGCCCAGGGCGCCGAAGGCCTGGGTCAAAAAGTCGGCCACAGTGTTGACGGCTGCCCGCTCGTCGGTGGGCGATTCCAGGGCGACCAACTGGCCCAGGGTCTGGACCATCCTTTCCTGTTGGGTGAGCAGGTAGTCGAGGATGCGGCTCACTCTTGCACCTCCACAATCAGGCCATCATAGGCCAGGCTGATCCCAGGCGGAAGTCTGGCCGACACGGCCTCATAGTCCACCGTGTGCGACAGGTGGGTGAGGATGGCCTGGGCCGGGGCTGCCTCGCGGATCAGTTCCAGGGCAGCGGTGATGTCCATGACCGATCGCTTCCACATTTCGATCCCTTCGTAGTAATGGCTGGTACCGAGTACCAGCAGGTCCAGCCCGGTCAGGGCCTGGCGTATCTCGGCCGTTGCCCGTAGCATATCGGAGATGTAGGCCAACCGCCTCCGGCCAAAGCTGAACTGGTAGCCATAGGCTGTGCCTCCGAGGCCATGGTCCACGCGCAGAGGGGTTACCACCAGGCCCCACAGGTCCACCGCCCCTTCGATGGGGCGGGGCTGCACCACCCGCCGGTATGCCTTATCGGTCCAGAAATGGCCGAACCGTTCCCGCACATTGTCGAGCACCTGGGCCGGGGCATAGACCGGCAGGGGAAGACCTGCCTCCCGGTGGGCCAGGGCCAGGGCGCTCAACCCCAGGATGTGGGCATCGTGGGCGTGGGTCAACAGCAGCGCGTCCAGGTGGCCGATCTCCAGCCTGGCGGCCTGCAGGCGGAACTCTGGGGCAGCGTCAATCAGCACCACCCGGTCCGCATAGGCGGGGCCGTAGCGCAGGGCTACGGCAGGGCCGCTCCGGCTGTTGCGGCTGCCGGGCGAAAGGGCGCTGCAGCACACCGGGCACCGGCAACCAACGCGCGGAACGCCGTGCTCATCGCTACAGCCAAGGAAAAGGAATTGCATCGCTCATCCTCGTCCGTCCCCCAATGCTTGCCTTCAACGGCCAAGAACAGTATAGCACGTTTCGAGCCGGGATGCAATCTGCGTGCGGCAAAGGCAACAAAAATCGGCCCGTCACCACAGGGGCGAGGGCCTGGGGGAAAGCCGGTCGTGCCGGGGGAGAGAGACTTACGGTATCGGTGTGGTGGTTTCTATCGTTTCGATGATGGTCGAAAAGACGTTGCCGACCTCCGGGCCGAGCAGGATCAGCCCGGCGACGGCGCAGAAGCAGCACACGCAGATGATCACCGCAACGACGATGAGGGCGATCAGCCAGGGGCTCATGCCTTTCTTCGGCTCGGGTTCATACGAGTATGGTTGATCCTCTGTCATAACAGCCTCCTTGTAAAGATGTTGGATAGAATCTCAGAGCTAGTCTGAAAAGGTGGCCACAAAGGCGAAGGTCGCAAAGGAACACGAAGGAAATAGCTAAAAAACCCCTGGTGTCCTTCGTGTCCTTGGTGGTTTTCAGACAAGCTCTCAGGCCGGGCTCCTGCGCAAGTTCACATCCGGGTGGCTGCCACCTTTTGGCGATGGCGGAGATGACGGATGAACAGGGCAACCGCCAACAGCAGGAGTAGCACGCCCAGGATGGGCAGGAGGACCGACAACACCGAAACCACGAGCGCCACCATATCTTCGATGGTGCTCACCACCGGGTTGAGCAGGCCGCCGGTAGTGCCGGTGATGACCGGGCGGGCCGTGGCCTTGGCCGCGTGGACGCCACCGGCCAGCAGCAGGCCGCAGATCATCGCCAGGACCGGGTGCACGTCGCTGACCACGCCGGCGCTGGCAGCAAAGAGCACCGCCCCGGCTGCCGGCCGGACGACGGTCTGGATCGCGTCGTTCACCGAGTCCAGGGCCGGCACCTTGTCCACAAACATCTCGATGAGAAGCAGCACGGCCAGCACCCCGATGGCCCACCAGCTTTCCAGGGTATCCCAGGGCGGCTTCAGGGTGATCAGATCGGTGAAGCGGGCCAGCAACGCCACCACCAGCAGCGGCAGATAGGCGTTGAGGCCCGCCGACGCAGACAGGCCAAAGGCGGTGAAAACGCTCAGCAGCCCCTCCATGGCTTACTCACCTATAGCTCGAACCGGCCGCCCCGCACAGGCCACACACCATCAGGGTCCCAAAAGCCATCAGGCCCAGCACGGCCAACCCGATGGTGATCCAGCTCAGGATGATGCTTACCGTGGCAATTTCCTCGCCCGAAACCTCGTGGGGCCGCCGACGGATGTCGCTGCGGGCCATATAGCCCAGGATGAGGGCCAGGATGCTGCCCAGCAACGGCAGCGCCGTCATCCCGGTGATGCTCAGCACCAGCGAAGCGACGGCCATGCCGCTGGTCGGCAGCCGGGGCACGGCGGGTATGGGCTGCGCCGGTCGTTCCTCCACGGCCGGCAATGAGGGCGCTGCCTCTGCCAGGGTAGACCCGGCCTCCTGGGCCGGAGCTGCATCCGGGTTCAACACCGCGCCGCAGTTCCCGCAAAAGATCGAATCCTCTTCGTTGGCCGCACCACACATGGGGCAAAACATCGCGTACCTCCTTTTGGGGCAGCCGCGAGGGCTGCCCCTACCCTGTTCAACGGCGGGCGGCGGTGCCGACCCGGGGGCCGGACTGCCTGGCCACTCGACCGTTCTCTCAGGCGGCCTCTTCCGCGCCGGCCAGGGCCGGCGGTAACGCCTGGCCGCCTGCTTCCAGGTAAGCCTGGCCGTACAGGTGGCCGGTGACCATCCAGGAGTAGGGCATGGTCACAAACCAGCCGAGGCCGCAGACAAGGCTGCCCAGATCGCCGATGACGGCGGCCACCCAGCTCATCAAGAGGGTGATCAGGTAGATGCTGATATGGTCGCGGAAAAAGGCCCAGACCCGGCCAAAGCTAAAGGCGGCGCGGATTTCACCCTCGGCGACGTAGAAGCCAAAGGCGACCGGCAGCAATAGCGACGCGGCTATGATCCACAGAAAATCGAGACAGCTCGTGAACAGGCCCAGGAGGGTGCCCACTTGCTGGAGCGACAGAGAGCTGTCGCTGTTGAAAAGGACGGTGGGCACGCCCAGGCAGAGGCTGAGGAGGATGAGGGGCAAGAAATAGACAAGGACAATGGCCAGACCCTTCAGGCCATCGGTGAGCAATCCTCCCCAGTTGTCCCATTCCGGTAGCGGTTGAGGATGGCCGTGGATGACCCGGCGGGTGATTTCGAGGCTATAGCCGGTCAACAGGGCAATGGCTGCGATCAGGGGGATGAGGAGCAGCCACGCGAACAGCGATCCCACGAGCAGGATGCCGGCGGCGATCAGGAGCTTGGCGACCCAGTCTTTGTCTTCAAAGACAAA
Source organism: Anaerolineae bacterium (assembly GCA_034435455.1). Lineage (GTDB taxonomy): Bacteria > Chloroflexota > Anaerolineae > JAAYZQ01 > JAAYZQ01 > DAOTXL01. Next base: position 53,587 of record DAOTXL010000131.1, read on the forward strand.
TGTGAATGACCTGACGATGTCCATCTTTTTCCCCTCCTATCCGATTGAGATTATACCAAAAGTTGTCCATTCTGGCAACCGCTCTTCTCTACGCGAAAGGGGGGGCAAAGTTGCAGATCCACTGCGGGTTGCGTGTTCCGCATTCCATCATACACCACGTCCCAATTCAGATGCCAGGCACTGAGTCCGGAACAGGAACCTGCCATGAGCGAAATCAGCCGGCCCTCACCCGGCCAGTTGCGGGACGATGAACAGGAACAGGCAGGCCAGGTCCAGGGGGAGGAGAAGCAGATAGGGGCCGATGTAGATCAGGGGGTCCCAGCGAGAGGCCAGGAAGCGGCGGAGGGCAAAGGCGACGGCGACAATGCCGATCATCAGCAGCGGCCGGTTGGGGAGCCTGCCTGTCAGTTTCAGGAGGGCTGCCCCGGCCAGAAGGAGGGCGGCCGCCGGCAGCGCCCGTTCGCGGCGCGACAGTTCGCCCCAGCCCAGGGCTGCTGCCAGGCCGATGGGCAGCAGGGCTGGAAAGAGGTAGCGCCCCTGGTGCTGGACAAACTGGGTGTTGTACCAGAGGTAGCTGGCCAGGGTGAGGAGGGCCGACAGGGCCAGCAGGCCGGCGGCGATCCATTGCCAGGCCGGGAAGGTGGCCCGGCGAGGCCAGACACGGGCCACCCACATCCCAAACCCGATTGCGGCCAGGGCCGAGAAGAGGGCCAGCGCCTGGTAGAGCCGCCGATCGAGCAGCACGCCCATCCAGCCGAACTGTCCCCAAAAGCTGTGAAACGAGGTCAGGAAAAGGTCGTGGATCAGTCGGCCGGGGCTGTGGGTAGCGATGAACTCGGCGGTCCGTAGCTGGCCGGCGACCACCTGATTGTGGCGTTCCAGCCCCAGGAAGTCCAGCCCGCCGTAGAGGGCCACGTTGCGCAGCCACCAGGGCAACCCCAGACCGAGGGCGGGCAGCAGATAGCCGACGGCGGAGGACAGATAGCGGGTGGCCGGGGAAGGCCCTTTCAGCCACAGGTGCCGGGCGGTAATGGCCAGCAGGACCAGGGGCAGGGCGATGTAGACGCTGGATTTGGTGAGCAGCCCCAGGCCGGTGGCGATCCCCAGGAGCACGGGCAGCCGGTCCTCCCCGCGCTCCAGGTAACGGAGGGTGAGCAGGAGGATCGTCGCCAGCAACAGCTCAGCCAGGGTATCGTTGTTCACGGCGGCGGTCATGGCCAGGTGCATCGGCAGGAAGGCGACAAAGGCAGCGGTTGCCGGTGCCAGGAAGGGCCGGCCGGGAACCAGCACCTGCACCGCCCGGTGCACGACCAGAAGGAGCAGCGCCCCCATCGCCAGCGACAGGAGCCGCAAGGGCAGAAGCGCGCCGCCGCACAGCCGGTAGACCGGCACGGCCAGCAGGTAATAGAGCGGCGGCTGGTGGAACTCGTAGCGGATAGGGTCAATGCTCATCTCTGGCGGGAAATGGGCGGCCTTGATCTCCTCCAGATAGGCCGCCGGATAGTCGCCTGCCTTGAGCACCGGAAAGCGGTTCTGTTCGGCCAGATAGCGGATATAGTTGTAGTGAGCCGGTTCGTCGGGGGCCTGCCAGGCAGGGGTATAGGCGGCGTAGAGGGTTCCCAGGATCAGGTAGCCCAGAACGATGGCCGGCAGCAGCCAACGGGCCGGTCGGGTCCACGATGGTTCAGACATGACACCTCCCGGCGCTATTCTACCCCAGCCATCGAGAATTTTCAAATGGGCTCCAGGACCTGACGTTTGACCGCCGGGCCGGACTGAGGTATACTGGAGGTGTAGCGCGCCCCGGTGAGCAGCCTGGAGTAGCCGGGGTGTCGCCCCTGGGTCTCAGAGACCGGGGGCTGAGAGATCGCGAGGAGGAAGGCATGAACCTGGTTCGCAAGATGCGCCTTCTGGTCGAGGCACTGGCGCACAGGCCCTTTGCGCCCCGACCGGACCGGGACGACCTGGAGGGCAAAGGGGATGCCGGTCAAAGCCGGGAGCCCAGGCCGGATCGGGCGGAGTTGGGCGCCCGGCCACCCGTGGAGGATGTGGAACGGGTGGCCGACCTGATTGCGCAGGAACGGCGAAAGGGGGCCGGTTAGAACCTATCCGAAAACAGGTGTATCCGGGCAGGCTGGAAAGCCGGCCCCGCAGGGTTTCGGATAGGCCTTTAGCCGCCGGCACCGATGGCCCGATAGAGGTCGAGCGTCGCCTGGGCGATCCGGTCCCAGCGGAACTGTTCCGCCAGGGCGCGGGCGCCCGTCCCCAGTGTGCGGCGCAGCTCCGGCCGGGCCGCCAGAGAGCGAATCGCCTCGGCCAGGGCGTGGGCATCCTCGCGGGGGACCAGGCAGATGTTCTCCCCCGGCACCAACTCGGGCAGCGGGACGGGGGGCTCGGTGGTGACGATGGGCATGCCGTGGGCCAGCCCCGCGTGGAGCGTCCCGTGCAGGAACGAGGCGCCATCGCGAAAGGGCAGCACACACAGGTCGGCGGCGGCAAAGCAGGCCGAGACCTCCTCGGCGGGCAGGTAGCCGGTCCAGCGGATGCGGTCTTGGAGTTCCAGACCGGCAATGAGGGCCTGGATGTGGGCCAGGTAGGCGACGTTGGTCGGATCGCTGCTGCCGGTCTGGCCGCCGATAAAGAGCAGCAGCGGATGGACGGCGGGCTGTGGATCGGACAGGAGCAGCTTCAGGGCGTGGAGCAGGGTATCCACCCCTTTTCGGTCGTTGATAAAGCCAAAGAAGCAGAGCAAGAGATCGCCGGGGCCTGCTCCCCAGCGGGCGCGCCAGGTGTCGCGGTCATAGTCCGGCGGCAGGCAGGGGGTGATGTTGGAGCCGATGGGGATGAGGGCAGGAGGGCGGCCCAGGTTGCGCTGCAACTGCTCGAAATCCTGGCGGTTGGTGGTGATGGCTGCGTCGCTGCAACGGGCCAGTTCGTGCACCACCCGGCGGCGCAGGGGGCCGGCTTTGGGAAAGAGGTAGGGCACCTTCAGATCGTGGAAGGTGACGACGGTGCGGGGGCGGTCGCGTTCCAGCAGGCGCAGGCAGCGGGGCAGCAGGTTGATGGCCGGGTGCAGGCTGTAGGCCGCAGCCTGGTACTGGACGTGGACTACGTCGGGCCGCAAGGTACGGATGAGGTCGAGCAAGGGGCGCCAGCAGCCCCAGTTCCAGCGCCCGACGAGGGGGTGAACGGTCAGGCCCTCCAGTGGGCCGGCCTGCGTCGAGGTGACCACGTGCACCTGACAGCCCAGGTCGCCCAGCGCCAGCCCGATCTCGCGGGTGTAATCTCCCACGCCCCCCTGCATGGGGGGGAATTCGCCGGTAACGAACAGAATTTTCAAGAACCCCCCCGCAGCCCCGAGCGGAGCACCTGCCGATAGGCCCGCACCCGCTCGGCCCGCAGCGGGCGCTTGTGCCCTACCAGCCATTTGGCTCCTTCCCGCACCAACTGGTAGAGGTAGGTGGCCAGCAGGAACCGGCGCAGCAACCCGGCCTGGAGCGCGCCGTGATGTTTGCGGAAATAGCGCACCTTGCTGCTCTGAAAGTGGATGTGCCGCGCCGGGACCACCTGCTCGCTGCTGCGGCCCTCATGGTGGATGATGGTCGCCGTGGGCAGATAGACCACCTGCCAGCCGGCCTCCTTGATGCGGCGGCACCAATCCAGTTCCTCGGAGTACATGAAAAAGCCCTCGTCCAGCCCGCCGACCTGGTCATAGACTTCCCGCCGGACCAGCAGACAGGCTCCTACCACCCAGTCTACCGCCTGGATGGCGTCGTCGGGGGTGTCGGCCATGTAGTAGCGGCGCAGGAAGCGGTTGTCGCGCCACCACTCCTGGATGACGGTGCTTTCCACCAGGGCGGTGGCGAAGGTGGGGAAGCGCCGCCGGGAGGGCTGTCGGCTGCCGTCGGGGTAGCGGAGCTGGGGCCCCAGCGCGCCCACTTCTGGATGGGCGTCCATATAGTGCACCATCGTCGCCAGGGCATCGCCCACCACTTCGGTATCGGGGTTGAGGAGCAGCAGGTAGCGGCCCTGGGCCAGGGCCAACCCCTGGTTGGTGGCGGCGGTAAAGCCCCGGTTCTCCTCGTTGGCGATCAGGCGGACGGAGGGGAACTCGGCGCGGACCATCGCGGCGCTGCCGTCGCTGCTGGCGTTATCCACGACAATGATTTCGAGCCGGATGGCATGGGCCAATACCGAATGGAGGCAGCGGCGGAGCAGGTCCCGGACGTTCCAGTTGACGACGACGACGGTCAGGTCCAGCACGGCGTCTACTTCTGGCGGGCGAGGGCGTACTCGGCCAGGGCGTGGAGGAGGGATCGCGGCTCGCCCTGGGGCAAGGCGGTCAGGGCGGCCTGGCTGCCGGCGACGAACTCGTGGGCCCGCGCCAGGGCCCGGTCCACCGCCCCCGACTCGACGATGTCGGTGACCACTTCGTGGAGCAGCCGGTCGTCGCCGCCGTTGGCCACCACGGCTGCCACCCGTTCATCCCCTGGGTGTTGCCGGAGGAAAAAGAGGGCCGGCAGGGTCACGATCCCTTCGCGCAGGTCGCTGCCCACCGGTTTGCCCAGGACCTCCTCGCTGCCCTGGAAGTCGAGCACGTCATCCACAATCTGGAACCCCATGCCCAGCAGCCGCCCATACTCGCGCAGGGCCGTCACTTCGGCTTCGGGAGCGCCGCTGAGGATGGCGGCGGCCTCGGTGGCGGCGGCAAAGAGGGAGGCGGTTTTGGCATGGATGCGCCGGTCATAGCGGGCCACGGCGGCCTCCCAGGCCGGTTCGTCGCCGAGGCAGGGCAACTCGCGCCGGTCAAAGATCTGCTGCAATTCTCCGCTACAGATGGTCATCAGGGTGTTGGCAAAGATGGCCATGACCCGCACGTTGGCGGTTTCGGCGGCCAGGGCGGCGGCCCGGGCAAAGAGGTAATCGCCGGCGAGCACGGTGGTCCCCATGCCCCACCGGGCGTTGAGGGTTGTCATGCCGCGCCGCAGGAGCGCGCCGTCAATCAGATCGTCGTGGACCAGGGTGGCGGTGTGCAGCATTTCGACGGCAGCGGCCAGGGCGGTCAGTTTTTCGGGATCGGTCGGATAGAATCGGCCGGCCAGCAGGGCCAGGGCCGGGCGCAGGCGCTTGCCGCCGCTATCCAACAAGCCCTGGAGGATGGCCGTCACCTGGGGATACTCGGGATGCACCGCTTCGCGCATCTTGAGCTCCACCCGTTCCAACTCGGCAGCCAGTGGTTCCAGCAAAGGGATCGTCTTCAAGCTCGTTCCTCTCCCGTTAATCCAAAAAGTCGGCGGGCGTTTGCGGTTGTCGCCTGGGCCAGCTCTTCAACGGAGATGCCTTTCAGAGCGGCGATCCGCTCGGCCACCAGGCGGACGTAGGCCGGTTCGTTCCTCTTGCCCCGGTGTGGGTGGGGCGTGAGATATGGGCAGTCGGTCTCGATCAGCAGCCGGTCCAGCGGCAGCCATTTGACGGTTTCAGGCAGTTTCCGGGCGTTCTGGTAGGTAATCGGCCCATCCACCCCCAGGTAAAAGCCCAGCGCCACCGCTCGCCGGGCCATTGCCAGGTCGCCGGAGAAGCAGTGGAACACCCCACAACGGCGCTCTGGCGCGGCGGCCACCCAGTCGGTCAGGATCGCCAGCGCCTCGTCGTGCGCCTCCCGGTCGTGGATGATGACCGGTTTGCCCAACCGGCCGGCCCAGGCAAGCTGTGCCTGAAAGGCCCGGCGCTGCACGTCGCGGGGCGACAGGTCCCGGTAAAAGTCCAGCCCGATCTCGCCCACGGCCACGACTTGGGGGTGTGTGGCCAGATCGCGCAGTTCGGCCAGGGCCGCGCCATCCAGTTTTTTCGCCTCGTGGGGGTGCACCCCCACCGCGGCATAGATGCACTCATATTTCTCGGCCAGGGCCACCGCTGCCCGGCTGGATTCCAGGTCGGCGCCGACGTTGATCATGAGCCCCACGCCCGCTGCCTGGGCCCGTTGGATCACCGCTTCGCGGTCGGCGTCGAACTGGGGAAAGTCGAGGTGGGTGTGGGTGTCTATCAAGGTTGTGTCCATCCCAGATCGCGATTGGCTCCCTCCGATGGCCTGCCGTTGCTGATCAGAACTACGGCTCCAGCCCGGCAAGGCGCAGCCCCTCTTCCAGAATCGGCCGCACCCGCGCCCTGTCGGTTGTCTCGCAATAGACGCGCAAGATCGGCTCGGTGCCGGAAAAGCGGATGAGCATCCAGCCACCGTCGGCCAGGCTGAACTTGAAGCCGTCAGTGGTGTCCAGGCCGGTTACCTCCAGCCCGCCGAGGGTGGCCGGCCGGGCCTCCAGGATGCGCCGGCGGGTGGCTTCCCGTAGCGATTCGTCGAAGCGTTTGTCCACCCGGTCGTAATAGTGCGGCCCCACCTGGGCGTACAGGTATTCGATGAGCTGCGACGGGGTTTTGCCCAGCCGTACCATCAGGTCCAGCAGGTACAGGCCGGCCAGGAGGCCATCCCGTTCCGGCACATGGCCCCGGAAGGCGTACCCGCCGCTCTCTTCGCCGCCGAGGAGGGCGTTGGTTTCCAGCATCTTGGGGGCCACATACTTGAACCCCACGCCGGTCTGATAGACCGGGACGTTGTACAGCCTGCCCAGCTTTTCCAGCATGGAGGTGGTGGACAGGGTTTTGACGATGGGCCCCCGTTCTCCCCGCACCTCCAGGAAGTAGAGGGCCAGCAGGGCATAGACCTGGAGCTGGTTGATAAAGTTTCCATGCTCGTCGCCCAGGCCCACCCGGTCGGCATCGCCATCGTTGATGATGCACACGTCGGCCCCCAGTTCGACCGTCTTGCGCAGCCCGACATCCACGTTGGGCGGGATCGGCTCGGGGCGGCTCATTTCGGGGAAGATCGGGTTGCGCTCGGCATGGATTTCGAGGATGCGCGTCCGGCCACCGCCCAACAGGCGAGGAAACCAGCCGGCGCCGTTGCCCCACATGGCATCTACCAGCACCGTCAGGCCGGCCTCCCGGATCGGTTGCACATCAATCAGCCGGGCCAGTTGTTCCAGGTAGGCCGGTGCCGGGTCGAAATAGGCCACGCTTCCCCGGCCCAAGGCTGTCTCCAGGGGCAGGCGTTTGACCCCGGCGATGTCGGGGATGCGGGCCTCGATCTCCAGCAGGCCGTCGGGGGCGATAGCCCCGCCATGCTCGTCGCGCACCTTGAAGCCGTTGTCGGTGGGGGGGTTATGGCTGGCGGTGATGTTGACCGCTCCGGCTGCCCCTTGGGCTACCACCGCATACGAGATGACCGGGGTGGGGGTTGCTCCCTGGGTGATGAGCACCCGGAAGCCGTTGCCGGCCAGTACCTCGGCTGCGGCGAGGGCAAAGTGCTCCGAGGCAAAGCGCCGGTCGTGGCCGACCACGATCGTCTGGCCCCCTTTGCCCCGGTCCAGCAGGTAGGAAGCAAAGCCCTGGGTGCAACGGCGTACATTGTCGAAGGTATACTCTTCGGCGATGCGCCCTCGCCAGCCGTCGGTGCCAAAATGGATTCTAGTTTCCACTATTCATCTCCACCTTTTTCAGTTGTTCGGATAGAAAATGCATCAGTTCCTGGGCCAGGCTCGTCACATAGTCCGCGTGCTCTCTGGTGATATCGGCCGCTCTGGCATACCGGGCTTTGTTGCGGAGTTCGAGAGCACGCCCCAATCGCGTCGCATATTCCCGCGTGGCCAGGCCGGGGACAATATATTCCCGCGAAAAGATCTGAATCAACCCGCCGTGAGAGGTGGGCAGGTCTTTGATCCTGAGCATCAGGGCACCCTTCACGGCCAGCTCGGCTGCATTATAGGCTCCATCTACGGCCAGCCGGTAATAGTTCATCTGTCCGGCCCCCTCGGCTTGCGCCAGATACTCGCGGGCCAGCTCCAGCCACCCCAAGGCTTCTTGATAACGGAGCATCTTCTCATCCATACGATAGATCTCCCTGCCGGTTTGCAGAGTGCGATACAAAAACCAATCGGTGGGCACCCGCAGATCGGATAAGCTAAAGATCAGCGGTTCGACATGTTCGCCGCAGGCCAGCGCCGTCTCCAGGCTGGCCTCTGCCGCCGCCTGGGCCAGGTTGTCGAGCGACCCTGTGCCAAAGACGAGGAGATCCACATCGCTCTCCGGCTGTGCCTCGTCACGGGCCACGCTGCCAAACAGCACAATGCGGGCCACCCTGTCTCCAATCGGGCTGGCCAGCAAACGGGCCGCAAAGTCAGCGGCCGCATTCAGCTTGGGGTTGTTGTGGGCCCCCAACCTGGTCGCAAGCTGTTCGCGGCTGTGCTCCTGGCCCATGCCTCACCCCTTCTATCATCGTCGCAGGGTGGTCATCTCGGTCACGTCCGGGAAGCGTTCGCCCTGTTCCAGCATCTGGATGTCTGCCTCGACCATCATGCGGATCAGGTCGGCAAAGCCCACCTGGGGTTCCCAGCCCAGCTCCCGCCGGGCTTTGCCGGCATCGCCGACCAGCAGGTCCACCTCCGCCGGACGGAAGAAGCGGGGATCGCTCACCACATACTCCTGATAGTCCAGCCCTGCATGGCTGAAGGCCACCTCACACATCTCGCGGATCGAATGGGTCTCGCCGCTGGCAATGACATAATTGTCTGGCTTGTCCTGCTGGAGCATCATCCACATGGCCCGCACATAGTCGCCGGCGAACCCCAGGTCGCGCTTGGCCTCCAGGTTGCCCAGGCGGAGCTCTTTAGCCAGGCCGGTTTTGATCGCCGCCACGCCCAGCGAGATCTTGCGTTCGACGAACTCGATGCCCCGCCGGGGAGAGCCGTGGTTGAACAGAATGCCCGAGCTGGCATGCAGGCCGTAGCTTTCCCGATAGTTCACCGTGATCCAGTGGGCATAGACCTTGGCCACCCCGTAGGGGCTGCGCGGATAGAACGGCGTCTTTTCATTCTGCGGCACCTCCTGGACCTTGCCGAACATCTCGCTGCTGCTGGCCTGGTAGAAGCGGATGCCCCTGTCCACCATCATGATCGCGTCCAGCAGGCGGGTCACGCCCAGGGCCGTCACCTCGCCGGTCAGCACCGGTTGCTGCCAGGAGGTGGGCACGAACGATTGGGCGGCCAGGTTGTACACTTCGGTCGGTCGAAATTCGCGCAGGATGCCGATGAGGGAGGCTTCGTCCAACAGGTCGCCCTGGACCAGGGTGATCTGATCCTGAATGTGGCGCAGGCGGTTCAGATTCACCATGGAGCTGCGCCGCACCATGCCGATCACTTCGTACCCTTTTTCCAGCAGGAATTCGGCCAGGTAAGAGCCGTCCTGGCCGGTGATGCCGGTGATGAGTGCTCTTTTTGTCATCCGTCCACCTTGGTTAAGAGATTGTTGCCCTTTGCTTCTGGTCGGCTTGGGCGCGCCAGTAATCGAGAATGTCGCGCAAGCTCTGCTCAAACGGGATTGTCGGCTGCCAGCCGATCTGCTCTCGGATGCGGCGGTTGTCGCATACCAGGTCCGGCACGTCCGAGGGCCGCATCCGCGCCGGGTCCTGCTGTACCTGGATGGGTACCCGGCTCATCGCCAGCAGGGTATCCAGCAGCTCCTGAATGGAGTGAGAGCGGCCTGAGCCTACATTATACACCTGGCCTGGCTCGCCGTGGGTGATCAGCATCACATAGGCCCGCACTACGTCCCGCACGTCGCTGAAATCGCGGCGGACGGCCAGGTTGCCGACCTCGATGACAGGTGGCTGGAGGCCCGCTTCGGCAGCGGCGATCTGGCTGGCCAGGTCAGGGGCGACAAATCCGGTGCGTTGGCGGGGGCCGATGTGGTTGAAGGGCCGCACCCGGACCACGTGCAGGCGGTGGGTCAGGTAGTATTGCAGGCCCATCAGGTCCTGGGCCACCTTGCTCAGGGCATAGGCGCTGGCGGGCCGCAAGGGGGTATCCTCGTCCACCGGCAGGTCGGAGGGCGAGATCGGGCCATATTCCTCGCTGGAGCCGACCACCAGCACCCGGCAATCGGGCCTGACCCGGGCCACCCCTTCCAGGACATTGAGCTGGACGCGGATGTTGGTTTCCAGCGTGCCCCACGGATCGTGCCGGGAAGCCGAGACGAGAGGTTGGGCAGCCAGGTGAAAGATAGCATCCGGCTGGGCCTGCTCCAGGATAAAGGTCATCACCTCCAGGTGCGACAGTTCCGCCGGATAAAGCTCCAGCCGGCTGTACAGGCCGGCAATATTGTCATAAGGCCCGAACAGGGTACCCGCCACCTGCCAGTCGGTCGTTTCGAGCAGGTATTCGGCCAGATGGCTGCCGACAAACCCCGAAATGCCGGTGATGAGTGCTTTCAAAATCTCCTCCCCCATGCCGGAGGCCAGCCGGCCCCCATAGCTTACGGGATATTATACCCTACTTTGGACCTCACCGCAAAGGATAAACGGCCAGGCGACCAAACGCCATTGCAGAGCTGTGAAATTGATGCTATAATAGAACGGCAGACAGGAGGGGTCTGTTCGACGATGGCCGGCCACAGGCCTACGGTGCAACGGTTCCGCGACGGGGTCGATCCTGTCCAGGAGGCGGAGATCTGGCTGGAGGCGAGCCGGATTGCGGCCCAAAGGGGCCACCCGGCGGCAGCCCGCTGCCTGCTGCAGGCGGCCATCCAGGCCCGGCCCGACTGGGCTGAAGCCCGGATGTTTCTGGCCCAACTGAGCAAGAGGCAGGAGGCAGGAGGCAAGAGGCAGGAAGCAGGGGGCAGGAAAATCGTCTCCCTTCTCCCTTATCCCCTTCTCCTGATCTCTGTCGTACTCGTGCTGGCGGTGGTGGTGGGGGGGCCGGTGAACCGCAGCCTGGCCTGGCCGATCCCCACGCCGACGCCGGTCGCCACGCCGACGCCGACGCCGAACCCGGCCCAGATCGTGGACCAGTTTGTGCCCCGCCTGCAGGCCGCCCTGGCCGGCCAGAACTGGGAGCGTGCGGAAGAGATCGTCGCCCTGATGAAGGCCGTGGATCCCTCTGGAGATGAGGTGCAGGCCTGGGCCCGGATCACCTTTCTCCGGCATGGGCAGGCCCTGGTGGAAACCGGTCAGGTCCAGGCGGCGCAGGAGCAGTTTGATCGGGCGGTGGTCGTGGCGCCCGACAACGAGGAGGCGCGGCGGTGGCAGCAGGCCACGCGGGCCTATCTCGCCGGGCAGGCAGCTCTGGAAGCCGGCGACTGGGCAACGGCCATCCGGTCTTTTGGCGATGTCTGCGCCCAGGTTCCCGATTACGGCGACGCACTGGCCCAACTGGTCGAGGCCTATTGCCGCCAGGCGCAGGCGGCGGTGGATCAGGGGGACCTGAGCGGGGCCATCGAAACGCTGAGCCAGGCCCACGAGCGGTTGCCCGACGAGCCCAGGGTGACCGACCTGCTGGCCTCGGCCTATCGCCAGCGGGGCATCTTCCGCGAGGAACGGGGCATGTTGGAGCAGGCCAGGGCCGATCTGGAAGCAGCGTTGGCCTTGCGGCCCGGCGATGCCGAAGCCCAGGCGCACCTCGACCGGGTGATGTACCGCCTCTTTCCGCCCAAGCGGATCGAGATTGATATTTCACAACAGCGTTTCTACGCCTGGGAGGGGGATACGCTGGTCTATAGCTTCCCCACCTCCACCGGTTTGCCGGGGCAGGATACGGCTATCGGCCACTTTCAGGTCCTGGACAAGATGCCGATGGCCTACTCCAGTGTCTGGCGCTTAAAGATGCCCTACTGGCTGGGGATCTATTACGTAGGCAACATCGAAAACGGCATCCACGGCCTGCCCATCCGTCCTGACGGGAGCGTGATGTGGGGGGGATTGCTGGGCCAACGGGCTTCCTATGGCTGCGTGATCCTGAGCACCGAGGCGGCGCGCCTTATCTACGACTGGGCCGAGATCGGCACCGTGGTGGACATCCACTACTGACCGGTCGAAAGCCGGCAGACATTCTTGACTGACAAGGGGCGGGTATGGTACGACAGGCGTTTGAAGAACAGATCCGAGAATTGTTGGAAGACCTGTTGGCCATGGGCCAGATGGTGGCCGACTCGATTGACCGCTCCATCCAGGCCCTGGCTCAGCAGGACGTGGAACTGGCCCGGCAGGTTATAGACTTTGACGACGAGATCAACGCCGCTCAGCACGACATTGAGGAAAAATGTCTGGTGTTGATCGCCACCCAGCAGCCGATGGCCGGCGACCTGCGCACCATCCTGGCGGTGTCCAACATCGCCCTGGAACTGGAGCGGATGGGGGATTATACCGAAGGGATCGCCAAGCTGGCTATCAAGCTGTCCGGCGAGCCTTTTATCAAACCGCTGATCGATATCCCGCGCATGGCCCAGGAGGGCCGCCGCATGTTGCTGGCCGCCCTGGAGGCTTTTGCCCACGAGGACGTGCAGGCCGCCCGACAGGTGGGGCAGGCCGACGATCTGGTGGATGCCCTGTACGATCAGGTCTACCGCGAACTGCTGGTGTATATGATGCAGGACCCCCGGACCATCACCCAGGCCACCTACCTGCTGTGGGTGGCCCATAACCTGGAGCGGATCGCCGACCGCACGACCAACATCGCCGAGCGGGTCATCTTTGTGGCCAGCGGCCAGATCGTCGAGCTGAACCGCTAAATTTGAGCAACGGGAAGAACCTGGAGGCAAGGACCATGAGCCTGGATACAAGCCAACTCACCCAATTGGTGACCTGGCTGGATGAAGAACATCGCCGCGACAAGGCCGAGTTGACCCGCCTGCAACAACAGATCCAAAATCAGGAAGCGGAGCTGCTGGACCAGGCCCGGGTCATCCAGGACCTGGAGGGGCGGATGGCGGGGTTGCAGGCGCAGCTCCTCAAGTTCGCCCAACTCGAGACCGCCCTCCAGCAGCTCAAGAGTGAAGTGGTGCAGATGCTGGCCCAGGCCGACGAGCGGCGCCAGCAAGAGGCCCGGGAACTGGAGCGGGTGCGGGCCATCGAGCGCGACAATCTGGGCCGGGCGCTGAACGAAATCCGCCGCGAACTGCAACGCCTGCCCCGCCTGGACGAAGAGATGGGCCTGCGCAAGGCAGAACAGGGACGGGTGAGCGAGTCGTTGCTGAACATGCAACAGGAGCTTGCCGCGCTGAGCAAGGAGATCGAGAACAAGCTGCGCACGGTTTCCTTCCTGGAAGATGGCCGTCAACAGGATGGCAAGCGGATCGCCCGGCTGCAACAGGAATCGTTGGAGGCGATGAAACGCCTGGAGCAGCACGGCTCTCGCCTGCAGATGATCGAGGATGTGTTGCAACGCCAGGAGCGGGATACGGGCGAGCTGAAAGAACTGGTCGCGCAGCTCCGCACAGGCCAGCGGGAGTTTATCGAAAAGCAGCTCCTGGAGGCTGATCACCTGAGGCGGCAGATGGCCGAGTGGACCGAGACGCTGGAGGCCCAGGTCAAAAAGATGGACCAGTTCTCGGTGCGGATGCAAGAGTTCGGCGAGGCGTTCCGGGAGGACCGGCAGGTGGTGAGCAACATCGAACGGTTCCAGGAACAGATGCGGCGGGATCAGGCCCAGGTTGCCGAACTGCAACGCCTGGCCGAGGAGCGCCAGAAACGCCAGTTGGAGCAGTGGCAGGAGGAGAATGAAAAGCGCTGGAGAAAGGAGCTCCTGCGCTGGGACCATCAGTGGAGCGAACAGGCCAAACGCAACCAGCAGATCGCCGACACCTTTGCCGGGGTAGAACGGCGGCTGACCCAGCATCAGGCCCACCTCGAAGCCCTGTGGAAATTTCTGGAATCGCAGATCACCTACCAAACCCAGGAGTCGCGCCGCTGGCTGGGGGAGATGACGCGGTTGCTGGAAGAACGGCCCAAGAAAGAGTAGGAAAACGGTGCGCGTTATTGGAACCGCCGGCCATGTAGATCACGGCAAGTCCACCCTGGTCCGCGCCTTGACCGGCATTGACCCCGACCGGCTCAAGGAAGAAAAAGAGCGGGAGATGACCATTGACCTGGGCTTTGCCTGGCTGACCCTGCCCGGTGGGGAGCGGGTGGGGATCGTGGATGTGCCGGGGCACAAAGATTTCATCAAGAACATGCTGGCCGGCGTCGGCGGCATTGATGCGGCGCTCCTGGTCGTAGCCGCCGACGAGGGGGTTATGCCCCAGACCCGCGAGCATCTGGCCATCCTGGACCTGCTCCAGGTGCGCGGCGGGGTGGTCGCCCTGACCAAGATTGATGCGGTGGCCGACGAGGGCTGGCTGGACCTGGTAGAGGCCGACCTGCTGGACGTGCTGGAGGGCACGGCCCTGGAGGGGGCGACGGTGGTCCGGTGCTCGGCGCGCACCGGCCAGGGCCTGGCCGAACTGGTCGCCGAATTGGACCGCTCCCTGGCCACCATCGTGCCCCGCCGGGACGTGGGCCGCCCCCGCCTGCCGGTGGACCGGGTGTTCACCATCGCCGGCTTTGGCACGGTGGTCACCGGCACGCTGAGCGATGGCACCTTGACCACCGGCCAGGAGGTCGAGATCCAGCCCTCCGGCCTCAAAGCCCGTATTCGGGGGTTACAGAGCCACAAAGAAAAGATCGAGACTGCCGTGCCGGGCAGCCGCGTGGCCATCAACCTGACCGGGGTCAGCACCGACCAGGTGCAGCGCGGCGATGTGGTCACCACGCCGGGATGGTTGCGGCCGACGACGTTGGTGGACTGCCACCTGCGCTACCTGGCCGACGCCCCTGCCCCTCTGAAACACAACACGGTGGTGGACCTGTTCAGCGGGGCTGCCGAGGCCCAGGCCTGGGTGCGCCTGCTCGACAAGGAGGTGCTGGCCCCCGGCGACGAAGGCTGGGTGCAGCTCCGGCTGGCCAGGCCGGTGGCGCTGGTCAAAGGGGACCGGTTCATCCTCCGCCAGCCTTCGCCCAGCGTGACCATCGGCGGCGGGGTGGTGATCAACCCTTTCCCCGGCCGCCGCTACCGCCGCTTCCGCGCCGAGGTGATCGAGCACCTGCAGACCCTGGCCCACGGCACACCGACCGAGATCCTGCTTCAGGACCTGGAGCGGCGGCAGCCGTGCGAGGCCGGCGAACTGCTGAGCCGCAGCGGCCTGGCCCGCCGCCAGGCCGGCGATTCCCTGCGCTCCCTGATCGGCGAGGGGCAGGTCCTGGTCCTGGACAGCAGTTTCTCCGCCGCAACCCTGCCTCCCTCTGTTCCCGATTCCTGCTTCTTGATCACCCGTTCCGGCTGGGGGGCCTTGCGCGAGCGGCTCGGCGCCTTGCTGGGTGACTATCACCGCCAGTTTCCGCTGCGCGCCGGAATGCCCCGCGAAGAGGTCAAGAGCCGTCTGGCCCGTCACCTTCCCAACCTGTCGCCCCGGCTGTTCAACGAGATCGTGGCCCGGGCCGTCGCCGAGGGCTGGCTGGCGGTCAGCCCGGGTGGCCAGGGCAGGGAGGCGGGCAACGCCATCCGGCTGGCCTCCCATCAGGCGACCTTTACGCCGGGGCAGCAACAGGCGGTGGATGCTTTGTTGTCCATCTTCCGGCAGAACCCCTACCTGACCCCCTCGGTGGCCCAGTGCGAGGCACAGGTCGGCCCTGACGTGCTCAATGCCCTCCTCGAACAGGGGGTGTTGATCCGGCTGAATGAAGAGGTCATCCTGCTGGCCGAGACCTACGAAGAGATGCGCGACCGGGTGGTGGCCTACCTGCAGGAGCACGGCCGGATCACCATTGCCCAGATCCGGGACCTGTTCAACACCAGCCGCAAGTATGCCCTGGCCCTGGCCGGCTACCTGGATGAAAAGCGGATCACGCGCCGTGTGGGCGATGAGCGGGTGTTGCGGTAAACGGTAGGAGCAGGGAGGGAGCCATGAAGCCCAGGATTGACAAGACCAAATTCGGTTCGATCACCATCGCCGGGGAGAGGTACGAGCACGACGTGATCATCCGCCTGAACGGGGATGTGAAAAAGCGGAAAAAGAAACTGTCCAAAGAGGTGTATGGCACGTCGCACACCATTTCTCTGGCCGAAGCCCGGCACGTCTATGAGAAGGGGGCCGAACGGCTGATCATCGGTACCGGACAGGTCGGCATGGTCGAGCTTTCCAAAGAGGCAGCGGACTATTTTGCGGGCCAGGGCTGCCGGGTAGATCTCCTGCCGACCGGGGAGGCGATCAAGGCCTGGAACGAGGCCGAGGGGGCGGTCATCGGATTGTTCCACGTGACGTGCTGACCCCTCGCGCGTGAGGAAGGGCGGAGATGGAATTGACCGTTGCCCTGGCCCAGATGGCTGTTGCCCTGGGCCGCCCTGACCGGAATGAAGCCACAGCCCGTGCCATGGCGGCTCAGGCCGCTGAGGCGGGTGCCCATCTGCTGCTGCTGCCCGAACTGTGGCCCACCGGCTATGACCTGGGCCGGGCCGAGGAGGAGGCAGCGCCGCTGGACCAGGGCCCTTTTGCCCTGATGGCCAGCCTGGCCCGCGAACATGGCCTGTACCTGCTCGGCACCGCCCTGGAGGCGAACCCCGGCGGACGGCCCTTCAACACGGCGGCGCTTTATGGGCCGGACGGGCGGTTGGTGGGGGCCTATCGCAAGGTGCACCTCTTCCCGCTTATAGGCGAAAAGGAGCACCTGGCGGCCGGCCATTCCCTGCCGGTTTTGACCTGGCTGTGGGGCCGGGTGGCTCTGGCCATCTGCTACGACCTGCGTTTCCCCGAACAGTGGCGCGCCTACACCTGCGCCGGGGCGCAGATCATCCTCATCCCTGCCGAATGGCCGGTGCGCCGGGTGGAACACTGGCGGCTGTTGCTGCGGGCACGGGCGGTGGAGAATCAGCTTTTTGTGGTCGGCTGTAACCGCGCCGGCGCCGACGCCGACGGCGAGTTTGGCGGCCATTCGGCGGTGGTGGACCCCTGGGGGCGTGTCCTGGTCGAGGGGGGGGCGGAACCGGGGCTGTTTCTGGCTACGCTGGACCTGGCTGAAGTGGCCCGGGCGCGCGCCCATTTCCCCTGGCTGAACGACCGCCGCCCGGAGGTGTATGCCGGAGTCGGGAAATAAGGGGGGTGTGTGTCCGACCACGAAACCTACGTCTCGCCCATGAGCTGGCGCTACGGCTCGGACGAAATGCGCCGCATCTGGAGCGAAGGGCACAAACGTCGGCTGTGGCGGCGCATCTGGGTGGCGCTGGCCGAAGCCGAGGCCGAGCTGGGGCTGGTCACGCCCACCCAGGTTGCCGACCTGCGCGCCCATGCCGATCAGGTGGATGTGGAGCGTGCCCTCCAGATCGAGGCCGAGATCAAACACGACCTGATGGCCGAGGTCCGGGTTTTTGCCGCCCAATGTCCGGTCGGGGGGGGCATCATCCATCTGGGGGCTACCAGCATGGATGTCAAGGACAATGCCGACGTGCTGCGCCTGCGGGACTCCCTGGACCTGCTGCTGGCCCGGCTGCGTGCCCTCCTGGCCGACCTGGCCGACCGGATCGAAGAGCGGGCCGACCAGGCCTGTATGGGCTATACCCACCTTCAGCCTGCCGAACCGACGACGGTAGGCTATCGCCTGGCGCAGTACGGCCTGGACCTGCTGATCGATCTGGAGGAGTTGCAGCGGGTGCGCGATAGGCTGCGGGGCAAGGGGTTTCGCGGGGCCACCGGCACTTCGGCCTCTTATACGCAACTGCTGGCCTCCCTGCCCGGCGGCCCCACCGCTGCCGACCTGGAGGCCAGGGTGCTGGCCCGGCTGGGCCTGGAGGCCTTTCCGGTGGCCACCCAGACCTGCACGCGCAAGCAGGATTGGCTGGTGCTCAACAGCCTGGCCGGCCTGGCCGGTTCGCTCTACCGGTTCGCCTTCGACCTGCGGGTGTTGCAGGCCCAACCCTTTGGCGAGTGGAGTGAACCGTTTGGCCACCGGCAGGTAGGCTCGTCGGCCATGCCCTTCAAGCGCAACCCCGAAACCGCGGAGACCCTGGACAGCCTGGCCCGGCTGGTGGCCGCCCTGCCCCGCGTGGCGTGGGACAATGCCGCCCACTCGCTGCTGGAGCGCACCCTGGACGATTCGGCCAACCGGCGCCTTATCCTGCCCGAGGCGTTCCTGGCCGGCGAAGAACTGCTGCGCCGGGCCCACTCGATTCTGCGCGGGCTGGTCATCCACGATGAGGCGGTGGCCCACCACCTGAAGGCCTATGGCACCTTTGCCGCCACGGAGCGCCTGTTGATGGAACTGGTCAAAGCCGGCGCCGACCGCCAGGCCATGCACGAACTGATCCGGCAGCACAGCCTGACCGCCTGGACCGCCATCGGGCAGGGCGCCCCGAACCCCCTGGCCGAATCCCTGGCCGCCGACCCGCAGGTGCTGGCCTTTCTGCCGGCCGACCGGGTGCGGCTGCTGCTGGAGGCCGGCGCCTACGTGGGCGATGCCCCCCAGCGGGCCAGGGAACTGGCCACCGCGATCCGGGCGGCGGTGGGCGGCGAGGGCTTTATTCCTTCGTCCCCACCAGATAGACCGCCTGCCACGGCTGATAGCGGCTGAAGAAGGTATCGCGCCGCACCTCGACGCCGTTCACCTTGATGATGCGGTAGACCGTTACGTCCAGCCCGTCCCTGGCCCACTCGATCTGCCGGGTCTGGCCCTTGGGCAGGGTGGGGTCGTCGCGGTAGATCGGTGGGCCGTGGGGCACCGGGTTGCTCTCCACCGGCCCCTCCATCTCGACGGTGCGGCCCGGGTTGGTGCCGTAGTAGCGAAAGGTCAGGGTCTGGTTGGCCTTGTCCACGTAGGTCTGGATGAGAATATAGTGCCCTGTATCGTTGACCCACTTCAGGTCTACGTCGGGCGAATAGATGGTGGCATCCAGGCCCTTGGGCGGCTCGTAGTAACTCACCCGGAAGGCGTGGGGCCACCGCTCGATGATGGGCACCCCGGCCCAGAAGGCAGCGCGGAAGGCGGTGGACGACACCTGGCACAGCCCGCCCCCCACATCGGTCCGGGTGGTGTTGCCCCAGATGATGATGCTCTCCTCATACCCCTTTTCGGCGGTCACCTCGCCCAGGTAGTGGTTGAAGGAAAAGGTCTCGCCCGGCGGGATCAGCAGGCCGTCGAATTGGGATGCCCCGACGAGGATATTTTGCACCCGTGATGCCGACGATCCGGCAAAGCTGGTCACCCCCTCGCCGAGCAGTTCGACGATGCCCAGGTTAGGGGCATCCTCGGTGGCGATGGCCGGGCGGACCTCCTGCAGGGGGAGGGGGACGGTACGCTCCTGGCTGTTGGCCGCGCTGAGGATGAGGGCCGCCGTCGCCGTCACGTCCAGCGTCTGGCCGGGCACGCTTTCGACGAGGGGGATCAGGCTGCCGCTGGCGTCGTCGAAGCGGAATTCGGCGTTCACCGGCGGCCGGGCCACCTGGGCCGCGATCTCCTGGGCCAGGCGGATCACCTGCCCCTGGTCCAGGTTGACCGACAGGCTGACCCGGCCATCCTCGCCGGTCAGGGGCCGCAGGGTGAGCCAGGCGGCCAAGGTCGCCGGCTCGATGGTCCACGGCTCGTAGCCGGGGGCGGTGAGGATCACCGGGCCGCTGAGCAGCCGTTGTACCTGGGCCTGGGCGGCGCTCACGTCGGTGAGCAGCGGCTGGCTCTCATGGACGACCAGTTCCACCTCGCCGCCCCTCATCTCTGTGAGGCATCGGACCAGCGCCTGCCGGGTGGCCTCCTCGTCCACTTCGCGCCCCACCTGGCTGGGGATCACGGTCACGTTCAGGTTTTCATCCAGGACCAGGCTGGCGTTGCGCAGGGGTTGGTTCACCTGTCGGGCGATCTGGCTCATCAGGGTCGCCCCGCTGGTGGCATCGAAGGTGAAGGTGGGGGCCACCAGGCGGTTGTGGAGCAGGACGTCGAACTGTTCGCGCAGGCGGGTCAGGGGGCCCCCCCTGTGGCCGATGGCCAGCGCAGCGTCCACGCTGGCTGCCGCGTCGAGCCGGGTGCCCAGATTGGCCGGATCCACCGGCCATGTCTGGTCGCCGTAGCGCAGGACGGGATACCGGTCAACCGGGTAGCGGAAGCTGGTTTCCAGGTGGGCCAGCGCCTCCGACCGGGTCAGCCCGCCCACGTACACGTCCCAGATGTAGACGCCGGGCAACACGCGGTCGGCCAGCCATAGCTCGATGATGGCCAGGGTCGCCACGCCGGCGGCCAGGGCCATCACCGCCAGGGAGGCCAGGATCGCCGGCCAGGGCAGCCGCCTGCCCCGCCGGACAGCCGGACCCGGAGGGGTGGCCGGTGGGTTCCAGCCCTCCCCGGCCGGGCCGGGGGGCGGATACCCCCTGTCAGGGGGTGCGCCGGGCGGTCTCTGCCGTGCCCGCACCGGCGGTTGCCGTGAGCCTTGTGGTTTCATCACTTTCCAGACGCTGCCTGGGGGCAGCCGGTTCCCTGTTTCACGGCGCCAGGGGTGGGGGGTCGGGGGAGGAGATCATCGCCGGCAGATACATCTGCTCGATATACTCTTTGACCATGCGGCGTGTGCTAAAGGCGGCGAGGCTGGTGCGCATGGCCTCCTTCATCACCTGCACCCAGCCGCGGGGGATGCCGGCTGCGTCGCGCTCATAATAGAGCGGCACGATCTGCTCCTCCAGGAGGCGGTACAGGGCCTGGCTGTCCACCTCATCCTGGGTCTCCTGGTCGTGGTACTCGACCTGGCCAAAGGCCCACCCGTTCGCCGGCCTGTCGTCGGTGGCGGGATGGTACGCCTCTGGCCACCAGCCGTCGAGCACGCTGAGGTTGGGCACGCCGTTCATGGCCGCTTTCATGCCGCTGGTGCCGCTGGCCTCGTTGGGCCGGCGGGGGTTGTTCAGCCACAGGTCCACCCCCTGGACCAGGAAGCGGGCCACGTGCAGGTCGTAATCCTCCAGGAACGCGATCCGCCCGCCGAATTCCGGATCCTGGGCGTACCGGTAGACGCGCTGGATGAACCCTTTGCCGCCGGCGTCGGCGGGATGGGCCTTGCCGGCAAAGATGATCTGCACCGGACGGCCGGCGGCGTGGAGGATCTGCTTCAGGCGCGGCACGTCGCGGAAAAGGAGGGTGGCCCGCTTGTAGGTGGCGAAGCGCCGGGCAAAGCCGATGCTCAGCGCCTCCGGGTCCAGCAGGGTGCCGGAAGCGAGGACCTGGCCGGCCTGCAGGTTGCCGCTGGACCACTGCTGCCGCGTCCGCTCCGCCACGAAGGTCAGCAGCCTGGCCTTGAGCTGCTGGTGAACGCGCCACAGCACTTCGTCGGGGAGATCGTAGAGGCGTTGCCACAGGGCCGGGTCGTCATGTTGTTGTTCCCAGTCGGGGCCCAGGTGCCCGGCAAAGAGGTCCTTCCACCGGGTCGAGAGCCAGCTCGGCATGTGGACCCCGTTGGTGATGGCCGCGATGGGCACCTGTTCGACGGGGCGGTCGGGCCAGACCGACTGCCACATCTGCCGCGATACCTGGCCGTGCAGCCGGCTGACGCCGTTGCTCCGGCCCGCCAGGCGCAGGGCCAGGACGGTCATGTTGAACCGGCCATCGTGCTCGCCCAGGGCCATAAACTGTTCGCGGCTGATGCCCATCTCTTGCCAGAAGCGGCCAAAATATTCGTCCATCAGGTGGAAGGGGAAGGCATCGTGGCCGGCCGGGACGGGGGTGTGGGTGGTAAAGAGGGTGGTGCGCCGCACCTCCTCCACCGCCCGGTCGAAGGGCAGGCCGGCCTGGGCCAGTTCCCGCAGCCGCTCCAGCACCAAAAAGGCCGAATGTCCCTCGTTCAGGTGCCAGGCGGCGGGGGCAATGCCCAGGGCCCGCAGCAAGCGCACGCCGCCCAGCCCCAGTACCATCTCCTGGCGGATGCGCGTTTCCTGGTCGCCGCCGTACAGCCGGGCCGACAGGTCCCGGTCCCAGGGGGCGTTCTGGGGCACGTTGGTATCCATCAGATAGAGGTTCACCCGCCCCACGCGCACCTGCCACGCCTGGGCGTAGATCGGCAGGCCCCGCAGCATCACCTGGACGATCAGCCGTTCCCCGGCGGCGGTCAACACCGGGTGGAGGGGCACCTGATCGTAGTTCAGCGTATCATAGATCGCTTCCTGCCAGCCGTCGGGCGGCAGGTGTTGGCGAAAGTACCCCTGGGGATAGATGAACCCCACGCCGACGAAGGGCAGGCCCAGATCGCTGGCCTCCTTGCAGTGATCGCCCGAAAGCACTCCCAGGCCCCCGGAGTAGATGGGCAGCGAGCCGTGCAGGCCGAACTCGGCGGAAAAGTAGGCCACCGGCCGGCGTAGAGCGGGGTATTGCCGGCAAAACCAGAGGCGTCCATCGCTCAGGTCGGCGTCCAGGTCGGCTATCACCCGGTCGTAGTGGGCCAGGAACTCCGGGTCGCACGCCAGGGCGGCCAGGCGTTCTGGGCTGACCAGTTGCAACATGCGCACCGGGTTGTGGCGGGTGCTTTTCCACAGGGGGTAGCTCACCGCCTTGAACAGGTTGCGGGCCTGGGGGTGCCAGCTCCACCACAGGTTATCGGCCAGGTCGGCCAGCCGTCCGATTCGTTCTGGGATAGGAACGGCATTGTTCATAGCGCCTTTTGCCGTGACGGGGGGCTACCGTTTCTGCGCACATTGGACGCACCGTTTGGTGTCGGGCAAAATGGCCAGCCGCGCCGGGTCAATGGTCTTGCCACACACTTCGCAGATCCCATAGTCGCCTTCCTCAGCCTTGCGCAAGGCAGCCTCCAGCGAGCGCGCCTTGCCCTCGGCTCGCTGTTTCAAGGCCAGGCACATCTCCCATTCGTAGATGCTGGGGTCCCCCTGACCCAGCCCATAGTCGCCCTTCCCTTCCAGGCGCTGTTCCAGACGGGCGATCTCGGCATAGGTCTCCTCCAGTTCCTGGCGCAGGCGTTCTTTGAGATCCAGCGTCTCTGCGGTCATGGTGTCCCTTTTAATGTCTAATGGCCAATGCCCGATGAGCAAAGCACCCGCGCCGGACCATTAGTCATTATCGGCCGATAAGAATTTCGGTTCGAGGCCCAGGTGCGATGCCCCTGTCACATGTACCGGGGTGCGACGCCCTTTTATCCGGCCGCTGCCTCGCCGCGCCGCGCCACCCACTCGGCCCATTCCGATTCCAGCACCCGCTTGAGGCTTAACCCCAGCCGCTTCCGGCGCGTATCAATGCGGATGATCCGCAGCAACAAGAGATCCCCCCGCTTGACCACATCGCGGGGGTGGGAAATGGGGGCATCGGCCAACTCTGAGACGTGGATCAACCCCTCGACCCCTTCTCCGATCGCGGCAAAGGCTCCGAAATCGGCCACATTGGTGATGACCCCTTCCACCAACTGCCCCAATTCATATCGTTCCTCTACCAGGGCCCACGGTTCCGGCTGTAACCGCTTCAGGCTGAGGGCGATCCGCTTCTTGTCCTGATCCAGGTGCAGCACATACACCTCGACCTCCTGGCCGACCTGCAACACCTCCCGGGGGTGCCGTACCTGCCGCCAGCTCAGTTCCGACAGATGGATCAGCCCGTCGGCTCCGCCCAGGTCTACGAATGCGCCAAAGGAGCAGAGGCTGCTGACCACCCCACGGCACACCTGGCCCTCCCGCAGTTCGCGCAGCAGCCGCTCGCGCTGTTCCTTGCGCCACTGGCGTTGAGCAGCCATAGCTGACAGGATCAGGCGGCGCTTACGCCGGTTGATCTCGATGATCTTGACGAACAGCTTTTCGCCCACCATGGCCGACAGGCGTTTGATCCGCTCCTCCTGGTCCAGGCCCGGTGGGAATCCCGGCACCTGCGAGGCGGGGACAAAGCCGCGGATGTCGTCCACAGGGACCACCAACCCTCCTTTGTTGTAGCCGATCACCTGCCCTTCCCACACCTCGCCGCTTTCGGCCAGCTCCTGCGCCCGGCGCCAGGCTTCCTCTTGTTTGCCCAGGTACAGCGACACCAGCAGATTGCCCTCCGGATCTTCGGGGTGCATGATGAACACGGGGACGGTGTCACCTGGGGATAGCCGGGCCAGTGCCTCGGCTCCCATGCGCTGCATGTCGGCAAAGGGGACAATCCCATCCCGCTTGTCGCCGACGTTCACAATGATCTCCTGATCGCGGATGGCCACGATCACGCCGGTGCGGACCTCACCCCGTCGGGGGCGTTGATAGTCCCAATCCTCGACGGGCAGTTCGCCCATCTCGGCGGCATCCGTTTCGTCCAGGGGCGACAAGCCCTCCTCTTCATAGACGGCATCCATTGCCAGCTCTTCAAAGGGCTGCTCATTCACCTTGGTTTGGATCAGATCCATGAGTCCTACGTCTCCTCTTTGTAGCTGTTCAGGTGCCTCAATTCCAAAGGACCGGCACCTTTAAAGTTGCCCCTGGGTCCAGACAACACAAGACTCGGCCATCTGCCTGTCGAACGGTTCCCAGGAGAGAGGCCGAGTCCCCTCACACCGTCGTCCGCCCCGCCACAGCCCTGCACACGGGTGCAATCCTGTGTGCCGCCGTGGCTGTGCTGGACGCGCCGATCGATCCATAAGCCGGCCTGAGGAGTGCCCAAGGGCGCCTCCTCGCCGGACCTGGGATCTGCTTTAGAGCCGCCACCTCCTTTACGGCACGAACCGTCGTTCGCTGCCGCCATGAGACCTGGACGGCCAGGCGGCCCGAAACCAGCTGGTCTCCTGGAACGCAAGAGCAAGGCTATTATACACCAACCTGCGGTACCTGTCAACAACCTGTCCGCCGCTAGAAGACCGCTGCAAAAATCCCGGAGCTTTACCGCCGAGGCGCCGATAACGCAAAGAATCCGATAGAAAAGCGCGAAAATCTCCGCACTTCCTGCCTCTCTACGGTTGAAACAGAGGGTTGCAGCGTTCTTTTGGAACCGTCCTTTGGGTTTGTGGCCCGGCCGACAATATGCTACAATAAGCCCGGTGCCCGGGAGGAGGCGAGTTGCGATGCATTTTGATATTCTGACCCTGTTTCCCGGTTTGTTTGCCGGTGTGTTCGAGGAAAGCATCCTGAAACGTGCCCGCGAGGCGGGGCTGGTGACGATAGCCCTGCATAACATCCGCGACTACGCCGCCGGCCGCCACCAGGTGACCGATGATGCTCCCTACGGCGGTGGGGGCGGCATGATCATGAAGCCCGAACCCCTGTTTGCGGCCGTGGAAGCGGTGTTGGGCGAACAACGGGGGACGGTGCCCATCATCCTGTTGACCCCCCAGGGGCGGCTGTTCACCCAGCAGGTAGCCCGCGAACTGTCGCGGCAGCGGCGCCTGCTGCTGATCTGCGGCCGCTACGAGGGGGTGGATGAGCGGGTCCACCGCTATCTGGCCACCGACGAGATCAGCATCGGCGACTATGTGCTGGCCGGGGGGGAGATCCCGGCCATGGTGGTGGTCGAGGCCGTCACCCGCCTGATCCCCGGCGTGCTCGGCGACCCAGGGGCCACCTTTGAGGATTCGCACGCCGAGGGCCTGCTGGAATATCCACAATACACCCGCCCGGCCGTCTTTCGCGGTTACGCCGTGCCCGAAGTGCTGTTGTCGGGCCACCATGCCCAGATCGTCCGCTGGCGGCGGCAGCAGGCGCTGCGCCGCACCTGGGAGCAGCGTCCTGACCTGCTGCGCACCGCCCGGCTGACCGATGAGGACCGGGCCTATCTGCGCCAGCTCCAGGAAGAACGGGAAAGCCGGTAAGTGAACCGGAAAGGGGAACCCGGTCCCAACCATCGGGTTTGCGAACCACGAATGCCCTACCCTTTTCTCAAGTGGGCCGGCGGCAAGGGGCAACTCCTGGCGCAGTTTGCCCCCTACTTTCCCGCCCGGTTCAGGCAGTACCTCGAGCCCTTTGTCGGGGGCGGAGCGGTCTTTTTTCACCTCTACAACCAGGGCTGGCTGGCGGGCAAACCGGTCGTGCTTCTGGACCACCTGGAGGAGCTGATCAACTGCTACGCCGTGATCCAGAACCGGGTCGCCGACCTGATCGCCGAGCTTCAGCGCCACGAACCGCACAAGAGGGATGCAGCTTATTTCTATGAGGTACGCAACTGGGACCGCGATCCCAACTATGGCCGGCGGAGCGACGTGGAACGCGCTGCCCGCTTTCTCTTTCTCAACCATACCTGCTACAACGGCCTCTACCGGGTCAACCGGCGGGGCTGGTTCAATGTGCCCTTTGGCCGCTACCGCAATCCAACCCTGGGCGATGCCGACAACCTGCGGGCCGTCAGCCGGGCGTTGCAGGGGGTGGTGCTGCTGAGGGGCGATTTCGAGCGCTGCCTGGAGTTTGTCGGCGCGGGCGATTTTGTGTACCTCGATCCCCCCTACCACCCGTTGTCGGACACGGCCAGGTTCACCGGCTACACCGCTGCCGACTTTCGCGATGCGGATCAGCGGCGGCTGGCGGAACTGTTCCGCGAGCTGGACCGCCGGGGCTGTCAGGTGATGCTCAGCAACTCCTGCACCCGGCTGGTCCAGGAGTTGTACGCCGGCTACGAGCAGGTGCAGGTGCAGGCGGTCCGGGCCATCAACGCCCGGGGCGACCGCCGGGGGGCGATCCCTGAACTGCTGATCATGAACCGTTACGAGCGGAGGGGGGCATGACCCCTTTCCTGCCACGGCGCTACTCGATGGCCGAGGTCTCGGCCGTGGAGGCGGAGGCGATGGAGGCCATCGTCTGGTACCTGCAGCAGCGGCCCGGCACGGTCGAGGTGCGGGATGTCCGGGACGATCCGGAGTACCGCGCCGCCGATGTGGACCTGCTGTGGACCTGGCGGGACCAGGCCGGCCGGCTGCGCACCGCCCGATTGGAGGTCAAGGCCGACCGCTGGCATGGCACCGGCAACTTTTTCTTCGAGACGCAGAGCAACAAGGGCCGGGGCACGCCCGGTTGCTTCCTCTACACCCAGGCCGACTACCTGCTCTACTACTTTGTCGGCCTGCGCCTGCTGTACATCCTGCCCATGCCCGCCACCCGCGACTGGTTCCTGGCCCACCAGGAGCGCTTCCCGGAACGGGAGACCTCGACGGCGGTTGGGGAGGGGGAGCAGTACATTACGGTGGGCCGCCTGGTGCCCATCGGCGAGGTGTTGGCCCACGTAGCCGGCGTGAAAACAAGGCAGCTCTGAAACTTGCCCTGCTCTCTGTTCTGTGCGATAATCACCCTACCAAACATGGGAGCGCGTGTATGGCAGAGGAGCTGACTCCCCTGAGCGAACGGGAGATGGAGATCCTGCGGCTGGTGGCGACGGGGGCCACCAACCAGCAGATTGCTCAGGAGCTGGTGATCAGCGCCAATACGGTCAAGGTCCACCTGCGGAACATCTACGCCAAGCTGGAGGTGGCCTCGCGCACCGAGGCGACGATGGTCGCCGTGCGCCGGGGTTGGGTGCAGGTGCCGCGCCCCCCCGATCAGGTTGAGGAGGAAGAGGGGAGGGAGCAGGCGCGGGGGGCAGCCCTTTTGTCCACCCTGCTCCGCCGGGAACGATGGCCCCGTGTCGCGGTGGCCAAGCGGGCAGCCCTTGTGGCAGCCGTCATCCTGGCCATCTTCGGCTTTTTGTTGCCGGGGGTGATCCAGAGCCAGACCGGGAAGGGCGAGCAGGACCCCTTTAACGCCCTGTTTCCCACCGAACCCGCCGATACCCTGACCACCCGCTGGCGTACCCGGGCGCACATGCCCACGCCGCGCACCAACCTGGCCGTGGTGGCTTGCGACGGCCTGGTGTATGCCATCGGCGGGGTGAGCAACGATGGCGTCACCGGCAAGGTGGAGGTCTATGATCCGAAAAATGACGCCTGGAGCAGCCGCCAACCCAAGCCGGTGCCGGCCGGATTTATTGCAGCGGCGGTGCTGGAGGGCAAGATTTACGTGCCCGGGGGGGTGGGCGATGGAGTCGAGCCGCTGAACCTGTTGGAGGTGTACGACCCTGCTCAGGATGCCTGGGAGACCGGCGCTCCCTTGCCGGAGCCCCTTGGGGCTTACGCCCTGGCCGTCCTGGATGGCCGGCTTTATCTGTTCGGCGGACGGGGCAGGCAGGGCTACACCGCGGCGGCTTATCGCTACGACCCCCAGGCCGACCGCTGGGAGGCCTTGCGGCCGATGGCCCAGCCGCGAGGGTTTCTGGGCGCGGCGGCGCTCCAGGGGCGCATTTATGTGGTGGGGGGCTATAACAACATGGCCGAATTTAACACCTGCGAAGCCTACACCCCGGCCACAGACACCTGGACCCCCTGCGCGCCGATGGCCATGCGCCGCGGCGGCCTGGCCGTCGTCGCCGTGCGGGAGCACCTGTTCGCCATCGGCGGGGGCATGACCGGCTATCTGGCCTTCAACGAACGGTACGATCCCCGCTTCGATACCTGGAGCCGCATCGAGACGCCGGTGACAAAGCAGTGGCAGGGGTTGGGTGCGGCCTTTGTCAGCCCCAACATCTATGCCATCGGGGGCCGTAACGAGGTCAACCTCAGCGTCAACGAAGCGTACCAGGCCCTGTTCGTGATCCCGGTGCCGATCTCCCCATAACAGGCAAGGTCCATGTTGCTGCAAGAGCCGGCTGCCGATCTCGATCGCGCCGATCTGCTGATCCACAATGCGGCCCAGGTGCTGACCTTGGCCTCCCCCACCGGTCCCAAACGGGGCGCGGCCATGCGCGAATTGGGCCTCCTCCTCGATGGTGCGGTGGCCATCGGCAATGGGCGGATCCTGGCCGTCGGCCCATCGGCCGAACTGCGCCGCCGGGTGCGCGCCGCCCGCACCCTCGATGCCGGCGGGCGGGTGCTCTTGCCCGGTTTTGTGGACCCCCATACGCATCTGGTATGGGCCGGTGACCGGGCCGATGAGTTTGAACTGCGGGTGCGGGGGGCGACCTACCTGGAGATCATGGCTGCCGGCGGGGGGATTATGAACACGGTACGCCGCACCCGCGCCGCCACCCTGGACGACCTGGTAGCGGAGGCCCGGCCGCGCCTGGGACGCCTGTTGGCCCACGGCACGACGACGGTAGAGATCAAGACCGGCTACGGCCTCACCACGCAGGATGAACTGAAGCAGATAGAAGCGATCCACTGCCTGCAGGCCGGGTTTCCGGGCACTCTGGTGCCTACCTTCCTGGGCGCGCACGCGGTCCCGGCCGAATACCAGGGCCGGGCCGACGAGTATGTGGAGCTGATCGTGACCGAGATGCTGCCGGCCGTGGCGTCGCTGGCGGCTCCCCCCTCCTTCTGCGACCTGTTCTGCGAAGAGGGCGCCTTCTCGCCGGAGCAGGCGCGGCACATCCTGGAAGCGGCCCGCTCTCTGGGCTTTCGCCTCAAGATCCACGTGGACGAGTTCCGGGCGCTGGGGGGCACACGACTGGCCGTGGAGCTGGGGGCCACCTCTGCCGACCACCTGGTCTGCACCCCCCCCGACGAAATCGAACTGCTGGCCCGGTCCGACACCATTGCCGTGGCGCTGCCGGGCACCCCTTTCGGCCTGGGTCAGCAGGCCTATACCCCGGCGCGGGCGCTCATCGAAGCGGGGGGGGCTTTGGCTCTGGCCACCGACTGCAACCCCGGCACCTGTTGGTGCGAGTCTATGCAGTTCATCATCGCCCTGGCCTGCCGCTATCTGCGGCTGACCCCTGCCGAAGCTATCAGCGCAGCGACGATCAACGCCGCCTGGGCTGTCGGCCTGGGGAGCGAGGTGGGCAGCCTGGAACCGGGCAAACGCGCCGACCTGCTGCTGCTCGACGCGCCGTCGTACCGGCACCTGGGCTATCGGTTTGGGACCAACCTGGTGGCCGGGGTGGTGGTGGGGGGGCAGGAGGTAAAAGTGCCTGGCACCTGAACCGGGTACCAGGCACTTGGGAGCTCTGAACCCCCTATTTGTCCAACAGGGCAGCCACCCCCGGCAGCGTTTTGCCTTCCAGGAACTCCAGGCTGGCTCCCCCGCCGGTGGAAATGTGGCTCATCCGGTCGGCCAGGCCGACCTGCTGGACCGCCGCCGCCGAGTCGCCGCCGCCGATGATCGTCGTCGCTCCGGGCAGGGCGGCCACCATGCGGGCCACCGCCTCGGTGCCCCGGGCGAACCTGGGGAACTCGAACACCCCCATCGGCCCGTTCCAGACGACGGTGCGGGCGCCCGCCAGGCGCTCCTGGAACAGCTCCAGGGTGCGCGGCCCGATGTCGAGGATGCGCCAGCCGGGCGGCACACTGCCCACGGCTACCACCTGCGACAGAGCATCGGCCTCGAAGCGGTCGGCCACGATCAGGTCCACCGGTAAGGTCAGCCGGTCTCCCGCCCGCCGCAGCAGGTCGCCGGCCGTATCCAGGCTGCCATCTTCTACCAGCGAGGCGGCCACCTCGTAGCCGGCGGCCTTGAGGAAGGTGTTGGCCATGCCGCCGCCGATGAGCAGCGCATCTACCCGGCCCAGCAGATTCTCGATGACGCCGATCTTGTCCGAGATTTTGGCCCCGCCCAGGATGGCCACGAAGGGCCGCCGGGGCGCAGCCAGCGCACCCCCCAGGTATTCCAGCTCCTTCTCCATCAGGAACCCGGCCACGGCGGGCAGGTAGTGCGCCACCCCCTCGGTCGAGGCGTGGGCGCGATGGGCCGAGCCAAAGGCGTCGTTGACATACAGGTCGGCCAGGGCGGCCAACTGCCTGGCCAGTTCCGGGTCGTTTTTGGTCTCGCCGGGGTGGAAGCGGGTGTTTTCCAGCAAGAGGACCGCGCCCGGTGGGGCGGCCCGGACCGCCGCCTCCACTGCCGGGCCGACCAGATCGTCCAACTTGGTCACCGGCCGGCCCAGCAGCTCCGACAGACGTCGGGCGACGGGGTCCATCCTGAACTCAGGGGCCGGCCCCCCCTTGGGCCGGCCCAGGTGCGAGCAGAGGATGACCGTCGCCCCGTGATCCAGCAGGTATTGGATCGTGGGGAGCGCGGCCCGGATGCGGGTGTCGTCGGTCACGACCCCTTCGGCCAGCGGCACGTTGAAATCCACGCGGACCAGGACGCGCCTGCCTTGCACCTCTACATCGCGGATCGTTTGTTTGTTCACAGCCGCCCCCCGGTTATAGCCCGCGCTGCCCCAGGTAGAGGCACAGGTCGGCCACGCGGCAGGAATAACCCCACTCGTTGTCGTACCAGGCGACGACCTTGACCAGGTTGCCGCCGATGACATTGGTCAGCCCGCCGTCCACAATGGAGGAGCGGTCGTCCCCCTTGAAATCAATCGAAACGAGCGGTTCTTCTGTATAGCCCAGGATGCCTTTCAAGGCTCCCTCGGCGGCGGCCCGGAATGCGGCGTTCACCTGCTCTTTGGTCACTTCCCGATCCAGCTCGGCTACAAAGTCTACAATCGAGACGGTAGAGGTGGGGGTGCGCAGGGCATAGCCGTCGAACTTGCCCTTCAACTCCGGGATGACCAGGGCTACCGCCCGGGCCGCGCCGGTGGTGGTGGGGATAATGCTCATAGCCGCTGCCCGCGCCCGGCGCAGGTCTTTGTGGGGCAGGTCGAGGATGCGCTGGTCGTTGGTATAGGCGTGCACGGTGGTCATCAGCCCTCGCCGGATGCCAAAGCTGTCGTGGAGCACCTTGGCCACGGGAGCCAGGCAGTTGGTGGTGCACGAGGCGTTGGACAGGATGTGGTGCTGGGCCGGGTCGTACATCCCCTCGTTGACCCCCATCACCACGGTCAGGTCCACGTTGGTGGCCGGGGCCGAGATGATCACCTTTTTGGCCCCGCCGGCAGTGCGGTGGACGGCCGCCTTGGGGCCGTCGGTGAACAGGCCGGTGGATTCGACCACGAGGTCCACGCCCAGATCTTTCCACGGCAGATTGGCGGGGTCGCGTTCGGCAAAGGTCTTGATGCTGTGGCCGTTAACCACAAAGCTGCCCTCGCGCACCTCCACTTCGGCCGGGAAGCGGCCATAGTTGGAGTCGTACTGGAGCAGGTGGGCCAGCGTCCGGGTGTCGGTGATGTCGTTGACGGCCACCACCTCCAGCTCTGGGGCATGTTTTTCCATGGCGATGCGGAGCACCTGCCGCCCGATCCGCCCAAAGCCATTGATTCCGATCCTGACTTTCATCGTTTACCCTCCTGAGTTTCTCTATTCTCCCACAGGTCTGAAGCCGTTTCCAGGCCTGCGAAGGTGTTCTACAAAGCGTTAAAGATATCGCTGCTGCTGACGATGCCGACGATCTTTTTGCCATCGTACACCAGCACGCGCCGGATGTCGGCCCGGGCCAGCAGGGCCGCACACTCCTGGATGCTGTGCTTGGGAGAGACGGTGATGACCGGCTTGCTCATGATCTCGTGGACCAGGAGTTCGGCCGGGTTTACCCCCCTGGCGACCACCTTCTCGATGATGTCGGTCACGGTCATGAATCCCCACGTTTCCATCCCCTTTTCGCGTTTCACCAGGAGGCTGGACACGTTCGATTGGCGCATTTTTTCAATCGCTTCGGCCACGGTCGCCGTGGGTTCGATATCAATCACGGGAGAGGTCATGATTTCTGCCGCTGTTTTCATCTTTTTCCCCTTTCCTCTATCAAACGCAACAACTCTGTCGCCAGCCTGGTCGAATCGTGGCGCCAGGGGGCGGCCACATCCACAAGGTCGGCGGCGATCACTCTGTACCCGCTGCCGGCCGGGTAGCGGAGGGCCACCGGCCGCAGGTGGGGCTGCTCCGCGCTCGACAGCAGGCGGTTGTTGGCCAGGACGCAGGAGAACAGCCCCTTTCCCACATGGCGTTCCAGGGCGCTGACATGATCGCCCAGGTCAAAGCCATCGGTTTCCCCTGGCTGGGTGGCCACGTTGCACACATACACCTTGAGCGCCGGGGAAGCGCCCACCGCCTGGCGGATGCCCTCCACCAGGAGATTGGGCAGGACGCTGGTGAACAGGCTCCCCGGCCCGGCGACCAGGAGGTCGGCGTCGAGGATGGCCCGCACCGCTTCCGGATAGGCGCGCGCCCCTTCCGGCCGCAGGAAGACGCGCTCGATGGGCTGCCCGGCTTTGGGGATCGCCGACTCGCCCTGGACACGGGTCAGGCCCGCCGCGTTCGTGTCCCGCAGGTCGGCCATCAGGGTGACATTCTCCAGCGTCGAAGGCAGGATCTGGCCCTGCACGGCCAGCACGCGCCCGGCCTCGACGAGGGCCCGCTCGAAACTGCCGGTCACCGCAGCCAGAGCGGTGAGAAAGAGGTTGCCAAAGCTGTGGCCATCGAGGCCTTCCCCCTGTCCAAAGCGGTATTGGAAGAGCTGGGTGATCAGGGATTCGTCGTCGGCCAGGGCGGCGATGCAGTTGCGAAAGTCGCCCGGCGGCAATACCCCCAACTCCCGGCGCAGGCGCCCCGATGAACCACCGTCGTCGGCCACGGTGACGATGGCGGTGATGTGGGGGGTGAATGCCTTGAGACCCCGCAGCAGCGTCGAAAGCCCTGTTCCTCCGCCGATAGCCACCACCTTGGGGGCCTGCTCGGCCGGCTCCTTTTTCCCTCTGGCTGATATCATCGCTTCCTGCAGGTCTATTATAGCGGAAGTTGCCCCTCCCGTCAATTGGGTATTGGATATTGGATATTGGCTCCTTTGCTCAAAGAGTGCTACAATAGGGCATCTGTTGGGCCAGATGGCATCTTGCCCGACCGTACAGGAGAGGAGCATGGGCGACACAGCAGAGATCCTGGCAGGCTTGAACCCTGCCCAGCGAGAGGCGGTCGAGACGGTGGAAGGGCCGGTGTTGGTGCTGGCCGGGCCGGGCAGCGGCAAGACACGGGTGCTTACCCATCGCGTGGCCTATCTGGTGCGGGAATGTCAGGTCCCACCCTGGCAGATTATGGCCGTGACCTTTACTAACAAGGCCGCCACCGAGATGAAGGAGCGCCTCTATCGCCTGCTGGGGGAAAGCTTTCGCCAGTTGACCATCGGCACCTTTCATGCCATCTGCGCCCGCATCCTGCGCCGCGAGGCCGAGGCGGCGGGCATTTCGCCCCAATATGTGATCTATGACAGCGCCGACAGCAGTGCCCTGGTGCGGCAGGCCCTCCGCGATCTCAACCTGGATGAGAAGCTCTACCGGCCTCAGGCCATGCTCAGCCGCATCTCCCAGGCCAAAAATGAACTGCTGACACCCCAGGAGATGCCGGCCAATACCTACCGCGAAGAGGTGGCCCGCCGGGTGTATGAACGCTACCAGGCGAGGCTTTCCCAGAACGGGGCGCTGGACTTTGATGACCTGTTGATGAAGGCGGTGCACCTCTTTCGGGATAACGCCGGGGTGCGGGCCCAATACCAGCGCCGCTATCCGTTCATCCTGGTGGATGAGTGGCAGGACACCAACATGGCCCAGTACGAGCTGGTCAGGCTCCTGGCCGGTCAGCGGGCCAACCTGTTCGTGGTGGGCGACGAAGACCAGTCGATCTATGCCTTCCGGGGGGCGGACTATCGCAACGTCGCCCGTTTTCGCCAGGATTACCCCCAGGCGCGGGTCATCCTGCTGGAGCACAACTACCGCTCCACCCAGACCATCCTGGACGTGGCCAATGCGATTATTGCCCGCAACCTCCACCGCCATCCCAAACAGTTGTACACCCAGAAAGGGGGCGGCCCCCAGATCGCCGTCCTGGAGGCTTACGATGAGCAGGAAGAGGCCGACCTGATCGTCGCCGAGATCCGGGCCCTGGTGGATCGGGGAGAGGTCCGGTTGGGCGATTGCGCGGTGATGTACCGCACCAACGCCCAGTCACGGCCCATCGAGGATGCGTTCGTGCGCCAGGGGATGCCCTACAAGCTGGTGGGGGCCACCCGCTTTTATGAGCGCAAAGAGATCAAGGATGTGCTGGCCTACCTGCGCCTCATCCACAACCCCTACGACGGCATCGGGCTGACCCGGATCATCAACGTGCCCCCCCGGAACATCGGCCAGAGAACGGTAGAGGCGTTGGTGCAATGGGCCGGGGAGCAGGGGATACCGGTCTATGCGGCCCTGCAGGCGCTGGTGGAGGAGGGAGAAGAGGCAAGAGGCCGGAGGCCGGAGGTGGGGGGCAGGATGCAGGTTCCGATTGGGGAGAGGGCGCGGCGGGCCCTGGCCGGTTTTGTCACCCTGATCGAGGAGTTGAGCCGGGCACGCCATGAGCTGAACCTGCTGGAACTGCTCGACCTGCTGTTGGAGCGCACCGGTTATGCCCCCTATGTCCGAGATGGCACCGAGGAGGGGCAATCGCGGTGGGAGAACATCCTCGAGCTGCGCACGGTGGCCCGCGAGTACGCCGATCTGCCGGTGGAGACGGCGCTGACTACCTTTCTCGAAGAGGTGGCCCTGGTCTCCGACGTGGACAACCTGGACGAAAAGGTGGATGCCCCCACGCTGTTGACCCTGCACGCGGCCAAGGGGCTGGAGTTTGCGGTAGTATTCATCACCGGCCTGGAGGAGGGGCTCTTTCCCCACAGCCGCTCCATGGACGACCTGGAGCAGATGGAGGAGGAGCGCCGGCTGTGCTACGTCGGGGTGACGCGGGCCAGGGAACGGCTGTACCTGCTCCGCACCTTCCGCCGCACCCTGTACGGCGAAAGCAAACCCCGCGAACCGTCCCGCTTCCTGGAGGATATCCCGCCGCACCTGATCCGGGGACGGGAACGGAAGCCGAAAGCACCGCAACGGAGCCCCGGCCGGGGGCCTGCCCAGGGCACCGGCTCAGAGAGCCCCCCTCCCTTTCCCGGAGAGGCCGGCCGTTTTCCGGGCCATCGGGAAAGGGAGGCAACCGCCGGGCGACCCCGGCCCACCGCCCTCCGCTTTCAGACCGGGGACCGGGTCCAGCACGACCTGTTTGGCCAGGGCGTGGTCGTCGCCAGCGAGCCGGCGGGCGACGATGAGCAGGTGACGGTGGCCTTTGCCGGGGTAGGCCTCAAACGGCTGATGGCCGGGGTGGCGCCGCTGGAGAAGATAGAGGTTAGAGATTAGAGACGAGGCGCGGACGATGTTCGGGGAGCTTTTGTCGCGGGTGGGCTACGGCGGTGAACGGGTGGCGGTCAAGCAGCGGGAGGAGGCGGTGGCGGCACCGATCGGTGCCGAGGATCTGCGCCGCCTGAAGATGTAGGGCAAGCCCTGCCCCTACCGGTCCACCGTTTATTTTTCTATACTTTTGCGGTTTTCTCCAAACGCTGGTGGGGTAGAACCGAGGCTACAGGCTACGATCCGCAGGATGGCCTCTAACTCAGAGGGACTATCCTTCAAGTTCGGGATTTCCCCGGACTTGGCCAGGATACGACCGATGATATAGCGTTGCAGCCCCTGCCGCAGGTGGGCGAAGCTGGCCGGCGAACTCCCTTTGGGTAGGGGAGGCAACCAGTCAGCGCTGGCCTTGTCCAGCTGAAGGAGCCGATACAGACTGAAGGCCAGGCAAGCCAGGTGGACGAAGCGATGGATGGCCATAGCCAGATAGCATTGGTAGTCGGCCAGTCCAAAATACTCTTTCAAGTCTCGGATGGCCAGTTCAATGGTGAAGCGGGTGCCGTAGATCTCGATGATCTGAGCCATGGAGAGGGTCAGGTCGGTGGCGAACAGGATAATGGGCTCCTTGAGCCCTTCAATCACCACCACCTTGACCTTCTGGCTGATCTCTCGTAACCAGACTTCCCGGCATACTGCACGCACTATGACCCATTGCCCGTACAAGTGCACCGAGACCGATTCGGTGGGCAAGGCCTTCAATAACCGGGCCAGTTTCCATTGGCGGCCCCGTTTGGCGTCAGAACGTTGCTCGGAGGTGGGATGATCCCAGTCCTGACCAGCGGTCCGATGCCAAACGGGGCCAGAAGTGGAAACTGGCCCAACTCCTGGACAGTCTCCCGGCCGAACTGGTGACAGTGCATCTGTACGGCCAGCTGGTCACGGTCAAGGTGGTCTGTCGCGAGGTCTGGCTGCGAGACATCAGCCAAAAGGTCAAGGTCGTGGTCGTAGAAGGGATCAAAGAGCCCATCATCCTGGTCTCCACCGACCTGGGCTTGACCATGGTCCAGATCATCGAGATCTTCGGGGCCAGGTTTACGATAGAAATCGCCATTCGCGAT
>DAOTXL010000132.1:0-11847 GCA_034435455.1 Anaerolineae bacterium
GGCCCCCCCGCCCCCGCCCCCCGCCCCGGTTGCCATCGAGCCGGAGCCGCCGCCCCCGCCCCCCGCCCCGGTTGCCATCGAGCCGGAGCCGCCGCCCCCGCCCCCCACCCCGGCCGCCGCCGAGCCGCCATGGCCACGACCCCCGCGCCCCGTCCGCAAGCCCGTCCTGACCGTGGAGATCGATCCGTTTGGCTGTCCCTACTGCGGCGGCTCGGTCAGCAGCGAAGGGTTGCGCTGTGACCACTGCCGGCGCCCGGTAGCATTGCGCTCCCGCCGGCGAACCGGAGGCGCGCTGGATCCGGGCTGGCCGGCGGTTGCCTTTGTCCTCCTGGGAGCCGCTTCCTGGACCGAGGGCTACCTGGTTTCCCAATCGGCTCAGATGAGCCGGTTGCCCGCATGGTTGACTCAAACGGCGGTGCGGTTCCTGATCGGACCGGCCCTGTTCAGTGCCAACGGACTGCCGGGCGATCTCGTGCAGTTCGCCAACGTCGTCACCCTGAGCGACTATATTCTGGGCGGGCTCTGTGTGGCTGCCGCATTGGGCCTGGCCCTTCGCTGGCGGGGCGTCTATTTTGCCTCCTTCCTCCTGGTCGGCCTTCTGGCCATCAGCAGCGGGGCAGGGTTGCTGGCCCAGATCATCGGCTGGTTGCCGGCCATCCTCCGCCTGGGGCTGATTGCCCTGGCCCTCAGGTGGCTGGCCGACAGCGCCCCGGCCTTTGAGTGGGAAACCCGGGAATACAATGCCGACCTGGACCCAGACCTGAGGACCGACCTGGACTACTACAATCGCGGCCTGCGCTACCAGGAGATGGGCATGTGGGCCAAGGCAGCGGCGCACTGGCAGGTGGCCGCGCGGCTGGGTCCCGGCAAGGTGCAGTACCCCATTGCCCTGGCCCACGCCTACGTCGAGATGGGCTATCCGGCGGCCGCCCTGGCCGAGGCCGAGAAAGCGCTGACTCAGGCTCCGGACGACGAGGAGTTGCGCGCCTTCCGCGACTCCCTGGCCGAACTGGAGGGAGCCCGG
Source organism: Anaerolineae bacterium (assembly GCA_034435455.1). GTDB lineage: Bacteria > Chloroflexota > Anaerolineae > JAAYZQ01 > JAAYZQ01 > DAOTXL01. The sequence continues at coordinate 1,025 of DAOTXL010000132.1, forward strand.
TGATCACCATCGAACAGGCCCGGCATCAATATCAGGGGGCCGACGCCATCCACGATTTCGACCATGTCCTGCGCGTGCTGGCCCTGGCCGAGCGCCTGGCCCAGGCCGAGGGGGCCGATTGGGAGATCGTCCGCGCCGCAACGCTCCTCCACGACGCAGCCCGGGGAGGTCCGGGCGACCACGCTCAGGCCGGGGCCGACCTGGCCCGCCAACTGCTGGCCGGCCATCCGCCGGAGAAGGTGGAAGCGGTGGCTCAGGCCATCGCTGCCCATCGCTTCCGCAGCGGCCCTGCGCCCCAGACCCCCGAGGCGAAGGTCCTCCACGATGCCGACAAGTTGGACGCCATCGGGGCCATCGGCGTGGCGCGGGCCTTTGCCTACGGCGGGCACGAGGGCCAGCGCCTGTGGGCCCCGGTGCCGCCCGGCTATCAGGAGGCCGAGGCTACCCGCCACGAGCACACGCCGGTCCACGAGTACCGGATCAAGCTGAGCAAGATTCAGGAGCGCCTGCTAACCGACAGCGCCCGCCGCCTGGCCGAGGAGCGCCACGCCTTCATGGTCGCCTTCTTTGAGCGGCTGGAACAGGAGATCCAGGGCCTGGCCTGAAGTCAGGCCCAAGTTGACACCTCCGGCCGGTCGTGGTATACTCTGGCCACAATTGAATATCGCTGATCGCGGTGCCCCGTAGCCCGGATGTGCGGGGCCCAAGGGGGGAAGCCGGTGCAAGTCCGGCGCTGTCCCGCAACTGTAACCATAATATCCAATATCTAATATCCAATACCCAACATCCTTACCAAGGATTGGAGATTAGAGATTAGAGATTAGAGATTAGAGATTAGAGATTGGATATTAGGAAGCCAGGCCGCCCGCCGCGATCGCGCACTGCGAACCTTCGCGGAAAGGGGGTGGGCGCATGGATCGAGATCCGTGAACCGACCCCTTGTCGAAAGGCAAGGGGTTTTCTATGAGCAACAAAGCCCTGACCGAAAGGTTGGGGCGTTCTATTTTTTATGAAAGAGAGGAGAAAAATGAAAAACCGTACCATCATCGTCCTCCTGGTGCTGGTCGCCCTGCTGGCCGGCGCCCTGCCCGCCCTGGCGGCTGCCGACCTGCCGGCGGCCCTGAGCTACTTGAAATCCCAGCAGAACGCCGACGGCGGCTTTGGCAGCGGCTTCAGCCCCGATAGCAGCCTGGGTGCCACGTCCGACGTGGTGTTGGCCATTGTGGCCGCCGGCGGTGACCCCGCCACGTTCAACCAGGGGGGCAACACCCCTCTGACCTATCTGGCTGCCAATGCCCCGCAGGCTTCGACCGGCGGCGACCTGGCCAGGCTGATCCTGGCCGCCACCGCCGTGGGGGAAAACCCCCGCCGGTTCGGCGGTGTGGATTCGGTTGCCAAACTGGAAGCCCTGACCGCCAGGAGCGGCAAGATCGGCACCGAGACCGACACCTTTGTCGCCCATTGCCTGGCCGTGCTGGCGCTCAAGAGCACAAAACGCCCCATCCCGGCGGCAGCCGTGGAGTATATCAAAGCCGCGCAACAGGATAGCGGCGGCTGGGCCTGGGATGGTTCGGCCACCACCGACGCCGACACCAACAGCACCGCTTTTGCCGTACAGGCCCTTATTGCCGCCGGCGAAGGGGCCGACAGCCAGGCGGTGAGCAAGGCTCTGGCCTACTACAAAGCCATCCAGAACGACGACGGCGGCTGGCCGTACCAAAACCCCTCCACCTACGGCACCGACACCGACGCCAACTCGACGGCGGTCGTCATCCAGGCCCTCATCGCCGTCGGGCAAAACCCGGCCGGGGCCGATTGGACCAGGGGCGAGGGGAACACGCCCCTTTCGGCCCTGGCAGCCCTGCAGAACGAGAGCGGAGCCTTCCGCTGGCAGGCGGCCATCGCCGACGACAACCTGCTGGCCACCGTCCAGGCGCTACCGGCCCTGGCCGGCAAGGCTTTCCCCCTGACCACGATGGATGTAGGCGAGGCAGCGATCGCCGCCCCGATCACTGCGCCCCAGACCGGTGGGGCCGTGGTCAACGCGGCCTGGCCGCTGCTGCTGAGTGGACTGGCCCTGGCCGGCGGCGGCCTGGCCTTGCGCTGGAAGAAATAGGGGGTCCTCCTCCCCGCCGGCTCCTGTAAGCCGGTGTGAGGCAGGCGGCCCGGCCGCTGTGACTGGCCGGCCGGGCCGCCCTTTCCGGCAAGGTATCGAGGAAATCGGATGTCGAGACGACGGATCGCCTGGTTGTCCCTGGTGCTGACACTGACCCTGCCCGGCCTGAGCCTGGCGGAAGAACCGAACCGGGCCGGCCTGGTCGTCTGGTTCGGCGAGGGACGGGTGGAAACGCGCTGTGTCGCCTTTACAGAGGACTCGATCAGCGGCGCCGATCTGCTGACCCACTCCGGTCTGGAGGTGATCATGGACAGTTCCAGCGGCCTGGGCGTCACCGTGTGCCAGATCGAAGGCTGGGGCTGCGCCTATCCCGCCCGCCCCTGCTTCTGCCAGTGTATGGGCGGCGGCGAGTGCCGCTACTGGAACTATTTCTACATGGATCCGGGTGAAACTACCTGGACCTATTCGGCCCAGGGCGCGCTGCTGCGCCGGGTCAGGCCCGGCTCGGTTGAGGCCTGGGTGTGGGGCGATGGGCACACGCTACCCGCCGATAGCCTGACCTTCGAGTCCATCTGTGCGTTGCCCACCACCATGCCCACCGACCCCCCCCAGTCGCTGCCGACCCAACCCACTCCCATTGCCACCGCGCCGACCCCCTCCCTACTTCCGACCGCACCCACTCCCACTGCCACCGCGCCGACCCCCTCCCTTCCTCCGACCGGGACTCCACCCTCGGCGATGACACCGCTACCCACGCCAACCCCGGCTCCGACCGTAACGCCGGCCCCCACCGCCCATCCGGGGCCGAACCTGTCCAGCTACTGGCCCTTCGGCTTGATGGTCCTGGGTCTGGCCCTTGTCGGCGCTCTGATCCGGCTCCGTCGCAGTTGAGCGGAGCTTGCCATGTTACACACCTGGTCGTGGGTCGCCTGGCTTGTGGCCGCTGCCGTGCCGGCCTTTACCCTGCGCAATCCCCTCTATCTGGTGCTGGTGTTGGGGACGGCCTGGCTGGTCTACACCGCCCTGGGACGCACCTCACCCATCGGCAGCAGTTGGGGCGCTTTTGCCCGGATCGGCCTCTTTTTTCTGGTGCTGGCCGTGCCGTTCAACGCCCTGTCGAACCATGCCGGGCAGATTGTGCTGTTCCGCCTGCCGGCCGCCTGGCCTGTTGTCGGCGGTCCGGTCACGCTCGAGGCGGCCATCGCCGGGGCGGTCAACGGGCTGGGATTGTTCACGATCCTGATGGTCTTTGCCGCTTTCAACGCTGTGGTGGACCACTACCAGCTCTTGCGCGCCACGCCTCCATTTCTGTTCCAGGCTGGGGTGGTGCTATCCATCGCCATTACCTTTGTGCCGCAGATGGTGATCGGGGCCGGCGAGATCCGTCAGGCCCAGCGCATCCGCGGCCACCGCTTTCGCGGCCTGCGCGACCTGGTCCCGCTGGTCCTCCCTCTCCTGGCCAACGCCCTGGAACGGGCCATCCAACTGGCCGAGATGATGGAGGCGCGGGGGTTTGGCGGCGTGGCGAGGCCGGTTTCCCGCCGCCGCGCCCTTCTGACCCAACTGGCGATGCTGGCCGGACTCCTCAGCCTGTTGGCCGGCCTGTTTTTGCCGGCCTATCTGTCGGGGAGCCGCCTGTGGGGCTGGGGATTGGTGGCCGTCGGCATGGGCATCCTGCTGGGAGCGTTCATAGTTCAGGGGAAGCAGGTGCATCGTACCCGCTACCGGCGGCTACCCTGGCACGGGTGGGATACAGCCGTCCTCCTGGCCAGCTCTGCCGTCGTCGCTGTCCTCATCGCCGCCCGGCTGCTTGCGCCTGCCAGCCTGGCGTACAGCCCCTTCCCACCCTACTCGCTGTTGCCCCCCTTCAACCCGCCGGTGGGCATGGCGCTGGTGCTGCTGGCCATGCCGGCCCTGGCAGGAGGCAGGAAACAGGCAATAAGTAACGTGGAACACGGAATACAGAATGATTAGAGTCGAGCATTTGACGTATCATTACCCTGGGGTGGAGACGTCGGTGCTGCATGACCTCTCCCTCCAGATCAGAGAGGGGGAATTCCTGCTGGTCATGGGGCCTTCGGGGGCGGGCAAGTCCACGCTTCTGCGCTGTCTGAATGGCCTGGTGCCCCACTTTTACGGCGGGACCATTGCCGGACAGGTGCAGGTGGCCGGCCGCGACCCGGTGGCCCTCGGCCCCCGCGGCATGGCCGACGCGGTGGGCCTGGTCCTCCAGGACCCCGAAGCCCAGTTTGTGGTGGACAGGGTTGAAGATGAACTGGCCTTTGCCCTGGAGAACCAGGGGCTGGACCCTGTTGTCATGCGCAAGCGGGTCGAAGAGGCGCTGGACCAACTGGGCATCGCCCATCTGCGGCACCGCTCGGTCAACACCCTGTCGGGCGGCGAGCGGCAGCGGGTAGCCATCGCCGCTGCGATGACCCTCCAGCCCCGCGTGCTGGTGCTGGACGAACCGACTTCGCAGCTCGATCCGCAGGCGGCAGAAGAGGTGCTGGACGCCCTGGTCAGGCTGAACCACGACCTGGGCCTGACCATCGTCCTGTCGGAGCATCGCCTGGAGCGGGTGGTGCAATATGTGGACCGCATCCTCTACCTGCCCGGCGGTGGCCGGCCCCCCCTCCTTGACGAACCGCGTGCGGTGCTCCGCCAGGTGGACCTGATCCCGCCGCTGATCGCGCTGGCCAAAGCCCTCGGCTGGTCGCCCCTGCCCCTGACTATCAAGGAGGCGAGAGGCAGGATGCAAGAAGCAGGAGGCCGGAGGCCGGAGGCAGGAGGGCAAGAGGGCAAGATAAGAGAAAGCCGAAGGGATGTACACTGCGTCATCTCGGTGCAGAAGCTGGGTTATGCCTATAACGGCCATCCGGCGCTGCGGGACGTCTCGCTGGAGGTTCACTCGGGTGAGTTTGTGGCGTTGATGGGCCGCAATGGGTCGGGCAAGACAACGCTGCTCAAGCACCTGGTCGGCCTGCTCAAACCCGACCGGGGCAAAGTAGAGATCGCCGGCCCCGGCGTGCCGGTCATCATGGACACCCGCCAGACCTCCGTCGAAGAGATCATCCGGGTGGTTGGCTATGTGCCTCAGAACCCCAATGCGCTGCTGTTCAGCGACACGGTGCGCCAGGAACTGGATTTCACCCGGCGCGGCCATCGCCTGCCGCCGGGCGACTATGGCGCCCTGCTGGATACTCTGGGCCTGACCCCACATGCCGACCGCTACCCCCGCGACCTGAGCGTCGGGGAACGGCAGCGGGTGGCCCTGGCGGCCATCCTGGTGGCCGAGCCGCAGATCCTGCTGCTCGACGAGCCGACGCGGGGGCTGGACTACCGACAAAAGGCGGCATTGACCGAATTTTTGCGGCGGGAAAAAGCACGAGGGCGGACCATCGTCCTGGCCACCCACGACGTGGAACTGGTAGCCCAATGCGCCGACCGGGTGGTGCTGCTGGGCGACGGCCAGGTGGTGGTGGACGGTCCGGCCCGCCAGGTGATGAGCGAGTCGCTGGTCTTTGCCTCCCAGATCAACAAACTCTTCCGCGATCCGGCCTTGCTGACCGTGGAGGATGTGTTGCGGCTGCACCCGCCTGCGGAACATGCTATAGTCTCCCCGGAGTGAGAGGAGGGAGCGATGCCCTCACCTTCCCGCCCCCCTCCGGCGACGATGCCGGGTGGGCCGACGCCCTGCTCCGCGACAAAGGACTGCGCTAACCGACCCATGCAACGTTGCCTCAACGCCGCTATCCTGGCCGTCGCCAGCCTGATCGGCCTGGGTTCGTTTCTATACCCCTTTTTCGTGCCCCAACAGAGTGGGGAGTTCAGTGCCACGGCCCACATCCAGGATGCCCCTCTACTCTTTGTGCTGTTGGTCCTGTTCTGCCTGGGGGCCGTGTTGAGCAGCCTGTCGGCCGGGATGATGAACACCAGGCTGATTGCGGTACTGGGCGTTTTGACAGCGGCCAATGCCGTGCTGCGCGGCGTGGATGGGCCGGGCGGGTTCACCCTCATTTTCCTGCTGCCCATTCTGTGTGGGTATGCCTACGGCCCGACCTTCGGCTTCCTGTTGGGGGCGCTGTCCCTGGGCATATCGGCCTTTATCGGTTTTGGGGTAGGGCCGTGGTTGCCCTACCAGATGTTCTCTGCCGGTTGGGTGGGCATGCTGTCGGGCCTGTTGCCCCGGCTGGAGCGTCACCCCCGCGCTGAAGTCGCCCTGCTGGCCGGCTGGGGCTTTTTTCTGGGGCTGGCCTATGGCCTGTTGATGAACCTCTACTTCTGGCCCTATGTGTTTGACCCCGGCCAATCGGCCCTGTACTGGCAGCCCGGCCTGACCCTGGGGGAGGTGCTCGAGCGGTATGCTGCATTCTATGCGCTGACCTCCCTGTGGTGGGACCTGGCCGCGGCAGGGGGGAACCTGGTGCTGATGCTCCTGTTCGCCCTACCTGTTTTGCGCTTGCTGCGGCGCTTCCGGCAACGGTTCTTTTTCGAGGTGCGGTCCTCCCCTTGAACTCCACCACCTGACCACCGACTACCGACCCCCGATTACTTGACGCCCTGTCCCAAAAATGGTATGATAGCTGGCGGAAGCGGGACAGAGACGCCCTCCATCCACAGCCACCTGGAAATGGGGGGCGTTCCGTTTTTTGCAATCCCAGAGCGGAGCGACCATGCGCATCGGAATTGACGCCAGGTTGGTGTACTACAGCCAGGCCGGGATCGGGCAGTATATCCTGCACCTGGTCAACAGTCTGGCCGAGGTAGATAGGGAGAACGAATATGTCCTGTTGCAAAGCCGCAAGGACGACACCACCATCCTCAGACAGCCCAACTTTCGCCGTGTTTCTTTGTGGACGCCCAGCCATCATTACCTGGAGCGCTACTCGCTGAATATCGAATTGATGCGCCTGGGCCTGGATGTATTGCACAGCCCCGATTTCATCCCCCCTCACAAACCCAGTTGCAAATCGGTCATCACCGTCCACGACCTGGCCTTCCTGCTCTACCCGCACTTTTTGACCAGGGAGAGCGCCCGCTATTATGGTCACATAGACCAGGCTGTGCGGTGGACCGACCACATCATCTCCGTGTCCGAGAGCACCAAACGCGACACCATTCAATACCTGGGTGTGTCAGAGGACAAGATCACCGTTGTCTATGAAGCAGCCAACCCCATTTTCTGCCCCATAGACCGGGCGGAGGCACGGCAGCAGGTCCGCAACCGCCACGGCGTGGATGCCCCCTATATTCTGTTTGTCAGCACCATCGAGCCGCGCAAGAACGTGCCCACCCTGATCCGGGCGGTGTGGCAACTCCTGGAATGTTACAAAGCAGATGTGCACCTGGTGCTGGCCGGGGGCAAGGGGTGGCTTTTTGAGGATGCTTTTGCCACAGTGGAGGAGCTCAAGCTGGATAGCCGTGTGCATTTTGTGGGCCGGGTTACGTCCGAGGACCTGCTGGCCCTGTACAACGCTGCCGAACTGCTGGCCCACCCCGCCTTCTATGAGGGGTTCGGGTTGCCGCCCCTGGAAGCGATGGCCTGTGGCCTGCCGGTGGTCGTCTCCAACGTGGCCTCCCTGCCAGAGGTAGTGGGCGACGCCGGGTTGCTCATCGATCCCCACGATGTGGATGAACTGACCGTGGCCATGTGGCGTGTGCTCAACGAGCCAGACCTGCGCCAGGAGATGCGCACCAGGGGTTTGCAGCAGGCCGCGCGCTTTTCGTGGGAGCGGGCCGCCCGCGAGACGCTGAATATCTATCGGTTGGTTTTCGAGCGGTAGCCGGGATCATGACGAGCAGCGCCCGAAGGATCCTGATCCTTACGCCGCAGTTTCCCTATCCGCCGCACCAGGGCACGACAATCCGCAACTACAACCTCGTCGCCGGTCTGGCCCGGCGTCACGAGGTACACCTCCTCTCCTTTGGTGAACCGGAGACGAGCCGGGGCACCGTGCTGGACCATCTGTGCCGCAGCGTGCAGGTGGTGCGCCCCCCCCTGCGCTCAACGCGCCAGCGGGTGATGGGCCTCCTCTTCTCCCGCCTGCCCGACATGGCCCAACGGCTGCCTTCCGCCCAGTTCCGGGCCGCCCTGGCCGCCACCCTGGAACGGGAGAAGCCGGACGTGGTAGAGGTAGAGGGGATCGAGTTGGCCCAATACCTTTTCCAGGCCGCTGCCGGCCGTGCCGGAGAAAAACATCCCCTGCTGGTATTCGACGATCACAACGCCGAGTATGTGCTGCAACAGCGGGCCTTCGAGACGGATGTGCGCCTTCCCCGGCGGTGGTTGGGCGCTGCTTACTCCTTCGTCCAATGGCGGCGGCTGCGGGGCTACGAGCGCCGCGCCTGCCGCGCCGCCGACCGGGTGGTGGTTGTATCCGCAACCGACGCCGAGGCGCTGCGCCGCCTGGTGCCCGGCCTGGAACCGGTTGTGGTGCCTAACGGCGTGGATATCGAGTTCTACAGTGCGCCCGTGACTCCTCTTGAAAACCGGACAGGACCGGATACGAGAGACTTGATCTTTACCGGCAAGATGGACTTTCGACCCAATGTGGACGCCGTCCTGTGGTTTACCCAGGAGGTGCTGCCCCTCATCCGCCGCGAATCGCCCCAGACGCGCTTCTGGGTTGTGGGCCGGGACCCCCATCCCCGGCTGGCCTGCCTGAGAGACGACCCGGCCGTGGTCCTGACCGGCCGCGTTGAGGATGTTCGCCCTTACATCGCCGGGGCGGCGGTGTACGTGGTGCCGTTGCGCATCGGCGGGGGCACACGGTTGAAGGTGCTGGAAGCCATGGCCATGAGCAAAGCCATCGTTTCTACAGCCCTGGGCTGCGAGGGCTTTGACCTGGTGCCGGGCCAAGAGCTGGTGATCGCCAACACGCCGGCCGATTTTGCCGCTGCTGTCTTGACCTTGCTGCACGATCCGGCCCGCCGAGAGCGCCTGGGCCGCGCCGCCCGTCGTTTTGCCGGTTCGCGGTACGACTGGCAGATCATTGTGCCCAGGTTGGAACGGGTCTATGAAACGTGAGGTGTGGTGCGGGAGGTAGGGAGCGATGGGGGCGAGCTTTCCGGCAACGTATGGGGAATGGCCGGCCTCGGCGCCAGAGGATCCCCCCATGCCCCGACCACGTACCACAGAGAAATGACGAGAAGAATGGCAAAAAAAGAGAACCAGTCAATTTCAGTCACAATCGAGGAGGACAGGCACTGGTGGTTTGCCGGGCGGACCTGGACGCTGCGGAATATGCTCGACCGGGTGGTAAGGCCGGATGGCGCCAGGCGCGTGTTGGACGTTGGCTGTGGGGCAGGCAACATGTTTCATCACCTGGCCCCTTATGGGCCGGTGGTGGGGCTGGATAACAACCCCAAACCTCTGGCCGTGGCCCGGCAGCGTGGCTATACGGTCTACGCCGGCCTGGCCGACCGGCTGCCTTTTGGGGATGGCTCTTTCGACCTGGTGTCGCTGCTGGATACGCTGGAGCACTGCGACGATGACATGGCCGTATTGCGGGAATGCTATCGCGTCTGTGCACCGGGCGGCCACCTGGTGCTCACCGTGCCGGCCTTTATGGCCTTATGGAGCCACAACGACGAACTGAACCTGCATCGGCGGCGCTACACCGCCGGAGAAGTGGGCAACAGGCTGCGCCGGATCGGCTTCTGGATCCGGCGCAGGACCTACAACAACTTTATCCTGTTTCCTCCGGCGGCGGCGGTGGTCCTGTTGCGACGGATGTTGCACAGGAAGCCCGAACTGGGTTCTCCCCATTTTGACGACGACTCGTACCAGGTGGAGATGGAACCGGCCCCACCCGCCCTGAACGCCATTCTCACGGCCGTCACCTGGAGCGAGGCACAGGTGCTGCGCTGGCTGAGCCTGCCGTTGGGCACCTCTATCCTCTGTATTGCGGAGAAACCGGCTGTGTAACAAGAGAGCGTCAGCGACAATCTGGCGCCTCGATCCCTCGGAGATCGGGGCCCACCCGGCAGGCTATCGGCAGGTCCGAGCAAAGGGGGGGAGGAAACCTCTACCCCAAAGGCCAGAGCCACATCGTGCAGGGCCTGCCGATACTCCGGCCCGTAAGAACTTGTCTGAAAAGTTGCCACAGGTCAGTTTTGGGGGTACACTTTGTGATTGACTTGACCGAGAGGAGGCGACACTCATGGCTAATTGATTTCCGGTCAATTCAACCCCTACATGTTCATGGTGGACCCGAAGGGGGTGGCGACCCTGGCAACCTTTTGGGACCGTGTCCTGCCGCTGATTGTGCAGTTGCACCTCCTGCTGAACCAAGCCCCTTTGCGGGTAGTGGCCGATGCCTACTTTGGCAAGGCCTCTTTTATTCAACCCCTCTTGACGGCGGCCATCCAGGTCGTCACCCGCTTGCGTCACGATGCGGTAGGCTGGGATGATCCCAGTCCTGACCAGCGGTCCGATGCCAAACGGGGCCAAAAGTGGAAACTGGCCCAACTCCTGGACAGTCTCCCGGCCGAACTGGTGACAGTGCATCTGTACGGCCAGCTGGTCACGGTCAAGGCGGTCTGTCGCGAGGTCTGGCTGCGAGACATCAGCCCAAAGGTCAAGGTCGTGGTCGTAGAAGGGATCAAAGAGCCCATCATCCTGGTCTCCACCGACCTGGGCTTGACCATGGTCCAGATCATCGAGATCTTCGGGGCCAGGTTTACGATAGAAATCGCCATTCGCGAT
>DAOTXL010000133.1:0-2964 GCA_034435455.1 Anaerolineae bacterium
CTGAGCCGGAACTCGCCGCTGTCCAGCAGGTTGAAGGTGTGCGTGTCGCCCGGATCGGGGTCCACGGCGTACAGCGTGCCGACCAGCGTGTCGGCCGGCAGCGTGCACAGGTTGGAGGCATCGCAGGTAGCGACCAGCGGCTGTTGGTTGAGAATCTGGATGTCTTGGGGCGTGGAGTTGACGTTGCGGACCAGGAGGGCCACCCGCGCCGTCTGGGTCAGGCCCAGGTCGTTGATGATGGTGTAGAAGAAGGCGTCGGAGCCGTTGTAGTCCGGGTTCGGCGTGTAGCGGATCTGGCCCTCCTCGATGGCCGTGGCGCCGCGCGCCGCCGGACCGACGGATTGGAGGGCGACCGTGCCGTGCGGGTCAAAGTCGTTGGCCAGCACGTCGAGCAAGAGGCTCGAGTTCTCGTCCAGGCTGGCGGTATCGGGCCGGGCAACCGGCCGCCCGCGCGCGATGGTGACGATATAGTCCTCCACCTCGCCGTCCACGGCAATGCCGCTGTAGGACAGTCTGGGACGGCTGGCGAAGCGGAAGCGGGCATAGGTGGGGGGAGGCGCCAGTTGCGCCTCCAGCGGCACGGTGAAGGTGAAGCGCTGGGTCCCGGCCGGCCAGTAGAGCCCGGGGATGAATTTCTCGCCGGCATCGGCCCAGTCGCCATCGGCGTTGAAATCCAGCCAGGCGTGCAGGTAGCCGGAATGGGAAAGGACCACCTCCACGACGGCCGTGTCGTTGGTGCGCAGCGGGGTGAGGAAGGCGACGCCGTCCTCGTCGTCCGGGAAGTTGTTCGTGTCATCGCCGTCGGCGCCCGACGAGGGGAAACCGTCGGGTTCGCTGTCCACCTGCGCGCCCAGGTAGAAGCCGGTGCGCAGGTAGTGGCGGGCGCCGTTATCGGCCTTGAGCGTTGGGTAGGGGGCCCGCGCATCACCGTAGTCGAGTTCGTTGCTCAACTCGAACGCGCCGATATCGCATACCGCTACGCCGTTGTCGTCGCCGTCCTTGGGGCGCTCCACGCCGCGCTGGTCGGTGGCGGGGCAGTAGGCGTTATCGCCGGCGTCGATGGCCGGGCTGCCGGGCAGGAGGGCGCGTGTCCAGGTCTCGCCGCCGTTGTCCTCCAGCGGGCCGAGGAGCGGGTCGCCGGTGTACTCGACGCTGCATGTCCCATCGCTGTCCAGGTTCTTGATGTCGGTGGTCAGGTCGCCGTAGAGGTCGCAGTCTTGCCCGGTGTTGTTGGCGATGATGGTGTGGATGACATGCAACGTGCCGAGCGTGTTCACCACTCCGTAGCCATCGTTGTTGGCGACGGTCACGTTCCACAAGGTGAGGTTATCCGAGGACTGCGCCGAGATGATGCCGTAAGCACTTTGATTGCCGCTGAAAGTGGAGTTGCTGATCGTGCCCGTGGCGACCAGGGCCGTGCCGTTGCCGGAACTTGCGTTTCCCCAAAAGACGCTGCCCGAGATCGTGGTCGCGGTTGACGCGGTGGATTGCAGCGCCGCTCCATAGGCAGCCTGGTTACTGGCAAAGGTGCTGTCGCTCACGCGCAGCAGGGATCCACCGGCATAGACACCGCCTCCATAGGTGGCGGCGACACTTTCGGCAATGCGCGTGCGGATCAACGTCAGGGTGCCGTTGTTGCTGTGGATGGCCCCGCCCGCATTGGCGGTGGTCACACAGTGAACCAGCTCGCAGTCCTCGAGCGTGAGATCGCCATTGCTGAAGATGCAGCCGGCCCATGTGTTGTCGAATCCGTCCGCGAGCCGCAGGTTCTTCAGCACCAGGGCCGTGGCGAACGGGTGATAGAAGACGGAAGAGGCGTTGTTGCCGCTGACGGTGACCCGCTCGGCCAGCGCCGAGGCGTCGATGGTCAGGTCGCCGTAGGTGTAGAGGTAACCGTTGGTCAGGGTGATCGTTGCCCCGGAGAGGGCGAGGTCAAAATCGATCGTGTCGCCGCCGGCCGAGGCGTTGATGGCCTCGCGCAGGGTGCACTCGCTCTGATCGCAGGTGCCGTCACCGGGGTCGTTGGTGGAGTTGACCGTCCACACGGCCTGCGCGGCCGGGGGCGGGCCGGCGGCGCGGGGCACAACCTGCCCGGGGGAAGGGGACTCGGTGGGCGTCCACGGCCCGTCCCACTCCACGGCGGCGGCGCTGCCGTCGCCGCTCTCTCTCACCATCATGGTGGAGGTGCCCCCAGGTAGTTCCGTCGTTGGCGCAGCAGCCCCGCCTGGCTGCGCTGTGGCCGTGGGGAGCAGGGGTTGCGCGAGGATGATCAGGACGATCAAAAGAGATAACCTATTGGCTTTCATGCCTTTCCTCCTGACACGGTCGATTGGGGAACACAACCGGTGTTGTAATCGGCCCCTCTGCCGCCTGCCTTTTGGGGGATCAGGTGGGGTGAGGGAAGGCGAATAGAGATCCAGTGTATTTCTATTCTCTTGCAGTAACTTCTCTTGCGTTTAGATAACCAGTGATGCACTGAAGATGATCCAGCGCCAACCAGTACATTGCATATTAGGACTTGCTTGTACCTTTCCAACTTAATAGCTAGCCAAGAGAAAGTGGAGTACACTGTCTCCTGGGAGGAGTGGAGTAGGCCTACGGCTGTACCTGGGGAGCATTGCTGCCCCTTTGTTAAGAAGGCCATCCTCCCGCCCAGGGGATCCAATTAGGAACATTGGAGGTGACCCGTGGGTTGCCCCCCCCAACCCTGAGAAGGAACCCTGATACTTTTCACAGGTTTCCTACCTGGTATAAATCACAGGTATGCCCCCAAGGGACCTCGAGCGCACACCATGTCGCCACCCTTGCAGGACTGAAAACCTGTAGTAACGAGTATAGAGAGTCTTGAAAAAATGGTCATCTTCTCCCCTCTCCCGGCGTAAGCGCACCTTAACAACTCATCCCACGTTCATCGCACCTCCTTTCCGCGGACCAGGCGGAGTGCGGCGACCACATCCTGCCGCA
>DAOTXL010000134.1:0-22544 GCA_034435455.1 Anaerolineae bacterium
GGGCCCCGCCACGGGGTAAGGCCCGGGCACCCTGGCAGGCCCAAGAACTGACAGGGCCGGCGAGGGGTTTCCTCGCCGGCCCGTTCTGTTGGGAGGTAGCTACTGCCCGATTGACAAAAATCGGCCCTCCGGCCCCCTGTCACCGGGCCTGGCAGACCCGCAGACACCACTCGCAGCCGTAGGGCAGCGCAGCAGAGTTGGGAGCCGCCGTAACGGTGCACTCGACCGGCCGCGCTTCTTCACAGCGGCCGATGCCCCCTTTTTTCACCTCCACCACTTTAGCCCACACGATACGATCTGCATGATTCTGCTCCTGGACAACTTCGGGATCGTAGCGGACCTCACAGACCACCACCTTCTCCAATTCTGCCAGGGGCAACTTCAGGCCAAACTCCTCCGGGTGATACTCGGCTGTGCTCTTCCCTCCTCCACACACATAGCTCATGGCATTGGTGGGATTCGGCCCCAGCTCCAGGAAAAAGGCCAGCACCGTTTTCTCCGGATAATAGACCTGCCGCGTCTGATCGGGTCGGCCGGGCCCAAAGGCCAAACCTTCTTCATCCGGCTCGACCAACACCTCCGGGTTGTCTCGCCGGAAGTAGGTCCCCTGTTTCGGGGTGTATACCCGCCTGACCACAAACTGGCTCCGCTCAAAACCGGCCCGATCCAGGACGATCACCTTCGCCCCTTCCCGGGCGACCGAATAGCTGCCCCGAAAGGAACCGATATTCTGATAGCCGAAGGGAGAGACGACGATCTGTTCGGAAGCAGGAGCAAGCTGCGCCGTGCGCCGTGGCACACAGTCCGCCTCCCCTCCCACCTTGCGGAAAATGTTCAGATCTGTTGCCACCCCACGGGAAAAGCCGGTGACGATCACCTCCGGGCGATCCAGTTCCATGCCCATCCGGTCTGTAGAAAGGGGATCCTGGTATGGGATGATGTTGTCCACCTCGGCGGTCACTCTATCTTCACCCAAATAATCGTAATTCACCGGCACAAGTTCATAGGCATGAACGGTCGGTGGGCGGCAACGGTCATAGTCATAGATCGCCCCACCGAACGGGCCTTGTGCCCCACCCCCTACCACATCATACCGGTAGAAGGCCACCCACTCCTCTTTCCGCGGCTCCTCCTCCCCGTCGGTGTCAAGACGATGGATATAGCTCATGTCATAAAGGCCGGGGACAAACTGGGTAAGGTCAATGATCGTGTCCCCGGCCAACCAGCGAGCCAAAGCCAAACGCCTTGGATTGGGGTTTCCGTGCAGAATCCTGGTCCAAAAGAGGTAGACCAGGGCAACGGCTACCACCAACAGCAAGACGAAACCGACCAACTGCTGGATTTTGGGTATGGGTGGGCGGAAGGTGATGTAGAACAAGACCAGAAAGAGAAGGAGGAGAACGATGAGCACCACACCTGAACCCGGCACCTTTTTACCCTCAATTCCTCACCCTGGCCGGCGAGTCGGGCAGCAGCGCCACCGGCAGCACCTCTTCCATCCGGTCCACAAAGATGAACTTCAGGTCCCGCTTCACCCGCCTGGGGATCTCGACCATGTCCTTCTTGTTCTGTTTGGGCAACAGCACCGTCTTCAATCCGGCCCGATGGGCAGCCAGCACCTTCTCTTTCAACCCACCGATGGGCAACACCCGGCCGCGCAACGTGATCTCACCGGTCATGGCCATGTCGCCGTGGACCGGCCGCCGGATCAGCGCCGAGATGAGGGCCGTGGCCATGGTCACCCCCGCCGACGGTCCATCCTTGGGGATGGCCCCCTCCGGCACGTGGATGTGAATGTCCAGCTTGTCAAAGTCCACATCATCAATGCCCAACTCGTGGGCGTGAGAGCGGGCATATGACAGGGCCGCCTGGGCCGACTCTTGCATGACCTCCCCCAACTGGCCGGTGAGGATGAGCGACCCCTTGCCCTCCATGAGCGACACCTCCACCGGCAGCAGGTCGCCCCCGGCCTCCGTCCAGGCGATGCCGATGGCCAGGCCGATCTCGTCGGTACGGTCCGCTTCGTCGCGCAGAAAGCGCGGCGGTCCCAGGTACCTGGGCAACGACTGGGCCAGGATGTGGCGGGGCACCGGTTTGCCCTCGGCCACCCGGCGCGCCACCTTGCGGCACACGTTGGCGATCTCCCGTTCCAGGTTGCGGACCCCGGCCTCGTAGGTATACTCGCGGATCATCGTCCGCAGCGCCTTTTCCGAAAACTCGAGCCGGCGCTCCGGCGTGTTGAGCCCGTTCTCGGCCAACTGGCGGGGGATGAGGAACTGGCGGGCGATGGCCAGCTTTTCCTCCTCGATATACCCTGGAAACTCGATCACCTCCATCCGGTCGCGCAGCGCCGGCGGGATCGGGTCCAAGACATTGGCGGTAGTGATGAACATCACCCGAGACAGGTCGTAGGGCACGTCCAGATAGTGGTCGGAGAAGGCGTGGTTCTGCTCCGGGTCCAACACCTCCAGCAGTGCGGCCGAGGGGTCGCCCCGGAAATCAAGGCCGACCTTGTCAATCTCGTCGAGCATAAAGAGGGGGTTGACCGTGCCGGCGACGCGCATCGTCTGGATGATCCGTCCCGGCAACGCGCCGATGTAGGTGCGGCGATGGCCCCGGATCTCCGCCTCATCGCGGATGCCACCCAGCGACACCCGCACGAACCGGCGACCCAACGCCTCGGCAATCGAGCGCCCCAGGGAGGTTTTGCCCGTGCCCGGCGGCCCGACAAAGCACAGGATCGGGCTGCGGGTGGAGGGCTTGCCATCCGACAGTTTGCGCACGGCCAGATATTCCAGGATCCGCTCTTTGGCCTTGGGCAGGCCATAGTGGTTGGCATCCAGGACTTTGGCCACCTGGGTAATGTCCAGGTTGTCCTGGGTCGCCGTGGTCCACGGCAGTTCCAACAGCCAGTCCAGGTAGGTGCGGATGATGCCGATTTCGGGCGCGGCGGGCGGCATGGCCTTCAACCGCGCCACCTCTTTTCTGGCTTTGGCCCGCACCTCCTCCGGCATATCGCTCTGGGCAACCTTTTCCTCCAACTCCTGGACTTCGGCCAGCTCCATGTCAATCTCGCCCAGCTCGGTCTGGATGGCCCGCATCTGCTCGCGCAAAAAGTACTCGCGCTGCGAACGGTCCACCTCCTGCTGCACCTTGTTGTGGATGGACGACTCTAGCTCCAACACGTCCAGTTCCTGCGCCAGAAGGATGCTGAGGCGCTGCAAGCGCTGGGTCGGATCGAGGGTTTCCAGCAGCTCCTGCCGCACACCCACCTCCAGGTCCAGCAGCGAGGCGATCAGATCGGCCAACGCCCCCGGTTCCGCCAGGTTCATGGCGGCGACATAGGCATCTTCCGGCAGGGTGCGCGACAGTTGCACCACCTTCTCGAACAGCGAGAGCACGACGCGCATCAGCGCCTCGGTGCCCAACGTCGCTTTGAACAAATCCTGAAGCGGTTCCACCCGGGCGCGGAGATAGGGCCGGGTCTGGCTCAGTTCCACGATCCGCACCCGCCGCCGTCCCTGAGCCAGGATGTTGGTAGAGCCATCGGGCAGGCGCAGGAGGCGGCCGATCACCATCTCCACGCCGACGGAGTACAGGTCATCCAGGTCGGGATCCTGCACCTCCGGGTTGCGCTGGGCAACGGCCACGATCAGGTTGTCGGCACCGACCGCTGCCTCTACGGCCTTGATCGACCGGTCGCGCCCCACCATCAGCGGGGCGATCATCTGGGGAAAGACGACCGTATCGCGCAACGGCAACAACGGATAGTCGCCGGAAATCGTCTCTTCTACTTCGTCAAACAGATCATCCATATCAAACTGGCCCCAGTCGAACTGGAAACTCAATGCCTTCCTGACCTCTTCCATATCGTCCATCACAAATTCTCCGGTAGCCTCCCAGAACAACGTCCGGCGGCCTCCCACACCCGACCGATTCCGGGCGAAACGCACGGGACCGGCGGTTTGGAAGCCGCTTTCTGACTATAGCACAGGACCCACGAAAAGACAACTTGCAATCCGGATTTGTCCGAAAACCGACAAGGCGAGAGAGTCGTGGGCCCGCCTTCTAGAGCCTGTCTGAAAACCACCAAGACACAAAGGACACCAAGGGTTTTTAGCTATTTCCTTCGTGTTCCTTTGCGACCTTTCTTTGTGGCCACCTGTTCAGACCGGCTCTTACTTTCCACCCGGGCCGGCTTTCAATCCGGATCCTCAGGCGGAAGGGGCAGCCGCTGCCAGGCAAACCAGGCCGCCCGGGCCTCGGCGGCAATGAAGACCGAGCCGGTGCAGCAGATCAGGTCGTCACGGCCGGCGCCGGCCAGGGCCATCTCCAGCGCCTGGGCCACCCGGTCGCTCACCTCCAGGCCAAAGCCCAATTCGGCGGCACGGGCCTGGAGCCAGGCCGGGTCGGCGGCGCGGGGGTGGCGCGAACGGGTGGCAATTGCCCGGCCGGCCCCCGAAAGGAGCGCCGTCAGCAGTTCCGGCGTGGCGTGATCGGCCGAAGCGCCCAGCACCACCGTCAGCCGTCGGGGGCCGAACAACGCCCGGAGCGCCGCGCGGAGCTTTTGCGCCGAGTCGCCATTGTGGGCACTGTCGGCCACCAGCAACGGCGCACGGTTCAGGATCTCCAGCCGTCCGGGCCAGTGCACCGCACGCAGGCCGGCTCGGATGGCCGCCGCCGACACGGTGGCCCCACTCTCGGCCAGGGCGGCCACCGCCGTCGTGGCGTTCACCAACTGGTACTCACCCAGCAGCGGCAGCCATAGCCCCTCCCACCGTTCCTGACCGTGGCCGATGGCCAGGACCTGGCCCTCCAGGTCGGCTGGCCCGGCCTGCCACACCCAATCGCGGCCCACCAGAGTCAACGGCGCGCCCTGCCGGCGGCAGACATCCTCAAGGACCGCCAGCGCCTCATCCGCCTGGGGCGCGCTGACCACCGGCACGCCCGGTTTGATGATGCCGGCCTTTTCCCCCGCGATCTGGGCCAGGGTATCGCCCAGGATGGCGGTGTGGTCGTAGCTGATGGAGGTGATGACCGCCACCGCCGGGGTCACCACGTTGGTCGCGTCCAGCCGCCCCCCCAGCCCCACCTCCACCACCGCCCATTCGACCTTTTGTTCGGCGAACCAGGCAAAAGCCAGGGCCGTCATCACCTCAAAGGTGGTAATGTCGGCCACCTGGGCCACCAGGGGCTGCACCTCCCTCACCAGGCGGACCACGTCCGCCTCGGGGATGAGTTCGCCGCCGACCTGGATCCGCTCGCGGAAGGTGTGCAGGTGCGGCGAGGTGTACAGCCCGGTGCGGTAGCCCGCCGCCCGCAACACCGCCTCGGCCATCGCCGCCGTGGAGCCCTTGCCCTTGGTCCCGGCGATGTGGATCGATTGAAAGGCCTGGTGCGGATTGCCCAGCAGCGCCAGCAGATGGCGCACCCGGTCCAGGTTATAAAACTGAGGAGCGTAGACAGCAAAGCCTCGCTTCTCATAATCGGTGAGGCTGTAGATGTAGGTCAATGCATCGCGGTAGCCCATGTTCTTATTCTATCCCAATTAACCTGAAATGTAAAGTTGGCGTAACCGCTTACAACCTGCAGGAGGGCAAGTTGCCAAAAGCGGGCGAGGATGGTATGATGCAGGGGGCAGGAGGCAGGGAGCAGGATGCAAGAGGCAAACGCACGCATGGACCGGAAAACGCACCTGGTGGTGCTCGGAGGCTACCTTCTGCTGGCCCTGGTGCTGACCTGGCCGCTGGCCGCCCACTGGAGCAGCCACGTGCCGGGCAACGGCGCCGACGATCCCCCTCTCACCTGGAACCTGTGGTGGGTGCGCCATGCCTTGCTCAGCCTGGGCACCAACCCATTCCGGTGCGACTATTTGTTCTATCCCCTGGGCATCAATCTGGCGTTCTACACCCTGACGGTGCTGAACGGACTGCTGTCCATCCCCCTGCAAGCCGTCCTTGGGCTGGTCCCGGCCAGCAACCTCTTGCTCCTCTCCTCCTTCGTTCTCAGCGGCTATGGTGTGTTTTTGGCAAGTTACAAGTTACAAGGGGCACGTGGCAACTCGTACCTTGCGTCTTTCACTGCCGGTCTCCTATATGCCTTTGCCTCCAGCAAGCTGTTCTACGCCGCGCTGGGCCAGTGGAACATCGCCAGCTCGCAGTGGATCCCGTTCTACCTGCTCTATCTGTTCAAAATGGGCGAGCACCCCAGACGGTGGCGCTACCCGGTCCTGGCCGGGCTCTTTTTGCTGTTCCAGGCTTACGCCGAGCTGACCTACGCCTCGTTCCTGGCGCTCTTTACAGTCCTGTGGTTCGTCTGGTGTCTCATCGCCCGGAAACCGCTCCCCTGGCGTTCCCTGGCCCTGCTGGGCCTCCTGTTTGCGGTGGGACTGCTGCCCATCCTGGCCCTGATGATCCCCGACCTGCGCGCCGAGGGGGACATCCTGGTCGAGGGTGGCGGCTTTGCCGATGTCTTTTCGGCGGACCTGGTCGGTTTCCTGGTGCCGACCATGTACCATCCGGTTTTCGGTTCGCTGGTGGAGCATTTCCACTTTGACCACACCGTCGGCCAGCACCTGTACCTGGGCTATTCCGTGCTGGCCCTGGCCCTGGTGGGCGTTGTGGCCGGCCGGCGTTGTCCCTGGGTTAGATTCTGGCTCGTTTTGGCCATCTTCTTCTGGCTGCTCACCCTGGGGCCGGCGTTGCGCATCAACGGCCACGACACCGGCCTGCCCCTGCCCTTTGCCCTGCTGGCCCAACTGCCCTTCTTCAAAGGCAACCGCTACCCCAGCCGCTACAGTGTGATGTGGATGCTCAGTCTGGCGATGCTGGTCGGGTTTGGCATGGATTGGCTGCTGGAGCAAGGCGCAAGGCGCAAAAGGCTCCTTGCGACCCTGCTCCTCGCAACCCTGCTCCTCTTTGAACACCTCTCGGCCCCGTTGCCGCTGTCGGATATGCGTGTGCCGCCGGTCTATGCCCAGATCGCGGCCATGTCGGGCGATTTCACCCTGCTCGACCTGCCGGTGGCCTGGCGCAACGGCTTTCGCGTCACCGGCCCGCTAGACCCGATCATCATGTTCGAGCAGTACTATCAGACCACCCACGGCAAACGCATCCTGGCCGGCAACACCTCGCGCAACCCTCCCCTCAAGTTCCAATATTTCACCGAAGCGCCGGTGATCAACACCCTCATCGCCCTGGAGACCGGCCACCCGGTGGACTCCGCCGTCGTCGAAGCCGACCGCGCCCTGGCCGCCCAGGTGTTGCGCTTTTTCGACATCCAGGCCCTCGTCATCCATCCGGCCCAGGCCGGCCCAGACCTGGTATCTTATGTCGAGACCGTGCTGCCGGTGGAACGCCTTTACCAGGACGGGTCATCCATCGCCTACCGCGTGAAGGCGCCCCCCTGGCCTGCCGGGTGGACCATCCGCCCCGGCGATGCGCTGGGGGGGCTGAGCTACGCCGAGGGCTGGGGCGTGCCGGCCGGCGGCGTGGTCTGG
Organism: Anaerolineae bacterium; assembly: GCA_034435455.1. Lineage (GTDB taxonomy): Bacteria > Chloroflexota > Anaerolineae > JAAYZQ01 > JAAYZQ01 > DAOTXL01. The sequence continues at coordinate 7,499 of DAOTXL010000134.1, forward strand.
GCGCAGCGACGGGCCGTCCGGTTGCTGGTGCCTCTGTCAGGCGGGGCGCAGCAGATGGCCTTCCGCGCCTACGGGCCGGAAGGAGGCCAGCGGTTGCAGGTGGAGGTCAACGGGCAGATCGTACAAGGGATTGACCTGGCCACCGGTTGGATGGACTACCGGCTTGACCTGCCGGCCGATGCGGTGCGCGAAGGGCTGAACGAGGTCTGGCTGCACTTTGCCAGGCTGTACCCCGCCGGGCAAGCGGCGCTATCCCCCCGGACCATCGGGAAGACCGGCCTCGAATCGCCGGTCAACCTGGTGGTGCAGAGCGCCGGGCAGGAGGTGGGTGACCTGGCGCACATTTACGTCAACGGACAGGAGGTGTCGCCGAATGAGCGGGGCTACAACGTGGCGGTCATTGCTCCCCAGAGCGGCGTGGTAGGCCCGGTGGCGACGTTCGACACCCACCTGGACGAAAGGGCCGGCCAGGCCCTGGCCGGGTTTCTCGACCGGGTGCCGCCGGGGTATATCGTCGCCGTGGCCGCCGCCGACGAAGCCTCGCGGCGGCTGGGCCAGGAGGCCGTGGCCGCACTCCAGAGCATCGGCGCGACCGGTGACCTGCGGGACCGGTTCCGGTGGGGGCACGCCATCATCGGCGTCAAAGGGGCCCCACCCGGCACGGCGTTGGAGGCGATGGATTGGATGCGCCCCGTGACCCTGGCCGTCGGGGAGGGGTGTACCGAACCCCAGGTGGCGGCCGCTTTTGCCCTCCTGACCTTCACCGCCCGGCCTGGGCCATGAACCCCCTCCGCAGAGGATCGGGAATTTGACAGGAGTGCGAAAAGGCCTATAATCAGCGCCAGACAGCAACCTCCGGGGTTCTCGAAACCTCGGAGGTTTTGACGAAAAGGAGTGTTGTATGATTGACGTAAACGACCTGCGCAAAGGCGTGACCTTTACCCTGGATGGAGAACTGTACCGGGTGCTCCAGTACCAGCACTACAAACCGGGACGGGGCAATGCCGTCATCCGCACCAAACTGCGCAACCTGCGCACCGGGGCCACGGTGGAACGGACCTTCCCCTCCGGGGACCGGGTTCAAGACATCCGCCTGGATCACCAGACCGTCCAGTACCTCTATACCGACGGCGAGTTCTACTACTTTATGGATACCGAAACCTTTGAGCAGTTTCCGCTGCCCGACGCCCTGATCGAAGATGTCAAGCCCTTCCTCGTCGAAAACATGGAACTGGAGCTTTCCAGCTACGAAGGGGAGCGGCTGGATGTGGAACTGCCGATCACCGTGGACCTGCGGGTGGTCGAAGCGCCCCCCGGCGTGGCCGGCGACACAGCCTCCAGCCCGACCAAAGAGGTGACCCTGGAGACCGGCTACAAACTCCAGGTGCCGCTTTTCATCGAAGAGGGGGATGTGATCCGCATAGACACCCGCGACGGCCGCTACGTGACCCGCGTGTAACTTTTTCTCGACTCCGATCTGAAGGGCCTTCTACCCGCTGGAAGGCCTTTTTTGTCTCCCCGTGACCTGGCACCTGGGTAGGTGTTTACTCGCTTTTCATCCGTTGCGGTAAGCCTCGGATCTGAACCTTTTCGATCTTGGGCCCTTTCATCTGTGTCACCTTTAGTTCCACCCCCTGGCAGCTCAGCACCTCCCCTTCGATCGGGATGTGCTGCAACCGGTAGAGGAGAAGGCCGGCCACCGTCTCATACTCCTCCCCCTCGGGCAGGTCCAGACCGAGTTGCTCGTTGACCTCATCCACCCGCAGCAAGGCATCAATCTCTACCGTCATCTCGTCCAGGCGGACCACCGGTCCTGCCACCGGCACCAGCTCGTCGCTCAGGCGGCCCACGATTTCCTCGACCAGTTCCTCCACGGTGACGATGCCCGCCGTGCCCCCATACTCGTCAATGACCACCGCCATCTGGTTGTGGCTGGCCCGCATCTCGGCCAGCAGATCGGCCACGGCCACCGTTTCCGGCACAAAGAGGGCCGGCCGCGCCAGCTCTCCGATGGGCGCCTCCACCTGAGCCGGGTTCCGGGCCAGGGCCAGCAGGATGTCCTTGACGGCGACGATGCCCACCACCTGGTCCAGGTCCCCTTCATAGACCGGAAAGCGGGCATGCCGGGTTGCGGCAAACAGGTCCAGCAGCTCGCGCAGGGTGGCCTCCTTCTCTACCCCGATCACGTCGGGGCGGGGGATCATCACCTCGCGGACCTGCCGTTCGCCAAAGGCAAAGACCTTCTGCAGCATCTCCTCCTGGTCGGCCTCGATAGCGCCCCCTTCCTGGCTTTCACGCATCAAGATCTTGAGCTCTTCGACCGAGTGGACCTGCTGGTGCCCTCTTACCGCGCCCAGGCCCAACAGTTTTAACAGGCCGTTGCCGGTGCCGTTCAAAAGCCAGATGAACGGGCGGAAGAGCTTCTCGGTCCAGACAATGGGCCGGGCCACGATCAGGCTGGCCCGCTCAGCGTATTGCAGCGCGATCGATTTAGGCGCCAGCTCACCCAAAACGACATGCAGAAAGGTGATGAGTGCAAAAGCCAGACCGCCGGCGATGGAATGGACCAGCACCTCATCCCACGGGCCTGGGATCGCGGCCACCAACGGGACGATCAGGCCGGCAAAAGCCGGTTCCCCTATCCAGCCCAGCCCCAGGCTGGCCAGAGTAATGCCGAGCTGGGTGGCAGCAATGAACCGATCGGGGTCTTGAATAGCACGGCGGACAACACGGGCCGGTACATTCCCCTGGGCGATCAGTTCGTCAACCCGAGACCGCCGCACGCTCACCAGAGCGAACTCGGCCACAACAAAAAAACCGTTCATGGCCACCAGGGCCAGCGCGCCCAGCAGCCGCCAAAAGATCGCACCCTCCAACATGAGAACCTCTCTCCTCACCCCCCTGCCGTCAGCGCATCCAACGCCTGCCTGTACACCCGGTACGCCCGCTGCCCGTAGAGCACAAAGCGCACCAGCTCGATGCCGCTCTCCGGGTGGGTGGACAGGTACTCGATCACCGCCCGCAGGGCCACCGGCGCCGCCTCTTCCAATGGATAGCCGTAGGCTCCGGTGCTGATAGAGGGAAAAGACAGACTGCGCACACCGTGCTCCGCCGCCACCTCCAGGCTGCGGCGGTAGGCGCTGGTCAGCAGTTCTGCCGACCGCTGCGGCCCCTCCCGCCCGTAAACCGGCCCGACGGTATGGATCACATACCGCGCCTTGAGCCGTCCTCCGGTGGTGATCCTGGCATCGCCGGTGGCGCAACCACCCAGGCGGCGGCACTCGGCCAGGATCTCCGGCCCGCCGGCGCGATGGATCGCCCCATCCACTCCCCCGCCCCCCAGCAACGAGGGGTTGGCCGCATTGACAATCGCTTCGGTATCCTGCTCGGTTATGTCTCCTTCAACCAGTTCGAGAAGGGCTTTGTTCACCCTGATCCGCATTCCAACCTCCTTCCACCGTCGGCCCCCCGGCCGGGGCGCGCCGCCGCCGGTCCTTCCCGCCTGCATTGTACTCCAAAAGCTCAAGGGGGGCAAACGGGATCGCGCCCTGGAGCAGCGACGGCCGGGACAAGGCCAGACGCAGCTGTTTTCTTGACCTCTGGCCCTATCCGCGGTATAGTTATAGCATGACAGCGTTCGACGGCGTTCGCAGCCCCGAAGACCTGAGCTCCATCGGCCGGTGTTTGCTGGCCTGGTACGAGCGCTATCGGCGGGATCTGCCCTGGCGCCACACCCGCGACCCCTACGCCATCTGGGTAGCCGAGATCATGCTCCAGCAGACCCGGGTGGAAACCATCATCCCCTACTACACGCGATTTATGTCGCTCTTCCCCACCCTGGAATCCCTGGCCGCCGCCTCGTTGGACGAGGTGCTGAAAGCCTGGGAGGGGCTGGGCTATTACGCCCGGGCGCGCAACCTCCACCGGGCGGCCCGCCAGGTGGTGCAGGAGATGGGCGGGCACATGCCTCCCACCCCCGAAGCGTTGCTCCTCCTGCCGGGCGTGGGGCGCTATACCGCAGCGGCCATCGCCAGCATCGCCTTTGGCTATGACGCCGTCGCCCTGGATGGCAACCTGCACCGCGTGCTGTGCCGCATCTTTGGCATTGACGACGATCCCGGCCGGCCCAGCACCCGGCGCCGGCTGGAAAAGCTGGCCCTGGCCATGATGCCTCCCGGCCACGCCGGCGACTTTAACCAGGCTCTGATGGACCTGGGGGCCACCATCTGCACGCCGACGAACCCCCACTGCCTGATCTGCCCTACCGGGAACGACTGCCAGGCCCGGCGCGAGGGGATCCAGAACGACCTTCCTATCCGCGCCACCCGCACCAGCCGGCCCCATCGCGATGTAACCGCCGGGGTCATCTGGGACGGCAAGGGCCACCTGCTCATCACCCAACGCCCCCCGGACGGGATGCTGGGAGGGTTGTGGGAGTTTCCCGGCGGCAAGCGCCGCCCCGGCGAGACGCTGCCCACCTGTCTGCGCCGGGAGATCGCCGAAGAGCTCAACATCGAGATCGAGGTGGGTGAGCTATTGTGCACCGTGGATCACGCCTTTACCCACTTTCACATGACCCTGTTTGTTTTTGATTGCCGGTGGTTGAGCGGCACTCCCTGCTGTGTCGGCTGTAGCGACCTGCGCTGGGTCACCCTCGACGAACTGGACGCCTTTGCCTTCCCCGTGGCCGACCAACAGATCATCGCCTTCCTGCGGAACCGGCAGCCAGAGTGAGGGGGATGGATTCAGAAGCCACCGCCCTGCTGCGCAAAGTCGCCGGCCTGGTCCGGGCCAATTCGTCTCCCACGGCCCTGCACCGCGATGTCCTGCGTCTGGCGCTGCCGGCCACCGGCGAGCAGTTGCTGGGCATGGCCGTTGGCATCGTGGACACCTTCCTGGTGGGCCACCTGGGGGCAGCGCCGCTGGCCGCCGTCGGCCTGGCCAACCAGTGGGTCTTTTTGGCCCAGACGCTGCTGGGGGCCATCGCCACCGGCTCCACGGCGCTCATCGCCCGTTTCACCGGCGCTCAACAGCCGGAGCAGGCCAACAAGGTGGTGCGCCAGTCGGTGGTGATGGGGGTGGTCATCGGCCTGGGATGCACGGCCCTGGGCGTGAGCCTGGCCCGGCCGGCAGTGCTGTTGCTGGGCGCCCAGGCCGAGGTGATCGAGCTGAGCACCACCTACCTGCGCCTGGTCTCCAGTTCCCTGCTCTTTGTCACCCTGATGGCCATCGGCAACGCCAGCCTGCGCGGCGCCGGCGACACCCGGACGCCCCTGGCGGTGATGCTGGGGGTCAACCTCGTCAACATTGCCGTGGCCTGGACCCTGATCAACGGCCTGTTCGGCCTGCCCAGGATGGGGGTAGCCGGTTCGGCGCTGGGTGCTGTGTCGGGGCAGATCGTGGGCGGTTCGCTGGTCACCGCCCTGCTGCTCAGAGGGCGCTCCGGCCTCCGGTTGCGGCTGAGCCGCTTCCGCTTCGACTGGGCGATGATCCGCCGCGTCCTGCGGGTCGGGTTGCCCACCGGCGCAGAGCAGGTCCTGTTCCGCACCGGCAACATGGCCTATGTGCGCATCCTGGCCAGCCTGGGCGTCGCCGCCTATGCTGCCAACCAGGTAGCCATCAACGGCTGGTCGTTGTCGTTTATGCCCGGCTTTGGCTTTGCCATCGCCGCCACCACCCTGGTAGGCCAGGCTTTAGGAGCCCAGGACCCCGACGCGGCCCAGCAACGCGGCTACACCGCCTACAAGATGGGGGCCGCGCTCATGGCGGCCGTGGGCCTGACCTTTGTCCTGTTCCCGGCGCAGATCATGGGCTTTTTCACCGACGACGCCGAGGTGATCGCCCTGGGCACGACGCCGTTGCGGCTGGTCGGCCTGTTCCAGCCGATCCTGGCCGCCAGCATGATCTTTGCCGGCGGCCTGCGGGGCGCCGGCGATACCCGCTGGCCGATGATCGTCACCGCCGCCGGCATCTGGCTGGTGCGGCTGCCCCTGGCCTACCTCCTGGCCCTGAGCCTGGGCTGGGGGCTGGTCGGTGCCTGGGGGGCCATGGCCTTTGACTTTACGTTGCGGGGCACGCTCAACTTTGTGCGCTTCCGCGCCGGACGCTGGAAGACGATCCAGGTCTAGTCAAACTTCATAAACCGCCACACCGTCCGCACCAACTCCCGGAAGGAGGGATGGTAAGGATGGATGCGGCTCTTGATGGCATAGCCTTTCCACAGCTTGAAGGCCAGGCGGAAGAAGGGGTTGGGCGGCAGTTTGATCAACCGGCGCACCAGCCCGGTGAGCCACGGCCACTCGACCGCCAGGGCAAAGAGCTTGTTGAAATTCTCGATCTGGCGCTTTTCCTCCGGACTGGAGAAACGCAACACCGACCGCTCCCAGGCCGAGTCGTCAATCTCGTCCAACGACCCTTCGACCAAGCCGTGCTGCCGGGCATACTCCCCCAGTTCGGTGCGGGGATAGGGCTGGTAGAGGAAGGCATTGGCATAGGCCGGCCGACAGGCGTGGTTGAGGGCCAGCGTCTCGAAATCGTCTGCCAGGGTGCCCCCCGGCAGGCCCAGCATGTTGGTCGTGACGAGCTGGATGCCCGCCTGGCGGAGCAGGCGGCTGGCGCCGATCAACTGCTCATCCGAAAGGGAACGCTTGAGGATCTCGTTGCGCAGCCGCGGATTGCCGGTCTCCACCCCCATCCCCACACTGGTACAACCGGCCTGCTTGAGCAAGGCGATCTTGTCCTCGGTGACCAGGTTGGCCCGCACATTGCAAAAGAAGGGCAGGCCGATCTCTTGGGGGAATCGGGCAGCCAGCTCCCGCAGCCACTCGGTGGAGATGATGAACAGGTCGTCGAGAAAGACGACGAACTGCAGAGGGTACCGCTTCTGCACCCAACCGACCTCTTCGATGACCTTATCCACGCTCATCTGGCGCAGGCGTTTGCCCTTGCCCCGATAGAGGGCCGCCAGGGCATGGTTGAAGCAGTAGGTGCAGTTGTAGGGACAACCCCGGCTGGTGATGAAATGTTTGATGCCACTCTCGCGGGTAAAGCGGTCCTTTTCGTAAATCAACTCACGGTCGGGGAAGGGCAGGCGGTCCAGGTCTTCTTCGAGCGGGCGGAGCGGGTTGCGCTCTATACTCCCATCTCGCTTGAACCACCAGTTCCCAATGCCGGTCAACGGTCGGCCGGCCTCCACGGCGTCCACCAGGTCGAGGATGGCCCCCTCCCCCTCGCCAAGGCACACCGCATCCACCCCTGGCTCCTCGATGAACTCGGGGAAATAGGTGGGGTGCGGCCCGCCAAAGACAGAGACGACCCCCGGCACCGCCTCTTTGATCCGCAGGTTCAGGTCACGGTAATAGGTCTGCGAGCCGGTGTAGACGCTGTAGCCCACCACGCCCGGCTGCCATTCGCGGGCGATGGCCACCGGGTCTTCGTCAGCAGCGATGGCCAGCCGCACCTGGTGCCCGGCCTGGCGCAGGGAGCTGGATAGATAGAGAAGGCCCAACGGCTCATAGTCAATCTGTTTGATGACAAAAAGGATGCGCATGTCAATCCTCAATACTCAATCACCAATGTCCAACAGCACATCTCCTCATCGGTCATCCGTCATTTCTTATAGGCCCACGCCATCCACTGCTGTGCCGCAGTAAGCACAGGCTCCCTGCCGGAGGTGGCGTTCCGTGACCTGGAACCCCCACCGGCCGATGACCATCCGACCGCAGCCGGGGCAAAAGGTATCTTCCAGGCGTGCGCCGGGCAGGTTGCCGACATATACGTAGCGCAGCCCCGCCTCGCGGCCCAGGTCGTAGGCGCGGCGCAGGGTGGCCGGGGGGGTCGGCCCCCGGTCATACATCCGGTAATCGGGGTGGAAGCGGCTGACGTGCCACGGGGTCTCCACGCCCAGTTCGGCTGCGAGAAAGCGGGCGATGTCGCGCAGCTCCGCCTCGGAATCGTTCATCTCCGGCACGACCAGGGTGGTCACCTCCACCCACACCCCCAACTCCTTCATCTTTTTGAGGGCATCGAGCACCGGCTGGAGCCGGGCGCCGCACACCTTTTTGTAGGTCTCGTCGCGGAAGGCTTTCAGGTCCACGTTAGCCGCGTCAAGCCATGGCTCGTGGTCGGCGGTCACCCCCTGGAACAGCTCCAGCATCTCGGCCGTCATGTAGCCGTTGGTCACATACACACTGGCGATCCCCTCGGCGTGGGCCAGGCGGGCGATGTCGTAGCTGTACTCGAAAAAGATCGTCGGTTCGGTGTAGGTGTAGGCGATGGAGCGGGAGCCGTACCGTTTTGCCGCCCGGACCACCTCCTCCGGCGCGGTCTGGCGGCCAGCGATCTGACCCTGGTCGCGGGGCATCTGCGAGATGTCGGCGTTCTGGCAGAATTCGCAACGAAAGTTGCAGCCGACGGTGGCGATGGAAAAGGCGGTGCTGCCGGGATAAAAGTGGAAAAGCGGCTTTTTTTCGACCGGGTCCACCGCCTGAGACAGCGGCAGGCCATACACCAGGGTGTAGAGCGTTCCCCCCCGGTTTTCCCGGACCAGGCACACCCCCCGGTGGCCCTCGGCGATGAGGCAACGATGGGCGCACAGGTGACAGCGCACCCGCCGGTCATCCAGCTTCTCATAAAGCAACGCCTCTTTCATAGACCACCTCGACCGCAGGCCCTGGAGGCGACCGGCCGGCCCTATACGCCCCCCAGGGTCGCCAGGATCTGTTCCAGTGAGCGGCGGGCAGGGGCATCGGCCGGCAGTTTGACGATCGGCTCGCCCCGGGCATCCAGTTCGTTGACCGCCGGGTCGGTAGGGATGAGGCCCGCCAGCCGGAGTTTGTGCTCGGCGATGGCCGCCAGCAGCGGCTCGGGCAGGTGGTCGCCGTCCACGCGGTTGACGATCAGGTAGATGGCCCCCACCATCGTCTTGAGCTCATTCACCACCTCGGCCACTCGCCCGGCGGCGAGGATGCCGCGCAGTGTCGGGTCAGAGACGACCAGCAGCAGGTCCACGTCGCGGGTGGTGCGCCGGCTGAGGTGCTCCAGGCCGGCCTCATTGTCAATGACCACATAATCGTAGGCGGCCGACAGGCGATCTACCGAGGTACGCAGGATGTTGTTGGCAGCGCAGTAGCAGCCAGGGCCTTCGGGGCGGCCCATAGCCAGCAGGTCAAAGCCGGCCTCTTCCACCAGCGCCTCGTTGATGCGCAGGTCCAGGTAATCCCACTTGCTCATGCCGCCCAGCGCCCGCCCTCCGCCGACGGCTGTGGCCGTCTCCTCGCGCACATCGCCCACCGTATCGTACAGCGGCACGCCCAGGGCCAGGTTCAGGTTGGTGCTGGGGTCGGCGTCAATGGCCAGCACCGACCCTTTTTGGTTTTTCACCAGATGGTCAATGATCAGCGCTGCGATGGTGGTCTTGCCGGTCCCGCCTTTGCCGGCGACGGCGATGGTTTTCGTCATCTCTCCCTCACACCCAGATCAACCTCTCCCCTCCCCCCTGGCCCTTTGGGTTGGGGGATGGGGTGGGGACAATGGTAGCACAGAGGATGATCCTTGTCAAATGGGGTACGAGGGTGGGGTATCTGGCCGTCCCCTGCCGGCGGTGCGCAGGGTGGGCTCCCGGCCGACGGGGCCGCCCGGCCCAGGCCTGCCACCGCTCAGAAGAGGCAGAGGCACGTTGGGCGAGCCTGACCGACCGGGAACGGAAGTGTTGACCCGGATCGCGGCCGGGCAGAGCAATAGGCAGATCGCCCAGGCTCTAGCCCTCAGTGAAAAAACGGTGGAGACCCACGTCGGGAGCCTGCTGAGCAAGCTGGAGGTTACCTCGCGGACCGCAGCCGCGGCCCGGGCCTGGGCGCTTGTATTGCCGTAGCGGTGTTGATAGCCGTGCTCGGCTTGTCCTTTCTATTCTCGCCTGCCCGATCTCTATCAGACCAACCTACGACCCCTTTCGAACGTGTCCAACAGATGGAGGACTATCACGTCCTTGCTCTGGGCTCAGATATGCCTGATTGCCTGCGCCAGGATGTATACCATCGTCTTCAGGAACGATTTGGCGAACGGTTATTGCTGTGGGGCGTTCAGGAAGCCGATCGCCTGGAGTACGTCTATGCGTTCCCCCAACTATCGAATCCTGTAGAAAATCGCGCGTTCTCGGATGAATTGATAGCTTTCATAGAGAGCTATCCTGCCGACACGTCGTGTGACCTGACCAGCGATCCGATGCCGGCGGTTGAAGTTTTTGGGCCATAAACTGAACCGAGACCTGTAACCCCGCGCTACAGCTCGGACAAAAGCCAACCCCTCTGGGCATCTGCCCCCCTGGACAGAATGCCCAGTTTGTGTTATACTACCCTCGCTCCCGCCCGCACCTCACGGTTGGGAGAAAGAGGCGAGGCGGTGATTCTGGTTGCAGATGACGACCCCGACATCCGCAATCTGCCTGGTCGGCCGGATCTGGAGCCGCCGCTCTCCCTGGAAACGCCGATCGCGCAAATTGCTGCAAGGCGGGAAACGCTGGCCCGGCCATAGCGGCCGGCCTGAGAGGCCATCGTGTCTTGGGTGGTTCCGCCTCCTGGTTCCGGCCTGGCCGGGTTTGAGGAAGAAGCATGGAGACCTGGTGCATTCATCTTTTAGGTGGATTGACATTGACCCGCGGGGATGTGCCGCTACCCCCCATTCCCAACAGATCAGCCCGCTCCCTCCTGGCCTACCTGCTTACCTATCGCGACCGACCCCATACCCGCGACCTGCTGGCCGGCACCTTCTGGCCCGACCTGGCTGATGCCACGGCTCGCCGCCGCCTCAGCCAGGCGCTGTGGCAGATCCGCAGGGCCCTCTCCCCGCACCCTGTTCTCCTGACCGAAGGCGACACCGTCCAGATCAACCCCGACCTGCCCCTCTGGCTGGACGTGGACGAATTCGAGAGCAAGATACAAGAGGCCAGAAGCAGGAGGCAGGATGAGAACTCTTGCCTCTTGTTTCTTGCCTCTTGCCCCTCTCTCTACCGGGGTGAGTTCCTGGCCGGCTACTACGATGACTGGATTCTGGCCGAACGGGAGCGGCTGCGGGAGATGTTCCTGGCCGCCCTGGAGCAACTGACGACGATCCATAAAAGCCGGGGCGAATATGAGCGCGCTCTGGCCTACGCCCGACGGCTGGCCGGCGAGGACCCGTGGCGCGAGGAGGCCCACCGCCAGGTGATGCGCCTCTGCCACCTGCTGGGCCGCGACGCTGAGGCGCTGAAACAGTTTGAAACCTGCCGCCAGGTCCTGCAAGACGAGTTTGGCGCGGAGCCGGAGGCGGAGACTGTGGCCCTGGCGACCGAGATCGCCCAACGTCTACCGTTGTCCTTGGCGCCCTACCTTCCGTCCCCCCCGGTCGAACGGGAACTCGGTCTGAGCGGGTTGCCTCTGGTAGGCCGTGAAGAGGAGCACACCGCGCTATTATCCTGCCTGGAGGCTGCCCTCCACGGCCTGGGCGGGCTGGTGCTGGTAGAAGGGGAAGCTGGCGTGGGCAAGACCCGCCTGCTGCAAGAGCTGGCCCGCGATGCCGAGTGGCGCGATATGCGGGTGTTGTGGGGCCATAGCCGGGAAACCACCGGCCTGGCGCCTTTTGCCCCCTGGCTGGAAGCCCTGCAAAGTGACCTCTCTCCCCTGCGCCTCGAACAATGGTCCCGGCTTGTAGCGCCGATCTGGCTGCAGGTGCTCTGTCCCTTGCTGCCGGGCCTGGCGGCCGTCGCGCCCGACCCCGCGCCCCCCCTGGAACCGGAGCAGGAACGCGAGCGTCTGGTCAACGCCTTTGCCCAACTGTTGGCCGCCTGGAGCAGGACGACCCCCTTGCTGCTGATCCTGGAAGACCTGCACTGGGCCGACGAGGACAGCCTGGGGCTGCTGGCCGCGCTGTGCGGGCGGCTGCGCGGGCACAAGGTCCTGGTCGTCGGCTCCTACCGGGGCGGCGAGGCCCGCGCCCACCCTGCCGTTTGGGAGCGGCTGCAAGCCCTGCGCCGCGCCGACCTGCGTGGGCGGCTGATCCTCCAGCGGCTAGACGCCGGGGCCAGCGGGGAGCTGATCCGCCGCAGCCTGGGAATGAAGCTGGCCGCGCCCCTGTTTGAAGCCCGCCTGTACCGGGAAACAGGGGGGAACCCTCTGTTCCTCCTGGAGATCCTGCGCTCGCTGTATGACGAAGGGCTGCTGTTCCAGGACGCCCACGGCCGGTGGAGCACCCCCTGGGACGAAACGACGGCGGCCTACGCCGAGCTGCCGCTGCCTGCCGCCGTGGAGCAGGTCATCGTCCGTCGCCTGGCGCACCTGTCCCCGGCGGAGCGGGCTGTGCTGGAAACGGCGGCGGTGCTGGGCGGCGGCTTTGACTTCTACCTCCTCCAGGCCGCCGGCGGCCAGGAGGCCGGTGTCCTGCTGCCGGCGGTCCACACCTTGCTGCGCCGCCATTTCCTGGTGGAGCAGCCGGCGGCTTACGAATTCGGCCACGACCAGATCCGGCAGGTGGTCTACCACTCACTCGCCCCCCAGCAACAGCAGACCCTCCATCGGCAGGTCGCGCAGGCGCTGGAGGCGCTGCACCCCGAGCAGACTGCCGCCCTGGCCCACCATTTCGCCCAGGGTGAGGTGTGGGACCGGGCCGTGGATGCTTACACTGAGGCCGGCCGGGAGGCGGCGGCCGTGTATGCCACCGAGTCCGCACTGCAAGCCTATGGGCAGGCCGTGGCCATCTTGAAGGAACACCAACCCTTCCCCGCAGAGCAGGGGATCAGGCGTCACCTGGACCTGCTGGCAGCCCGCTGTCCCCTGCTGCACCAGCGGGGGGAGCGGGAGGCCTGCCGGGCTGACGTGGAGACGATGCTGGCCCTGGCCGGCCGCCTGGACGAGCCAGAGCGGCAGGTGGAGGCGCTGTTGCAGCAGGCTGAGTACTATGAAAAGATGGGCAGCGATTACGGGGCAGCGCGCCAGGCGGCAGAAAGAGCCCTGGCCCTGGCCCAGGAGCACGGCCTGGGCCGCAGCGAGGGGCGGGCCTGGCTGACGATCGGCACCGCCTGGAAGCAACAGGGGCACAGTGCCCTGGCCCTGGAGGCCTACCAGCACACGCTCGAGGCCCAGCAGGCCGGCGCTGCCGAAGCAATGGACGTGTACCTCAGCCTGGTCATGACCTACCGCGACATCGGCAACCTGGACAAGGCCCAGGAAACCGCCCAGATCGCCCTCGAAACAGCGCAGGCCCGCGACGATCCCCTTGTCGCAGCGCGTATCCACAACGCCATGGCCTGGATTAGCCGGGCCCAGGGCAATCACCAGGACGAGGCCGAGCACTGCCGGGCGATGCTGGCCTACATGCGGGCCATCGGTCACCGCTACTACGAAGGAGTCGCCCTCAACAACCTGAGCCTGGCCTGCAGCGCGCTGGGTGACTATGGCCCGGCCATCGAGGCGGGCGAGCAGGCGCTGGCCGTCTTTCGCCAGATCGATCACCGCCACGGCCAGGTCATCTCCCTGCTCAACCTCAGCTCCCGTTACAAGGCGACCGGCCAACTTGCCCAGGCACAGCAGGTCCTGGCCGAGGGGCTGCCGCTGGCCTGCGAGCTGTCGCTGGCCGACGACGAGGCGCGCATGCTGTCGAGCCTGGCCGAGCTGCTGACCAACGCCGGCCAATATGGCGCAGCGGGCGAGGCGCTGGCTCGGGCCGAGCGCCTTGTCTGCGAGCTGGGCTCCTCCTACCTCCTGGCCACCGTCCACTTTCGGGCCGGAGAGCTGGCGCTGACCAGCGGCGCCTATGACCGGGCTGTGGAACGGTTCGAGCAGAGCCTGCGGGAGTACGAGGCCAGCGGCTATGCGTATTACCAGACCAGCACGCGCTCTTTCCTGGCTGCCAGCCACCAGCGTTTGGGCGACCTGGCGGCGGCGGTGCGCCTGTCCAGCCAGGCCATGGCCGAGATGGAATCGCAGCCCGAGGTCACGCCGAGCCTCGACGTCTACTGGCACCACTACCAGATCATGACCGCGGCCGGCAAATCGGCAGAGGCGCATGCTGCCTTGCAGTGTGCTTACGGCCTGGTCCAGGAGCGCTACGCCACGCTGACCAACCCGGCCTGGCAGCGCGGCTATATCGAGGACGTGCCCCTCCACCGCCAGATCGTGGCCGCCTGGCAGGCACTCCAGCCCCGGCGCCTGGCCGTCCGGCTGCCCCGGGCCGGCGCGTTCACCGGTCGCCCCCTGCGCGACGACGAGTATGTGGCCGCGACGTGGACGGTGGATGCGCCCGAGGACACGGCCATGGCCGACAAGGCGAGCCGGCGCCAGGCCCGGTTGAGTCGGTTGCTGCGCGAAGCGGTTGAGCAGGGAGCTGCCCCGACCGTGGACGACCTGGCAGCGGCGCTGGGGGTCAGCCGGGCCACGGTCAAACGCGACCTGGCCGCCCTGCGCCGGGCCGGGCAGGCGGTGGAGACACGGGGCAGTCGAAAATAAGCCAGCTCTGTCGTGGCCGATCTTGACCGGGCCACTATTGAAGAGATACGTCAAATGGTGTACAATTAGACAAAGCCTGAAACAGGAGGTCAACTTGGGAAGGATTATCCTGGAGATACCGGAGTCTCAGGTAGTAGAATGAGTGCAGCAGATTTCACCCACGGCCAAGCAGGAGGTGCTAAGGATGCTCATTCCGCGACTCGACGCCTTTGAGACCCTGGTAGACTATGGAGGGCGGCACAGGCGTGCCCTCTGCGCCGACCGTGGCCTGGACTGGGATATCCTGGCCGACGATGGGCGGATCACGTTGTTCGAGGTCAAGAGCGTTTGCGAGGTCGAAGATGTGGACCGCCTGGCCGACAAGATAGCGCTGATGCCCACCTTGCACCCTGACCGGCAGGTTGATGGCATCATGGTGACTTTGGGCGTCAAGGAAGAGGAGGTGAAAACCCGGTGCGCCCACTATGGGATTCCTCTGGTCCATTAGCGGTTGACCGAGAGCAGATGGCCAAAGCGCCCGGCAAGTGAAGGGATCGCCGGGCGCTTTGGCTATTCTGGCGATCCAAAAATGA
>DAOTXL010000135.1:0-2724 GCA_034435455.1 Anaerolineae bacterium
AGGAACAACGAGGCTACCCTGGCTCTTTACAGCTATGACCACCAGGCTTTGCCTCTTTGTGGTCGGCGCTGTGGCCCGCCCTAACTGTACCGCAAACTGCCCCAACCCACAAGTTTTATTATACTAGGAGGGAGGCCATCGCTCACAGAATCAGAAGCAGAAGATTGAGCCATGAGGACACTTGCGGCGATTCATAAAATATGGAGGAGGCATGACCTATGGACAGCATAGACATCACCACCATCCCCAACGCAGGACGGGTCTATGATTATGTGTTGGGCGGCCATCACAATTTTGAGGCGGACCGCCAGGCTGCGGAGTATATGATCAGCCTGATCCCCTCGACCCGTAAATGGGTGCGGATGTTGCGCATGTTTCTGCACGAGGCGGTTCAACAACTGGCCGACGAAGGCTTTGATTGCTTTCTGGACCTGGCCTCCGGACTGCCTACCGAGGAACATATCCATGCCACCGCGCCTCAGGCACGGGTGATCTATGTGGACAACGACCCGATCGTCGTGGCCTATGGCGCCGAGATCCTGGGCGACAATCCCCGGGCCCGGTACATTCAGGAGGACATCCGCCACATCGAGGCGATCCTGAACTCGCCGGTGATCGCGGCCATGTTTGGCGAGCAACGCCGGGTGGCTATCGGCTTTAACGCCATTACCTGCTTTCTGGAAGATGAGGAGGTCCGCCGCATCGCCAGAGCTCTGTATGAGTGGGCGGCGCCAGGCAGCAAGCTGTTCGCTACCTTTGAGACCAAGGACCCCAATCTGACGACGCCCCGCATGGATCAATTTGTGGCCATGTTTGACCAGATGGGCAGCTCTTATCACTTTTTAACCCTGGAAAAGGCACAGGAGTTGATGAAACCCTGGACTGCCGATGAGCGCGGCTTTCGCCCTTTGGCCGAGTGGTTGAAGCTGCAGGACCAGATCACCGAGGAGGACCGGGAAGGGGTTGGGCTTGAATTTTATGGTGCTTTTATGGTAAAATGATGCCGGGGCCGAAGTAGGGCAACTGCTCGCAGTTGCCCTACAGGCAGCAGACCGGGGGAAAGGATGGAACCTATGTCACTTGCCGCATCAGGTAGCAATCTGTTGCGCGACCGGGCTGCAGATCTCTGCGCGGCAGTAGAGAGCACCTTACGCCAGAACGTTTTCGACAATGTGCGGCGCCTGGCTTCGGTCCGTGCTCTCCCGGCTGCCAGCCGGGCCATCGTAGACACCTTTCTACACAGCCTGGATGGCGGGCTTGCGGAGGCTGAGCTATTCCGCCGCGTGGCCGACCTGGTTGAACAGGGCCTGGGGCCGCGATCGGCCGTGATGGCGGTTGATTGCCTGACCCAGACCGCCCTGGCCCTGCTGGAGGCCGATCCCGACCAGCTCCGGGCGCTGCGGCCGGCAGCCGATGCGTTTCGCAGGCAGTTTGAACTGGGCTACATCCAGGCGCGAGCTGATGACATCCTGAGGGAACAGGGGCGCATCCATCACGGCCTGAGCCGGGCTCTGGAAACCCAAATCTCCCTCGAACGGAGCCTGCGGGCTGACCTGCAACGGCGTCAGATCCAGCTTCAGACGGCTGCCGAGATCGCACGGATCGCTTCCTCTATCCTGGAACCGGGAGAGCTGCTGCGTACCTCGGTAGACCTGATCCGCGAGCGTTTCAAGCTTTACTATGCCGGCATCTTTCTGGTGGACGAACCGGGCGAATGGGTGGTCTTGTACGCCGGAACCGGGGAAGCGGGGCGGGAGATGCTCCGCCGGGGCCACAAGCTGCAGGTCGGCGGGGCGTCCATGATCGGCTGGTGCGTTGCCCAGGGCCGGGCGCGCATCGCCCTCGATGTAGGCCAGGAACCGGTGCGTTTCGACAATCCGCTGCTGCCCGATACCCACTCGGAGATGGCCCTGCCTCTCATCTCGCGGGGGCAGGTCATTGGCGCCATGACCATCCAGAGCGACCGCGTGGCCGCCTTCAGTGATGAGGATATCATCACCTTCGAGACCCTGGCTGGCCAACTGGCCAATGCCATTCAGAATGCCCGCCTGTTTGAGCAACTCCGGGTTGCGCTCCAGGATCTGGAAATGGCCCAGCGGCGCTACATAGGGCAGGCCTGGCAGTCGTATGCCACTGCTCAGGAAGCCATCGAGGGGTACCAACGGACCATGACTGAGGCCAGGCCGGCAGCGGATGTCTGGCTGCCGGCCATGACCACCTCTCTGCAACGGCGTGAGATGGTCATCGAACGGGATGAACAGGGAGGGAGCACACTGGCTCTGCCCTTTACCCTCCACGGCGAGGTTATCGGTGTGCTGGGGAGCTATAGCCCCACGGCTGCAGGCTGGAGCCAGGAGGATCTGGCGGCAGTAGAGACGATTGCTGAGCAAATGGCCCTGGCCCTGGAAAACCAGCGCCTGTTTGACGAGGCGCAACGGGCTACTTTCTTGATGAGCGAACGGGTCAAAGCCCTCGACTGCCTCAACGACATCGGGCGCAAGATGGATGAAACCCCGCCGGTGCCCGAATTCTTACAATGGGTGGCAGAACGGATCCCCCTGGCCATGCGCCACGCCGGGGTATGCCGGGCTGCCATCGAGTTCGAGGGCCAGGTCTACGGCGCTGCCGAAGCCATCCGGCTGCCCCGCCAGATGGTCCAGCAGATGCGCATCGGCGGGGAAGCCGTGGGCCGGGTGTACGTGGCTTACACCGAAGACCATGACT
>DAOTXL010000136.1:0-7903 GCA_034435455.1 Anaerolineae bacterium
CGTGAAGAGGCAGCACATGTGCTCCTCACACACTAGGGTAGCCACTTCGTCTCTCCCAGGGTGTAGTATGCCACCAAAGCTTGTTCTTGGCTATTCTTGTTGGTAAGGTACGGGTCTAATATACAAGGACACAGAGGACACGACGGACACTATGTCTTTTCCCGCAATACCGCAAAAGTTACTACGAGGTATCGATAGGCGGCAGTGCTCGCCAGCGTTGCTCAAGCTGCTCGAGTTGTGCCCGGGACTGTTTTGCAGAACGGCTGTGGAGTCTAAATCGAGCACGGTGTTGGCGAACTCGTTGCCGCTCCTGAGAGAACTCGTCGGGGTCAACGTGGGACGGGGCATTGACCGTGGCTCTTCCAGGGGTGTGGGGATCAGCCCTGTCACTGTCGAGCCCCCGACGTTCTCGACCTTTCTCGACCTTTTCCTGCCGAATCAACTCCCCCACCTCACTCCGCACCTGCTGGCACAAAGCCACTTTCATCACCTGGTCTTCCTCTGGCTCAACCAACCGCTACGCAACGTCAAGCCAAGCTGCAATTCGCGGACCGCCCACAATTGTGGTTCTCCGCCCTCCGGTGCCAGTCCGTCCAGACTCAAGATCAGACCGCTCTGTTGCGATACGGCTTGCAACTCCGCCAGGTATTGTCGCTCGTGGCAAGCCAACAGTGGCAAGTATCTTTCGTGGTACAGATGGCGCACCTCTGACTCGCTGATCTGTAGCCGAGGGGACAGCGCCTGCTGAATTGCCCCAAAGCGCTCGTGCTGCGTCTGTCGGGCGGTGGGCGTAGTATTCTCTTGGAGTTCTCATGGCTCGCTCCTCCTTGATTGCAATAGAGGTAGTGTGCCATGAAATCCCCGTTTGTCAACTCGCGTAGTAAGTTTTGCGGTACTGCCAATGCCAGTATACCACCGGCGGGAGGGCTTTGCACTTGTTAAAGTTCAGATTTCAGACTTTAGCGACGGTTTGCCGTTGCGTTGCACATAATTTAACGATAGAATTGGCCGATTCTTGGGGAACAACATCATCATTCGACGGAAGGCATCTGATGGTAGCAGAAAGGATTTGGGACCCGGCGTGCGCGAGAATCCTTTTGGCGGGTATCACCTCCACGTGATTCTCAGCGACGTGACCGGGTCGGTGCTGCGGGGCGCGACCTCAACGGACCAACTCGCGCCGCCCGATGCTCCGCTGTTAGCGGGCATGTCCGTTTTTGAGGACGTCGTCGTCCTCGACCGGCAGGGTGGCCCGGGTACCCCCTGGGTGCTGGTACTCCATGTGACCGACCCCGCGGCCGCCGGGAGCGTGCTGTTTTTCCACCACGCCAACGGTGTTCTCTGGCGGGCCGTCCCCCTGGAGCAGTTGAACCCGGGCTGGGTCTTGGGCCAGTATCACTTCCGCCCGGACCTGGCCAAGTTCGATGCCCGCCTGGCCCGGATGCGTCAGCGGTTCGCGCCACCCCAGGGGTGGTCGTCGCCGACCTTCTGGCAGACCGGCGGCTGGCAAGGCGCCGTGGTGTACACGGCCCAAGGTCTCGTCGGGCGGGTGTGAGCCTGGCAGCATACGCCGGACTTGACCCAGCCAACTGTAGTAACGCCCGGTGTGGCCCAGGTAGAAGCCTTTCCAGAGACCCCATCCCCTGAAGTGCAGGCCCTATCCGCCCTCCAGGAGCGCGGCGTTGCGAAGGTCACCTACCAGGTCGGCGGCCCGGGTACCCTCTGGGTGCTGGTGCTGACCTACCTGGAACGGATCGGCCTGGCGGCAAGTGGGTGGCTGGCCGCCTGGCGGATCTGGCCCACCAGTTCAAGGAGGTGCGGACCCTGGTCCAGGTCCGCTTCCAGGAGCAGGCCGGGGGAACCATGTGCCTGAGCCACCAACGTCGTCCCGATCGCATCGCCCAGGCCGCTCGCTTGGATGGCAAATGGGTCCTGGTCAGCAATCAGCCCCTGCAACCGGGTCAGTCCCAGGTCGACTACATGGACTGGATGCTGGGCGTCTACAAGAACCATCGCCACGTGGAACGGCGGATGCGCAACCTGAAGAGCGACCTGCCCATCCGGCCGATCTACGTCCATCGAGATGAGGCTCTGGTGGCTCTCTGCTTTGTCAGCGTGCTGGCCTTGATGGTCTACACTCTCATCGAGCGCGATTGTCAGGCCAACCCAGAACTGGCGGCCGCGGGCCTGCGCACCACAGACCAACTGCTGGACGCCCTGTCGGGCTTTTGCCTGACCGCCTTCCTCTGCCCGTCGGGCGACGAATACTTTTGGTTCGACACCCCGGCTGCAGGCCAGGCGTTGATGTGGCGGCAGTTGGGCCTGCCTGACCCAGGGACCCGTGCGTCTGATGGCCATCCGGGTGAATCCGTATGGAAGCATCCAGAAACGGACGTTTGAGAGTGTGCTGCTAGACAAGCTGGAGACGGAATGGGGGTTGCTGGGCGGGCGGCGCATCTTGCAGTTGCTGATCGACGACGTGGTAGCGTTGCGGGACGAGTTCTACCCGGCGACGGAGCATGTGGGCAGCGGGACGCTGATCTGGACCTGCACCGCTTGGTACTGTGGATGGCTGGCCTGGACGTTTTTGACATGCATGTAGTGAGGAGAGACCCACGTCACATTCACATAGCTGGGAGGAGGGGGGGCGGGCGATCTCACGTCGATCAGGAAGTTGTTCCCAGACGGGTTTTTGACGATGAGCTCGTGCTTTTTAGGCGGCTCCGGCTGCGCCGCATGGTATGGCGAGGCGCTATTTTCCCAACGGGATGTCTCAGGATCCGGGCACACCGCAGACGGCGCCAGGAACGAGGCCGTCATCAGGAATGAGAGGAGCAACAAGCCCACGTAGCCCAACAACCGTAACCAGGAGCGGCGAAGCCGGGCCACAGGTTGGGCGTAATCGGTCATTTGTGTCTCTTGGGTTTTCATCGTTTTTGTCCTCTCTTGCAAGTGTCATCTATTCAGACGGCCCCAGCCGTTACTGCGCCTGTGCCGGAACTGCCCCGCCTGGTGCAAAAACGCCTCCAGGCGGGTGTGTTGATTGGTCTCGCCCAGGCCGTCGAAACTCATATCCAGCCAGGGGATCTGGCCGTTGTCGGCGCGGATACGGCCCGCCAGCCCGGCGACGACGGTGCCGGGCATATCACCGACAACCCGGCGGCGACGGCCAGCTCTGTTTACCGCAGAGAGGCAGAAAGCGCAGAGATCTCTCGGCGATTCGCTCATCCCGTCCTCCGCAGGCCGCGGGCCAGGCCCCAGGCGGACAGACCCACGGCCACGACGCAGTACAGGTGCGTCCAGGAGAACGGCCCGGCCAGCGGCGGCGCGTCGGCCCGCCAAAACTCGAAAACAAAGCGCTGGCCATAGTGCAGCATCACGAACAGCAGGAACAAAAAACCGTCAAAGGGCCGGCTTTCCCCCTCACCCCTGGCCCGGTCGGGGTGAGGGGCAGAGCGCCCCGCCCGCCTCTCCAACATCGCGAGCAGGGCAAAGATGAGCAGGTTGGCCAGGATGTCGGCCAGTTGGGTCGGGTAGCGGCTGGCCCAATGACCGTGGATGTCGGGCAGGCGCATGGCTGGCCAGGCGGTTGCCTGGCGGCCATAGCAGCAGCCCCGCAGCAGGCAGCCGACCCGGGCCACGGCCAGAGCCAGCGGCAGCGGCACAGCGAACAGGTCGAAGCAGCGGCCTACCGGCAGGCGACGAACGCGGCAGACGAGGTAGCCGGCCCACCAACCGGGCAGCAGGGGCATGCCCCGCAGCAGATGATCGGCCAGGGGGGGCAGGGCCACCTCGACCGAGGCGCCAACCAGCAGGCCCAGTTCCAGGAACGGAACGGCCAGCAGGATGTCCCGGCCGGTCACCGGCCAGCGGCCCCGGCGCAGGCGCAGGACCAACGCCGCCACAAAGACGAGGACGGCCGTCACCCGCAGCAGGCGGTAGGTGCTGACAGAAAGTACTCCCCAGGTGAGGGTTGGAGCCATGGCCTGGGTTGTCCTACGGCGTGGAGGACTGGCGCAGCACCAGCGGCAGATACAGCCGATACCACGGCGGCGGCAGGGGCGGCGCCACCCAGTCCCCCACCCACAGCAGGTCCGGGGTCCAGGCTGAGTTTGTGGGCGAGTTCACGTCCGTGGCGGTGATGATCAGCGTCTCCGCGCCGTCAGGCGTATCGGCCGGCACGGTGGCAATGGCCCAGAAGTAGCGGGGCGGGTACCACCCAAAGGGCTGGACCAGGACCGGGCCGGTGATGGGCACCAGCGGGAGGTCTGGCGCGCTGGTCGTGCCGGAGTAAAAGCCCCAGGGCAGGCCCAGCGCACTGGAATAGGCCAGGCTCACGGTCAGCGGCGCGCTGCTCCAGTTCCAGATGCTATGGGAGAAAGAGATGGTCTGCGTGGGCGTGACCCAGCTCGTGTACGCACTATGGAGTTCGAGCGGTCGCACGTGGCTCTCCAGGTAGACTGGTTGCGGGCCGAGACAGGTGATGCCCCAGCCCTGGTACGACGCGGTACCCGCGTCCAGCGCGCTCAGCAGGGCCGCGGGCGGCGACTGGCCCTCGTAGCAGTAGTAGCATGGCAGGGTGCGGCCCCGCCCGGCATCCTGCGCCCCGCCAAAGTCCAGCCAGACCTCGGCCTGGTACGACCAGTCGGCCAGGGCCGGCACGCCGGCGCAGTCCACCGTCGGGGTCGTGACGGCGCCCAGGGCCAGCCAGTGCTCGCCGGGGGCCGCCGGCAGCTCGTTCTCCAGGAAGGCCAGGTACTCGGGCTTGTACTCCAGGGGCACGGTGAGGACCGGCGTGGGCGGCCAGCCGCTATCGTCCTGCAGGAACAGCCGGGGGGTATCGGGGCCGATGACGACCGGTAGGGTGTAGGGTTCGGTGTAGACCAGCGTGGGCGGCAAGACCGGGAAGCGCATTGCCAGGAAGGTGTGGCCCCCTTGCAGCAGAGCCATCTGGTCCTGGCAGAGGCTGGTGGTCATCGTCTGCGCCTGGGTCGGCCAGAAGTGCAGGTCGATCAGCCAGCGGTAGTAGTCGGTGGACTGCCCGTCCGGGGGCTGGGCGGGCTGCACCCAGGCCAGCGCCGTCGCCTGGCCGCCCCCGCCCGAGACCGGCCGGGTGACACTCTGGGCGACGTATTCCGGGTACCAGCTCGAATGCGCCTTGAACGTGTCCGTCACCTCCGTAACATCCGGTGGCGGGTTGTAGTCGTAGCTCACCATGACGGTCTCCGTCTCGCCGGTGGTCTGGTTCACGGGAGGAATGAGAGGAGCAACAAGCCCACGTAGCCCAACAGCCGTAACCAGGACCGGCGAAGCCGGGCCACAGGTTGGGCGTAATCGGTCATTTGCGTCTCTTGGGTTTTCATCGTTTTTGTCCTCTCTTGCAAGTGTCATCTATTCAGACGGCCCCAGCCGTCACTGCGCCTGTGCCGGAACTGCCCCGCCTGGTGCAGAAACGCCTCCAGGCGGGTGTGTTGATTGGTCTCGCCCAGGCCGTCAAAGCTCACGTCCAGCCAGGGGATGTGCCCGTTGTCGGCGCGGATACAGCCCGCCAGCCCGGCGACGACGGTGCCGGGCATACAGGTGAAGGGCATGACGTTCAAGATGCCGTCCAACCCCTGCCGGGCAAAGTCAATCGCCTTGCCGAGGGTCAGCGGCGCCTCGGTGCGCAGCACGGGGTGAAAGTAAGGACTGGCCGCCGCCAGCAGCCTGGCGGTGGACGGTTCGCGGGTGTTGGGCAGGCCGCCGTCCAGCGCGGCCAGCAGGCGGCGCTCGTCGGAATCCAGCACGCGGCGGATCAGGTGCAGGCGCAGCAGATTGCCGTAGCGATGCCCGGCGGCGGCGGAAAAGCGGGAAAAGTGGTTGGCGTAGTAGATCCACTCGCTCATCGGCGCCAGCCACACCTCGCCGCCCAGCGCCTCGACGCGGCGGATGATCTGCTGGTTGGTGAAAGGGTTGAGCCGCAGGTAGAGCTCGCCCACCAGGCCGATAACCGGTCGCTCCCGGCTGCGGTCCACGGCCAGCAGGTCAAAGCGCCGCACGGCTTCCTCCACCACAGCAGCAACCCGCCGTCCGCCCCCCGCCTCGACCGCCTCGACGATCGCCTGGAGCAGCTCCTGGTAGAGGCGATCGGCGCTGCCTGCCTCCCGCTCGTAGGGCCGGTGGTGGTGCAGCAGCTTTTCCAGCAGGTTGATCGCCACCAACCCCTGCCAGGCCAGCCGCCCCACCAACAGCGGTGGCGCGCCCAGGCCGTCGTACTGGTAGCCGTTCTCGGCGCTGGGAGCGACGACGCGCAGGTCGCCCAATCCCTGGCGGCGCAACACCTGGCGCAGCAGGTCGTGGAACTGGCCCAGGCGACACGGCCCGGCGCTGGTCGGCACCAGGTAGGCGGTCCCGGCCGGCTCAAAACCCGGCCGGCGGGCGCGCTGGACGATGTCGCCGACGAGGGTGTGGCAGGGCAGGCACTCGCGGCCCAGGCACAGCTCCCGCCCCAGGGCCAGCGTCTCGCTGCTCGAAGGCGGCAGCACCTCGGCCGGCAGCCCATAAGCGCGCATCGCCGCCGCCAACACCTGGGCCGGGTCGCAGACGTTGGGGATGAGGAGATTGGAGATTGGAGATTGGAGATTGGGGGCTGCCTCCTGCCTCTTGCCCCCTGCCTCTTGCCTCCTGCCTCCTGCCTCTTGCCTCCTGCCTCCTGCCTCTTGCTTCTTGCAACTCTCCAAAAAGGCTTCCAGGCGGGTGAACAGGCCGGCGTCGCCGCTGTGGTCGTCCAGTTCTAATTCGAGAAACGGTTTGCCCTCCATCGCTTCGCGGAAAAAGCTGAGCAGGAACGAGTCAGGGCCGCAGCCAAAGTGAGTCAAATAGACTGCTTGCAGGCGCGGGTCGTCGCGGATGATGCGGGCGGCGGCCAGGATACGCTGGCCGGAATGCCAGAACATGTTGCTCACCAAAGCGGTGATGTCGCCGTCGGCCAGGGGCAGGCAGTCCAGCGGCACCGCCAGCACCCCCAGGCGGCGTAGCCTGGCGGGCAGGTCGGCGTTGAGGCCGGGATCGGCGGTGCTGTAGGCCCGCCCGACCAGCACCACCGCGACCTGGCCCGGCTCCAGGGCGGCCAGCACTTCCGCGCCGCGCCGGCGCAGGTCCGCCTCAAAGCGGCGCTGCTCCGCCTGGGCGGCGCGGCGGGCGGCGGCGGCTTTGTGCGCCGGGACGCCCAGCTCCCGGGCAAAGGTGCGCAGCTCCCGCGCCGCCACGCCCGGCCACAGGAAATGCACGGCCGGGCGCAGCAGCGAGACAGTCCGCCCGGCCTGGCGCAGGGCCGCTTCCACCAGGTGGGGCGCTGCCTGGATCCAGGGGCAGTGGTAGCTCTGGCCGTGACCCGGCAACGGATCGGCGCGGTTGACGATGCCGGGCAGGAATATCCGCTCCACCCCCTGTTCCAGCAGCCACAGGGCATGGCCGCAGGCCAGCTTGACCGGGAAGCAGGTCTCCGCGCCCGCTTCCGCCGCCGAGCGAGCCAGCAGTTCGGGTGTGGTCGGCGGCGAGAGCACGACCTCCCAGCCCAATTCCCGGAAAAAGCGGCCCCAGTAGGGCAGCAGGTCATAGAAGGCCAGCACGCGGGGAAACCCGACGCGCGACCGGCCCTGGCCGGTTGGCTGACCGTCCAGGCAACGCAGCAGCAGCGCCTCCCGTTCACCAAACAGATCCGGCCCATCCGCCTTCCTGCTTCCTGCCTCCTGCCTCCTGCCCCCTGCCTCCTGCTTCCTGCTTCCTGCTTCCTGCTTCCTGCTTCCTGCCCCCTGCCTCCTGCTTCCCGCCTCCCGGTTTCCTAGAACAATTTCTCTTGCGGCGGTTTGACGCCTTTCAGACGCAGATAGATCGTCGTCTGGCCGCGGTGATGAGTCTGGTG
>DAOTXL010000137.1:0-118686 GCA_034435455.1 Anaerolineae bacterium
AGGTGGGGGTTGGGCGGCGCTGTGGCATACCCTGTGGCATGCCAACCTGACCGACACGGTGGGGGCTGTGGTGAGTTCCACCAATCTGTACGGCGACCCGGCCTTCATTGCCCCCGCCGCAGCCGACTATCACCTGCAGGGGGATTCCCCTGCCCTGAACGCCGGCCTGTGGGTCGGTGTGGATGAGGATATAGACCGGGACGGGCGACCGGACGGCCAGGCTCCGGATCTCGGCGCGGACCAGTATCCGTTGCGGGTGAGCCGGTGGGTCCAACCGACAGCCGCTCTGCCCTGCGGCGTGGTGACCCATACCCTGTCCCTGACCAGCCTGGATAACGCACCGCTGACCGGGGTTCAGCTCCGCGATCCGTTGCCTGCCGGCGTGGGCTTTGCCGGCTGGCTGGATTGTAGTTCCGGCACCTGTAGCTATGTCCCAGGTGCCATCACCTGGCTGGGCCCGGTGGATAGCTCCGCTCCGACGCTGATCCACTACACCGCCGTCCTGAGCCCCTATCTGATCAGTGGCACGAACCTCGTCCATATCGCCATCATCACCGACAGCCTTTCGACCTTCCACAGCCCGCCGGTTACGGTGACGGCGCAGACGACCGATGCGGCCCTGGTCAAAGTGGCTCCGGCTCAGGCGACCATCGGCCAGGTAGTCACCTACACCATCCTTTACACCGTGCCGGCGGGCCATGTGGCCTATCAGCCACTGATGAGCGACCGGCTGCCGACCCCGGCCTTGACCTATGTGCCGGGCAGCGGCAATCCGCCGCCCGCCCAGGTCGCCCCTGATGGCAGCATCATCACCTGGACCCTGACGACGGTGAGCGCCACCTGCGGCGCGCCGCAGGTGGTGGCGGTCACCTTTGCCGCCCAGGTGCAGAATCTGCCCGATAGCGGCCGTGGTGACGTGCTGACCAATACGGTCGCCCTGTCGTACACCGAGGCAGCCGGCGGCCCGGCTCACCAGGTAGCCGCCGTCCAGGCCCTTACCCTGGTCGAGCCGGAGGTGACGCTGGACAAACAGATGGCCCCCGACACCGACCTGGGCCTGCTGGACCTGGTCGCCATCACCCTGACGGTGAACAATACCGGCAACAGTCCGCTGTATGATCTCGTGCTGAGCGATACCCTGCCGGCGGGGCTGGACCTGGTGGCCGCCACGCCGGGTTACCAGGCGTCCGGCCAGACGGTGACCTGGACGCTTCCCAGCCTGGCCTTCAACGCGGCAGCGGTCTATACCCTTACCGTTCAGGTTAGCGACACGGTGGAGCCGGGGGCTGTGTTGTTCAACCGGGCCACGGTAGAGGGCAGTTCCCTGCCCGGCATCTGGCCGGCAGAGCGGGCCTATACGGCGACCGCTCAGGCAGCGGCAACGGTCGGCTATCCCGACCTGGTGGTCGCTAAGGAGCGCGGCCCGGCGGTGTGCTCGCCCGGCCAGGTGGTCACCTACACGATCCTGTACACCAATGTCGGGGTTCTGCCGGCCGTCCAGGTTCGGCTGGTAGACACGCTGCCTCCTCTGCTGACCGATGTGATCTCGGCCACCTCCGGCCCGGCGACCGTAGAACGGGCCGGCCAGGTGGTGACCTGGACGTTGCCCGGCCCGCTGGGGCCGGAGGCTGGCGGGGCCATCTGGATCACCGGCACCGTGCTGCTTACGGCGCCGGATGGCGGGGTGCTGCTCAACACGGTCAGCATCACCACCACTACGCCGGAACAGAACCTGGAGAACAACACCGCCTGGGTGACCAGCACGGTACGGAGGCCGGCGCTCCATATCGGCAAGGTGGCCACCCCCGATGTGGTGATGCCCGGCGGACAACTGGAGTACACCCTGACCGTGCAGAACGAGGGCCTGGGCGTGGCTACCGGCCTGATCATCAGCGACGCGGTGCCCCTCCACACCACCTACCTGTCCTGTAGCGGCGGCGATAGTTGTTCCCTGGAGGGAAGCACGGTGGTCTGGAATGTCGCTTCTCTGCCGCCGGGGGCCAGCATCCAGGTGACCTTTGCCGTACAGGTGAGCCCGGACACTCAGTTCGGGATGACCGTTGACAACCAGGTCTATCGCGTTGCCTGTGAGCAGGGGGAAACGGCCATCGGCCAGCCGGTGAGCACGCCCATTGGCCTCCTCGGCAACATATCCCTGGAGCCGGACCGCAGCGGCGCAGGGTGGCCCGGTCAGCAGGTGGTCTATACCCACACCCTGACCAACAATAGCAATGTCACCCAGGCTATCAACCTGTCTGTTGCCTCGTCGCAGGGATGGGCGGTGAGCGTGAGCCCCACCGTGGTGAATCTGGCTGCCGGGGCCTCGGCGCCGGTTACGGTGACCTTGCTGGTGGGCAGTGGTGCGACCGCCGGCACGGTGGATACGACGGTGGTGACCGCTATCGGGGCGCTCATCGGTCAAGACACAGCGACCGATACAACCACCATCGTCGGGCATTTCATCTATCTGCCGATGATCCTGCGCCAATACTGACGATCCTCTTCCCCTTCTTCTGGGCGTAGGATGGCAGGAAGGGGGAACCGGAAGGGGGTGGGGATGCCCTTCGCATCCTCGCCCCCTCCTGACAGGTGCGGATCGGAGAAATCGCTGTGCGCCTGCGACAGATCGCCTTTCGCCTGATCGGCCTGGGCATTCTGGTGCTGATCCTGCTCAAGCTGGACCTGAGGGCCACCGTCGCTGCGCTGGCCCGGTTGCAATGGGGCTATCTGTTGCTGGCAATGGCCGCCAACCTGCCCCTGTTTGGGCTCAAGGCGTGGCGCTGGCAGGAGATGCTCAAGATGCAGGGCATCCACTACCCGTGGCGCGACGCCTTCCTGGCCTTCGTGGCCGGCCTGTTCCTGGGCCTGGTGACGCCAGGCCGGGTGGGGGAGATGAGCAAGGCACTCTACCTGAAACAGGATCGGGGGGTGCCGGCCAGCGTCGGCCTGGCCAACGTGTTGATGGACCGCCTCTTTGACCTGTACACCATTCTGGTGTTGGGCAGCGCCGGTCTGGTCTGGTTTCACCTGCTGCCCAACTGGGCGCTGGCCCTGATCCTGGCCGGGACCGTGGCCTCGCTCTTGCTGCCCCTCGCCCTGTTGAGTGAACGGCTGGCGGCCTGGGGGTTGGCCCTGGTCCGGCGCATCCCGCTCCTGTGCCGCTACGACGCCCGGCTGACCGGGGCGGTGGAGCGCTTTCAGCAGGGCCTGCGCCCGCTGTTAACCCCCCGCCTGGTGGTGCCGCTGCTGCTGACCCAGGTGGCCTATCTCCTCTTCTTCGGGCAGGGCCAGTGGCTGGCGCGGGCCGTCGACCTGCCGGTGGGCATCGTCTATCTGGCCGTGTGCCTGTCGGTGGCGGGGGTGGTGACCCTGTTGCCCATCTCCCTCTCAGGCCTGGGCACACGCGATGCCACCCTCATCGCCCTGTTTGCCCCCTTGGGCCTGGCCGCCGAGCGGACTATGGCCTTTTCCACCCTGTACTTTCTGACCTTCTATGTCGTCGGCGGCGCTATCGGGGCGGTGGCCTGGCAGATCAAGCCGTTGAAAGAACGGGCGTGAAACGCCGAGAGGTGCCCGTCGCTTCCAGCCGCTGTGGGGGCGGCATCCTGTGGACGACGGCAGGCAATTGGCGCCGGGCAGCGATGGGGTCCGGTGACGGGTACCCTGGAACCTGACCCCCGGGCACGATAGGAGGGATGGGGAGATGAAGCAAAAGCGATCCAGGGCGGCGGCCTGGCCGGACCTGCTGCTGGTCCTCCTGCTGTTTGCTGCCGGGCTGGGGGTGCGCTGGCTGTATGTGCGGGCTGTCGTCTTTCCTCCCCTGGACGACCCTGCCTTCTATCTGATCACCGGCCAGAACCTGGCCGCCGGGCGCGGCCTGGAAGTAGATGCCCTGTGGAGCTACCAGCTCCCCTTTCCCGGCGTGACCCACCCCAGCCACGAACACTGGATGCCCCTGACTACCGGGCTGATCGCCGCCGCGCTGCTCCTCCAGCGGGCTATCTCCCCTCTGGCGGAACCTTCGCTCCTGATCGGGCAACTGCCGGGCCTTTTGCTGGGTGCCCTGCTGGTGCCTCTGACCTATATCGTGGGCCGGAAAAGCCTGCCAGGGGGCCGGGGCAACCGGTGGGTTGCCTTCACGGCGGCACTGCTGGTGGCTGCCAACGCCACGCTGGGCTACCAGTCGGCCAGCGCCGATAGCAGCGCCCCCTTTGCCCTGCTGGCCGCCTGGGCTTTGGCCACGGCCGTGCACCCCCCCGGTGAGAGAGGCAGCTACCTGGGGACCGGCATCCTGGTGGCCCTGGCATTTTTGACCCGCAGCGACGGTCTGCTGCTGGCGCTGGCCCTCCCGCTGGCCTGGTGGTTGCTGCCCATCCCCGGCCCTTTTCGACCGCAGCCGGTAGAACTCCCGGACAACCCTGCTGCCCGCACGGTCTGGGAATTGTGGGAGCGGGAGCGGGGCACAAAGGCAGGGGAAGAGGTGCGCATATCCGGGCCGGGCCTGGCGGGCCTGGTGGACCTGTTTGTGGCTTTTTGCCTGGTGGTGGCCCCCTGGCTGGTGCGGAACTACCTGGCCTTTGGCACGCCGTTGCCCGGTTCGGTGCTGAACCAGACCTGGCTGAGCGACTATGTCCAGACCTTCAACTTCCTGGACCATCCCACGTGGCAGTCGCTGGTGGATCAGGGCTGGCAGGCGATCCTGGCCCAGCGCGGGCAGGCCCTGTTGCACAACGGCCGTGTCTTTTTGCTGATCGCCTTCCCGTGGGGCCTGTTGGCCCTGCCCGGGCTGTGGTTGCTGCGCCATGAATGGCCCTTTTACCCGCCGTTCTTCTATGGCCTGCTCCTCTTTTTCGGTTCAGCCCTCCTCTTCCCGGTATCGGCCATGTCGGGGACCTTTTACCATTCTCTGGGGGCTGTGGTACCCTTCCTGGCTCTGGCCGCCATGTATGCCCTCTACCGGGCCGTTCAGCGCCTGAGCCGTGGCCGGGTGGTCAGCCCCTTCTTTGCCATCCTGGCCTTTGGGCTGGCGGTGCTGGCCGGTGGGCAGGTGGTGCAGGCGTTGCCGCGCGTTGCCGAGCGCCATCGGGCTGAAAAGGTCCAGTTCGAAGCCATCGCCGCCTGGCTGGCCGGTCATGCCGCCCCTGGCGATGTGGTGATGACCACCCAGCCCTACACGCTTCACTACGCCAGCAGCCACCCCTGCATCCCTCTGCCGGCCGGGGAAGAGCCTGATGCCGTCTGGAAGGCGGCCAGCCGCTACGGGGCCCGTTTCCTGATCATCACCCAGACCTTTGGCCGGTATCCGCAACTTTTGCACGACCGGCCTGACGCGCGTTTTCGGCTGTTGCAGGCCGACGACAGGGCCGAGATCTATGAGATCGACCTTGGGGCAGCGCCATCCTCAGGATGAACGGGAAGACGGCCCGGTGAGGAACCGACACCTGCGGCCCCTGGTCGCCCTCCTGGCCCTGGCCCTGGCCGTGCGCCTGCTGACGGCCTGGTTCCTGCGCCAGCCGGGCTACACCGATGCCTGCTACTATGCCGTCGGCGCCCGACAGCTCGCTGCCGGGCAGGGGTTCAGCGAGCCGTTTATCTGGAACTATCTCTCTCCGCCCGATAGCCTGCCCCAACCCGGTTACCGCTACTGGATGCCGCTGGCGGCCATGCTGGGCTGGCTGGGGATGGCCCTGTTCGGCGGTTCGTTCCGGGCGATGCAGGCCCCCTTTGTCCTGCTCTCGGCACTGCTGCCGCTGCTGGCCTATGCCCTGGCCTGGGACCTGACCGGCCGACAAAAGCATGCGGTCCTGGCGGGTTTGCTGGCTGTTTTCCCCGGCTTCTATGCCCATGTCCTGGTCTTGCCCGACAACTTTGCGCCTTTTGCCCTGGCCGGGGGGGGCTGCCTGTGGGCTGCCGGCCGGGGCCTGCGCGATGGGCGACCGTTGTGGTTCGGGCTGGCCGGGCTGGCGGCGGGGTTGGGGCACCTGGCCCGTGCCGATGGGCTGCTCCTGTTGGGAATCGCCCTGCTGGCCGCGCTTGCGGGGTCGGGTAAGAAGCTATCTTCTGCCTCCTGCCTCCTGGGCTACCTGTTGGTTATGGGCCCGTGGCTGGCCCGCAACTGGCAGGTTTTCGGCACTCCCCTGCCCGGCGCCGGGCTCCGAACCGCCTTCCTCACCACCTACGACGACCTGTTCGCCTATGGCCGCCCTTTGACGCTGCCCGGCTATCTGGCCTGGGGCTGGGGCGCAATCCTCCGGTCCAAAGGGGAAGCGTTGCTCCTGAACCTGGAACGGCTGTGGGTCGAGGGGCTGCTCATCTTTCTGCTGCCTTTTAGCGCCGCGGGGCTGTGGCGGCTGCGCCGACAGCGCCTGCTGTGGCCCTTTTTCCTCTACCTGCCGCTGTTGTTCGGGGCCATGACGTTCCTCTTTACCTTTCCCGGCATGCGGGGGGGGCTGTTCCATTCCGGCGGGGCGCTGCTGCCCTTCTTCTTTGCGGCCGCCGGCCCCGGCCTGGAAGAGGCCCTGGCCTGGGCGGCGCGGCGCTTCCGCCCCTGGCGGGTGAGAACCGCCTGGCCGGTCTTTGGCGCCGGGCTGGTGGGGCTGGCCCTGCTGGTGACCGCCCTGGCCCTGGGGCGGGCCGGCCTGTTCAGCGGCGAGTGGAACCGGCGTGGTCAGGGCTACGCCGCCCTGGGCGAGTGGCTGGATGGCCAGGGGGAGGGGGCGGCTGTGGTGATGGTAGGCGACTCCCCGGCTTTTACCTGGCATACCGGCCACCCGACCATCGCCATCCCCAACGAGCCGCTGGACACGATCCTGGCCGTGGCCGACCGCTACGGCGCTCGCTACCTGGTGCTGGACGATACCCGCCCGCGGACGACCGACGGCCTGTATCGGGGAGAAACGGCCCATCCCCGCCTGAAGCTGCGCAACACGGTGGGGGCCGGGGGACAACCGGCGCAGCTTTACGAGGTCCTGCCATGAAATCTAGCCGGTTGCGGAGCCGCGCCCTGGTGGCGCTCATCCCCGTCCTGGCCGTGGTGGCCCCTACCGGCTATCTGCTGTGGGCCAGGGCCCACGGCCTGCTGGGCTTTCCCCTGGACGACGCCTGGATCCACCAGACCTATGCCCGCAACCTGGCCGAGACGGGCCAATTGGCCTATCTGCCCGGCCAACCCAGCGCCGGCTCCACCTCGCCGGCGTGGAGCTACCTGCTTTCGGTCGGCTACCTGCTGGGGCTGGATTTTCATCTGTGGGCCTATCTGTTGGGCGGACTGGCCCTGGCAGCGAGCGCCTGGCTGATCTACCGGCTATCGCGGCGGCTGTTCCCCTCCCGGCCGTTGGCTGCCTTGCTGGCCGGGTTGTTCTGTGCTGGGGAGTGGCACCTGGTCTGGGCTGCGGCGTCGGGCATGGAGACGATGCTGTTCACCGCCCTGTCGCTGGCCTTGCTGGAATACTACCTCGGCCAGATCGCGGCCCGCCGGTCGCCGGACCGGCCCGGCGCGCTGCGCACCGAGCAGAACATCGTCAGTGCCGTCGGTATCGGCCTGGTAGGGGGACTTTTGACCCTGACCCGACCGGAGGGGCTGGGACTGACCGGTCTGGTGATCGCCGGGCTGGTCCTGCTGCCCTGGCCGCCCGACCGTGGCGAGATCCGCTCCCGGCTGCTGGCCGCCGCAGCGTCGGTGCTGGCCCTGGGTGTGCTCCTGACCCCTTACCTGCTGTTCAACTGGAACACGGCCGGTATGCCGTTCCCCAACACCTTCTACGCCAAGCAGGCCGAGTATCAGCCCGGCGGCTCGTTGCTATCCCGGCTTTGGCGGGTGCTGAGCCCCACCCTGGTGGGCGCTCAGGTGCTCCTGGTGCCGGGCTTTTGTGCTGCTGGCTACCAGTTCGTCCGGCGGCGCAGATGGCCGGCGCTGCTGCCCCTGGTCTGGTGGCTGGTGTTTCTGGTAGCCTATGCCCTGCGCCTGCCGGTGGACTATCAGCATGGGCGCTATACCATGCCCACCATCCCGTTGCTTATCCTCTACGGGGTGGCAGGTACCGCCGACCTGGTGCGGCCCGGTTCGCCCCGGCTGGCCGTGCGCCTGCTCAGCCGGGCCGTGCCGGTAGCCGTGGCCGTGCTGGCCCTGCTTTTCCTGGGCCGTGGGGCGGTGGCCTACCGCGACGACGTGGGTTTTATCGAGGGGGAGTTGGTGGCCACGGCCCGCTGGCTGAACGAGAACACGGCCCCCGGCGACCTGATCGCCGTACACGACATCGGCGCGGTCGGCTACCTGACCGATCGCCCGTTGCTGGATCTGGCGGGGTTGATCACACCCGACGTTATCCCCTTCATTGCCGATGCCGACCGGCTGGCAGCATGGATGATCGAGCGAGGGGCCGCCTATGCGGTCTTGTTCCCCGATTTTTCCCCTGCCTATGCCCGACTGGCCGCCGATCGCCGCTTGACAGTGGTGCATTGCACCGGCTACGCCTGGACGCGGGCGGCGGGACATCAGAACCTGTGTGTCTACCGCCTGTCCCTCAGGGAGACCCCCCCTGAGAGTTGTACCAAATTGGATTATGTGGTATACTGGAGGATAACAGCGGATCAGGCTGTGCGTTTACATCCCGGCCGGCCAGAGTCTGGGCGCCGGGTAGAGGTAAGGGGGATGCACAGAATCACGGTCATGATCGTAGATGACCATCCGGTCTTCCGCCAGGGCCTGAGGCGGGTACTGGAAGGGGAAGATGATCTGGAGGTCGTTGCCGAGGTGGCCGATGGCATCGAAGCCTTTCAGTTGGCCAAACAATTGCTGCCCGATGTGATGCTGCTGGACATCAACCTGCCGGGCATGAACGGTTTGCAGGTGGCCCGCAGCCTCAAAGATGCCCTGCTCAACATCAACATCATCATGCTGACCGCCTACCACGACGAGCAGCAGGTCTTTCATTCCATCCAGGCAGGGGCCTCGGCTTATTTCCCCAAAGATGTCAGCCCCCGGCGGCTGATTGAAGCCATCCGGCTGGTGCATCAGGGCAGCTATGTGATCGAAGACCGGGTGCTGGAAAAGCCGCAGGTCGGTGCCTGGCTGCTGGAGCAGTTCGAACAGGTGGATAAAGAGGCGGGCGGCGATCTGGGCGCACTCTTTCTCCCTCTCTCGCCACGGGAGATGGAGATCCTGCAATACATTGCCCAGGGCAAGAGCAACAAAGAGATCGCCTACAGCCTGGGCATCAGCCGCCAGACGGTCAAGAACCACATGACCAGCATCTTGCGCAAGCTGGCGGTGAACGACCGGACCCAGGCTGCTATCTATGCCCTGCGGCGGGGTTGGATTCGGCTGCAGGATATCGGCTGAGTTTGAAATTTGCACCGGCCATGACCGGTTGGCTATCCGCCAAACTTGCTATGGGATGAGAGGATAACATTCGATGTCAACCGATAAAGTTTCCGGCATCGAACAGCTCCAGCTTTTGATCCAGGAAAGCCAGAAGGAATACGAGACCATTCAAAAAGAATTGAAAGAGATAGATGTGCTCATCCGTCAGAGCACGACCGAGGTGGAAAAACTGGCGCAACGCAACACGCAGATCGCCACCCGGGTGCGCCAGATGGAGATGAACCTCGACACCTACCCCCGCAGCGACATCAAAGAGATCTATGGCGCTGCCCATGAGGCGCAGATGCGCCTGTTTATGATGCGCAGCCAGTTGGAGCAGCTCCAGAACCGGCAGCAAACCCTGGAACGACAGAGCCAGCGGCTGCTGCGGCTGCTCGAAGTGTCCAGTCAGATCGCACCGGCCGATGTCGCCGTCCGCCCTGGGGGTGGGGGAGGGGCGAGCGACATCGTGCGGGTGATCGAAGCCCAGGAGAACGAGCGACAGAGGCTGGCACGGCAGATCCACGACGGGCCGGCCCAGTCGCTGACCAACCTGATCCTTCAGGCTGACATCTGCGAGCGGCTGTTCGACGTGGACCCGGCTCAGGCCCGGGTAGAGTTGGGCAACCTGAAAAATGCGGTGAACGCCACCTTCCAAAAGATCCGCGACTTTATCCTGACGCTGCGGCCGATGATGCTGGATGACCTGGGGTTGGTGCCCACCCTGAAGCAGTACATTCAGGATTTCGAGGAAAAGAGCAAGCTGTCCACCAACTTTACAGTCATGGGCCACGAAACGCGGCTGCCGTCCTACAGCGAGGTGACCATCTTTCGGATGATCCAGGAGCTGTTGACCAACGTCCAGAAACACGCCCATGCCACCTATGTCCAGGTGAGCCTCGATTTTCAGGACAGGGTTGTGGTAGCCACCGTGGAAGATGACGGCAGCGGCTTTGATCTCAACGAGGTGCAAAGCGATGCCCAACCTCGCCGGGGGCTGGGGCTGGCCACCATTCGGGAACGGACCGAAATGTTGGGGGGGACCGTCCAGGTTGAAAGCCGGATCGGGCGGGGAACGCGGGTCCGGATCGAGATCCCGCTGGTCCAATAGTACCAATGTCCTATTGCCAGATGCGCGTAAATCTGGTATGATATAATCGTGGCCAAGCCTTCCACATATCGAAATCTATCAGAGAAAGGAGGTGAAAAGAATGCTGTTCCTACCGCGTGAAGAAGGGCAGGGTCTGGTTGAATATGCGTTGATCCTTGTTCTGGTGGCCATTGTGGTAATTGCCATCCTGCTCCTGCTCGGCCCGGCCGTCGGCAACGTCTTCAGCGTCATCGTCAATGCCATCTAAGCCAGACTGCTGAAGCAAATCAACCCTGTCAATGTCACCGAAGCCCCACGCCAGTGGGGCTTCACTTTTGTTTGGGGCCTGTTTGACATAGGACCAGAATACTAGGGCGGCGGGCGAGGTTAGTACCAAAGGGCTATTGCCTTTCCCTGGAAGATATGTTATAGTACAGTCAGCGTGGGGGACAGGATCGCCACGGAGAGCCTGGGGTGCTTGGGTGAGAGAGCCATGAGATCGGATAAACAGATAACCAGCCATCGGTACAGCCGGCCGGCCAGGCCGGGCCGGGGCCGGGGATCTCTGAACCGATTCAACAAGGAAGAAGGTCAGGGCATTGTAGAGGCGGCGGTTGCCTTCCTGTTCTTGTTGTTGATCTTGATTATTATGTACGAGATGGCAATGGTTTTCAGCTCGTACATTGCTCTTTTAAATTGTAGCGTCCAGGGGGCTATCTATGCGTCGGCTCATCCCAACATGGTGGAGGACCCGCCGGACGAGGAGTATCAGCAGTATGTGAGCATCATGCAGGCCGAGGCGCTGGCCGGCGGGCTGAGCTGGACCGATGTGACCATCCACCCGCCGCAACTGCCGCCGGTCGTCGAGGCCGGCAACCCCCTGACCGTCACCCTGGATTACAGGTTGCAGACCTTTGCCAGTGAGATTGTCTTCCCGATATTTGGACGATGGGGGCTGCCGGCGGAGTACCGGATCAGCGCCAGGACGGCAGTCCCGATCCGATAGGGGCCATAAAAGATGAAACGATGGTTTCTCTTACGGGCAGGTCAGAACGATAGACCGGTGTCGGCCACCCGGGCCGATGAAACGGGCCAGCAGATGGTCGAATTTGCTTTGACCTTTACCATCTTTTGCGCTCTGTTAATGGCCCTGGCCCTGTTTGGAGTGGTCTTTTTCTCGTACGCCTCCCTCACCAACGCGGCCCGGGAGGGTTCCCGACACCTGATGGCCCATCCGCTTCTGCCGGCCGACCCGGTTACATTCGAGACGGCGGATGAGGAGGCGATTTACGTGGTGACCAGTTCGCTCCCTTTGCTGGACTGGCATAACATGACGATTCAGATCATGCCCGAGCCGGCGTTGCGGGTGCCGGGCGGCTATGTGGCCGTCCAGATCCAGTACACCCTGCAACTGCTTGACATAAATATCCCGCTCCTTGGGGGAGATTCGTCCATCCACCTCTTGGGGCCTGTAACCCTTCGGACATTGTCCCGCCGAAGCCTGGACTAGAGGCAATTCGGATGTCCGGCGGAGGCAAGGTAGATAGTAGATGAAAGGAGAAGAAGCGATGAACGAGCAGAAAGGAACGAGGCGTGAAGAAGGTCAGTCCCTCATCATCGTGGGGGCGCTCCTGATCGTGCTGATAGCCCTCGTCGGTCTGGTCGTGGACGCGGGCAATGCCTACGCCCAACGCCGCATCGTCCAGAATGCGACCGAGGCGGCTGCCCTCGCCGGCGCCCAGATGCTGGGGCATCAGGAGGATTATCGGTGGGGCGGTGATTTCCTGAGGAACTATCAGGTTATCGAAGCCGTCTGGGACTATGCCGAGCGCAACGGAGCTTCGGCTGAGGATGTGGACATCTTTTATACCGACATCAACGGCAACGTACTGGCCAATGCCGAGTTTGACCTGGGGTGGCAGACGATCATCAATGCCGACACCTTTAACGGGGTCAAACCGGAGGGGATCCGGGTTGAGGCCAATCGCTCCTTCGACACCTATCTGGTGCGGGTCATCGGCCGGAACGAGATGACGGCCAGCGGCACCGCCTATGGGGTCCTGGCCTGCGGGGCCTGCTCGGCGAGCGGCCTGTTCCCCATTGCCGTCCATGTGGGCACCTTTGCCGACAATGGCGGCTTTCCGGTCATCGGCCAGGAATATCGCATCTGGGGGGACAAGACCGGGCCGGGCAGCTTTGGCTACCTGTCCTGGAACTTTGACCCGGGCCACACCAGCGAACAGACCCTGGTGGCCAACATGGCCGATACCAGCCGCAGCGGCTACTGGAAAGTAGGGGACAACATCCCTTGCGGCCCTGGCGTCCAGAACAGCAACAGCGTCAAAACGGAGCTGGAATACCGCATTGACAACCGGATTGACCTCAACCCACCCCGCTACCGCGACGTGATCCTGCCCGTCTTTGACTACACCAGCGGCCAGGGGGCGAACCTCACTTACCATATCGTCGGCTTTGCCCGCTTTGAGCTCCAGTGCTACCACTTTGCCAACAACTCCCAGGGCCAGTATGGGAGCTGCACTTTTGACCAGGGGGACACCAGCAAGTGGATCTCGGGCATCTTTAAGAGCTGGGTCGAGCCCAGCGGTGAATCGGGCTGCACCAACTATGGGGTTTGCACGGCTAAACTGCGGCCTCCGCTGGAGGAAAAGCGGGTCCTGATGGGCAATGTGGTGCCGTGGCGCGTCTTTGTGGTGGAGAATGCCGTTCCTGGCCCACCCCAGCCGGTAGATGTGGTCCATGTCCTGGACATCTCGGGCAGCATGTGCGCTCACTGGGATGGGAGCGCCCACAAGAGCCCGCCATGCACCAACGGGGAACGGATTCAGATCGCCAAAGGCGTGCTGACCGCTTTCAATGACGCCCTTGAAAATGCCGATTGGGACCCCAACGACGCGATCCAGGTGGGTCTGGCGACCTTCCCCAAGATACAGAATGCATCCACCTACAATACTCAGTGCTACAACGATATTCGGGCGCTCGGTGGGCCCTGCACGTCCGACCCGAGTTCTGACTGCGGCAAGTCGAATAACCTGCTCTACTTTGCCAACAAAAACAAGAACCTGACCACTAACATCGCTTCCGTCAATACCGTCATCAATGGCCTGCAGGCCAATGGCGGCACCCCCATACCGCTGGGCTTGCAATATGGCCGGGAGATGCTGATCGATCCGAACTACCACAACCCCAATAACCTGCCGATCCTGATCCTGACCACCGATGGCATGCCCAACGTCAAAATCAACGGCTATTGGAGCGGGTACAGTGGCAACTACACCCGCCCCTACTGGGTCGTCCTGTCGGGTTGCAACAACGACGTCTATGATACCGCGATCGAACAGGCTAACCTGGCCAAACAGCAGGGCGTCATCATCTTTGCCATCGGCATCCATCAGACCATTGACACGGAGCTGATGACGGCCATTGCCAGCCCGGATACCGACCCGTCCAAGCCGCACTTTTTCCAGGCCGACAGCCCCGACGACTTTGAGGAGATCTTTGAGTCCATCGAGCAGCGGTTGCCTGGCCTGGGCAATGAGGAGTGCATCGCCAACGAGAACGCCACCCAGGGCAACGCCGCTGTGGTGCGCCTGTATGACAGCGGGGGGAACCTGGTGGCCACCACGACCGCCGATAGCTCCGGAGGCTACATCTTTG
Organism: Anaerolineae bacterium; assembly: GCA_034435455.1. Classification (GTDB taxonomy): domain Bacteria; phylum Chloroflexota; class Anaerolineae; order JAAYZQ01; family JAAYZQ01; genus DAOTXL01. The sequence goes on from DAOTXL010000137.1 coordinate 14,127, forward strand.
ACCTGACCAACCTGAACCTGGGGCCGGGTACCTATGAACTGCGGGCCTCCTGGGTAGATTACAGCTTTGACCCGCCGGTGGAGTATGACGTCATGACCTGGGCCCTGGGTGGCCCCCCGGCCGAGGAACCGATCACGGTGGTGGTCCCGGAGGGTACCGGTACAACCCTGAAAGACCTGTACCTGCGCACCGACCAGCAGTTTACCTGCGAATAGTAGCCGGACAGGCCGAGTGATCCCTTGCTGCCAGGTAGCCGGGATCGGCTACCTGGCAGCAAAAGTCTCCGTAAGTTGATAGGCTTGACGATGGGTCTGACCTCTGCCCCTACCCCCTTGGGGGGATGGGGCGAGGTCACATCTGACAAGGTCAAGGTAAAGTCCTGCGCAAAGGGTACCTCCTTGCTGTGGTTTCATACGCGGCGTTGTACCCTGGTATGCTCCCCCATCCGGACGCAGGTGCCGGCCAAATCATCAACCCTGCCGACCGGCGAGATGTTGAACAGACAGGAGGAAATCAAATGGATCCTTGCCGAAACCCATTGAAGTCCAGGTGCCGGGGGATGGCCCTGGCTTTGGTTTTTGGGGCTGTGACCCTGCTCGCCACCACCCTGACCGCGCAGGCGTTCGTCGCCAAGATGCGTGAGACGACCCTGGATGACTTTGCCTCTGGCGAGTTCCACAGAACCGGCCTGCTCGACATCCCTCCCGATATTGACAGCGTTCAGCTTTTGCCGGTGGGGTTGACCGGCCAGTGGGGGCCAGACCGTAGCCTGCCGATCGCCCTCGTGGACCTGTTTGGCGCGGCGGTCGGGGGGCACCTGGTGGTCATGGGGGGGCAGGATGCGAGCTTTCAATACCATGACGAGGTCTATGTGAGTGCCATCGGCGAGCAGGGGGCCCTCGGCCCCTGGACCGAGCAGGCCCATGCTTTACCCCAGCCGATGGCTGCCGCTGCGGCCGTGGCCTATCCCAAAGATGAGGATGAAACCTACCTCTATGTCTTGGGTGGGATTGCCACCAGCAACTCGTTCAACAGTGTGTTCTATACCACCTTTGATCACGGAACCGGCACCATCGGTCCGTGGGTCACGAGTGCCTATACCCTCCCTCTCCCGGCCCATTACCTGGCTGCTGCTGCTTTGAACGGGTACCTGTATGTGGTAGGCGGTTACAGTGTGGACCCGCCCTTTGCCAATGCCTTGTACGAGGTCTTTTATGCCCCCATCCAGGCCGATGGCAGCCTGGGGCCCTGGCAGGATGCGCCGTTGCTGCCGCAGCCCCTGGCCTCTCACCTGGTTGTGGCCTTTGATGGGGAGGGTGTCCGGACTCTGTACGTTGTCGGTGGTTCCAATCTGGAGGGAACCGATTCTTATCGCGTCTACTTTACCGACGCAGGGCCAGACGGCAGCCTGTCTTCCTGGACCCTTTCCGAGGGGAACCTGCCGGCTACGATCTATGGCCATAGTGGGGCGTTAGTCAACGATCAGATTATCGTGACCGGTGGGGTGGATGCTTCGGATACACCTTCCAACACGGTAAAGGCCGCGTTGGTGGACCCCGGAAACCCGACCTTCCGCCTGTATGACTGGTGCCTGGGAGTGCCTCCTCCCGCCTGTACCATCGGGGCCTGGCAAGCTGGCCCCCTTTTGCCCCAACGGCGTGCTTTTCACCTCACCGTTGAAGATGGAGGCTATGTCTACACCATCGGCGGAGTGGATACGAATGGCAATCCCACCAACACGGTCTACCGCGGCACGGTTAATGGCGAGGGAGCGTTGTATTCCCCTTCCGGGTACTATCTCTCGTCCATCTTTGATTTTCAGATCCCCTCTATCTTGCACAGGGTAGAGTGGGATGCCTCTATTGCCTATCCGACCGAGATGACGCTGGATCTGAGCTACCGCTACAAAACCCAGGCCGGCAACTGGACTGCCTGGTCAGACCGCATTGCCAGCACCGACGGTTTGAACACGCTTGCGTTCAATCCGCCCATTGCTGACGTTCGGCTGTTCCAGTATCGCCTGGATTTGACTACCGAGATGACCGATAGCTCTCCCCTCTTTAACCAGATCGACATCTATTACGAGGTGCCCGATCCAGAAGTTTCGGTTCGCAAAGATACCGGGGCGGTGGTTACGGTTCCCCTGGGCTATGACCTGGACTACACCATCTACTACACGAACAACGGGGGGTGGGTGGCCGAAGATGTGGTCCTGACCGAAACATTGCCTGCCAACACCACCTATATCGGGCCTGGTGGTTGGCAACAGGTTGGCAGCAGCGATGTGTATACCTACCTGGTCGGCAACCTGGGCCGCGGTGCTACCGGCCATGTAGCTTTTCAGGTCCATATCGCCGAATCGGTTCCGCCGGGCACAAGCCGCATTACCGATGTGGTGGACATTGGCTTTCCGCCGATGGTGGATGCGTTTGGGCAGGTGGTCGGCGACCCTGTGCCGGCTAATAACCACTATGAATTCAGCAACGTCCTGAGCCTGTACGCTGTGACTGTCTCCAAAGAGGCAGACCCACCGGCCGGAAGGGTGGTGGATCCGGGATCGGTGATCACCTATACCATTCACTATGAGAATATCGGGCTTCTGGATGCCGTCCAGGCCGTTGTCACCGACACCTACGATCCGCAGGGCGATTACACCATCCTTTCCATCAACCCGCCCCCTAGTCAGGGGAACAACACCTGGAACCTGGGTGTGGTGGCACCGGGCCAGGGAGGGGAGATCGAGATCGTTGTGCAGTTGAATGACCCCTTGCCGGGAAATTGGCCCATCACGAACCGGGCGGGGTTTCACAGCAGCAGTGGCCCGTCCTCTTATACGCCTTTGGTCACCCACTGGACGTCGTCGGCCCCGGCGGCAGACCTGGCTGCCCGCAATGTCCGCTGGGTGCCGGCCGAGCCTGTTGCCGGGTCGCCGGTGGATTTCTACGCCAGGGTAGCCAATCTGGGCCGGACGGATGCCGACCAATTCTGGCTGGAGCTCTATATCAGGCCCGGGCCGGCCGATCCGCCTGACGGACCGGCTGACCACGATCAGGGGTATTGCCTGAACGGGTGCGCTATCACCCGGCCGGACTATGTGCTTTGGATTGACAACCTGCCGGCGGGCACTGAATCCGAGTTCCACTTTGTGGATAGTGGTGCGAGGGACCTGCTCTTCCCCGGCGATGGCCCCTATCTGGTTTGTGTTCAGGTGGACGTGGCCTTTGCGGGCGACAACCCCTATTGGGGGCACTATCCAGAGGAACAGGAAAACAACAATATCGTGTGCCAGGAGATCTCTATCGGGACGCCCACCGTCTACCTGCCCCTTGTCACCAAGAATGCGCCCTGATGGTAGGAGGCGTCTCCGACGCCGATGCCGAAATCCGACGCCGATGCCGAAATCCGACGCCGACGCCGAAATCCGACGCCGACGCCGAAATCCGACGCCGAGAATAGGAGGCGTCTCCGACGCCGAGCAAAAGTTGCCATTCACTCACTTTTCTGGTAAAATAGAAACTACTGGCAGGTGGGCAGGTGCCTGGCCAGGGAGGAGGGAATGGTGAGGACATTCAGACGAATTCTGCTGATCGCCAGCCTGGCAGCTCTGAGCTGTGCCTTCCTGATCGCCTGGTCGCCGGCCGGCGTCCGGGACGCCTGGGCTCAGGTACCGCCACCACCCAGCAAGACCCCCATTGAGCCTACCCTTACCCCTTTGACACCACCGGTGACCACTCCGCCGGCGACCGATACGGCTGCCCCGCCCACCGACACCCCGGTCCCACCCACCAACACCCCTGTCCCGCCGGTGGCGACCGGGTCGCCGGAACCCCCTTCTACCCCGCGCCCGGACCCGAACTGTCAGTCGGTGGTGGAGGGCAACGTCCTGGATGCCGCCGGTAAGCGCGTCCGGGGCGCTACGGTGACCATTGAAGGGGCGGGCTGGTCCCATGCCATGCTGACCGACGACGATGGCCACTATGGGTTTGGGGGTCTATGTCCGGGGACGGCGACCCTGCGGGCGGCCTTGCCCGGTGGGCGGGTCAGTCCGACGACTATGGTAGATCTCGACGGAAAGAAGCATCTGTACCTGGACCTGAGCCTGCAACCGGCCCAGGCGTCGGCCACGGCAACCCGATCGACCGTCCAACCCACTGCCACTGGCGAGCCGGACATGCCCGCGACCGGATATTCCGGCTGGCTGCCTGTCGGCGCTGGGGTTCTGGGCGCTCTGCTGCTGCTTACGGCCGGAGCACGGCGGCTCTTAGGGGGTCGAGAACGGCCTGGTGGTCGTCCGTAATCAGGTTTCGAGCCAGCCTGAACCACGCGGTGAAAAGGAGAACGAACGATGCGACGCGGTAGAATGTTGATCTTGTTGGGCCTCATCCTGGCGTTGGGCACGGCAGCGGTGGTCTTTATGGTGCTGCGTGGGGCAGCCACTCCGGCTTCTACGCCTGCGATTCCTGAAGAAGAGGTGGTCGTGGCCCTTCAGCCCATTGCCGAAGACGAGCCGCTGGAAGGGCGGGTGGGCTTGCAGTCCAGGCCGTCGAATATGATTCCGCCAGAGGCCGTCCGTTCGCTGGAAGCCACGGCCGGTATGTTGGCCGCCGGCCCCATTCCCCAGGGTACTATCCTCCATCCCAGCCTGATGATCAGCCCTGAGGCGCGCCGACAAGAAGGAGAGTTGGGCAAACTGGTTCAACCGGGATTTGTGGCGATGGCTTTTCCCATTGATGAGCTGTCCAGTGTGTCCTATGGCATCCAACCGGGTGACCATGTGGACATTCTGATGACCTTTGGCTTTATTGACCTCGATCAGGAGCGACAGCTCAAGGGCCCGATCCAGATCAGTCCGGAAGGGGAAGTGATCCAGATTCCCGGTCAATATCCACGGTTGGCAGCCCAGTTGACCTTGCAGGATGTCGAAGTTCTGGGCGTGGGGCGTTGGCCTCAGCCGACGGCGGCTGTTCCAACGGAAGAAAAAACGCAAACGAAGCAGACCGAGGAAGCGGCGACGGCCCAACCGCTCCCTGAGTATGTCACTCTGATGCTCACGCCGCAGGATGCCCTGGTTCTCAAGCTGGCGCGGGAGTATAAGGCCAACATTGACCTGGCTGTGCGCGCCAAGGATGACCATCAGCAGTTCGTCACCAGCCAGGTCACGCTGGATTACATCCTGGCCCGCTTTGCGGTCACCCTGCCGATCAAACAGCCGTACACCATCGAACAGTTGGAAAATGTCCGACCGGCGGAGCTAAAGTAGGCATCATCCCCCTCCCGCCGGTTGCAATCTGGGGAAGGATAGCTTGACAGTCTCATATTGGCAAATTCGGTAAAGGGTATGATGCAATCAGGCGAAAAGATCACCCTGCTCATCGTTGACGACATTCCAGAAACGCGGGAGAACCTGCGGAAACTGTTATATTTCGAGCCCAACATCGAAGTGGTGGGCATGGCCGGCAACGGGCGGGAGGCCATCCAGAAGGCCAAGACCTTACAGCCGCACATTGTCCTGATGGATATCAACATGCCCGACATGGATGGCATCGCTGCCAGCCAGGAGATCACCCGGGCTGCCCCGATGTGTCAGGTGATCATGATGTCGGTGCAGGGCGAGACCGACTATCTGCGCCGCTCGATGTTGGCCGGTGCTGCCGATTTCCTGATCAAGCCTTTTACCAGCGAAGAGTTGAGCAGCAGCATCCGCCGCGTCTACGAAATGGGGGCCAGCCGGCGGGCAGCCATGCCGGTTGCGCCTGTCAGCCAGGAAGGGGCCCCCGTCGGCCCGGCCGCGGCTGCCGGCCGTGGCCCGTCCCGTGGCAAGCTGCTGTTGATCTACAGCCCCAAGGGGGGGACCGGTTGCAGCACCGTGGCCACCAATCTGGCCATTGCCCTGGGGCAGGTCACCTCGAAAAAGGTGGTGCTGGTGGATGCCAGCCTGCAGTTCGGCGACCTGGCCGTCCTGCTGAACCTGCAGGGGTATCGCTCCATCGCCGATGTCCTCAACCAGAAGGGGGAGCTGGATACCGAGTACCTGATGGCTATCCTGGCCCCTCATCCTTCTGGGATCCAGGTCCTGCCCGCGCCGCCGGTGCCGGAAACGGCAGGGACGATCGAGCCTGACGATCTGAAGAATATCCTGATCGCCCTGTGCAAGGGATACGACTATGTGATCGTGGATACCTGGAGCCAGCTCGATGATATGGTCCTGACGGCCATGGACCTGGCCGATCGCGTCCTGGTGGTCATGGCCCCGGAGATCCCTTCTATCAAGAGCACCAAACAGTTCTTTGAGGTGTCGGAGGCGTTGAATTTCGCCGATGAACGGATCGATCTGATCCTCAACAAGGTCTTGCCCCGGGACAGCATCCGGCCTGAACAGTTAGAGAGCAGCCTCAAACACAAGATCGCCATCCAACTGGACTACGATCCCCGGAGCATCCGCCAGGCCATCAACCAGGGGTTGCCCTTGATCATGGCCGAGCCCAACCATGTACTGGCCGAAAAGTTTCGGCTGCTGGCGCAGCAAGAGGTGGCGGCCCTGCAACCGCAGCCGGCGCAGCCGGCCCCGGAGGCTGCTGCAGAATCGGCGCTGGAACAGAAAAAGCGCGCCGGCCTTTTGGGCCGATTGAAGCGTTAGCGGACGAAGGGATGAGAATTCGGGACAGGCTAAAGCCTGTTCTACCTGGCAAGAGGGTGATAAGAGGAAGGTAGAGGGGGTGGAGAGATGTCACTGCTGCGAAGGATTGAGAAGAATCAACAGTTGCCTGTACAGCAACCGCCCAACCCGGTTGAGCGTCCGACGCGCCTGGAAGACCTGCGCCTGCGTCGGGCGCCTGCTGCCCCGGCGCGGGATACCTTTTTGGATCTGAAGAGCCGGATCCACAGCAAACTGATCGCCGAGCTCGACCCCAAGATGGATGTGTCCAAAACCGATGAGGTGCGGCAGACTATCGAGGAGATGTACGACGCGATGCTGGCCCAGGAAAACCTGATCCTGGGCCGGGCCGACCGCCAACGGCTGTTCGAGCAGATCGTCGCCGAAATCCTGGGCTATGGTCCTATCGAGCCGCTGCTGGCCGACGATACGGTCACCGAGATCATGGTCAACGGCCCCAACGCGGTCTATATTGAGCGGGCGGGACGGATCGAGCCCACCGACATCAAGTTCGAGAACGATGACCACGTGCTGCGCATCATTGACCGCATCGTCTCGCCGCTGGGCCGCCGCATTGACGAAAGCCAGCCCTATGTAGACGCCCGTCTGCCCGATGGCTCGCGCGTCAATGCCGTCATCCCGCCGCTGTCGCTCATCGGTCCCATCCTCACCATCCGCAAGTTTGCCCGCATCCCGATCACCGCCCAAACCCTGGTGGAGCTGGGCTCGATTACCCCCGAAGCGTTAGAGTTCCTCAAAGCCTGCGTCCAGGCCAAGCTGAACATGGTCATTTCAGGGGGCACCGGTTCGGGCAAGACGACCACGCTGAACGTCATGTCGGCCTTTATCCCCAACGACGAGCGGATCATCACCCTGGAGAACGCCGCCGAACTCCAGCTCCAGCAGGACCACGTCCTGACGCTGGAAACCCGGCCGGCCAACGTCGAGGGCAAGGGCGAGATCACCATGCGGCAGTTGGTGATCAACAGCCTGCGGATGAGGCCCGACCGGATCATCGTCGGCGAGTGCCGGGGCCCGGAAGCCATTGACATGTTGCAGGCCATGAACACCGGCCACGATGGCAGCATGACCACCGCCCACTCCAACAGCCCGCGCGATACCCTGGCCCGTCTGGAGACGATGGTGCTGATGGCCGGTATGGACCTGCCGCTGCGGGCCATCCGCGAGCAGATCGCCTCGGCCCTTCACCTGGTGGTGCACCAGGAGCGGATGCGCGACGGCACGCGCAAGATCGTCGCCATCACCGAGGTGCAGGGCATGGAAGGGGATGTCATCGTCATGCAGGACCTGTTCAAGTTCGAACAAGAGGGGATCGAGGCCGGCAAGGTGATCGGCCGGCTCAAGCCGACCGGCATCCGCCCCAAGTTCATGGAGATCATCGAGGCTGCCAACATCCATCTGCCGCCCACCATCTTTGGGGTAGGGCGCCGCTTCTAGTTGGAGGTTGGACGCCAGAGGCTGGGGATTGGCGCAGGCTCATCCCCCAGCCTCCGGCCTCCGAGAAGGAGGGGAGAATGGGTTCCTTGCAGATCTGCATGAATCCGCTGGTGCTGTCCCTGGTGGCCGCCTTTGCGGTCTTTCTGCTTTTCGTGGGGTTGAGCCAGGCAGGACGAGCCCGCGAGGAAGTGATCGAAGAGCGCCTGGACCGTTATGGGGGCAGGAAAGAAGAAGGGCGCGAGTCCAGGCGTCGGAAGCGCCGCTCGGCGATGGATGGTCTGGAGGCGGCGGTCACCAAACGGGGCTTTGCCGCCAACCTCCAGACCGATCTGGCCCGCGCCGACCTGAAGTTGCGGGTGGCCGAGTTCATGGTGCTGAACCTCCTGTCGGTTCTGCTCTTTTTCCTGTTGGGGCGCCTGCTCTTTGGTTCGCCGCTGTTTGGGCTGTTGTTCGGGGTAGTCGGCTTTTTTGTGCCGCGCTTCTACATCGCCTTCCGCAAAAGGCGCCGGCTCAATGCCTTCAATGACCAACTGGGCGACACCATCACGCTGCTGGCCAATTCCCTTCGCTCCGGTTTTTCCATTGTCCAGTCCATGAAAACGGCCGCCGAGCAACTGCCTGACCCGATTGCCTCCGAGTTCCACCGTGTCACCCAGGAGATCGGCCTGGGCCTCCATTACGAGGAGGCGCTGAACAACATGTTGCGCCGTGTTCCCAGCGATGACCTGGACCTGTTGATCACCGCCGTCAATATTCAGGGCAAGGTGGGTGGAAACCTGGCCGAAATCCTGGATACCATCGGCCACACCATCCGCGAACGGGTGCGTATCAAGGGCGAGATCCGCGTCCTTACCGCCCAACAGATGATCTCTGGCTACATCCTGACCGCTCTGCCGGTGGCCCTGGGCCTGATCCTGTATCTGATCAACCGGACCTACATGGGCCGTATGTTCCGGGACCCCTGCGGTCTGATCATGCTGGGTGTGGCCGCGGTCATGATCACCGGGGGCTTTTTGCTCATCCGCAAGATCGTGAACATCGAGGTCTGATCACAACCTGGTGGGCCATAGCAGAAGGAGGAGACCCATGCTTTCTCTGCTCGTGATTGTCGTGCCCGTTCTGGTCTTTCTGGCCATCATGCTGATCATGGCCGGCATCGCTGCGCCCCGCCCTGCCGATGAGGTGGAGGCGCGGCTGGTCGAATATGGGGGGCGCCCCCTCACGTTGGAAGAGATCGAACTGTCCCAGCCGTTCAGCCAACGGGTCCTGCTGCCGATGATCCAGGCCAGCGCCCAGTTTATGACCCGGTTCACGCCCCAACGCAGCCTGGAGGCGACCCGCCATAAACTCGATCTGGCCGGCAACCCCAATAACTGGAGCGCCGCCGAATTCCTGGGCATCCGCGGGCTGGTGGCCCTGTTGCTGGCGGCCTTGGTCTTCTTTTTGACCATGTTGGGCCATATCGATCCGGCCAAACGCCTTCTCTTCCTGATCGTGGTGGCACTGCTGGGCTACTTTTTGCCCACCCTGTGGCTGGGCAGCCGCATCCGCCGTCGCCAAAATGAGATTGTCAAGGCCCTGCCCGATGCCCTGGACCTGCTGACCATCAGTGTGGAGGCTGGCCTGCCCTTCGATGGGGCCATGCAACGGGTGGCCGAGAAATGGGATAACGAGGTCAGCCGTGGCTTTCAACGGATGTTGACGGAACTGCGGGTGGGCAAGTCCCGCCGAGATGCCCTGCGCGACATGGCCGAGCGGATGGATGTGCCGGATGTCACCAGTTTTGTGGCCGCCCTGATCCAGGCCGATCAGTTGGGCATCAGCATCGCCAAGGTCCTGCGCATCCAATCGGAACAGATGCGCATCAAGCGTCGGCAGAGGGCGGAAGAAAAGGCGCATCAGGCCCCGATCAAGATGTTGCTCCCGATGACATTCCTGATCTTCCCGACCATCCTGATCATCATCCTGGGGCCGGCTGCCCTGATCTTGAAAGAGTCGCCGATCTTTAGCGCGTTCTAAGAGCTTGTCTGAAAACCACCAAGGACACGAAGGACACCAAGGTTCTTCAGCTATTTCCTTTGTGTCCCTTTGTGACCTTCGCCCGTGTGACCACCTTTTTCAGACTAGCTCTAAACAGGTACCCGACATTTGTTGTAACAGGCAAAACCGGTTTGGAACAGTTTATCCCTTCCGGCCGTGGTTGGCTCCAGAGGGTAGGAGACGCGATCCTCGATCTCCTGTTTCCACCCCGGTGTGTGGCCTGCCATCGCCTGGGGACCTGGCTGTGTGCTGCCTGCCTGCATGAGATCGAGGCTATCCGCCCCCCGGTGTGCCCGCGCTGTGGCTGGCCGGTGGGGGATTCCTCCTTTCCCGGACCGATTGCGCCCCCAGGCGAGATGCCTGTCTGTGATCGCTGTCGGCACGACTCTTTCCAACTCGATGGGTTGCGTGCCTGTGCCTTTCACAGCGGCCCCCTGCGTCAGGCGATCCACCAGCTCAAATACGAGGATGTGCGCAGCCTGGCCGCTCCATTGGGCAAGTGGATGGCCGAACGCTGGCCGGAACTGTTGCCGCCCGGGTACGATATGGAGGCCATTGTGCCGGTACCGCTCCACGCCAGCCGCCAGCGAGAACGTGGCTACAACCAGGCGGCTCTCCTGGCCCGCGAACTGGGCGCATACCTGCGGCGGCCGGTGGTGGAAGATGTCCTGATCCGGGCCAGGGCCACAGCCCCCCAGGTGGAGCTGAATGCCGAGGAGCGGCGGGAAAATGTGCGCGGTGCCTTCCAGTGCCTCCACGATGGATTACAAGGCAAACGGGTGCTGTTGGTTGATGATGTGTGTACCACCGGGTCCACGCTGGAGGCAGCCTGCAGTGCCCTGAAAAGCAGCGGTGTGTCGTCGGTCTGGGCCTATACCCTGGCCCGTGCCAGGTGAAGGATCGGCCCAACCTGCCATCAATTCAGAGTAAGGAGAGTGGAAAATGGAACTGATCATCAAGGGCAAGAATTTCGAAGTGACGGACCGGTTGCGTGACTATGTCCACAAAAAGATCAACAAGCTCGACCGCTACCTGCCAACCATCACCGAGGCCTGGGTCGAGCTGTCGGTCGAGGGCACCAAAGCGGCCCAGGATCGACAGGTATGCCAGGTGACCGTTCGTTCCAACGGCACCATTCTACGGGCGGAAGAGCGGTCGGATGACATCTTTTCGGCCATTGACACCGTTCTGGACAAGATGTACCGCCAGATCGCCCGCTACAAGGGCAAGCGCAAGAACCGCTGGCGAGGAGCAGGGATGACCGTAGAGCCCCTGCCGATCGAGCTGGAAGAAGAGGCGGAGGAAGAGGCTCATACCATCGTGCGGACCAAGCGCTTCCCCATGACCCCCATGCAGGCCGAAGAGGCGATCGAGCAGATGGAGTTGCTGGGCCACGACTTTTTCGTCTTTTTTAACGCCGATGAGGGGCAGATCAATGTGCTCTATCGCCGCAAGGACGGCGACTATGGCCTGCTCCAGCCAGAGCTGGCCTGACCGACCGGTTGGCCAGGGCCGGGACCCGATGGTCCCGGCCCTTTTTCATAGGATGTAGAGGGGTCATCTTGCTCCATGCCGGTTTGACAGGGATCCCTCCTTGCGCTACAATGGGCAGGCAACCTGGAGGAGAGACCGACATGGGGGTGATTCTGTTCGTGTGTACCGGCAACCTGTGCCGCTCACCGATGGCCACCGGCCTGCTTCGCCGACGGCTGGCCGAAAAAGGGTTAAAAGATCGCTACCAGGTGCGGTGCGCCGGCGTGTGGGCAATGGATGGCAACCCGGCCAGCGAGAAGGCCATTGCCGTCATGGCCGAGCGTGGGATTGACATAACCGACCATGTGGCCCATACCATTACCGCTGAAGATGTGGCCGAGGCGGACCTGATCCTGGTGATGGGCCGTGAACATGAGCAGATGATCGGCAACACCTGGCCTCAATATGCGTGGAAGGTCTACCGCCTCAGCGAGATGGCCGGCAAACGCAAGGACATCGTGGACCCGTATGAGGGGAGCATCGAGGAGTACCGGGCCTGCGCCAACACCATCGCCGACTATATCGATCGGGGTCTGGAGCGGATCCTGGAGTTGGGGTGAGAAGGGGGTGGCCGGTATCAGGGCAGGTTGCGGAGCCGCAGGTAGGTCACCAGGGTGTACCAGGCCATCAGGCCACAGAACAACAGCCCGTACAGGTGATCGCGGTACCCCCCCAGCCGGACGAACCGCCGCCAGAACTCCCGCAGCGGCATTGTGACATAAGTCCAGGGGTACGCCCGGACCCCCTGGCTGCGGAGGATGTGGGCCTCCAGCCGGGTATAGCGCATCATCTTGGCCCGGAACTGGGCGACCGAATCATAGTTGTAGTGGATGAGGGGATTTTGCAGGTAGCCGGCCTCTCCATCCAGGAGCACGGTCTCGTGGACCGGCCGGGCCGGATCGTAGCGGGCCCGGCCCCGCCGCAGCAGCCGCAGTTGATAGTCGGGATACCACCCCCCGCCGCGCATCCGATGGCCGAGCATGTAGTTGTGCCGGGGGATCCACCACCCGGCCCGCGTCCCTTCGCCATCGGTGGCGATCGCCTGTTGCACCTCGTGGGCCAGGGCCGGCGTGACCCGCTCGTCGGCGTCCACGAACAGCACCCAGCCGGCCTCCACTGCCTGGAGCGCCGCGTTCCGTTGCGCGGCAAAGTTGTCCAGGGCTCGCTGCACCACCCGCACCCCGTGCGCCCGGGCGATCTCGACGGTGCGGTCGGTGCTGAAATCGTCGAACACCAGCCGCTCGTCGGCCCAGGCCAGGCTGTCCAGGCAATCGCCGATGTGGCGTTCCTCGTTCCTGGTGAGGACGACCGCCGCCAGCCGCCCGGTCATAATGCGGCCACCTCCCGGCAGGCCGCCAGCCGGCCCTGGACCTCGGCGGCATCTATTTCCCCGCGCCGATAGGCTGCCTGCGCCCGGCGGGCCTCGGCCCACAGCCCCAACCGGACCAGCCACCGTGCCGCCCGGCAAAAGGCGGCGCTGTGATGCTTCTCGAACATCAGAAAGCGGCTGCGCCACAGGGCGACGAACATCTGGTTGCGGAACTGGCGGGTGCTCTGGGCCACGTGGTGGACGATTTCCGCCTGGGGCAGGCAGTAGATCGCCCAACCGGCGGCCTTGATGCGCCGGCAGAGGTCGACCTCTTCGCAGTAGATGAAAAAGCGCTCGTCAAAACCGCCCACCTGGGCCAGTACGTCAGCCCGGACCATCAGCGCCGCGCCCAGCGGATGGTCCACAGGGAAGGGCCGGCCTGCCCGGTACCAACGCCGCGGATAGCGCCCGTTGAGCCGCGAATCGAGCAGGCGGGGATGGAGGGGAAAGAAATCAAAAAAGATCTGCCACAGGCCGGGAAAGGCAAAGGCCGAGTGCTGGAAGCTGCCGTCGCTGTGGACCAGCCGGGCGCCGACTGCGCCAGCGTGGGGCGTCGCATCCAGGAAGCGAACCATCACCCCCAGGGCGTCGCCCAACACGCGCGTGTCGGGGTTCAGGAACAGGACGTGGCGGGGGGAGGTCTCCTGGTCCAGGCCCATAGCCTGGAGCGCCAGGTTGTTGCCGGCGGCAAAGCCGGCGTTGCGTTCATGGGCGATGAGGCGCACGGTCGGGAACGATTCCCGCACCATTGCCGCGCTGCCATCGGCCGAGGCATTGTCCACCACCCATACCTGGCCCTCCAACCCCGACCGGGCCAGTCCGGTCAGGGCTGAGTCCAGACATTCGGCCAGCAGGCGGCGGGTGTTGTAGCTGACGATGACAATGGCCAGGTCCATCTTGCCGGACAGACTCTACGGCTCGCCGATGTGGATCAACACCCGGTCCACATAGTTGTTCTCGGCGCTGATGCCTACCCACTGGTGGATCAGCGCCCCCCAGGCATAGACCTGGTTGCGGGGGAAGGGGCCGATCAGTTCGATGCAGCCGGTGACGGTACCGCGCTTGTGGGCATCCAGGAAACATTGCTCATAGCCTTCGATGACCTGGCAACGCAGTTCGTCGGGCTTGCCCACCGCCCAGCGGTAGGGAAAGTCCAGTTCAGAGGTATCGAATCGAATCCCAAAGCGCCATGCCCCTGGCTGTTCGTAAAAGCTATCGTCCTTCCTCTCCACGGCCAGCGTATTGTAGTTCTGGTCGCTCCGGTAAAAGGTCCCCGACGGCGGCCCGGAGGTTCGGATCGGCACCTCACCATAGTTCTCGACAAAAGTGGTAAAGCACAGCGTCGCGCCCAGCGGCAGGTAGAGTTCGGTGCCCTCCAGGCTGCGGAGAGCGTCGCTCCAATAGATTGTGCCGTTGACCACCAGGGCGCGGGGCTTGCCGCCGTTTTCGATGGTCAGGGTGTCGCTGGCCACGACATGGTGGCCCACCAGGTCTCGCGCCTCCCCTACGACGATGTAGGTGCCGTCGGGCGGCGGATTGGCACCCCGGTCCACGCCGCCGTCGTAGTCGTAATAGTGGTAACCGGCCTGTCCGGCCTTGACCGCTCGCTGTTGCTCCTCCAGCGGATAGTGGAGGTCCGGGTTGTTGGGATCGTAGAGGTAGACCAGGACGCTTTCCACATCTTTGTTGAGGTAGTAGGACACCCCGGTGCGGTCGGCCAGGCCATCCTGGTTGGGGGTGAACACCGGGAGGGTGACGCCGAACCGGCGCAGTTCGGGCACGGTGGTGTCGCCGCCCTGAAGCGTAATCTGACCCTCGACGCGCTCTGTCTGGCCGTCGTCGCCGCGGGCCTCGATCACCCAGGTATAGACTCCGTCGGGCAACACCCAGCTTGTCACCCACTGCCGGCTATATTCGTTCTGCAACCAGTAGGGCTGGTGGACCGTGCCTCCCCACTGGACGCGGTAATCGCCCGCCGAGCGGGACCGCTCCTGGCGGAAGTAGAAACGTTGGCCATCGGTGCTCTCAAAGTAGATGGAGATGGCCGCGTTGCGCGACAGGGTGTAGGTGATGTTGGTCGCGTCGTCGGTGCCGTCGGCGTTGGGGGAGATGACATTGGGCGAGACCGAGACATTGGAGAGCAAAGGGCGGAGGTGGCAGCCGCCCAGCCCCAGGCAGAAGAGCAGCAGGGCCGTCAGGATTCCGAATTGCACACGGTTCGTACTCATAGCGACGCTAGTGTACCAGAAGGAAAGAGGTTCGTCAAGTCGGCCAATGGAGAAGAATGGGCCGATCCACCGACTTGAGGATCCTGCAAGATCGTGGTACAATGTCTCGCCGAGACAGGAGGAGGGGATGACATTCATTGGACAGCGGCCCAAGACAGAAAGCATTGCCTGGTTCCACGACCACGTGTCGTCGGGTAAAGCGGCCTTTTTCACCCAATATGGCCTGGATTTCGTGCCGGGCCGTCGCCAGGGGGTCTACCTGTGGGATGTAGAGAGCGGCAAACGCCTGATCAATTGCCACTGCAACGGCGGTGTCTTTAACCTGGGCCACCGCCATCCTGCCCTCGTCGAAACCCTCAAGGGGGCCCTCGACGAGCTGGACATCGGCAACCACCATCTGCTGTCCGAGATGCGGGCGGCGCTGGGCAGACGCCTGGCGGAACTGGCCCCCGGCGATCTGCCTTATACCACCTTTGCGGTGGGCGGTGGCGAGGCGATCGATTTTGCCCTCAAGCTGGCCCGCGCCCACACCCGTCGCCCCGGCATTATCTCCGCCAGGGGCGGCTATCATGGCCACACCGGCCTGGCCCTGGCCGCCGGCGACCCTCAGTACCGCGAGCCGTTCGGCCCGCTGGCCCCTGGCTTTGTCCAGGCGCCCTTTGGCGATGTGGCGGCCCTCGCCGCCGCCATGGGTGACGATACCGCCGCCGTCATCCTGGAGACGGTGCCGGCCACCCTGGGGATGCCCATCGCCCCGCCCGACTATTTTGCCGAGCTGCGCGCCCTGTGCGACCGCCACGGGGCATTGCTCATCGCCGACGAGGTGCAGAGCGGCCTGGGGCGCACCGGCCGGCTGTGGGCCATCGAGCACTGGGGCGTCGCGCCCGACATTCTGGTTACCGGCAAGGGGCTGAGCGGCGGCCTGTATCCCATTGCCGCCACCTGCTATCGCGCCGAACTCAACGCCTTTCTGCACGAAAACCCCTTCATCCATGTCTCGACCTTTGGCGGGGCCGAGGTGGGCTGTGCGGTGGCCCTGAAGGTGCTGGAGATGAGCGCCGAACCGGCCTTCCTGGACCGGGTCAACGAACTGGCCGACCGCCTGGCCGGCGGTTTTGAGCAGTTGCAGGCCCGTTACCCCGAAACGCTGGTCGAGGTCCGACAACTGGGCCTGATGATCGGCCTGGTCTTTCCCGATGAGAGCTGCGGCCCGTTCATGACCAGGCTCTTGTTCGACCAGGGGGTGCTGGCCATCTATGCCAATAACGACCCGCGTGTCCTCCAGTTCCTGCCGCCGCTGATCATGGACGACCTGGAGGCGGAAGAGGCGTTGGGCGCTCTGGACCGCGCCCTGGCGGCCCTCAGCCAGATGCGTGGCTGGGCCATCCACCACTGATTTCCATAGGGGGCGGGGGGACGGGTGGGGTTCCCCCGCCGTACGGGTGGGGTCCCCCCGCCCGCACCCTCCACGAAAACGGGAGGTGAGGGGGAGGTTGTCGCAAATAGACCGGGTTCGCCTCCAACGTCGCGTCCTGGGCTGGGGCGAGATCAGCACTGTGGTCGAGATCGCCGGCCTGCAGGTCACCGGTTGGCGCCATCCCGTTACCGGCGCGCCGATGCCCGTCGTCTATAAAAAGATGCCGCCCTTCCTCAGCCGCGCCGATGCCGAAGAGTTTGTCCGGCGCTACCTGGAGTACAACACCTGTCTCCGCGATGAGATCGGCATTGCCGTACCCCACTTTGCCGCCCGCGTGACCGAACCGGAACCGGGTCGGGTGCAGGTCTTTGTCATCCAGGAGCGGGTGGATCCGGCTTCGGTAGGCCACGAGATCCTGCGCACCATCAGCCCTCCGGCTGCCGAACGGCTGTACTCGGCCATCCTGCGCCAGTATGAAAAGCTCTTCCGCTACAACCGGTCCCATGCCGCCGATGGCTACCAGGTGGGGCTGGATGGTCAGATCCCCAATTGGGCGGTGGTCGGTTATGGCGGCGACCCCGAGGCCCTGACCGGGGAGGAACCGCTGCTCTACCTGGATACCAATGTGCCGATGATCCGCATCGGCGGGCGGGATGTGGTCCGCACCGATCTCTACTTCCAGGCCCTGCCCGGCGCGGCCCGGTGGCTCATCAAACGGCTCAAGATTGACCAGGAGGTGATGGACCGCTATTTTCAGGTGCGGATCATCCTGCTCGACTTTTTGGGCAACCTTCTGGTCCGCCACCGGCCCGATCTGGTGCCCCCTCTCCTGGCGCTGACCAACCAGGCGCTGGCCGGCCCTCTGGCGGCGGGTGGTTTTGCGCCCCTGACCCTGGCGGAGGTGGAAACGTATTACCGCTCTGATGTGGCTACCTGGCGGTTGTGGCGTTCGCTCAAACTGCTGGGGGCGATCTCCGATGGCCTCAGCAGCCGGGAGTGGGGTGTGCTGCGCCGCCTGCCTGAATTTTACCGCATCTGGACGCAGCCGATCTTTTGACCCCCTGGAGGCGGTTCAGGGCAATCCGACCGCCACGGGCTCCAGGACCACCTCCGTGCTGCCGCCTCCCTCCAGCTTTAGCAGCCGCTCCTGCCCCTCGTCGGTCCATTCGCTCAGGGAGACGAGGAGCGTATAGTCGCCCGGCGGCAGCCCGGCGGGGAGGGACAGGGTGTGCTCGTCATGCACGGCGTGGCCGCCCGGCCAGGCAAGCACCGCCACCTCTCCCGACCAGGGTGGCTCGCTCCATTCGGCGGCGATGTGGCCGGCCCCGTCCACCAGCCGGATGGTGACCTCCATCTGGTGGTGGATGGAGACGATCAGGCTCCAATAGAGGGTCAGGTGCAGCCGGTCGGCAGCCGGGTCCAGATCGTAGCCGATCAGGTGGACACGGTGCTCGAAATTCAGCTCCAGCGGCTGCTGGATAGGGGGCGCGGCATCCAGCTCCTGGCGTGGTACGCGATAGACCCAGGCATAATCCAGGTCGTTGAGATGGGCTGTATATTCCGGCTGGCGGGGCAGGAAAAAGTCCAGCACCAGGGGGTAAAGGTCCCGCTGCACCTGGCCCAGTGTGACGACCACATAGTCCGCTTCGACCGGAACGCCCCCAAAACTCCCCCAGCCAGGTGCCTGGGTGTGGCCCTTGAAATACGCCTGAAACACGGTCGGATAGAAACTCAGGACCCACAGATCCTCTGCGCCCGGTTTGGCGTTGAGATAGTCGGCTACTCGATCCGGCGCGCCACCGCTGCCCACGGTAAACAGTTGCGCTGCCCGTGGCCCACCCCCCAACAGGGGGTTAAAGTAGGTTCCGAAATCGGGGGCCAGGCGCAGCCAGGAGATGGCCGGCAACAGGACCGCTCCGGCGACCACGGCCAGGCGCAGGGTCTCCGGCACAGGCCGGCCCCACCGACGGGCGAGCAGGCCGCTCAGCCAGCGGGCGACGACCGCCAGGCTGACCCCGGCCAGGACGGAGAAGGCCGAGACGACCGGCACCAGGTAGCGGTCCAGTTTGTGGGAGGCCAGCGACATCTGGATGAAATAAAAGGCCGGATAGGCCAGGCCCAGCAGCCAGGCCGTGCGCTGCTGCACCGACAGCCTGCGCCAGGCTATGCCCAACACTATCGGGGTAAAGGCAACCAGAGCCAGGGTCAAAGGCCGCAGCCGGAAGAGCAGGATCAGCGGGTAATAGAGCATCCCCGGATCCTCCTGGATCACACGCCCCAGGAAAAAAGTCGGCAACGGATGGGGGTTCTCCACCGAGCGCCACACCCCACCGATCAGCCTGGCGACCGCCGCCGCCGGTTTCACCCACATTGCCGGCCACAAGACGACCACGGCCAGGGCCAGCAGGCTCAGCCAGGCCAGCCAGGCCAGGGCAATGTGGAGCAGCCGTGGCTTCCACCCCCGGCCGAAGCACCCGCCGGTCAGGAAATGGACCCCGGCAGCCAGCAGGCTGAAGGGGATCAGATAGAGGGCCGCCGTGCGGGTGAGCAGGGCCAGCCCACCGACCAGCCCGCTGCCGACCAGAAAGGGCCATCGTCGCGGCGGGCGAAGGTAGTTGAGCCACAGGAGCGCGGCGATGAGCATCAGGCTGGCCTGGGTCAGGTCGAGGTGAATGGTGTGAGCAAAGGCCAGGTAGAAGGGCTCCAGGGCCAACAGCCAGGCGGCGTAGAACCCCGCCTCCCGGCCGGCCAGGCGGCGAACCAGGCCATACACCGCCAGCACCGTCAGCACCGAAAGCAGGACCGGAAAGGCCAGGGCGGTGCGGGCCAGGTCGGCCATGGGCAGGGTCCCTGCGGCCTGCCAGGTCCGCAACCGGGCCAGCCCGTAGCGGATAGATAGCGCCGCCCCAAAGCCCCAGGCCGGCACGACACCCGGGTGAAAGGCTCCCAAAGTCGTCGCCCAATCCCCCCGCGCCAGCGCATCGTAAAAGGCCGCCGACCGCTCCAGCCAGCGGATCTCGTCGGGGTTGCTCATGGGACCGAAAGCCATCACGCGGGGGATCAGGGCCACCAGCAGGAGCAGGAGCGGAAGCCCTCCGTTCCACAGCCAGCGCCGCCGCCGAGCTTCTGTTTCCATCGTCTCCTCGTCGCTTCTAGGGGGCTGTCACCCGCACCGGGCCCAGGGAGAGGCCATCGCCCACCACCCGGCCATCGGCGCCAAGCAGCGGCAGCCGTTCGCCCGTTGCCAGCAGATAGATCCCCACGCGCAGCTCATAGTCGCCCGGCGGCACGCTGGCCGGCACATTCACGATGTAAGGATCGGCCAGGCGCTCGCCCACATCCCAGAAGCGGGTGGGATAAGCGCCACCCAACGGCTGACCGTCGGCCTGGGCCACAGGGCGGCCGTCGGGGCCGACCAGGTGCACAAAAACTGTATAGTCCGCATCGAAAAGGCCGGTGACTTCCCAGGTGAGCGTCAGCGGCAGGGTGGCTCCGGCAGCGACCCCGGTCCGCGGCAGGTCGTAGCCGACCAGACGCACGACACCGCCCAGGTTGCCCTCGGCCACCATCTGCAACGGTGTGGGCGGCAGGGGGATGTCCACCTTGAGATAGTCGAGGGTCAGGCTGTAGCCTGTGATCTGCCCGGCCTGGTCCAGCACCGGCAGCGGCCCGGCTTCCGGGTCATCAGCGTCGTACAGCCCCACCTCCAGGCGATAGCGGCCCGGCGGCGTGTCGGCGGGCAGGATCAGCCGGCGCTCATCGGTCACGGCGCGGTCACGGGGCCAGTGGGTGGTCATGCCATACAGGCCCAGGAACGGCTGGCCATCCACCTGAGTCAGGCCCCGCCCGTCGGTGCCGACGAGGTGGACAAACACCGTATAATTCCGCTCCGGCTGCACCGCCTGCCAGAAAAGGTGAAGGCGCAGCTCCTGCCCCGGTTCGGGACGGTCGGTGTTGAGGGCATAGCCGGTCAGGCGCAATTGCCCGGCAAAGTTGGCCTCCAGAGCCCGGTGCACGGCCATCTCCGGCGGCGGGTGATAGCCCTGCCCACGAAAGACCAGCACCCCACCCTGGCGCCAGGCCAGGTCCATCTGCTGCAAAATCAGGGCCACAAACTGAGGGGAAAAGGCCACCGATTCGAAGCGGTCTTGATCTACCACCAGCCACACCCGTCGCCCACTCTTGAGCGCCTGGTCCCGGAACTCTTCCGGCGAGGTGAGAACCCTGGCCCCGGCCCAGCGGTCCACCCACACCCCGTTCCGTTGCATGACAAACTCCTGGTATTTGTCCTCGGCGACCAGAAAGTCGCAGCGGCCCAGGTACACGGCGGCCGGTGCCGGGCGCACCGCCGCCACCAGGTCCCCGGCAGCCAGTTGGGCCGCCACCCACCGGTAGGCGGCGCTATAGTTCGGCTCGTAGCGGCGCAGGGCCGAGAGTCCGCCCGGCAGAGCAGCCAGGGTCACAGCAGCAACCAGGACAGGGGTGGTCCAGGCACCGCTCAGGGCCGACCGGCGCCGGGCCAGCGCCTCCACCAGCCGGTCCATCCCCCAGGCGGCTACCATCAGGAACAGGGGCAGGGCCATAAACAGATAGCGGTCATCCTGCCAGGGGTCGTTGACCACCAGCACCATCGCCGCCGCCAGAGCCAGGAAGACATAAGCCAGGAACCAGGTCGCGGATGGCGTGCCTTCGGTTCCACCTCCTTCATCCCCTACCCCCTTCTCCCTTTTCCCTTTCACCATAAAAACAAGAGCAACGATGAAAAACAACGTGACCGGCCAGGCCCAGGGAGCGGTGAAAAAGGGGGCGATTTTGACCAGGCCGTGAGCCAGCGCCGGTGGGAAACGGAAAAAGGCATCGTGAGTCAGGCTGTAGACCTGACCCGGCACCCGGATCTCATTCAGCCAGTAACGAAGCCCGATCCCTGCCGCCGGCAGCAAGACCTGCCCCAGCAACACACCCGGCCGCAGAAACCAACGCCGACCCCGCACGACCCAGGCTGCCAGCCACAAGATCGGCAGGAGCAGGATCGCTTCATCCTGGGCACAGATGGCCGCCAGGAAACAGACGACCCACGGCCAGGCTTTCATCGCTCGGAGTTCCCTGCCCGCCCCCGGCTCCAGAACCCCCCGGTCAAAGAAATAGACCGTCAGCAGGGCCAGAAATTGCAGGAGGGAGTACATCCGCGCCCGGCCGCCCCACACCACCGCCTCCGGCGCTACGGCCAGCAGGGCCACACTCAGCAGGGCGACGCGCCGGTTGATCATCCGCCGGGCCACCAGATACAACACCGGCAGCGTCAGCCCGCTGACCAGCAGGCCCGGCAGGCGGGCCGTCAGGTCGCTGAAGCCGAACAGGCCGATGAAGGCTGCCTCCAGGTAGGAGAACAGCGAACCGCTGGGATAGAGCACCCCCGAGGGCAGCCGGGGAAGACCGCCCGTGCGCAGGATGCTCATCCCGGTCAGCATGGAAGAGTATTCGTCCAGGAAGGGGGGCACATGCAGCAGGTAGGCCAGGCGCAGCCCCACGCCCAACGCTGTGAGGAGTGTCACCAATATCCAGGTGACACACAACAGGAGATGAGGAGCGGCGGCATCGCTGCCCCGTTCATCCTTCGTCGTCCGTCTTTTGTCCACCAGGAGACCTGCCTGCTCCATCCCCTCGATGCCATGCCAAAGGGCGGGGCGACCGCCACAGACGGGCGATCGCCCCACGCCGCAGCCCACGTTCAGGGCCGTGCTATTCCAGCGGGACTACCGATACATGGTCAAAGCGCGCATCACCGGCGATATAGGTGAAAAAGCCAACCGTGCCCTGGGTAAAGGTGGTCCCCACATTGTCATAATAGTCGAAAACCAGGATATTGTCCACGTAGCAGCGGATCCGCGGCCCCTGCACCTCGACGCGCAGCCAGTACCACTCTCCCCACCTGATCTCCAATCCCAAGGGGTCCAGGTCGGTGTGTCCCTGGAGCTTTTTGAGAAGGATGGGGTTCGAGAAATGGTAGTTATAGTCGCAGTCATCCCCACACTCTTCGTCGGTCCGGATCTGCCACAGTTCCACAACCATCGGCGGACCAGGCTGGAGGTTAAAGTAATAGCCGGTTACATACCGTCCTGGCAATTGATCGACCTGGTTCCCGGTCCCTCGGAACCACATGCCGAACTTGCCCCGTCCGCTGCCATCGCCGGCAAACAAAACGGCCCTGGCCTGAAATACATAGTCGGTCCATTGTTCAGCGCCGGGGGCTTTGTACATGATCAGCGCATCATGAGCGCCATCGTCTGGATTCGCCACACCGAGATAATAGACATGCTTCAGCACCGTCGAGCCGTCATCACTTGATTCGGCTGCATAGTGCCATTGTTCCGGATTCAGACGCCAGTTGTTGAGGAACTCTTCCCAATCAGAACTGGGGGGGTCAAACTCCTCAATGAGCAGGGCAGGTGACTTGAGTTCCACCGTCGCCCCGGCCGGTGCCTGCGGCGGGCGACCCTGGCTGGCCGTAGCTGTGGCGCTGTTGGTGTAGGTGCCGGGCGAGCTGCTGGCCCGCACCTGGTAGAGCAGCTTCAAGGATGACCGGCCGTTTACGGTGAAGGGGCCGTTCCAGATGATCTGGCCGCTTGTGCCGCTTGGGACAGCGGTCACATCGCTGCCGGGCAACATCTGCACAAAGGTAAAGCCCAGCGGCAATGTGTCGCGGATGTCGGCCAGCACGCCGGGCACCGTGCCCTCGTTGATCAGGGTCACCGTGTAGGTGATGAGGGCTCCCGGCGTCTGAGCATAGGCTACCGTCGGATAGGCGCTCTTGGTGACGGCAAAGGCCGGCGGCGCCCAGTCGCGGTAGATCACCGGCAGAGCGACGGTCATCGGGTTGCTGGTGGCCACCACGACTTCGGCACGGGCCGGGCCGACGACCGTCCCGTCGCCCAACTGACCCCAGGCCTGGTTTTGCAGGTGCAGCGTGTCGCTGGTGACCGGCATGGCCGCCTGATATTCGACCACAAAACCGGCATGGGAGGGGATGGTCATCGGACCAGGCCAGGTGATCGTGCCGCTGACGCCGACGGGTGGGGCGGACAGGTCGCTGTTGGCGGTCATGGTGAGGAAGGTGACGCCGGCCGGCAGCAGGTCGGTCACCACGGCCATGGGCACCGGCACATAGCCGCTGTTGTTGAAAGTCACGGTGTAGGTGACTATCTCGCCCGGTTTCACCCGGTCCGGGCTGGCCGACTTGTCCACCGTTACCTCCCCCCTGACCACCAGCAGGCCCGTTTGGGCTGTGTAGTTGTGGCCGCCTGAAGTGGCCACTGCTGTGTTCAGGTAGGGAGAGGGGCTGAGGGGTACGTCGGCCGGCACGTGCACATAGTAGCGCACGATCAGGGTATCCGATATGGGCACGGTCATCGGGCCGGCCCATTGGATCTGGGGTGGGATGCGATCCCACGGTTCGACGCCCCACTCGCTGCCCGGTGCCAGACTGACATACTCAAAGCCATCGGCCAGGGTGTCCACCAGCGACGAGAGGGTCAGGGTCACCCCGGCCGTGTTGCTGACCTCGACGGTGTAGATGACCGTCTCGCCAGGGGCGATCAGCGACGGCTGCACCGACTTGGTGACCAACAGGTCGGCTGCCGGCACCTGCGCCTGGCCCGCCCCCTGGCTCAGCAGAATTCCCGCCGCCAGGGCCAGCAGGGCCACGGCAGCCGGGATCGTCCATCTCGTGCTCATCGTTGTTTCCTCCGAAATGATTTGTGACCTGCCCCTCTATCCAGGCCTGATCAGAGCGTGCCTGGAAAGCCTGCCACGAAGGCACATAAGACAAAGAAGTGAGAAGGAGAGAATAGGAATTCTTTGTGTCCTTTGTGGTTTTCAGACCGGCTCTCAGTCCAGCGGCAGGACATAGATATAGTCAAAGCGGGCAGAGCTATAGAAGACAGAGAAACCCACCGTGCCCCTGGGCCAGGCTGCAAGCGGATCATTCCAATCGAACACCTTAACCGGATTGGAGGTCCCATCTTCGTCATCTTCGAACCAGGCCTTGATGTTGGTCCCGCGCACCTCAACGATCATCTTGTACCAGTGCTTCCGACCGAGCCCTGCCGACCAGAGGTAGCTGGCCACCGTGCTCTGGGAGGCAAAGTTGGGGTTGTCCGGCGGCGTGCGCATCAGGTACAGGGTGTCGTCCGGCTCCTTCATGTAAAAGTAGTAGCCACCCACCGTCTTGCCATCCATCGCCCCTGAGTTCTGATAGGTGCCCCGGAACCAGAGGCCGACGAACCCCCGGTTCAGTTTGCCCGTCTGCTTCACATCCTTGAGGCGGGCCTCGATCCGGTAATCGGTCCACTCCTGGGCGCCGGGGGCGTTGTAGATGATCAGATCGTAGCCCTCGTTTCCCGGCAACACGCGGTCATACTCGTAGTTCAGAATTCCCCACGAGCCCAGCTCCCCGCTCCAGTACCAGCGGTCCGCCGACAGCCCCGGCCAGTTGAGGAAAGGCTGCCAGTCGGCCGATAACCCGTTGGTGAAATCTTCCTGGAAAGGCAAAGGCGTGCCCACCGTGACCGTGCTGGAAGCCGTGCCTAACAGAGCAGCCCCTCCCCTGTAGACCTGGACGGTGTTGGTTTTGGGGCCTGCCCCCCCGGC
Source organism: Anaerolineae bacterium (assembly GCA_034435455.1). GTDB lineage: Bacteria > Chloroflexota > Anaerolineae > JAAYZQ01 > JAAYZQ01 > DAOTXL01. Next base: position 39,473 of record DAOTXL010000137.1, read on the forward strand.
CTGGAGTTGATACAGGAGGATCAGGTCGCCGCCGGCCGGCACCAGCCAGGGGTTGTCCTCGCTCCACCATTCCAGCCAGCCCGGTTGCTTGATGGTGGGCGCGGTGGTCACCTCACTGCCGGGCAGCATGGTCAGGAAGGTAAATTCGGTGGGGATAAAGTCCCAGATTGTGCCGACCCCGCCGGTGGCATCCCCGACGTTGCGGATGACCACCGTGTAGTCAATCGGGTCGCCGGGTTGGGCCTCGGTCGGGTTGGCCGTTTTGCTGACCTGCCATTGGGCCGTCGGGATCCTGTGCTCCCTGAGCACCACCGGCAGGACGACCAGGTTCCCTCCGATCTTGAGTGTGGCGCTGGCCGGTCCGATGGTCACCCCACCGGCCACGGCCCTCACCAGGTTCTGATACTCGCCGCCATGTTGCACGGCCCGAACATTGTAGCGCAGGGTGAGGGTATCGGTGAAGTGGACCTGGGACCAGACGTAGCTGTTACCGCCGACGGGGGTCGGGGCGGTGATGACGTCGCTGCCATAGGCCATGCCGCCGAACAGAAAATCGGCAGGCAGGGTGTCGGTGATCCGGTCCAGGGTCACCGTCTCAGTGGTCGAGTGGCTGAACACTACCTCATAGGTCACCCAGCGGCTGTCCCCCGGCTCCAGCTCATCGGGCGTCACCGTCTTGGTCACGCTGACCGTCCCGGTTGGCGCAGCGGAAGGGAGCCGTGGCGTCCGATCGTTCGGGGAGGCTATCACCGGCTCGACTCGCACCGCCTGGACATCCGCACCCACGACCGGCAGGGTGGCCGGCGCTTCAGCCCCCCTCGTCGGCGCGATCCAGAAGCGCAAGGCCCCGTGGGTCGGGAACGGCCCCTGCCACACCAACCGCCGGCCTTCCTCACTCAGTTCAGGGCTGGCGGCCACCTGACTGCCGGCGGCCAGGCCCACGTACTCAAAGCCTTCGGGCAACGCCACCTCCAGCCGTCCAGCCTTGACACCGGTCAACGATACCTCATATTGCACCAGCGTGCCGTCGGCAGCCGATGCTGTATGGCCGGCCAGCACGCTCCAGGCCATGACCGCAGCCAGCAATAGAACAAAGGGGAGTCCAACGACCGCAATCCTCTCCTTCATCTGCAAACCTCCCTCACACTTTTTGCCGGGCGAAGCGGTCCCAATTATACCATACAAGGGAGGGAGGGGTCAAAGCGACTCCACGCATGGGACTGGAGCCTTCAGGCGGAAAAGGCCGGCTGAAGCCTCCACTCCAGCCTGACTCATAGTAGGGCGACTGCTCGCAGTTGCCCTACACCCGCCAGGCATGATATAATAGCATCCTGAACGGGTGAACCCCGACAGAAGGGAAAAGGGCCATGACTCGGAAACGCAGGGTTGTCGTTTGGGTATTCTCTTTGTCAGCCTGCCTGCTTGTGGCAGGCCTGGCGGTGGCGGCTGTCTGGGCCGTGCGCCATATCCCCGGCGTCGCCCGGCTGGTGTACGGGGACCCGCCCACCGCCACGGCCATAGCCACGCTCCGGGCCACCTTCACCCCGCTGCCCGTCGCCACGCTGACCCCCATGCCAACGGCCACATCGCCGACCGTCCCTTCTACCCCGGTGCCGTCCAGCCCTGCCCCAACGGCGGAAGCCACCGCCACCGACCAGCAGCCGACCGCAGCGCCGACCGACCTGCCCCCCACCCAGGAGCCGCCCACGGCCACACCGCTGCCTCCGCCGCCCCGCCCCACACCCCGCCCGCAGTGGATCGCCTTCGAGACCCATCGCGGCAGCCTGGGCGACTATGAGATCTATGTCATGACCACCGACGGGGATCGCCTGACCAACCTGACCAACTCCTGGGCCGATGACGTTTCGCCGGTGTGGTCGCCCGACGGCCGGCGCATCGCCTTTGTCTCCTTCCGCGACACCCTGGCCGGCAGATGGAACCTGGGGCCGGGCACGATCTACCTGCTGGATTTCGATCCGGAAACCGGTACGGCGGGCAACCTGGTCCGCCTGACCGATGGCCGCAGCCATGACGGCTGGCCCACTTGGTCGCCCGATGGGAAACGGATCGCCTTTCAGAGCGACCGGACAGGGAACTGGGACATCTGGATCATCAACGTGGACGGCAGTGGGCTGACCCAACTGACCCACAGCCCGGCGGATGACGAACACCCCGACTGGTCGCCCGATGGGAAAAAGATCGCCTTTAGCTCCGATCGGAGTGGGAACTGGGATGTCTGGGTGATCGGAGCCGACGGCTCCAACCCGATGAACCTGACCAACGCGCCGCGCCGTGACCGGTACCCCATGTGGTCGCCCGACGGCCAGATGATCACCTTCAACACCAACCGCAACGGCGACCAGGAGATCTATCTCATGAACGCCAACGGCTCCAACCAGAGGAACGTGAGCAACTCGCCCCAGAGCACCGAGGGGCTGGCCGACTGGTCACCCGACGGCAAACGGCTGGTCCTCTACAGCAACCGCTCCGGCAACAAAGAGATCTATATCGTGGACCTGGCCAGCGGGCAGTGGACCAACCTCAGCAACGACCCGGCCAGCGACGAGTTCTGCACCTGGTCGCCCTGAGGCGCTGGTCCGTCACGCCCTGGGCCTGAGCAGCAGTCCCAGCCCCCCAAAGCTCAGATCCACGACGACGGTGAGGCCACGCAGCAACAGCAACCCCAGCAGCGCCACCTGGCCGCCGACAGCCGGGGCCAGGATGACCGCGCCCAATCCTTCGCGGACACCCAGGCCTGCCGGGGCAAAGAGGGCGACAAAGCCGACGACGGTGCCCATCGCCACGGCCGGCATCGCCAGGGGCAGGGCCTGCAGACCGGTCGGGCCAAAAGCTCGCAGGCTGAACCAGGCCCCTAACCCGGCCAATCCCCAGTTCACCAGATACAGGAACGCAATTCCCAGGTAAAAGGCAGCCCCTAACCCCTCCGGCAGAGAGGGCAGCTCCCCCTGTGCCCGGCCGACAAGCCGCTGCCCCAGCCGCAACAAAAAGCCCAGGAAACGGGGATGGATGAGCAGCACCAGGGCCAGGGGCATGAGCAGAACCGTGTAGCGCAAGGCCGGGTTGAGCAGGGTCAACATCGGCAGCCCACACAAACAGGCTGTCAACATCCACAACGCCTGGGAGATCACGAAACTGGCCCCGATCTGGGCGTTGCCGATGCCCACCTCCCGCGACAACAGGTAGTAGTTGCCGACGAACATCACCCGGCCCGGCAGATACTTGCCCAATTGAGAAATGTTGATGATGCGGAACGTTGTCCAATAGGAAACACTCACCCCCAGGCGGCGATAAAGAGCATACTGGATGTAGCTATAGACCAGGCCGGCCACGGCTGTCGCCGCCAGGGCGGCTGCCGCCCACTCCGGTCGCATCTGGGCCAGCAGCCCGGGCAGATGCCCCCCCCAGCGATAGAGGTAGAAGGCGGTGGCCGCGATCAGCAGCCCAAAATAGGCGGCCTTGACCAGCGGGTGGCCGATGATCCGCCCCCAATTCCCCCGTCCCTTCACCCTGACACCCGGTTGTCCTCGCCTCGTACTCCCACCACCCGCGCCGGCACGCCACGAGCCAGGCTATAAGGGGGCAGGTCATGGGTGACGACCGCCCCGGCTCCCACCACCGCGCCGCGCCCCACCGTCACCCCCCCCAGGACAATGACCGACGCTCCCAGCCACACATCGTCTTCAATGACGATGGGCCGCTCGACTGTGGGCTGGGCACGGATAGGCAGATCGCGCCGGGCAAAAGTATGGTCGCCGCAGATGAGCTGCACATCGTTGGCCAGCAGGACATCACAGCCGATCCGAATGCCGCCGTGGCCATAGAGCAGGCAGCGGTGACCGATGTAGGTCCGCTCGCCGATATGCACCTCGGCATCGCGGTAGGCGACCAGGTAACAGCCCGGCGACAACCAGACGTCATCGTCTAACACAATGTGCCCCGTCGGCGAATGGGCATCCAGAAAGCAACCTTCGCCGATCATCACCCGACGGCCCAGGCGGATGCGGCGCGGCACCTGCCAGCGCACATCCTTTTCGATAAAACAGCCTGCCCCGACATGTTCCAGCACAACGCGGTAGGCCAGCCCCCGCAACACCGATCCGGCCACGGTGGGCAACCCACTCAACAAGGTGAGGATCATCCCCTGCCACAGCCACGGCGCCAGGGTGCGGCTGCCACTTACCCGTTCTATGTAGTGCAGCAGATTGCCGCGCAGCCCTCGCCTCATTGTTGCCGCCTGGTAGCGGCCGCCGTCGGATTGAGTCATGGTTTCAACTCGATACAGGCGATCTCGACAAAATCACCGCCGTTATCCAGAGGCAGGCGACTGCCTTCGGCACGGTACAGACCGGCGATGAGGCGGTACGTGCCGGGGGATAATGTCGGGCTGAAATCCAGGTCGTGTTCGTCGGTCACCACTTCGCCAGGGTCCCAGTAAGAGGTGGGATACCACCCGTCCACCGGCAGGGCATCCCACTGGCGGGCGATCTGTCCTGCACTGTCCAGCAGATGGAGAAAGACGGTATAGTCGGCATCCAAGCCGGCCGGGCCTGCCTGCCAGGCCAGCTTCAGGTGGGCTCTGCCGCCCGGCCGCATATCGCCCTCCAGGCTGACCAGGTAGAGGGCTGTCCCATTGCCAAAGTGGGCAAGAGGCCCACCCGGTGGCAATAGCCGGCTGTCTCCCCCCACCGTCAGGAAATCGAGTGTCACCCGCTCGCCCACCGGTTCCAGGGTGACAGGGCGGTAGAGGCCCGTTTCCAGACGGTAGCGGCCCGGCGGCAGGTCGGCGGGCAGGGTCAGCGGGTGGCGGTCGGGGAGGGGCTGGCTCCGCTCCGAGCGGGGCCAGCGTTCCACAGGATAGATCCCCCCCAGCGGCGGCGCATCGTGCCCGGCTACTCCCTTGCCCGTCTGGTCTACCAGGTGGACAAAGGCTGTGTATCGTCCCTGTGGTTCACCCGATTCCCAGCGCAGGGTGACGGTCACCACCTCACCGGGCCGGGGCCGGTCATTGCTCAAGGCGTAGCCGACCAGGCGCAGTTGGGCGTCGAACCAGACGTTGAGGGGATGGTCTACGGCCGGTGGCGGTTCGGCGGGCCGGGAGCGAAAGACAAACACGCCGCGCTCAAAGGCCACCAGGTCGGATCGATCCCACAGCAGATGCAGGAATTCGGAGCTGAAATGGCTGTTCAGACGCGCTTCATCGGCCACAAACCACAGGCGCGGGTGGGTCTGGAACGCCTCGGCCAGGCGCCCGGCCGAATCGAGGAGCGGCAAAGCGGTCCAGCCATCTACCCGACGGCCATTGCGTTCCACGATCAGCGCCTGCGCTCCCTCCTCAACGGCCAGGTAATCGCAATGGCCCAGCGTGACCAGCGCCGCCGCCGGCGCGATGGTCGCCAGGGCATCACCGGCGGCCCATTGCTGACCGACGACGGCCAGGGCGCGGTCATAGCCCCACTCGTCGCGGGTGGCCGCTGCGCGGGCGCCGGGGTAGGCCAGCCAGGCGCTCAAGAGGACCAGCCCAGCGGTCAGCCCGGCCGGCATCCAGCGGGCCGAAAGGGGGGGCATCCGCTTCGCCAGGCCGCCCAGGGCAGGGATGGCCACCCCCTCCCCACCCAGGAGGAACAGAGGTAAGAGGGAGTAGAGGTAACGGGGTTCGCGCCATGTCTCGCCCACTATCAGCAACATCTCCAGCACAACAGAGGTCACCAGGAAGGCAATACAGGGCACCGCCCGCCGCCAGGCCAGGGCTGATCGCCGATGGAGGAGCAGCCAGCCTATCCCTCCGGCCAGCAACAGGGCCACCATCAGGCGGGTTGGATCGGTGAAGAAGGTCAACAGATGCTTCCCACCCGTCAATGGTCGGGTCAGGTCCACAAAGGCGCGTGGTTCGGCGCTGGGGACCGATCCGGCCGGGACCATGAGCTGATAGAGGAACCAGCGCCCCACCACGCCGGCGGCCAGGGTGCCGGCCTGGAGCCAGACGACCGGCTGCCGCAGCCAACGCCAACCCCGGCCCGCCAGGGCCAGGATGGCAAAGGGGGGAAGCAGCAACAAGACAAGGGGTTGATCGGCCAGGGCTATCAGCAGCAGACCGACCGCCAGCCAGCGAGGAGCGGGTCGGTCGGCCTCCACTGCGCCCCGCATCCAGGCCAGAAAGGCAGCCAGGACCAGCAGTTGCAACAGAGCATAGGTCCGCGCCCGCCCCCCCCACACGATGGCTTCGGCATCCAGGGCCAGCCACAGGACAGCCAGGCCCAGCGGCGCCGTGTGGAACAGCCGACGCGCGGCGTAGAGGGTCAAGGCCAGGGTTGCGGTGCTCAGGGCCAGGGCAGGCAGACGGGCTACAAACAGGTTGAACGCCCCTCCCCAGGCCAGGACAACAGCATCCAGATAGGTGAAGATCAGACCCTGGGTGTAAATCGCCCCGGATGGAAAGCGGGGCAGGCCGGTGGCCAGCACCTGCTGCGCGGCCCAGACGGTGGTGAACTCGTCAATGTACGGGCTGGCATGGGTGGCATAAGCCAGACGCAGGACCAGGCCGGTCAGCACCGCCCCTGCCCCCACAAGTTTGCCGATAGCCCGGCCTTTCACCCGGTGCCTCCTTCTTTGCGGGCGACGATGGCCAACCCCCGCCCCTGCCCCTGCTTCCGGTCGTCCGACCGGGCAGCCAGCGGATAGAGCAAAAGCGAGGAGAGCATATACAGCAGCCGCCCCAGGCCCCGCTCCGGGTCCAGGCCGCGCAGGGCATGGAAAGCCTCGAACTGGGCCGCACCCACCCCGGTCAGATAGGGCCGGCTGTCGAGGAGGGTGAGGCCCAGGCCTGACAGGCGATCTGTCAGCTCGTCGCGGCAGTAGCGGCGGCGGACGGCGTAGAGGTCGTCCAGGCGGGCGTCCAATCCGGCGGTCACCGACGGGGCCGTAACTACCTGGGGAGCCAAAAGACGCCTCTTCAATCCCGACGGCAGCCGCTCCAGGAAACCCAGAGCCAGGCCATGTTCGACGCCATCTACGGTGAGGAACAGGACCCCCCCGGGCCGCAGCGCGCGGGCCATGCCTGCCAGGGCTGCCCCATCATCGGCGATGTGCTCCAGCACACAGTTGCACACCACCAGGTCGAACCGTCCCTCGGCCAGGGGCAGGTCCGTTCCGTCGGCGGCCAGGAAGAGTGTCCGCCCACCCAGCCCCAGACGACAGGCGACATGCACCGCCCCGGTCAGCGCCGGCCGGGCCAGGTCACAGCCGACCAGGGTCGCGCCCCGCCGGGCCAGCTCCAGGGAGTAGAGGCCGTGGCCGCAGCCCACGTCCAGCACACGTTTCCCCTCCACCTGCCGCACCCAGGGGGCCAGCAGGCGCAGCTCCAGGGCGCGCATCAGGTTGAGATAGCGCAGGACGGGGAGCAAATGACGGGCCAACGGGCGTGGCAGCCGCGCCAAAAGCCTGCCCAGGCTCACGCCGGGTTCCCCCACTACTTCAGCACCACCGGCAGCCAGACAAAGCTGGCTCCCGGCAGGGACGACCCCAGGCTCACCTCGTCCAGGCGGAGCGCCGCGCTGTCGGAAACGGTGAAGGTCAGGGTCACGGCCTGACCAACAGCCGCCTCCACCGGCAACCAGAGGTGGCTCCACCCGCCGGCCGAGATGGTCTGGGTCTGGCTGATGGGCGTGCCCTCCAATGCCACCTGGAGTGTGCTGCTGCCGCTGCCCTCCTCGTCCAGCCGCACCAGGAAGGACAGGGTGGCATCGGTCAGGCCGGTCGGCAGCGACAGAGGTTGTTTGAGCCACGACCGCTCGCTCAGGCCGCCAAGGAGCACCGCCCAGTTGCCGGCGTGAGCGGCGGTGACGCGCGTCGGCGTGAGGGTGCCCCCCGGCTGCCAGTCGCCCCAGCCGCTTTCAAAGCCACCGTTGGTTACCATGTCGTCCAGCGGGGGGAGCACCAGGTCCACGCCGCTCAGATCACCCGCAACCGACAGGTGCAGCGGCGGCAGGAGGCCAAAGTTGTCGTGCTCGACGAGCAGATCATAGGTGCCGGCGTCGGCCAGGTAGGCCAGGTAGCCGCCCGGCCGCCGCTCGACGTTCAGGGCGGCAGGTGTCAGGGTCACACCGGCTCCGGCGACCGGTTGGTGGCGCACCGTCCAGACGTTGCCGGCCACGGAAAAGCGGGCCAGTTTCGTGTACGCCAGGGAGGACCAGCCGCTCCAGTTGCCGGCCTGATCGCGGGCCCGGACGTGGAAGTAGTAGGTCTGGCCGTACTGGGGCGGCATCGGGTCGAAGGTGCCCGAGGTGAAGGGGGTGGATGACAGCCAGGAGTTCCACGTCCCTGTCGGCCCGACGCGGACCTCCACATCGTAGGCCGTCACCGCCGAGCAGTCGTCGGTCGCCCACCATTGCAGGGGGAACGGCGCTTTTTGGGCGAGGGGCAGGGGGCTTATCCCGACGTTGTAAGGCGGTCCGTCATCGGTGATCTGGGTGTAAGCCGGGGTGCTGTAGTCGCTCTGATTGCCGGCCGCATCCCGGCCCCGCACCCGGAAGCCAACGACGGCATTGTAGAGGCCGCTGGTATAGAGGCCGCTGGTGTCCGGCGTGTCCAGCAGCCAGTCGGTCCACTCGCCGCCGTTGACATTGACCTGGACATCATAGCTCACCACCCAACTGACATTGTCGCTGCCGTTCCAGTTCACCGTCACCTGGCCGCACAGGCTCTGCGGTGGCAGCGACTCGATCCAGGTCTGCGGCGGGGTGGTATCCTCGTAGAGCCAGGAATACTCGTCCAGCACCTCGGCGTACCAGTTATCGGCCAGGAGCTGCATCCCGGCGCCGTTGGGGTGCTTGGGATCCCACATGAGCGATTCCCAATCCCCATAATTCAGGAATGCCTGCCAGTTGTCGGCCAGAGGCACTCTCTTGGTCGCAGCTACATCCCGGATATAGTCGTTCATCGTTTGGGTCTGATGGTAGTAACCATCGGTGCGGGGGATGATGGTGCTCAGCCAGGGGCGGATGCCGTCAATGTTGGAATATTTTTTGAGGATGTCAATAATGATCGCCAGGTCCTGGGCGACCTCGTTGGGCGAACGGCCCTGGGTCACGTCGTTGGTGCCCTCCATGATCAGCGGGAACTGGGGCAGGTAGAGCGTCGCTTCGTTGCCGATCCTTTTCCGCAGGGCGCTGACCATTTCGCCGGGGATGCCCCGGTTGATGACCTCCGACGGGGTGACGCGGGCGTCCAGTTTGGCCTCCAGGCGGGCAGGATAGTCGCCCACCGGCTGGCCTGAACCGGGCGGGTCGTCATACTGCCCCCAGGTGATGCTATCACCCCAGGCCACGTAGCGGTTGTAGATGCATTGGCCTTCTGGGGCGGGGGCGGATTGGGGCAGGGACCGGGGCAGGGGTTGGTGCGAGGGGCCCGGCCGGCTGCCGGCCAGGGGGACCGCCGTGCCGGCGGTCAGGTCGGTCCACAGCAGCCAGGGTGGGTCGGCCGCCAGCAACAGGGGTGCCTCAGCCGCTGCCTGCTCCACGGCCCAGACGGGGGGCGACGGGATGCCCTTCTGCCAGGTGGTGTAGGCGATCCCCGAAGGGGGCCCCAACACAGCCCAGGCCAGGTGAGGGGTGCCGTCGCTGCCGAAGGTCAGGCTGGGGCGTTGCTCCTCCACCGGCAGGCCGGTCGGCGAGGAAACCATCTCCTCAGCGCTCCAGGCAGCAGCATCGGCCTGCCAGTGGGCCAGGTAGATGCGCCAGTGAGCGTCGGTCCCTTCTCCGACCAGGCCCTGCCAGGCCAGCCACGGCTGCCCCTGCCCATCCAACGCCAGGGAGGGCCAGACGTCGGGCGTGCCATCTGGGGCGCTCACCGGCATCTCCGGCGACCAGCCTGCGCCGGTCCATCGGCTGGCAACCACCGCGTCGTCGAACAGCCCTTGACTGCTGACCCAGGCCAGCCAGGGGTGTCCCTTCCCATCCACAGCCAGGCGGGGTTGGGTGTCATAGGCCAGCGGGTCGGTGTCGTCCCGGCCTACCTGTTCGGCGGGTAGCCAGGTCAGGCCGTCCCACCGCCGGGCATAGATTTCATCGTCGTTGCCGTCAAAACCAACCCAGGCCAGCCAGAAGCCGCCGTCGGGCGCGGCGGCCAGCGCCGGCTGTCGGGGCCGGGTGGAGGGTGCTGGGGACACCTCTTCCGGCCGGGACCAGCGGTAGCCCAGCCAGCGGCTGACGTACAGGCGGCTGCTTTCCCGGCCCGCCGACGACCAGGCCAACCAGGGCGTGCCATCGGCGGCAAAGGCCAGGCTGGGGGTGTCGTCCCAGGCCGTCGGATTGACATAGACCGGTTGGGGCGGCTGCCAGCCCTGGTCCGTCCAGCGGCTGAAAAACAGGTCGGCATCGTGGCCATCGTCGGCTGACCACACCGCCCACAGTTCGCCCTGCGGGCTGAGGGCGGCCGAGAAACCACGCAGGTCCACCACAGCCTCGCCTGCTGCCGTCGAAACCCCGTTCAGGGAGACCATCGCCACAGGTCCAATAACCACAAGAACGATTAAAAATCGTATGAAATAACACCCCTTCATACGCCACTCCCACCCGTTGTAGCCAGATTTTGGGTTGCAGACCGACATGGCTCTCGGCCTGCTCCGAAGGCAGTTCAAGGCCCCCGGTTTTTCTAATTGTCGCATGGCTTACAACAGATTGCAAATCGCCGCCGCCCCCAGGTCGGTTCAGGGCGGCGACGGCACGAGCGGCCTCAACTCCGCCTCGCCGGCAAAAATGGCCTCCAGCTCCTGGCCATCCGGGGCAAAAGCGGGCAGCCGCACAGCATCCGGTCCGTGCAACCCGATATGAAAGCGAACCAGGGCCGGTCCCTCTGCCCGCCAGGAGATGGGCACATAGGCTGTGTCCACGATCACCTCCCCCGGCTGCCACAGACTGGTGGGATAGCTCCCGCCGCCGTGGTAGGTATCCAGTTGCCCTACCCGTTTGCCCTCGTCGGTCACAACGTGGACAAACAGGCTATAGTCCTGCTCCGTCGAGGCCAGAACGCGCCAGACAAGGGTCAGCGGCACCCGGTCGCCGGGATGGAACGGCCCATCCGGCAGGCGATAGCCCACCAGTTCACAGCAGTCACCAAAGCGCACCTGGAGCGCGGCGAGGCCCGCCATGTCCACCCCCTGAATCCGCGGGGGCAGGGCATAGGCCGGCCGGATGAACAGGAACGGGCACAACCCTGCCCACGTCGCCCACCCGACCAGGGCGACGTGGCCCACCGGCCATCGCCATCTGCGGGGCAGGAGTTCTGCCCAGCCGGCCACCAGGAACAGGGCAATGGCCGGCAGGGCCGGGTAGAGCAGTCGCCCCTGGCTGGCGGGCGTCAGCGTCGTCCAGCGCAGCACGCCGGCGGCGACCAGGCCCAGCCAGGCGAGGAGCATCACCCCCCAGGCGGGGAGGCGGCGGCGGCGGAGGGTCCGTGCCAGGAGCAGGGCCGAGCCGATGGCCCCCATCCCCGTCAGGATGTCCATCAGCCGGTAAAAGAGTTCCGGGACCAGGATGTTGAACCAGCCAAAGAGCGCCCAGAAGGAATAGCGAAAGCCGTTAAACTCGCGCCAGGCTTTCACCAGCGAGGGCAGTTTGCGCCGGGTACCCATGATCGCCAGATGCACGCCCAGGCCGCTCAGGTCGCCATAGAGCTGCTGGTTGCGCCAGAACCACCAGCCGCACACGGCCAGCGCCGGGCCCAGGACCAGCAACCCGGCCGGCAGGAGCCAGCGCGGCCGCCTGGCCCGCCAGGCCAGCCAGAGCAGAGCGCCGCCCGCCAATGGCCAGAGCAGCAGGCCGCTGTACTTGGACAACACCGCCAGGCCCAGGAGCACCCCCAACCCTGCCAGTGCAGGCCGGCCGGGCTGTTGCCGGGTGTGGAGCCAGCTTACCAGGAGGACCAGCACCCAGGCGGCGATCAGGATCACCAGGTTGTCGTTGTTGACCGAGGCGCTCAGGAAGAGGAATTGGGGGGTAAAGGCCACCAGCCCGGTCATCCCCAGGGCCACGCCCGGCCGCTCTGGGAGGGTGAGCCGCCCCAGGCGGTGGACGGCCAACAGCGTGCCCAGCGCCATGAGGGTCGAAAGCGCCCGCGCCAGATGGATGAACAGGGCGTTGTCGTGGTATGGCCAGCGTTCCTGCTGCGGGTCGTGGAGGACGCGGTTCTTGTTATCGGGCCGTTGAGGGTCGCCGATGGCGGCATAGGGGTTCACCCGGGCCAGGTTGTCGGCGCTGTTGTGAGGCAGCCAGCCCACCAGCCTGGCCGCCAGCCAGTAGTAGAGGGGGGGCTGCGTACCTTCCTGGGCCCACGGACCGGGCTGTTGGGCCTCCACGACCGGCAGGCCCTGCCCGTCGGCCAGCCAGACGACAAAGGCGACGTGCTGCAGTTCGTCGGGTGCCTCGTAGGGGGGCACACTGAGATTATAGAGGGTCGCCACGGTCAGGAACAGGATCAGGAGCACAACCAGGGGCCAGGGGCGGTCCGCTGCTCCCTCAGCCGGGGGGGACGCAGGGCAAGATGCCATTTTGCCTGGCCGGTCAGACCGTGTCCGACGAGGGGGTCCTGCCGGTCTCCGGCCGGCACTCGCCGGCAGCCCGGCTCCGCTCGAAGAACTGGAGCCGTGCCCGCACCGAGTTGGCCCCTCGCGCCAGGCGCTTGACATCGGCCAGGCGGCGGACCTTGAGCGCCTCGCCCAGGATGAACCTGGGCCGGTAATAGTATTCGCGGTAAGCCCGGATGCGCGCCTGTTCAACCTCCTGGGCGCTGAGCCAGGGCGTCTCGATGAGGGAGGCTTCGGCGGTATAATCGGCCCAGTTCTCGCTGGTCAGCCAGCCATTGGCCTTGCACTCCTCGTACAGCGCCGTGCCGGGATGGGGGATGGCGATGGCGAACTGGGTGCTGGAGGCGTTCAGTTCCTTGGCAAACTCGATCGTCTGGCGGATCGTCTCCTGAGTCTCGCCGGGGATGCCGAACAGGAAAAAGGCCTGGGTTTTGATGCCCACCTCTTTGGCCAGCTTGAAGGTGGTTCGCACCTGGTCCAGGGTGATGCCTTTGCGCATCTTTTGGAGCATCTCCGGCGAGCCGGACTCGACGCCAAAGAGGAGGTAGCCGCAGTTGGCCGCTTTCATCGCCTCCAACACCTGGCGGTCCACCGTGTCCACGCGGCATTGGGCGATCCACTCGACCTCTTTTTGCAACCCTCGCTCCTGGATCAGGCGGCAGATCTCCAGCACCCGCCGGCGGTCAATGGTAAAGGTGTCGTCGTCGAAATAGATCTCGTCGTGGCCGTACTTGCGCACCGCCTCTTCGATCTCGTCCACGACGTTTTGGGCGCTGCGGGCGCGGAACTTGTGGCCGTACATGGTGTCGGGCCAGAGGCAGAAGGTGCAGCGGTAGGGGCAGCCCCGCGAGCTGACCATGGCCGTCGGTTTGCCGCCGCTATAGATGCCGGCCCGGTAGTCGCCCTGGACGAGGTGACGGGCGGGGAAAGGCATCTGGTCCAGCGGCTCAAAGAGGGGGCGGTCGGGATTGCGGCGCACGTCGCCCTCGGCGTCGCGGTAGGTGAGGCCCAGGATGCCGGACAGATCGCCGCCGTTGTCCAAGGTGCGGGCCAGGTCAGCAGCGGTGTACTCGAACTCGCCGCGGATGACGGCATCCACGGCCGGGTTGCCGGCCACGGTCTGCCGGTCAAAGTAGGTGACGTGAGAACCGAGCAGGGCGATAAAGGCTTCTGGCACATGGGCTTTGATGGCTGCCGCCGTAGCCAGGTCGAACTCGATGCTGGGTGTGGAGGTTTCGAGGAGGACCAGGCGGGGGTTGAAATCGCTCACGGCCTGAGCGAATTCTTCGATGCCCAACTCGTCCATGATGGCGTCCATGAACGACACCTCGAACCCGGCCTGTTCGACGACGGCGACGGTGTAGGCCAGGTAGATGGGGTATTCGATATATTTGTCACTGCGTTTGTGGGGCCAACGCACATCCGACCGGGCTCCATAGCCGGGGCCAGGCCAGGGTGGGTTGGCGACGAGCACTTGCATCAGAATCCTCCAGGCGGGTTTGTGCGCATAGAGCGTAGAACGCCCCATTGCGCTTTACGTTCTGCTCTTCTTTATCGTTGATAGGAGGCAACCAGAAGGACTTGGTGTTCGGCGGCGGGTTCCAGTGCGGAGGGGTGGATGTAATAGCCGAACATCACCCGCCAAATCTCTCCTTCTACCAGCGGCTCAACCTGGGTTAGCTCTTTGGCAAATTTGTAAACCTCGCTGCCTCCAATGCGCGATTTAGACTCGCCCAGGACGACGGCCCGTTGTCCGTTGCGCCGGCCTGTTCCGTACAGGTTAATCTCCACCAACTGGCCATCCACTTCAAAGAAGCGACGGGTGAGTTCCTCCCCCAGGGGGCCTTCCAGGTTCAGCCCAAAATGCCGTTGCAGGTAGCCGGGGAGGACTGTCTTGGCGATATCTTCCAGTCCGAAACCGATTACCTCTCCCAGGGCACTGACGGCAGCATCTGTCTGCTTTTGCGCTTTGGCCAGCTCTTGCACAGCAGCCTCGGTGCGGGCCTGGGCCTGGGCCAGCCGTTCCAGAGCAGTCTCCACCCGGTCTATCCGCGCCTCGGTGCGGGCCTGAGCCTGGGCCAGCTCTTCCACTCGCGCCTCGGTGCGGGCCTGGGCCTCGGCCAGCCGTTCCAAAGCAGCCTCCACCCGGTCTATCCGCGCCTCGGTGCGGGCCTGGGCCTGGGCCAGCTCTTCTACCCGCGCTTCGGTGCGGGCCTGGGCCTGGGCCAGCTTTTGCAGGCTGGCATCGGTGCGGGCCTGAGCTTCGGCTAATCTGGCTATTGCCTGTCCTAGCTGTTCGGTCTGCTCCCTGAGCACCTCACGCAGGCCGGTGACTCCCAGCTCCCGTAGCCGCCAGTCTACGGTCTGGATCACCTCCTGGCGCTGCTCAGCGGTCAACACCTGTGATCGTCCCATCGTTGTACCCTGCTCTGTTTTGCCCTTATTATACCAGACTTTGTTCCAACTGACAAGGGGCTACTCAGCGACTGGAACGGATATAACCTTCGCACAGCCGGGCGATCTCGCCGGCCAGCGCCTGCCATTCGAACCGCTCGGCCACCTGTTGCCGGCCGATGCGGCCCATCTCGCGGCGGCGATCCTCGTCGGCCAGCAGTTCGTTGACCCTGGCTGCCAGGTCGGCGGCGTCGCCGGGGGTGTAGAACAGGCTGGCTGCCTCATCGCCGACCACCTCTTGCAAGGCCGGCAGGCGGGGCAGGACCGCGGGGATGCCGCAGGCCCAATATTCGAACTCTTTGAGCGTCACCCGCCCCCGCGCCGAAAGTACATCGGGCAGGATGACCAGCCCCAGGTCGCTGGCCGATATGTAGCGGGCTACGTCGGCCTGGCGCACCCAGCCGGAAAAGTAAAAGCGGTCGGCCAGACCGGCAGCCGCGGCCCGCGCTTTGAGGTCGGGCACGGCCGTGCCGTCGCCGATCAGCCAGAAGCGGGTGCGGGGGTGACGGGCCAGGATGGCCGGCGCTGCTTCGACGAGCAGTTCCGGGCCATCCTGGGGGTCTATGACGCCGTGAAAGATGAGCACATGGTCGGCGCCGGCGGCATATTTTTCGCGCAGGTCAGCCGCTTCCTGCCGGTGAAAAAGGTGGGTGTCCACGCCGTCGTGGACAAGGTCCACCCGGTCGGAGCTGGCGCCGTAGGTGCGGACCAGGATGTCGCGCATGGCGTTGCTGATGGTGATGACATGGTCGGAGCGGCGCACGGTGGTCCGCTCCATCCAGCGGCCCACCGAGGCGGCCAGCCGCAGCCAGCGGCCCTTGTAGTCATCCAGGTACTCGAACAGCAGGTCGGTCAGGTCACACACGGCGACGGTGCGGGGCCGCAGCAGCCTGCCCAGCAACGCGGCGAACCCGGCGGCGGTGTTGTGGGTCAGGATGATGTCGGGTCCTAGCCGCCAGGCATAGGCGGCGGTGCGCAGGATGTTGAGCGGATAGATGAGGGCATATTTGCGCATCTTGCCGGGGTCCATGCGGCTGACGCCGGCCAGCGGCAGCACCCCCGCCGCACCCAGTTCGCGCCCTGCTTCCTCCAGGCCCACGCCGAACGAGGCAGCGACATAGACCTGATGACCCCGCCCGGCCAGGGCACGGACAATGTTGAAGGTGCGGGGCGTCCCCCCGCCGCTGATGGGCACCAGCTCCTCAAAAATGACGACAAGTGCTTTCACACCTCCAACTCCTCGTATACCCGCTCCATCCGGCCCACCTGGGCCCGCCGGCTATACTGGGCCACGGCCTTTTGCCGCGCCGCACGGCCCAGCAACAAGTTTTATTCCTGGCAATAGTCGGGACTCGATTCCCGCAGGATCCTGACGTCTGCCAGAACTCTCTCTCTGACCCAGGTGTTGACGAGCACCTCAGAGGACGTATGCCTTGTTCTGGCAATCTCTGTCAATTTCTCGGCAAGATCTGCATCAAGGGCGACGAGATGAACCCGTTGCCTGATCTCCACGTCGAAATCAGCTTCGGGCATCTGCTCCAGATAATCTCCCCAGTCGTGGGTGTCAAAATGCTCGATCAACCGGTCGAGAGACCCAAATTGTGGCAGGCTTCCTGTCTCACTTTCTGTCATATTGTCGCCTTTCCTTCTTTGCCATGTCCCTGGCACTCAAGACAAGCGCTTCCCTGGTCGTCTTGTAGATGAAAAGCACGGCCAGATACCGCTCGATTCTCACACCCCCAGCTCCTCATACACCCGCTCCATCCGGCCCACCTGGGCCCGCCAGCTATACTGCGCCACGGCCTTTTGCCGCGCCGCACGGCCCAGCCGCGCCCGCAGGTCGGCATCGGCCAGCAGGTGGAGGGTGGCTGCCACGAACGCCTGGTCCACCTGGTCGGTCAGCAGGATCTCCTCGCCGTCCACAAACTCCTGCCCCTCGGCGCCGAGGCGGGTGGAGACGATGGCCCGCGCGTTGGCCGCCGCCTCCACGATCTTGAGCCGGGTACCCGACCCCGCATCGAGGGGCACCAGCACCAGGTCGGAGGCGGAGAGGTAGTCGCTCAGGTTGGGCCGGACGCCCGGGCGCGCATCTACAAAGCCGGTAAAGATCATACCATCTCGCCGGTAGTTTGTCAATCTCTCAGCCCCCTGGCCGATGATCAGGAAGCGGGCTTCGGGATAGTGCGCCCAGACCGCCGGCGCAATTTGGTCGGCGATGTAAGCCACGGCGCGGAGGTTGGGCAGGTAGTCCAGTTTGCCGACAAAGGTCAGCACCGGCACCTGGTCGCTCAAGCCCAGCGCCCGGCGGGCAGCGGCCGCCCCGGCGGGCCGGTAGTCGAACAGCTCGGGGTCCACGCCGTGGGGGATGATCGTAAACCGCTCCGATGGCACATGGTACAGGTCAACCATGAACTCGCGATCCACGTCGGACAGGGCCACCACCCGGTCGGCGGCGCGGCAGGCCCAGCCCTCCAGCCATTTCAGGAACTTCAGAAACGGGCTGGTCAGGCCCATGCGCACAAATTTCTGATACTCGACATTTTCCTGCATCAGCACCACCGGCACTCCCAGCCGCTTTCGCAGCCAGAGGGCCGCCGGCGCGGTCCACAGCAGTTCGGCCTGGATGACGTCGGGCCGGAAGCGGCGGGTGGCCTGCCGGGCCGCATGGTAGTAGAAAGGGTTGACGAGCAGCCCCTTGTAGCCCAGCCGGTCCAGGGGGGAGGGGCGGCAATAACGGATCGTCAGGTTGGGGTGCTGCAGGTCGATCTGACCATGCTGCGAGTAGAGCCTGCACAGCAAAGCGTAGAGCTGGTTGGTTTCAGATAGGAATTGGACGGTGTGGTAGATGGCCGTGCTGCTGCCGTGCACCGGCGGGAAGATGTCGCACGGGGAGAGGAGCAGAATCTTGCGCATTGTGGTTCAAAAAGGCCTGGCAGGTTCAGGAGGTTGTCCCTCTCTGGCGACCCCGGTCGGGTTAGCTGACCAGGGCTTTTTCGGCCAGTTCCTTCTCGACCTGGGCAAAGCGGTCCTCTACCGTCTGCTCCCGCACCCAGGTCAGCAGGTCCCCCATCCCCTCTGACAGCGGGACGCGCGGATCAAAGCCCAGCAACCGGCGGGCCTTGCCCAGGTCGGCGTAGCAGTGGCGGATGTCGCCGGCACGGTACTGGTGCCGGATCACGGGCCGGACCTCCCCGTTCGTCAGGTGCTGGCTCAGCATTTCGGCAATCTGGAGGACGGAGGTCGGCACGCCGGTGCCCAGGTTCAAGACCTGGTAGTCGGCTTCCGGCCGGTCCATGGCCAGCAGCATCCCCTGCACGATGTCACTGACATGGATAAAGTCCCGGCTCTGCAGACCATCTTCATAGATGACCGGCGGCTGGCGGTTGAGCAGCCGGCTGGAAAAGATGGCCATGACGCCGGTATAGGGGTTGGAAAGGGCCTGGCGGGGGCCATAGACGTTAAAGAAGCGGAGCGCCACCGTCGGCAGGCCGTAGGCCAGGCCGGTGCACAGGAACATCTCTTCGTGGTCTCGTTTGGTAACGGCATAGATGGAGGTGGGGAACAGCGGCTTGGCCTCGTCGGTCGGGGCGGGGCGTACCTCCCGGCCGCAGTGGGGGCATTTCATCTCCCACTCGCGGGCCTGGAGCTGGGCTTCGGGCCGCAACCGGGGGTAGACGACGCCGCAGCCGGCACATTCATATTTCCCCTCGCCATAGATCGACATGGACGAGGCGACGATCACCTTGCGCACCGAATGCCTGATGTTGGTCAGCAGGTCGAGCAGCGTGGCACCCCCCAGGGTGTTCATTTCGGTATAGTAGCGGATCTGGTACATAGATTGACCCACCCCCACGGTCGCCGCCAGGTGAAAGACCACCTCTATGCCGTCCAGCGCCCGGCGCAGGGCCTCCGGGTCGCGCACATCCCCCCTGACAAATTCGGCGGCCGGGTTGAGGTAGCCGGGTACCGCCTGTTGGGGGCCATGCACCTGGGGCACCAGCGCATCGTAGACGCGCACCGTGTCCCCTCGTTCCACCAGCGCATCCACCAGAAATGAACCGATGAATCCGGCTCCGCCTGTGACCAGAACCTTTTCTGCCATTATTCCTCCCCGGTCGCATCCCATAGGTAGCGGATAGAGTATTCCTCTTCTGCCCGAAAGGTCATGTGGCGCAGCATCTCGCCCAGCAGGCCCACGCTGACAAGCTGGATGCCCACCACCAGGGCGGTGATGCCGAAGAAGAGCAGGGGCCGCCAGCCGATCCCCCCCTCGATCAGCCATAACGCCGTCAGGTAGAGCATGATGACCGTGCCGATGGCGGCAAAGAGGCTGCCCGCCAGGCCGAACAGGTGCATGGGACGCTTCAGATAGGTGGTCAAAAAGAGCACACTGAGAAAGTCCAGATAGCTGCGGACAAAGCGCCGCCCGCCGAACTTGGAACGCCCGAAGCGACGGGGATGGTGAACGACCGGCACTTCGGCGACCCGATAACCCTTCCAGTGGGCCAGGACCGGGATGTAGCGGTGAAGCTCGCCATACAGGCGGAGCTCCTGAACCACCGGGCGGCGGTAGACCTTGAAACCGCAGTTGAGGTCGTTGAGCCGGATGCCGGTCAGGGTTGAGACGGTCCAGTTGGCAAAACGGGAAGGCCACCGTTTGGAGACCGGGTCCTGACGCTTCACCCGCCATGCCCCCACCAGGTCGTACCCTTCCTCCAGCCTGGCCAGCAGCCTGGGCAGTTCGGCCGGGTCATCCTGCAGATCGGCATCCAGGGTGACCAGGATCTCGCCCTGCGCCCGGGCAAAGCCGGCACTCAGCGCCGCCGTCTTGCCAAAGTTGCGCCGGAACTGCACGACCCGCACGTGGGCCCGGTCTCGTTCGTACAGGTCATGCAGGATGGCCGGGGAGCGGTCGGTGCTGCCATCGTCCACAAAGAGGATCTCGTACGGATAGGGCAGCGAGCCGGCGACCTGGGTCACCGCCTGGTACAGGAGCTCCAGCGAACCTTCCTCGTTGAGCACCGGGATGACAAACGAAATCATTGTGGTTTGATCCATCAGCCAGATATCCACCGGTCAGGCAACGGAAGCCATTATATCACGAAAGGGAGGCATTTCCAAATGGGCCGGCCCGGCAGATTGTCAGCGATCGGGTTCCCTGGTATAATGACTGCTATGAGAGGAAGGGGATGCTGGGGGCGGGCTTTGTTGGCGGCGCTGGCTCTGCTGGCCGGCGTGCCGCTCTCACCGCTGGTGACCCTGGGGCCACAACAGGTGGTGCCCAGTGTCAACCCCAAGTTGGGTGTCCACACCCGGCTGACCGACGAGGTCGAGCCGTGGAAGATCAAGCGCACGCTGGAAATGGTGCGCGAGATGGGGGCGAGCTGGATCGTCGAATATTTCCCCTGGGCCTATTCCGAGCCGACGCCGGGCCGCTTTGACTGGAGCCACGCCGACCTGGTGGTGGATCACGCCCGCCGCCAGGGGTTGACCGTCATCGCCCGGTTGGGCTTTGTGCCCGAGTGGGCCCGGCCCGATCCGACGGTGCAGCCGACAACCTTTACCTACCTGGACGAGGAGCATTATGACGATTTTGCCCGCTATGTCGCCGCTTTCGCGGAGCATTTTCGCGGGCGCGTGAGCCACATCGTCGTCTGGAATGAGCCGAACATCAGCCTGGAATGGGGCTATCGCCCGGTGGACCCGGAGGGCTATGTGGAACTGTTGCGTGCCGTCTATCCCCGCGCCAGGGCTGCCAACCCCGATCTGGTTGTGCTGGGTGGGGCACTGGCTCCCACCCTGGCCCCTGTGGGCGACCCGGAGGGCATGAACGACCTGGACTACCTGCGGCGGATGCTGGCTGCCGGAGCGGGCGAGGTGATGGACGGGCTGGCCGTCCACGCCTATGGCTGGCAAAAGCCACCCGATGCCCCGGCCAACCCCGCTGAGGTGAACTGGAACCGCACGGAGCTGCTCCGTCAACTGCTGGTCGAGGCCGGCTACGCCGACCTGCCGATTTACATCACCGAAGGGGGCTGGAACGACCATCCCCGCTGGACCAAGGCGGTGCCCCCTGCACAGCGGGCGGCCTTTACCGTGCAGGCCTATCGGCAGGCGTTGGAAGAGTGGCCCTGGTGCCGGGCGGTCGTCCTGTGGGCCTTCCGCTTTCCTCGCCCGGCCAACACCTACCAGGACTATTTCACCTTTGTCGGTGCCGATTTCACGCCCAGGCCGATCTACTTTGCCGTGCAACGCTATGCCCGGGGGGAGGGGCCATGACGGCCAGGCAGCGGTGGCTGCTCGCCGCGATTCTCATGGCGGTGCTGCTGGCGGTGGGGCTGTGGCTGCTGCGGCGGGTGTTGCCGCCGGCGGTGGATCCAACCTGGGAGCGGGTGGTGGAGACAGGCGTGCTGCGGGTGTGCACCGACCCCAGTTGGCCTCCCTTTGAATTTGTGGATGAGGGGACCGGGCAGGTCCGGGGGTTCGACATGGAGCTGGCCGGATTGCTGGCGGCCCGGTTGGTGCCGCGTGGGCGTGCCCAGATCGTTTCTGTCGGCTTTGATGGGCTGTACGATGCGCTGCTGGCGGGCCGCTGCGATGCCGTCCTCTCGGCCCTGCCCTACGAACCGCTGCGCACCCGCGATGTGGCCTACTCGGTGGCCTACTTTAACGCCGGGCTGGTGTTGGTGGTGCGGGAAGGAACCACCGATATCGAGGCGCCCGAGGACTTGGCCGGCCGGGCGGTGGGCGTCGAGTGGGGCTTTGTGCCGGAGGGCGATAGCCGGCAGCGGCTTTTTCTGCAGAGCCTGGGCCTGCGCCGTTACAACACGCCGCTGGACGCGCTCCGCGCCCTGCAGGCCGGTGAGGTGGAGGCGGCGCTGGTGGATCGCATCACCGCTCTGGCCTATCTACGCGATTGCCGGGGGTTGCGCATCGTTGGCCGACCCCTCACCGACCTGAACTACGTCATCCCGGTGCGGCCTGATAGCTTCCGGCTGCTGGAAGAGGTCAACCGGGTGCTGCTAGAGATGCGCCGGGATGGCACGCTGGAACAGCTCCAGGAGGCGTGGTTTTGATCCCGTCAGGCCCGGCACGCTTCGGCCAGAGCGTCGAACAGGCGCCGGGCGCGGTCATCCTGGCCGGCCAGCTCTTCCGGGTGCCACTGTACGCCGATGAGGAACGGATGCTCCGTCCCTTCCACCCCTTCGATGATGCCATCGGGGGCGCGGGCGACGACGGTCAGGCCGGCGGCGACCTCTTTGATCGCCTGGTGATGGAGGCTGTTGACCGGCAGAGAGGTTGTACCCAGAATACGGGCCAGGCACGAGCCAGGGGTCACGACGACCGGGTGAGGCAGGTGGTCGCGGGGATAACCGGGATACCAGTCGTGTTTCCCGGCCTCCGGCAGTTGAGCTTCGATGTCCTGATACAGGCTACCACCCAGGGCCACATTCAACACCTGGATGCCCCGGCAGATGCCCAGCAGCGGTTTGCCCTCCGCCGCTGCCCAACGGACCAGCGCCAATTCCGTTTCATCGCGGATAGGGGTCACGCGGCCGCATCGTTCATGGCGCACCTCGCCATAGTGGACCGGGTCCACATCCCCGCCGCCGGGCAGCAGCAGGCCATCCAGGCGCTCGTACAGGCGCCGTAGCCGGGCCGGATCGGTCACTTCGGGGATCAGGAGCGGCACGGCCCCGGCCTGGAGCACCGCCTGGATGTAGGTCTGGCTCTGCCCAAAGCGGGACGGTGCCTGGCCTCCGTTGGTCTGGAATTCACTACAAATGATACCGATAACCGGCGGTAAAGGGTGGCTCATCGCTCAAGACTCCGTTGGGGTGGTCTGCCTCAGGATCGATTGGCGCTGCCTACTCCTGGTTCCCCCGCTTCTGGATGCCGTCCAGATAGGCGACGTCGCCGGTGTTCAGGTCGGCGGCGTTGGCTTCGTCGGTGTCCAGGTGCAATTCCAGCTTGAATTTGGGTGAAACCCGCACCACCACGTCGCCAAAGATCAGCTCCCGTTCGTCGCCGGCCCGGACGCGTACCACATCGCCGTCCTGCAGGCCGAGGCGGCGGGCGTCGTCGGGCGTCATGTGGATATGCCGCTGGGCATAGATGACGCCGTTTTTGATCTCGATCTGGCCGGCCGGGCCTTCCAGGATCAGCCCCGGCGTGCCGTCCAGATCGCCCGACAGGCGCACAGGGGCGTTGATGCCCAGCCGGTAGCCCTCTGTCCGGGAGATCTCCACCTGGGTCAGGGTGCGTGCCGGGCCGAGGACCCGGACGTTCTCTATGCTGCTGCGGGGGCCGATGAGCCGCACCGTCTCTTCGGCGGCGTACTGGCCCGGCTGCGACAGGGGGGAGCGGGGGGTGAGTTGATGGCCGGCGCCGAACAACCGCTCCACGTCGGCCTGGCTCAGGTGGACGTGGTGGGCCGACACGCCGATGGGGATCGGGATTTTGCTGGCCTGCATCTGGCGGGTGATGGCCTGGTAGCCCAGGATGCGGATCGTCTCGCGGGCGATCATGCGCGAGGCATCCGAGTGAATGACCAGCACCTTGACTTTGGAATCGGGGTGGGAGATCTCTTCCACGCCCGTTACCCCGTCGCGCACCGTCCGGTTTCTGACGGCGTCTATCAGGATGCCCAGGCCCCACATCCCCTGACAGGCCAGGGCCCGCACCCCGGCCGCGTTCTCCCCGATGCCGCCGGTAAAGACCAGCACATCCAGGCCGCCCAGGACAGCATAGTAGGCGCCGATATACTTGCGCACCCGGTAGGCAAACACCTCGGCGGCCAGCAGGGCCCTGGAGTCGCCGGCGTTGGCCGCAGCGGCGATCTCACGGGTATCGCCCGACAGCCCCGATAGCCCCTTCAGGCCGCTCTCCCGGTTCAGCAGGTCGTCGATCTGATCGGCCGACAGCCCCTGACGCATCAGGTAGGTGACGATAGCCGGGTCCAGGTCGCCAGAGCGGGTGACCATGACCAGTCCCTCCAGGGGGGTGAGGCCCATGCTGGTATCCACCGAGCGGCCATGGTCGATGGCGCACACCGAAGCCCCTTCGCCCAGGTGACAGGTGATGATCTTGAGGCGGGAAAAGGGCCTTTTCAGGTAGGTGGCCGCCATGAGTGCCACATAGTGGTGCGACGGCCCGTGGAACCCGTAGCGGCGGATGCCCTCCCTGGTGTACAGTTCCTCCGGCAGGGCGTAGCGATAGGCGTAGGGGGGCATGGTCTGGTGGAAAGCGGTATCGAACACCGCCACATGGGGCACGTCGGGCAGCAGTTCGCGCAGCCACTCGATGCCCTGGGCCTGCATCGGGTTGTGGAGGGGGGCCAGGGGGGCCAGGCGGCGGATGTCGGCCAGCACCTGGTCGTCAATCACCACGGGGTTGGAGTACTTGTCGCCGCCATGGACCACCCGGTGGCCAACGGCTGTGATCTCGCCCAGGTCCTTGATGACGCCGATCCTGGGATCGGTCAGCCGGTCGAGGACGGCCTGGAGCGCCTGCCGATGGTCGGCCTGGCCTAGCTCGAAGCGGTGCTCGCCGCTGACGGTCCGGTGGGTCTGGAGGGTGCCCGGCCGGTCAATCCATTCGATCTGCCCTTCGACATGGTGGCTTTCGTCGCCGGTGTCGAAAAAGCGGTACTTGAGCGACCCGGTGCGCAGGTTGATAACCAATATCTTTTGGGGACCTTCGGGGCCGGGGGTCAGGTTCAGGCCGTAGGGATCGGCCTCTTTTTCGGCCTGCTGGCGGATATGTTCTTCTCTGTCTCGCTCGATCAACGTGCCGCGCCGGGCGACGGTCCTGGCAAAACGTTGGAGGGCTGCCGGATCGGCCTGGACCCAGCGGTGAAACAGATGGCCCGGCACCAGCAGCACCTGGCAGGGGGTGGTGGCGATCACATCTACCGGGGAGGGGATGCCGGCCATCAGCGACAGGGTGCCCAGCTCGCCGCCGGCCCGGATCGTATCCAGCCGGCGCGGCTCTCCCTCTTGTTCGGCGGTGAAAAAGCCGGCCTCTCCTTCCAGGATCACCCCGAAAAAGGTGAACGGCTGGCCAAAGGGGACGATCACCTCGCCCGGCGCATAGGGTGCGATCTGGGCCTGTTCCTCAATGGCCTGGGCGATCTCGGGCGGCAGGCCTTCAAAGACCGGGTACCGGTTCAGGATTTCTCGCGTAATCATAGACTCCTCACCCGTGATGGTTGCTTTTCTTCCTGACCTGGCAGGCTGTGGCAGGACGGAGCTATTATACCACCTTTCCTTTCGGCAGCAAAGACAGGCCTCCGAGGTTTCCCGAACCCCGGAGGCCTGTGATGTGGGCTCTCCGATGGCTTTCCAGGAGGGTACTGCCGGTATGATCAGAAGTCGCGGTAGATGACCTCTTCGTACCAGCCTTCTACCAGGTTTTTGTGCCGGAGTTCATCTTTGGCCATGGCCTCGAACAGGTCGCGGATCTCGCCCTCGTTCTGCTCTGCCAGGTCGCGGTATAGCTCATAAGACTGCTGTTCTTTCCGCGAGGCAAAGATGCACACATCCTGGAAGGTCGAGTCGGGTCCCAGCGGCTGGACAACCAGATGATCGCCGATCTTGTAGTCCTGGATGGGGGCCTGTTGCAGGCGTCGGACGGCCCGGCGGACGCTGCCGGGGCTGGCCAGCATCCGTTCCAGGGCGGCTTTGTGCCCCAGTTCCTCCTGGGCGAGCTGGCGCAACGTCTCTTTGACATGCTCGGCCTTGACCAGGGCCACGGCGTGGGTGTACAGTTCATGAGATTCGATCTCACCCTGGATCGCTTCTTTCAGGATCTCTTCAATGGCAGACATCGTTCGCTCCTTGGTTTTGACTTTCAAAAGTGGCGGGTGCAGGTCGGCCGGATCACTGCTTCAGCAGCCGGTTGACCTCTTGGACCATCCGCTGCAGTGGGACAGGCTTGGTCAAGAAGGTGTCCAGGTGGATGTACTCGTCGGTCGGGAACAGTTCGGCATAGTCGGTGTTGGCGATGGAGGTCACCATGATGATCGGAATCTCTTTATAGTCCGGGTGTTCGCTCAGGGCTTGAGAAACCGACAGGCCGTCCAGGACGGTGGCCATGATGATGTCCAGGATGATCAGGTCGGGGGGTTCCTGGTTGATCTTGCGCAGGGCTTCGTCGCCGCTGGCGGCGCTGTCAACCTGGTAGCCTGCCTGTTCGAGGGCGATGGAGGTGGCGGCGACAAAGTCGGGATCGTCATCTACCACGAGAATTTTAGCCATTTTCCTTCTCCTTACATTGCCGGTAACGGATATGGTCTTGGTATTCATGGCGGAAATGCTGGAGGGAAGAGAGGACCGGGTTCACCACGGCGTCGCCCATGGGGCACAGGGTATGGCCGGCGATCCCCTGACACAACGATTCCAGACGGTCCAGGTCGTCGGGCTGGCCCTGTCCCTGCACGATGCGGGTCAACGTCTCCAGCAGGCGCAGGGAACCCATGCGGCAGGGGGTGCACTGGCCACACGACTCGTGGGCGAAAAAGTCGATCAGGCGGCGGGCCACTTCGACCATGCAGGTCCCCTCTTCCATGACCACGATCGCCCCGGTGCCCAACATGGTGCCGGCCTGGGCCAGCGATTCAAAGTCCATCGGGATGTCAATCTGGTCGGGCAGCAACATCGGCGTGGAGGCTCCGCCGGGGATCACCGCCTTGAGGGGGCGGTCGCCGCGCATCCCGCCGGCATACTGCTCGAGGAGGGTGCGCAGGGGCGTGCCCAGCGGCAGTTCATAGTTTCCCGGTCGCCGCACATGCCCGCTGATGCAAAAGAGTTTGGGCCCGGGGCTCTTTTCTGTCCCCATCGTTCGGTACCACTCGGCGCCGTGCAGGACGATGTGGGGCACGTTGGCCAGCGTTTCGACGTTGTGGACCAGGGTGGGCCGGTTCCAGAAGCCTCTCTGGGTCGGGTAAGGCGGCTTGAGGCGCGGCTCGCCCCGTTTCCCTTCCAGGGAGTTGATGAGGGCCGTCTCTTCGCCGCAAATGTAGGCCCCTGCCCCCCGGTGCACCGACAGGTCCAGGTCAAAGCCGCTGCCCAGGATATTTTTGCCCAGGAAGCCGTAGGCATAGGCGTCGTCAATGGCTTTGATCCAGCGTTTGACCCCCAGGAAAAACTCGCCGCGGATGTAGACAAAGGCGCGATGGGCGCCCACTGCATAGGCAGCGATGATCGTCCCCTCGATGATCGAGTGGGGATCGTGCTCCACCAGCAGGCGGTCTTTGAAGGTCCCCGGTTCCCCTTCATCGGTGTTGACGCAGAGGTATTTGGCGACCGGTTCTTTGGGCATAAACCCCCACTTGACGCCCGCCGGGAAGCCGGCCCCCCCCCGTCCCCGCAGGCCGGAAGCTTTGACCAGGGCGATCAGCTCTTCAGGCAACATCTGCAGGGCCTTGCGCAGGGCGGTGTAGCCGCCGCGCTCCAGGTAGACGGCGATCCGTTCCGAGTTGGGGATGCCCACGTTGCGCGTCAGGACCGGCGCAAAGGTGCCCATGGGGCTGCCCTCTCGATCAGCTCATCAATCAACAGGTCCACTTTGGCCGTGGTGAGGTTTTCGTACAGCTCGTCGTTCACCCGCATGGCCGGGGCCGTGCCGCACGAGGCCAGGCATTGCACCGTTTCCAGGGTAAACAGGCCATCGGCCGTCGTTTCTCCGACCTGGATTTCCAGTTTGCGCTGCAAATAGTCCACCAGCCGCTCGGCCCCGTCGGCCAGGTAGCAGCTCAACCCCCGGCAGACCTGGAGCACGTACCGGCCCGCCGGCCGGGTGCGGAACAGGGTGTAGAAGCTGGCCGTGCTGTACACCCCGGCCTGGGGCAGGCCCAGCCGTTCGGCCACCCGTTCCAGCGCCTCCGGGGAAAGATACCGTTCTTGCTCCTGGGCGATGTAGAGGGCGGTGAGGAGGCGCGCCCGTCTGGCAGGGTCAGGGACCTGGGGGCCTGTGGCCATCAGCCGCTCTCCTTTCCTGGTTCCCTGTGGCCCTGGGGGCCGTTATCCTCCCCAGGGCATCTGGGCGTACTCTTCAAAGGCCCGGTCGTGGAGCGTCTTGAACAGCTTTTCGTGCTGCCGCTCCCAGCCGGCCAGCATCTGGAGCGATTTTCGGGCGGCGGCGTCTTGCACCCGCTCGGCGGCCAGGTCGTAAAACTCGGCAAAGTCGCGTTCGATGAGATAGGCCATGCGCAGCACCGCCAGGTCGGGCACCATGGCTTCGATAACCGTTTGATCGAGCAGTTCGCTCACGGCCCGATCGGAGAAAAAGCCCGACCGTTCTAGCTCCAGGCCGGCCTCCGGGCCGGTGTCGCCGGCGGCATCCAGGGCGCTGAGGAGGGTCTGGATAAACTGGATATGTTTTTCCTCCTCCTGGGCCAACTGCTCGAACACGCCGATAACGGCCGCGTGGCCGAAGCGACCGGCATTGGCCCGGAAAAAGTCCCGCCCTTCCTCTTCACGTTTCAGGGCGTATTGGTATATTTTTTCCAGGTCCATCGTTTCCTCCTGGCAGGGCGAAATGACATCTTGTCCTACAACGCTTCGACCTTGATGGCACACACCTTGAACTGCGGGATCTTGCCGACCGGGTCCAATGCGGCGATGGTCAGCTTGTTGGCTGCTGCTTCGGCAAAGTGCCAGGCCATGAACACAACGCCCGGATCGGTCCTGGGGCTGACCAGGGCCTCTGCTTCGACGGAGCCGCGCCGCGACGACAGGCGCACCCGTTGGCCGTCGGCGATGCCCAGCCGGGCGGCGTCATCGGGGTTGATCTCGACCAGCGGTGCCGGGTAGATGGCCGTCAGCCCGGCCGACCGGCGGGTCATGGAGGTGGTGTGGTAGTGGTATAGCACCCGGCCGGTGGTCAGGATGAACGGATAGGTCTCGTCCGGCTCCTCGGCGGGCGGTTGCCAGTCCACGGCGCTGAACAGGCCCAGCCCGCGGCTGAACTTGCCTACGTGCAGGATCGGGGTGCCGGGGTGGTCGGGGTTCGGGCAGGGCCATTGCAGGCCCTGGTCACCGATGCGGTCGTAGGTGATGCCGGCGTAGCTGGGGGTCAGGCGGTTGATCTCGTCCATGATCTCCCGGGGCGAGGGGTAGGTCAGGCCGTCGTAGCCCATCCGGCGGGCGATCTGGCCGATGATCCACCAATCGGGCCGGGCCTCGCCGGGCGATGGCACTGCCGGTCGGACAAACTGCACCCGTCGTTCTGAATTGGTAAAGGTGCCCAGCTTTTCCGCCCAGCTCTGGGTGGGCAGCACCACGTCGGCCAGGGCCGCTGTCTCGGTGAGGAAAATATCCTGGACCACCAGGAACTCCAGGCTGCGCAGGCACTGTTCGGTGTGGTTGGCGTCCGGATCAGATAGCAGGGGGTTTTCGCCCATGATGTACAGGGCGCGGATTTCGCCGGTTTCGGCCCGGGATAACATCTCGGTCACCGTCAGGCCCACTTGATTGGAGAGGGGCACTCCCCAGGCCTCTTCAAACTTTTTCCGACTGGCCTCCAGGGTCACGGCCTGGTAGCCGGTGTAGACGTTGGGCAGGCCGCCCACATCGCATGCGCCCTGGACGTTGTTCTGACCGCGCAGGGGGTTGACTCCGCCGCCCGGCAGGCCGATATTCCCCAGGAGCATCTGCAAGTTGGCGCAGCTCAGCACGTTCCGGTGGCCGGTGTTGTGCTGGGTGATGCCCATGGCGTACAGCATCGCGCCCGGTTTGTGGGCCGCCAGCAGGTGGGCCGCTTCGACGATCTGTTCGGCCGGCACACCGCAGATCGCCGCCACCCGCTCCGGCGGGTATTCCAGGATTTTGGCTTTGAACTCCGCAAAGCCCTCGGTCCGTTCGGCGACGAACTGTTTGTCGTACAGATCCTCGGTGATCAGGACGTGCATGATGCCGTTGAGCAGGGCGATGTCGGTGCCCGGTTTCTGGCGGATGTGGAGGGTGGCGTATTCGGCGATGGGGATGGTGCGCGGGTCACACAGGATGATCCGGGCGCCCCGCTGCTTCACCGCCTGGCGGAGCCGCATGCCCAACACCGGGTGGTTTTCGGTGGTGTTGGAGCCGATGATCAGGTAGATCTGGGCCTGTAGGGCGATATCGTCGAAGGAGTTGGTCATCGCCCCGGAGCCGAAAGCTGTGACCAGACCGGTCACGGTCACGCTGTGTCAAAGGCGAGCACAGTGGTCTACATTGTTCGTTCCCATCACAGCGCGGGCGAACTTTTGCATGACATAATTCTCTTCGTTGGTGCATTTGGCCGAGGCCAGGGCGGCGAACGCCGAGGGCCCATACCGGTCCTTGATCTCCCGCAGCCGGGTGGCAACCAGGTCGAGGGCCTCGTCCCAGGTGGCCTCTTCCAGCTCGCCCCCCTTTTCTCGACGGATCAAAGGCCGGGTCAGCCGGTCGGGGTGGTGGACGAAATCCCAGCCGAAACGCCCCTTGACGCAGAGCCAGCCGTGGTTGGCCGGGGCGTCCCACTTGGAAGCCACGCCCAGGATGCGCCCGTCTTTGACCTTGAGGTAGAATTGGCAGCCCACGCCGCAGTAGGGGCAGGTGGTCGCCACCTGGGTCATCTCCCAGGCCCGGCCCTGACCCTGACCCAGGAGGGGGTGCAGCGCCGCCGTTGGGCACAGTTCGACGCACATGCCGCAGAATTCGCATGGGCTGTCCTGGAGCGTGCCGTCGAAAGCGGTGCCGATCTTGCTTTCCCAGCCGCGCCAGATGACGCCGATGGCCTCCACGCCGTTGATCTCCTGGCAGGCGCGGACGCAACGGCGGCAAAGGACGCACTTGTTATAGTCGCGGATGAAGAACGGGTTAGAGGTGTCCAGGGGGTAGTGGTGCTGGGCGCCGGGGAAGCGGCTCTGTTTGATGCCGTATTGATAGGCCAGGTCTTGTAGCTCGCAGCTCCCCGTCCGCTCGCAGGTCATGCAATCCAGGGGATGGTCCGAGAGCAGCAGTTCCAGGACAAACCGCCGGGCTTCCTCCACCTGGGGCGAGTGGGTCTTGACCTCCAGGCCATGGGTTGCCGGAAAGGTGCAGGCCGGTTGCAGCGTCCGCTGCTGCGCCACTTCTACCAGACACAGGCGGCAGGCACCGATGGGGGCCAGGGCGGGGTGATGGCACAGGGTGGGGATTTTGATGCCCGCGGCGGTGGCTACCTCCAGGATCGTCTGCCCCTCTCGGGTCTGGATTTTCTGTCCGTTGATGGTAAGGGTCACCGTTGTCATTGCCGATTGCCTTTCCGTTCAGGATGAAATATGGGGCCGGGGCCTCTTGTTTATACCAATGAGCCAACCTGGCGCGGCGGAACCGGCTCGAAGGCCAACTCCATCTCTTGCAGCCATTCCAGGTCGCAGCGCAGGCAGCGCTTGCATTCCTCCTGGGCTGCCCGCTCGTCCAGCCCCAGCTCTACCTCGCGAAAGTTGCCCCGCCGCTCCTCCACCGGAAGTTCGGGCATCTCCGGCGGGTGGGCCTGGGCATAGTCGTCCAGGTTGAAGGGCTGGTCCACCACTTCGTAGCCGGGTATGGTGATGATCGGCTCCACCCTGCCGGTTTGCAGATAATAGTCCACCGTCCGGGCCACAGCGTTGCCCTGGGCCACAGCTTCGACCACCGAAGCCGGCCCGC
Organism: Anaerolineae bacterium; assembly: GCA_034435455.1. Lineage (GTDB taxonomy): Bacteria > Chloroflexota > Anaerolineae > JAAYZQ01 > JAAYZQ01 > DAOTXL01. Next base: position 71,177 of record DAOTXL010000137.1, read on the forward strand.
TGACGGCGTCGCCGGCAGCAAAGACGCCGGGGCGGGAAGTGGCCAGGGCGTCGTTCACGAGCAGGGTGTTGTCCCGCCGCACCTCGACCTGCCCTGCCAGCCCATCCGGGTCGGGTGTCTGGCCGATGGCCGGGATCAGCACATCCAGGTCGAGGACGAACTCGGAACCGGAGAGCGGCACCGGGCGGCGGCGGCCACTTCGGTCGAATTCGCCCAGGGTGTGGCGCAGGCATTCCACGCCGGTGACGTGGCCGTCGCCCAACACCCGGGTAGGGTTGGTCAAAAAGTGAAAGACCGTGCCTTCCTCTTCGGCAGCCTCGATCTCCTCTTTGTAGGCCGGCATCTCGTCGCGGCGCCGCCGGTAGAGGATGTGCACCTGGCTGGCGCCCAGCCGCCAGGCCGTGCGCGCGGCGTCAATGGCCACGTTGCCGCCGCCGACCACGCCGACCCGTTTGCCCTTCAGGTCGGGGGCATGGCCCAGGGCCACGTCGCGCAAAAAGTCCACACCGTGGATGACCCCCTCCTTTTCCTCCCCTTCAATCCGCAACCGGCCGCTATAGTGGGCGCCGATGGCCAGCACCACGGCGCTGTATCCCTGCTCCAGGAGGGAGTCCAGGGTAAAGTCGCGGCCCAGGGCTTGATTGCAGCGGATCTCGACGCCGGCGCGGCGGATGTTGTCAATTTCGACCTGGAGGATCTCCTTGGGCAGGCGGTAATCGGGGATGCCCACGGCCATCATCCCGCCGGGGATGGGGAGCTTTTCGAATACGGTGACCCTGTACCCCTGTTGGGCCAGGCGCAACGCTGCGGTCAGGCCGGCCGGACCGGAGCCCACCACCGCCACCTTCTCGGTCTTGGGCTTGCCCAGGAGGGGAGGCGTCCAGGGGTTCTTGAGCTCATGGTCGGCCATAAAACGTTTCACGGCGCGGATGGCGATCGGTTCGTCAATGTCGCCGCGCCGGCAGCGGGACTGGCAGAAGGCGGGGCATACCCGACCGCAGACCAGGGGGAAGGGGTTGGTCCGGCGGTGGATCTCCAGCCCCTCGGCGTAGCGGCCCTGGGCGATGAGGGCCACGTAGCTGGGCACATCCACATCGGCCGGGCAGGCGTTGGTGCAGCGGGCCCGGACCAGCTCTTTGCAGACGCCGGCCGGGCAGCGCTTTTCCACGATGTGGGCTCGGAACTCGTCCTCAAAGTAGCGCAGCGCCGCGTTGATCGGCCCCGGTGTCAGTTGCCCCAGGGCGCACAGGCTGCCGGTTTCCATCCCAGCCGCGATCTGGCGGATGGCATCCAGGTCTTCTAGCCGACCCTGCCCCTTGGTGATGCGGGCCAGCACCTCCAGCAGCCGCTTGCCGCCCATGCGGCAGGGGATACATTTGCCACAGCTCTCGGCGGTGGCAAAGGTCAGGAAGAACCTGGCGAACTCGACCATGCAGGTGTCTTCGTCCACCACGATCATGCCGCCGGAGCCCATCACCGCGCCCACTTCTTTGAGGGAGTCGAAATCCACCCGCACATTCAGGTGTTCGGCGGGGATGCAGCCACCCAGCGGGCCGCCGGTCTGCACGGCCTTGAACCTTTTGCCGTTGGGCACGCCACCGCCGATGTCAAAGATAATCTCCCCCAGGGTGATGCCCATGGGAACCTCAACCAGGCCGGTGTTGTTCACCTTGCCGGTGAGGGCAAAGATGGCCGTGCCGGGGGAACGGGGCGAGCCGATGTTGGCAAACCATTCTGCCCCGCGCAGGATGATCTGCGGCACGTTGCAGTAGCTCTTGACGTTGTTCAGGTTGGTGGGTTTGTTCCACAACCCCCGGACGGCGGGGAAGGGAGGGCGGGGGCGGGGTTCGCCGCGGCGGCCTTCGATGGAGGCTAGCAGCGCCGTCTCTTCGCCGCAGACAAAAGCGCCCGCGCCCTCTTTGACATAAAGGCGGAAGGAGAAGTTGGACCCCAGGATATTGTCCCCCAACAGCCCATATTCCTCGGCCTGGGCGATGGCGATCTTGAGGCGTTTGATGGCCAGCGGATACTCGGCCCGGCAATAGATGTACCCTTCCCGGGCCCCCACCGCGTAGCCACAGATGGTCATCCCTTCGATCAGGCTGTGGGGGTCACCTTCGATAAGGGAACGGTCCATGAAGGCCCCCGGGTCCCCCTCATCGGCGTTGCACACCACATATTTGACGTCGCCGGGCGCCTTGGCGGTCAGCTCCCATTTGATGCCGGTGGCAAAACCGGCGCCACCTCGCCCCCGCAGCCTGGAGGCTTTGACCTCTTCGATCACTTCGGCCGGTGTCATGGAGGACAGGACCTTGACGAGGGCCTGATAACCATCCCGGGCGATATATTCCTCGATATTCTCCGGGTCGATCATGCCGCAGTTGCGCAGGGTGATGCGCAGTTGTTTGCTGTAGAAGGGGATTTCGCCGTAGAACGGCACGGCCTGGTGGGCCGAAGGCTCCTTGTAGGTCAGCCGTTCTACCACACGCCCTTTGAGCAGCGTCTCTTCGACCAGAAACGGGACATCTTCTGGTTGGACCTGACAGTAAAAGATGCCGTCGGGGTAGATGATCATCACCGGCCCCATGGCACAGAACCCCCGGCAGCCGGTGTGCACCACCTGGACCTCACCTGCCAGCCCCTGGCGTTCGACCTCCTGCACCAGGGCCTGGTAGACGCCGGTCGATCCAGAGGCTTCGCAGCCGGTTCCGCCGCAGACCAGCACACTGGCCCGATAGATTGCTTCGGTCATCTCTATCCTCTTCCTATTGTTGTCCGATGCCGGTAACTGTTCAGGTGCCAGGCACTTGGGCGAATTCTACAAGTGCCTGGCACCCGATAGTAACCCTCTTCCTATTGTTGTCCGATGCCGGCGGTGGGTACCCGGCCCATGGCCCATTCCTGAATGACCCGGCCGTGGATCAGATGCTCTTCGATCAGCCGGGGTACCATGTCAGGGTGGACGTTGCAGTAGGTAATGCGCGGTTGGCCCGCCTGTTCGATATCCACCAGCGGTTCTTTGGAGCACATCCCGATGCAACCGACCGTGGAGACATGGGCATCAATCCCCCGCTTTTGTAGTTCGGCCAGGATGGCGTGCATGGTCTCGCGGGCACCGGCGGCGATGCCACAGGTGCCCATGCCGACGACGATCCGGGTCCCCGTCTCGGTCCGGACTTTGAGGGCTTGTTGGGCTTGTTCGCGGATTTTTTGCAGTTCGTCAATATTTTTGAGCCTGGGCATAGTCTCCTCTCTTCTTCATGGCCTGCGGCCGATCAGGTGTCTGGCGTTCTTGCTGCCCCGGAGGACCGGGCCTTGCAGAAGGTTTGATCTGGACATTCTGCCCGGTTCGGCCCCGGCGAGAAGCTGGAACCTTGGGACCGGGCAGACCTGGGCAAAGGGCAAAAGGATGTCTGAACCCTCGTCAGAAACTTTTTTCAGCCGGACAGGGTTGTCCCCTTGTCTCACGACAGGCACTCCCTATAGCCGGCCCCTCGTGAGAGCCTGTCCGAAAGCCTGGGGGGCAGGCTTCCCAGCCTGCCCGGACGGCCTGGAAGGGCCGTTCCACACCCGTTTTCGGATCGGCTCTTAGCCTTGTGAAGTTTAGCACGAACCCGGTTGCCTGTCAAATATCTGCCCGGCTGTGGGGTTGGCCCTGGATGGGGCGGGGGCGTTGGAGGGCGGTGGCGGTGCCTGGAATCGAGAACTTGAATTTTCCGGGACAGTGTGATACGATAAGAGCCGGTCCGAAGGACCGGCGGGCGGGCCGTTCGGCCTGCCCGGAGCGGCTGGAAAGGCCATCTGGCTGTTTGGGGATGGGTTCCAGGTGGGCAGAGGAGGGGAGGGGCAGGTATGGAGGGTGGCATCCCTTTTGAGACAGAGCTGATCGAGCGCATCGGCTGGCTCATCCGCCTGCGCTGGCTGGCCGTTGTCGGCACGGCGGTGGCTGTGGCCCTGGGCTGGTTGATATACCGGGGCGCGTTGCCTGTGGGGCCCCTGCTCGGTACTGTCCTGGCCATTGCCCTGTACAACGGCCAGTTTTCCTTCTACGCCCACGCCCTTCGGTCGAGCCAGGCCGGCATCGTCCGGCTGCGGCAGGCGAGCCGCTTTGCTTCCCTCCAGATCGTGTTGGACCTGCTGGCCCTGGCCGTCCTGCTCCACTTTTCCGGCGGGGTCGAGAACCCGATGGCCCTGTTTTTTGTGTTCCATACCATTATTGCCAGCATTCTCCTGTCGCAGCGGGTGAGCTTTGTGATGGCCACGTTGGGAGCTGTGCTGTTTGCCGCTGTCGCCGGGAGTGAGTATGCGGGCCTGCTGCCCCACTATCATCTGCCTGTCCTGAAGGGGATCGAATTCTATCGGGCTGGTGGCTATGTGCTGACCGTTGTGGGGGTGATGGCCCTGACCCTGGGGCTGGTGGCCTACATGACCTCTTCCATCAGCGTCAGGCTGCGCGAGCGGGACCGGGAGTTGGTGCAGAGCCACCAGGCTATCCTGGCCAAGAGCCTGGAATTGCAGGCGGCCAATGAACGGTTGCGGCGGGTGGATGCCGAGCGCACCCGGTTCATAACCCTGGTTACCCACGAACTGCGGGCGCCTATCAATACCATCTATACCTGTGTGGAGCTGGCCCTGACCGGTTCTGTTTCCCCGGAAACGGTGCGTGACATGCTGGAACGGGTCAAAAGGCGGGCGGCTGAACTGTCGGAATTGATCGGCGACCTGTTGCGGCTGGCCCGGGCGCGGGAGGAGGCCAGTCGGGATGAGGAGGTGGGGATCATTCAGCCGGCCGAGGTGTTGCAGAGTGTGGTCCAGCTCATGAGGACGGAAGCCTATAGCAAGGACCTGTTTCTCAGCGTGGATATAGACCCGGATCTGCCCCCGGTCCGGGCCAATCCCGACCGTCTGAAGCTGGTGTGGACCAACCTGTTGAGCAATGCCATCAAGTACACCGAACCGGGCGGCATCGTGGCTGTGGCCCTGAAGCATACTCCTGACCAGGTGGTGGGCACTGTGCGGGATACCGGCATCGGCATTGCGCCGGAGGATCAGCAGCGGATCTTTGAAGAGTTTTACCGCGCTGACAATGCCCGGGCCCTCTGCCCGACGGGGACGGGGGTGGGGTTGGCCATCGTGCGGCGCATTATTGAAAATTGGGGGGGCAGGGTGTGGGTCGAATCGGAGCTGGGTCTGGGGAGCAAGTTCACCTTTGTCCTGCCCAGGGCGGATGTGGGGTGAACCGGCATGGAGGGCTCACAGCGTTTCAGCCGACCGTTCACACGCTTCGCGGGTATGATGGAGCCGGGAGGCGATGACCTCGGCCAACTGTTTCATCACCACGAACCCGATGTGGGGCTCGCGGTCAAAGAGGGCGTTGAGGTCATCGGCCTTGAGGGTGAGCAGGGTCACCGGTTCCAGAGCGGTAGCCGAAGCGGTGAAGCGCTGCTGTTTGACTAACGAGGACCAGCCAAAGATGCGTCCCGGCTTGACCTCCTCGATGGTGGTCTCGCCGCCGGGCTCCAGGGTGGAGCGCAGGCGGATGTGGACCTGGACCCGGCCGGTCTGCAGGATGAAGAGCCGGTCGGCCAGTTCTTGCTCGGCGCAGATCAGGTCGCCGGCCTGGTACGTTTCTTCGCGGACGAGGGGGGCGATTTGGGCCAGGGCATCGTCGCTCAATTCATAGAATAGTTCGCAGTCACGCAGGGCTTCTGGCGAAATCACGTTCTTTTCCTCCCGACGGTGGGGCAGGCTTCTCAGGGCAAAGTCAGTTCTGCCTCCCCTTCAGCGATATACTCGCCCAGCCATAGCCAGACCTGGGGATGGGAGAGGGGGACCTCGCCCAGTTCGGCCTGCAGGTCGGCTGTGTCGAACTCGAACGTTTTGCCGTTGACCTGGTGGCGGTAACGCAGGCGCACCTCCTGTTTGGAGAGCAGGAAGGCCAGCAGGGTATCGGCAATGTTGCCCAGCGGGGCTCGATCCAGATGGCTGTGGCGAAAGCTGGCTGTGACCGTGGTGCCCTGGCCACAGGCCGATTGCAGGGTCAGGCCGCCCTCGCACAGTTCTGCCGCCTGGGCCAGAAGCGGCAGCCCCAGGCCTACATGGCGGGTGGTCCGGGTGGTGAAGAACGGGTCTACGGCCTGCCGGGCCGTCTCGGCGTCCATGCCCCGGCCGTTGTCGCGCACGGTGATGGTCAGCCGGTCGGCCGCCAGGTCTTCGACAATGTTCAGATCCACCTGGGTGGCTCCGGCTTCCAGGGCGTTCTGCAGCAGGTCCAGGATGTGCAGGGACAGCTCGCGCATCCTCTTGTCCTCGCCGGGTAGGACCACCCTCTGGGGTCCGGTTACTCCAGGCTGTCTACAAGGGCGGCCATGCTCTCCGGGACCAGGTGGCCCACCACCTTGTCGTCAATCATGGCTACCGGGGCCAGGCCGCAGGAGCCCAGGCAGTAGACCACTTCGTAGGTCAGCCGATAGTCGGGGGTTGTCTCGCCCGCCTGGATCCCCAGGCGGTTTTGGATCGTATCAATAATGCGCGCGGCGCCTCGCACGTGGCAGGCGGTGCCATCGCATTGGCGGATGACGTGTCGCCCGCGGCGGGTGAGGTAGAACTGGGAGTAGAAGGTCACCACGCCATAGATCTGGCTCAGCGGGACCTTCATTTCCTGGGCGATCGTTTTGAGCACCGGCTGGGGCAGCCAGCCATAGATCTCCTGGGCTTTTTGCAGGACCGGGATCACCGCTCCGCGCTGTGTTTTATACCTTTCCAACACCTCGTACAGGGGAGCCAGGTTTAGAGCCTCTTCTGCCATCTATTTCCTCCGTCGAAAGGGTTACCAGGTATGCCTACTGAATTCTGACCCACCGGCCGGCCTGACCTGCCAGCGCCAGGGCCAGTTCGGCCACGGTAGGCTGCTGCACTTTGAACATTGTCCGCGCCGTCATCTCTTCCAGGCGGTGGGCATCGCCGCTGACGATTATGCCATAACCTGCCGTCTGAGGCAAACGCCGGGCCACTTCTAGCGGGTCGGCTTTGCGCGACAGCTCCAGGCCGGCGATCGGCAGGTGGGGGGGGATGAACCCCAGGTTGACGATCAGGCTGTTGGTGGGGCGATCGAGGTGGGCCGGCAGCACGATCCCCCCCAGCGTCTGTGTGCCGGTCACCACCTCCTCCACCGACAGGGAGGCTGCGACCGACAACAGCCGTTTTTCGGTGTAGAGGTACTGGCCGGTTGCGTCTACGACGAACTGGGCGCCAAAGAACTCTTCGTTGTTCTCCCGGTCTGGCAGGGCGGCCCATACCTGTTTCTGCCAGGCCAGGACCTGTTCCACCGTGTCGAACAGGCAGATCAGGTGCACCTCCTCCCGGCTCTGGACCTCCATGCCGGGCAGGACCGTCAGGCCGGTGCCGGCTGCTGCTTCGACCACGGCGGCGGTGTTGCCGGCCGCATTGTGGTCGGTGATGGCCAGCAGTTCCAGCCCCAGTTCCCTTGCCCGCCTGACGATGAGGGGGGGGATCATTTCCACCTCAGCGCAGGGTGACAGGACGGTATGCACATGGAGGTCGGCCAGCAGGTAGTGCCACATGGTTGCTTATCGGGTGGGAGGTGGTTCGCGGGGGGCTGGCCTATGCTCCGGCGATGCCCAGGGCGCTCAACTGGCCGGTCACGGTAAAGGTCGTTTGCGGTGAGCTCAACAGCGTTACCTCATTCTCCCGGGCCCGGTCCACCGTTTCCCGATCCGGCATCACCCCTTCGGTGATGATCACGGCAGCCAGGTCCAGCAGCGAGGCTACAGCTACGACGTTGGGGTGGGCCTGGAGGGTGACCCACACGTTGCCCGACCGGGCCCGGGCCATCACACAGCTCAGCAGGTCTGAAGCATAGCCGCCGGTCACCGGGCGGTTCATCTGGCCGGGGGTGATCACCTGCAGCCCCAACCTGCTCACCAACTCTTGGACAAGCATCCTGGCCTCCTTTATCTTTCGGGCGGTGGAATGCGGAACCAGGTCTCCAGGCGGGTGCCGGCGCCCGGCTCCGATTCCAGCTTCATCTCATCGGCACAATGCTGGATGTTCAAGAGCCCCATGCCGGCACCAAAGCCCATTTCGCGGATCCATTCGGGGGCGGTGGAAAAACCGGGACGCATGGCCTGTTCTACGTCGGCGATGCCGGGGCCGGTGTCGGTAGCTACGATGTGCACCTGGTCTGGCTGGATTTCGACCACCAATTCGCCGCCCTTTTCAGCGTGGATGATCAGGTTCATCTCGGCCTCGTAGGCGGCCACCCCCACGCGCCGGGCGATGACGGGGCTCCCCCCCAGGCGTTCGATGGCCCGCTTGATTCGGCTGGAGGCAGCTCCGCCGTGGGTGAAATCCAGGGGCCGCACCTGGTAGCGCAGGATCAGGCTGGTGCGGTCGGACATAATGTCCTCAAAGATGTGGCTGGCCCGATAGCGATGGATCTCTTCCTCGTGATAATCTACTTCCAATCGCCGCAGCAGTCCCCGGATGATCTCGCCCCGGGTCAGGATGCCCACCAACTGCCCAGAGCGGTCCAATACCGGGAAGCGGCCAAAGTCAAAGCGGATCATGCGGTTGATGGCCTGGACCAGCGGCTCATCGGCGTAGAGCACTTCGACCCTGGTGGTCATTTTGTCTCTGACCAGGGCATCCATTTCCCCTTTTTCCAGGGCCTTGATCAGGTCTTCCAGGCTGATGATCCCCACCAGCCGGGTTTCTTCGACGACCGGTGTGCCGGAAATGCGCTTGAGGCGCAATAGCTCCTTGAACTCGCGCATGGAGGTATGGGGGGTGACGGTGACCACCTCGGCTTTCATGACATCTTGGATTTTGAGGGTGTAGATCAGCTCTTGGAGCCGTGAGCCTTCGGCGGGGCGGACGGTCATTTTTTATCCATCAGGTGGCCGGGCAGGCAGGGGTTGGAGACGGGGAGGCCGGCGGCGAACAGACGGCCACACGCTTCGTACATGGTCAGGCGGGTGGAGAGGAGGGGGATTCCGATCTCTTCGGCCAGGGCTACCGTCTCCGGGGGGGGCACCTTGCCCCGCACAAAGACGATGGCCTGGATGCCGGCCATTTCTGCGGCCCGCACGGCCTGGGGATGGACCAGCCCGGTCAGGAGGACGGAATTGGGGCGGGCGAAGGCCAACACGTCGCTCATGAGATCGGCGGCGGCTCCGCCGGTGACCGTCTGTTCCAGGTTTGGCTGGCGGGAGACGATCTCCCCTTCGAGCAAATTCAAGATGGTCTGCAAATCCATTGGTTACTCCGATCGGATGGCCGGATTGAAAAAAAGATGAGGAATGGCCTGATGGTAATAAGGGCCTTCCTCCCTTCGGGCAGATCTTCTGGAACCCGGATGATAGCATTGTCCACGGTCCTGCCGATAGTCGATCCGTTGTGAAGTTTAGCACAAGTTGAGGGGGGCGTCAAATCGGCGACCGTCCGCTGGCCTGGTTGGGGGGGATGGGCCTGAAGTCACCGATGGGGGAAGGGGGTTGAGGTCTGCACCGTTTGGCTCGGATTTGACAAGGGGCTGAGATGGTGGTATGATTATGATGGTTTCTGTCCTTCTTCAAACGAGCAACCTGACAATGAGCAGCTCTTTCAGGTCCTTCGCCGGTTGGAGCCGACTGCAGTCGAACCTGCCCCTGTGTCGGCGGCAGTGCGCCCGGACCGGCCCGGGCCGGTGATCCTCTACTGCCGACCGGGCTGCATTGACTGTCGGTTGGCCCGCCGTTTTCTGGAGGACCATGGGGTACCCTACACCGAGATCGACATCCTGGCCTCGCCGGAAGCAGAAGCCCGTGTCCGACAGTGGACCGGCGGTCCCCTTATCACCCCGGTATTTGACATCGCCGGCACCATCGTCATTGATTTCAAGCGGTCGGAGCTGATAGAGGTTTTGGGCTTGAAGTTGGGAACATAGCCGGCTCTCACGGGGACCCTCCTCGCCGGGATCCCATTGTTCTTTGTTCTGGCCGCTCTCCTGACCGGCCCCTTCTACGCAACCCTCTGGAACCGGCTCTGCACTGGCCGCAGCAGGGTTTGCTCCACGGCCCAAGTCGGAGTATACTGGATTGCCAGGCGGTGAGAGGAGAGAGGGATGCCTGTCGTCCATGTCAGCTATGGGACCCAAACGCGGAGCGTCGAGGTGCCCGCCGGGACCGGCCTGGGGGAGGCGATTGCCCGCACGGAACTGCCGCTGGAGCAGCCGTGCGCCGGGCGGGGCACCTGCGGCCGGTGCCGGGTCCTGCTCGAAGGGGGCAGTGCCCCTGCCGGCCGGCTAAGCCCGTTGGATGCGGTCGAGCAGCGGCTCCTGTCGGCGGCAGAACAGGCGGCCGGCTACCGGCTGGCCTGCCGGGCCAAGGTGCTGGGTGACCTCAGCGTCCTGTTGGCCCCGGTGGTGGTCTATTCCAACAAGGTGTTCCAGGGCAGTGACCGTTTTCACGATAACGCGGAACCCCTGGGCCTGGCCGTGGACCTGGGCAGCACTACGGTCGCCGCGTTCCTGGTGGGCCTGGAGAGCGGCCAGGTCTATCGGGGCGCGGCGGCGCTGAACCAGCAGACCACCTTTGGCGCCGATGTCATCTCCCGCCTGGCGGCGGCCCGCCGCGGATCGCCGGCTGCCCAACGCCTGTCGAACCTGGCCCTGGCCTCCATCGTCCAGGCCGTTGACGCCCTCCACCTGCCCCGGCGCGTCGTCCGCCGCATCAGGCGGGCCACGGTCGTGGGCAACGCGGCCATGCATCATCTCCTGCTGCGCCTGCCGGTGGATACCCTGGCCGAACTGCCCTTCCAGCCCTGCTGCCAGGAGCCGATCCGGGGGGCCGATGGGCACCTGGCCGGCGCTTTCCCGGCCGGCGTGCGGGTGGACCTGCCGCCGCTGATCGGCGGCTTTGTGGGCAGCGATGCCCTGGCCTGCCTGGCCTACTTTGGCTTCCCCGATGGAACCGCTGACCGTTGCCCGCCCCCGATGATGGCGGTGGACCTGGGCACCAACGGCGAGATCATGGTCACCGATGGCCGCCAGGTGCTGGTCGCCTCTACCGCTGCCGGCCCGGCCTTCGAGGGGGTGAATATCTCCTGCGGCGCACGGGCGGTGGATGGGGCCATTGTGGATGTCCGGGTCGGGGAAGAGGGGCAGATCGCCTGGCGGACCATCGGCGATGGGCCGCCGGTGGGCCTCACCGGCTCTGGCCTGTTGACCCTGGTCGCCCAACTGCGCCGGGTGGGAGTGCTGCACGAGAGCGGCCGGTTCAACCCCGACCGGCTCCCCTTCCAGGGTCGGTTCGACACCGATGGGGAGGGTGTGCGGCGCTTTCTCCTGGCCGGTGCCGATCAGGTGGCCGAGGGGGGGCGGCCGCTCTACCTGACCCAGAAGGATGTGCGCGAACTACAAAAGTCCAAGGGGGCGATTCGGGCGGCCGGGGAGATCTTGCTGAAGCAACTGGGGCTGGCCCCTGCCGACCTGAAGCGGGTGGTGCTGACCGGCTCCTTTGGCGGGCAGGTGGACGTAGAGGCCGTGCTGGAGATCGGCATGATCCCGCCGGTGCAGCCCCACGTGGTGGAAACCTGTGCCAACGGTGCCGGCCTGGGGGCTGCCCTGTTCCTGACGGACGACGGTTTTGCCCTGGGCGAGCGGCTGGCTGCCTATGCCCGACAGGTGGACCTGACTGCGGACGGCCCAGGGGACCGGGACGCCGGGTTCAATGCCCTGTTCGTCCGCAGCCTGAACCTGTGCGGGGATTGGGAGCGGTAAAGACCGGAAAAGCACAAGAGGGGGAAACGATGACAGACCGGGTGGAGCAGATGTATCAGGCGGTGAAACAGAAGCTGCTGAACCTGGAGATCAACCCGATTCAGCCGATTGATGAAAAGGCGCTGGTGCGGGAAACGGGAGGCAGCCTGACCCTCATCCAGCAGGCGCTGGAGCGGCTGGTCAGAGAGGGGATGGTGGTCAAAGAGCGGGGCCGGTGGCGAGTGTCGCGGACGGCTACCGCCTCGATCATGCGGGAGATCTTTGAGGTCCGCACCACGCTGGAGGGGATGTGTGCGCGACTGGCGGCGGAGCGGGTCACCCCGGAGCAGATCCAGCGGATGGAGCAGGTGCACCGCGACTTTGAGCGGGTGCTCAAAAAGGAGGACAACAAGGCGCTCCTGGCGGTCGATCACCAGTTCCACCAGTTGCTCTACGAGGCCTCAGGCAACCGTTTCCTGGCCCGGGCCCTGGAAGAGATGTACCTGATGGTCTACCGCCTGTCCTATTTTGCTCTGGACCGCATGGCCAGCGTGCGGCCCAACGTGGAGGAACACCGCCATATCCTGGATGCGCTCAAGGCCGGAGACGGGCGGGCGGCCGAACAGCATATCCAGCACCACATCACCCATTTCCAGACGATGGTCGAGGGGTTGCTGTAACGGCGGTTACCCCCGCAGCAGGTGGAGGGTCAGCGCCGCTGCGGCCGGGACGGTCAGGTTGTCCATCCCCCACGGGGACACGGCTTCCACCAGGGTGCAGACCAGGGACACGGCCCCGCCATAGAGGAGGGTCAGCAGCCAGTGGATGGGCGGTTTGCCGGCCAGGTAGGGCATGATCAGCAAGGCCAGGCTGGTGCTGATCCAGCTCCAGAACAACATGGCGATTGAGCCCTCCAGGGAACGGGTCCGCCCACCGATCCGGTAGTGGTAATGGCCGTGGCGTTGGCCGATGACGGCGGCCATGGCATCCCCCCAGGTCATGGGCATCAGGCTGGCGACCATCAGCACCGGCTGGCCCCAGAAATAGTAGATCAGGGCGGCAAAGGAGATGGGAAAGTAGAGGGTGCCCAGATTGCCCCGTTCTCCGGTCTCCATCGCCTGAAAGGTGCCGCGCCAGTAGGAGATGGCATTGATAACCACAAAGGTCGCCGGCGGGATGAGGGCCAGATACCAGGTTTTGAACAGCAGTGCAGTGCCCACGACCCACAGGCCGACGCCGACGTGGATGAATTTGCGGGTAAATCCGGCCGGGCGATGGCCAATGCGGCGCAGCAATTCCCCCAGAGCGATAACGCCGAACACGTAAGCGTAGGAAACGGCCAGCGCGGTGTAATCGGGTTTCCACCAGGTCATCGGTTCAGCCTCCTTTGCGGACCAGTTCCGCCAGGGCGACGGCGATCTGGGCGGCCACGGCGGCGTTGTTTTCCAGCAGGGCTACGTTGGCCTTGAGGCTGGCTCCCTGGGTCTCCCGGGCGATCCAGCGCAGCAGGAAGGGGGTGGAAGCACTGCCCTGGATGCCCCGGGCCTGGGCTTCGGCCAGGGCCGAGGTGATGGCCGCTTCCAGGCGGTCGGCGGGCAACTCGGCTTCGGCGGGCACAGGCACGACGATCAGGGTACCCCCTGTCAGCCCTATCTGCTGTCCGGCGTGGATGATGGCTGCCGCCTCGGCCGGCGTCTCCACCTGCACGTCCACTGGCAGGCCGCTGTGTCGGGTGTAGAAGGCGGGGAACTCGTCGCAACCATAGCCGACCACCGGCACGCCGGCGGTCTCCAGCCACTCCAGGGTGGCCCGCAGGTCGAGGATCGACTTGGCCCCGGCGCACACCACAGCCACCGGCACAGAGGCCAGGGTGGGCAGGTCATTGGAAATGTCGAAGGGGGGGTCACGATGCACCCCGCCGATCCCCCCGGTGGCAAAGATGCCGATGCCGGCCCAGGCGGCCACCGTGGCCGTAGCGGCGACGGTGGTCGCCCCATCTTCGCGGCGGGCAATGACCACCGGCAGGTCGCGGCGGCTCACCTTGTGGATCGTTTTGGCGGTGGCCAGGTGTTCCAGCTCGGCGTCGGTCAGGCCGACCCGCAGTTGTCCGTCGAGCACGGCGATGGTGGCCGGGACCGCGCCGTTCCGCCGGACGACGGCCTCCATCTGCCGGGCGGTTTCCAGATTGGTGGGGTAGGGCAACCCGTGGGCGATGACGGTGGACTCCAGGGCGACGACCGCCCGCCCCCTTTCCAACGCCTCCCGTACCTCGTCCTGTAAGCGCAGGTAAGGGATAGGGGATAAGGGGTAAGGGATGGGGGATAAGGGGAATAAGGGGTAAGGGAGAGGGGAACTTGGGCCTCCTGCCTCCTGCATCTTGCCTCCTGCCTCTTTTCAGATCACCAGCCGGTCGTACAACCGCTCCAGGCTCAGGGTGGGGCACACCGTTTCCCGGCATTCCAGGGTGAGGGCTGCTGCCGAGACGCCCAGCCGCACCGCTTCGCCCACCGGGAAGTCGTGGAGCAGGCCAAAGATGACCGCTGCGGTTAAAGCGTCGCCGGCCCCGGTCAGGTCCACGATCTCGACCTCGATGGCCGGGATATGGCCGCTCTCCTGCGAGGTGGCGTAGACCAGACCGGTCGCGCCCAGGGTCACGATGGCGATCTGCACCCCCAGGCTCACCAGCTTTTGGGCGGCGGCCAGGGCACTTTCCCGGTCGGTTACCGGCGCACCGCACAGGGCTTCGGCCTCGGCGGCATTGGGGGTCACCAGCAGCAGGTTGGCCAGGTGGGGACGGAGCCGGGGGGCCAGGGTAGCGGTAGTTGGATCGGCGCAGACCGGCACCCGGTGCTGCCGGGCCAGGCGAAAGACGGTGCGCAACGTGGCGGGGGACAGGTTGGCGTCCAGGACGACCATCCGGGCATCGCGGAACAGGCTGCGATGGCTGTAGATGTAAGCGGGGGTCATCAACCGGCGGTGGATGCTCATGTCGTCAATGGAGGTCACCAGGTTGCCGGTCTCGTCCAGCACGGCCAGATAAGCGGCGGTGTGATGGTCGGGGCTCACCAGGACGTGGCTGACGTCAATGCCGCGCTCGCGGGCCTGGTGCAGGATCTGGCGTCCGGCGCTATCGTCCCCCACGGCCGAGAGGAGGACCACCTGTTCGCCCAGGCGGGCCAGGTTTTCGGCCAGATTGCGGCCCACCCCGCCGGTGCTGACGCGGATGGTGCCGGGGGTGGAGGTGCCGGGCCGGAGGGGGTGAGAGGCGCGGCCTTTGGTATCCAGGCTGGCGGCGCCGATGGTGAGCAGGTGAGAGGTTCCCTTCATTTCCTTTGCCCTCTTGTCGCCGATAGTATACCCATCTCCTATTACAGCCCCCAACACCGGGTCTGGAACATTCCTTTGGAGAATATCTCTATTCTAACCAATTTTTTTACCTCAAAAGGCTTGACAAGCCTGTCTTTTTGTGCTATAATCCCTTTATCTTTGGAGGGGAGGAATTATAGCATGTATCAAGGAACACAGAGAGGTCTCAAGGTATGGTTCAGAGATGAGATCCAAAATACCTTGATGGCCATTGACACTGCGAACCTTGACCTTGTTTCTGCCATTGATTCAGCCGAGATGCAGATCTATCGCAGAGGCTATGCCGCAGCGATCCGGGCGGTTGCTGCGGCTTTTGGCATTCCTTATCCCCCTTCAGGGCTGTCCACCTCTCGGACTGAGGTGGTGGATTCGCCCGGTTGGACCCCTCGTATCTTTTCCTGAGCCCGGTCGGGCAACCTTCTTGGGAAACAACCCTCGCGCCACCTGTGCTGGACACAGATGGCTATTTGTCGTCCGCGTCCCCTTCCCCAGGGGGAAGTGGCAGGTTGGCTGTCGTTTGCAGCAGCCTGGTTGCCTCGCGGGGCATGTAGGTCATCACCAGAGAGTCTGCATCAATGTTCCGCATGGCCAGTTGAAGTTGTAGTTTAGCCCCTGCCACAAAAGCCTCATACCCTCCACTCTTGGTCAGATCATGCAGGACATTGGCAATATCGCGGATCCTTTTCGCCGTGATCTCGGAGTAGGCTGTCTCCACCTTTTCAATGTACCCGGCCTCGCCTGTGCCCAGATATTCGGTCGCCCACCGCTGCCAGGCGGCCTGCCAGCTTTCGATCCATTGCTGAGTTACTTTGTCGGCGACTCGGATCTGCCCCAATTCGACCTTTAGGATTTTGGCTCCCACCCTGGCGGCGGCGGCATGCAACGCCTCCTCCAACTCCTGACGGATGACCTGCCGGGGATGCTCCTGTCCCGGCTCTTTCGGCCCGATGAGACGGTCCAGAGGGTAGCGGGCCAGGATGGAGCGGAGGGTCCCTTCGGTGGCCGAAATGACGATCAGCCCTTTCCAGTCCAGTACCCGGTCGCCCTCGGGGCGGCTGGCCTCTCGGATCCATTTGCTCGTCGAGGCGATAAAGACGGCGTTGGGGTCCATGGGAAACGGGTTTTTGCCGCTTGGCGGCTCGCCCCCGTCCTGAATCTGCATCATGATATCGGTCTCACACAGGACCGGGATCCCTTCCTTACTCATGCCCTCGACCGGGAACTGCCATCGTCCGGGGCGCAGGTCGATAATGTCATAGATCCGCTCAAAAGGCCGGAGCTTGGGAAAGCCAGGACCCTCCACCCTGGTAAGTCGCCCGCCCCTCTCCAACACCACAGCCGACTCTTTGCGGATAACCATGTTTCCCGGTCCGCCTACCTTGACGAGCAGGCTGTGCGGATCGTTGACTCGTGAGCTGATCTTGCTTTCCTCGACCAGGATGTAGGGCCTGAAGTTAGCCTGGCCGAACAGGCGATGGACCAGGTACCAGAAAACCTCGCGCCTGCTTTTGAGGGCGTACAGCTTTTGCATGAAATTTGTGGATAGAGCCAGGGCTGCCACGATGGCCAGGGTCGCCAGGAGCAGAGCAGCGGCAAATTTCAGGCCCGGTTGCCATCCTCGGGTGGGCTGCTCTCCTGACTGCAGGGCGATCCAGACCAGCAGCACCCAAACGGCATAGAATGGGATGAGCAGGGCCAGGAGACGCCCCCAGAATTTCAAGACACGCTTGAAACTAAACATGGCTATTCCCCTTGCCTTTTTGCCGATGGGGCGGAGAGCAATAACGGCTTCCCTATCGAACGCAGATAGGTCAATTTGGCCCTGGTGTCCTGTTCCAGTTTTATGCCGGGCTTGTTGGCCATACCCTCCAGGGAGGCTACCACGGCGGCAGCCAGCAGTTCATCGGACATCTCCTCGCCTTCGGCCAGGGTCTCGGCAAGCATCTTGGAGACCGCGATCAGGAGCTCCTGTTCAACTCTGGCTTGTGCCTGCCCGATGAGGTGTGCCCGTTGGGCGTCCCCTTCTGCCTGCATGGCCATGATCCGGTTCTGCCATTTGGTCCGCCAGTTGGCGATCCGCTGCTGAATCAGTTCGTTGTCGGTGGGCAACAGGTTGCTGATGCCGCCGCCCAACACCTCGATGCCAAAGGGTTTCATCGCCTTCCTGAGGCGTGTTACCAGTTCGCTACGGATTTGGAGGCGGGGGTCGTGCCTGGGGTCGGCAGGGGCGGGTTCCTCGTCAGACTGATAAAGGAGCACAAGGTCATCTGCCGGCCCGTTGATACACGGTCCCAGGGCCAGGCACAGATCGTCGAATTTGTAACGGGAGATGATATCTTGCATGATCCGGGTGCCGTGAATTACAACGAGGTCTTCCCAACCGCGTTTCTGGCCTTGTTCGACAGGCTCGGCGGTGACAGCCTGGAAGATGGCCCGTTTCTGGAATGGAAAAGGTTTGCCCGGCGTGGGTTTCTGGCCGCCCCAGTGGATGTGAAATGGACAAAAGGTCAGGACCCGTAGGGGAATCCCATCCAGGGTGCGCGCTTCTACCGGAAAGGCCTTGAGCTGTGGCCGGAGGTCTATCACCTCCTGGATCACCTCAAAGCGGCCGGTGAAGGTCAGGCCCGGCTCGTCTGGCACTTTGATGTTGCTGCCATCGGTGATCACGGCGAGGTGATCGCAATCGGTCATGGCGATCCCCGGCCCACAAAAGAAGGACTTGTAGGGGCTGCCATCCACCCGTTTCTCCAGTTCCCGATCATTCATGACATAGTAGGGGTAATTGGTACCGAGGGAGAAGGTGAGCAGGCTGTGGAAGGCCTCATCCCGTTGGCTGCTGTCGCGTAGTGGCAACAAGAAACCGGAGAATAAGTAAAGCGCCCCCCAAAACAGGAGGCCGGTTGCCAGGGCAATGAGGAGAGCTCCGGTGCTGCCGGCGATCCAGTATCCCACCGCCCCGCTCAGACACAAGCCCAGCCACAGCCCGCTTATCAGCCAGGCCCCTTTCCGTTGGCCCAGCTTGCGGCCCACCACCGCTCCGAGCAGCTCAACCACCCCGATGGCGACCAGCAATCCGGGCCAGCCGGCCAGCCAGGTGCCCAAGATACACAAGCCGGCGGCGATGGCCGCTGCGCCGGCAAGCAGGATCAGGCCGCAACCTCTTTGCAGAAAGAGGCCCAGGAGTGCCGCTCCCAAGATCATGAAGGCAGCGAGGCCTGCTTCGGCAAAAATGAGATCATCCATTCTGTAGCCTTCTGGACAGGTCATCCGCACCTGTCCGACTGCCGAAACGTGGGCTGAGAGTTGATGGCACAGTCAACTATTCCGCGTTCTATTATACCACAGATCGGCCCAAAAACCAACTTGGGCCCCACACGGTTGGGCCCAACCCGGCCCTTCACACCCTCACCTGAAAGTCGCGCAGGATGCTCCCCCCCACAAACTCGCGCAGGATCGAATTGTCCGGCACCAGGTCCGGCGTCAGCGGCTCGAACCAGTCCAAAAAGGCCAGCAGCCGCTTGGCCTCCACATAGGCCCGGCTGCCCGGCCTGACCTGCAACAGCAGCGGCTCGGCCAGCGGCTTGAGCACCGCCAGTTCGTAGACCAGCGCCGAGTTGAACATCCCGTCGGCATGTTCCTGAAAGGGAAAAATCCACCGCTTCTCGCCGCGCCGCACGCTCTCCCACCGCTCAATCGTCTGTTGCGCCGAATAGCCCCGCTGTGCTGCATCTCGCACGATCCGCCGCAGCAGGCGCGTGTCGGTCGTGGGCACCCGGTTGTGCTTGTCTATGTTGAGCTGGGTCAGCGCCGAAACATAGACCCGATAGGTCCGCTCCGGCGGGATGTTGGGCACCAGGGCGGGGTTCAACCCGTGGATCCCTTCCACCAGGATGATGTGATCGGGCCGCAATTGGACCCTCTCCCCCGCCTCCCGCCGACCGGTCTGAAAGTTGTAGTGGGGCAGGGTCACCTCCTGCCCGTCCAGCAGCCGCAGCAGATGATCGTTGAACAGCGCCACCTCCAGCGCGCCCAACGATTCAAAATCGTACTGCCCCTGCTCATCGCGGGGGGTCTTGTCCCGGTCCACGAAATAGTTGTCCAGTTCCAGGGCAAAGGGCCGCAGCCCGTTGGCCAGCAACTGGATGCTCAGCCGCTTGCTAAAGGTGGTCTTGCCCGACGATGACGGCCCGGCGATGAGCACCAGCCGCACCTTCGCCCCGCGTGTATTCTCCCACCGGGCGGCGATGTCGGCGGCGATGCGGGCCACCCGCTGCTCGTGGAGCGCTTCAGAGACCAGCACCACCTCGCGCACCCGTTCGCCAGCAATCGCTTCGTTGAGGGCGCCCACATCGGGGACCCCCATCAGTTCCAGCCACTCCCCATACTCGCGAAAGACCCCCACCAGCCTGGGATAATCCACAAAGGGATGGAGGTACATCGGCGGGTCGCTGCGGGGGAAGCGCAGGATAAAGCCGGGCGGATAGTCTTGCAAGCCAAAGACGCTCAGATAGCCGGTAGAGGGAACCATATAGCCATGAAAATAGTCGCGGAGGCCGCGCAACTGGTAGAGAGTCAGGAAATCTTTGCGCCGGTGCCGTAGTAACCGTACCTTGTCGTGGTCCCCCCGCGCTTCAAAGAGGGCAATGGCCTCGTTCAGCGGCACCCGCTCTTTGCGGATCGGTTCGTCGGCGGCCACGATCTCCCTCATGCGACCTTCGATCCGGGCCAGTTCATCGGCGGTAAAGGGCTCGCGGCCGCGCACCTGGCAAAAGTAGCCGCCGAAGGTCAGGGAGTGGTCCACATAGACCGTTGCCTCCGGAAACAGCTCGTGGACGGCCGTCACCAGGAGAAAGGTCAGCGAGCGGCGGTAGATGCGAAAGCCATCGCTCTCGGCCATGGTGATGGGCGTCACCTCGATGTCTTTTTCGACCCGGTAGGTCAGTTCGCGCAGTTCGTTGTCAATCAGAGCGGCAACGGTGGGGGCAGTGGGGTCCGAGCCGGCCGCCCGGACAAACTCTTCCAGCGGCGTGCCGACCGGCCCCTCGAACACACGCCCGTCGTCGAACCAGACCTGCACCGTGTCGCGGGGCTGCGCCAAATGGA
The DNA here is from genome assembly GCA_034435455.1 of Anaerolineae bacterium. Lineage (GTDB taxonomy): Bacteria > Chloroflexota > Anaerolineae > JAAYZQ01 > JAAYZQ01 > DAOTXL01. The sequence goes on from DAOTXL010000137.1 coordinate 91,404, forward strand.
TTCTAGACCCCAGATTGCCTGTTCCTTGCATCCTGCCCCTTGCCTCTCGCAACTTGCAACTTGCCTCTCGTATCTTGCCCCTTGCCCCTTGCCTCTTGCAACTTGCCTTCTTGCAGGAGCCAGCGGGCGATGAAGAGGAACAGCAGGGCGATGAGGCTGCCTTCCACGACCCGCACCTGGCCAATGGTCCACGGGATGAGGTTCAGCAGTGGGCCGGCGATCTGACCGGCGGCAAAACCGACCACGGCTGCCAGCCAGTAGAACAAGAGATCGCGCCACCGGCGGCCCTGCCACAGGTAAAAGAGCGCGGCATAGATCGAAGCCAGAAGGAGCGAAAAGATCAAAGCCGGCGGTTGCGGCATGATTTTCATCGTCAACCATCCATCGTCAATCGAATAATCCCCCCACCGAGCACCTCGTCGCCCTGGTAGGCGACCACCGCCTGGCCGGGGGTGATGTCCCGCAGCGGGGTATCGAACTCGACTCTGGCGCGTGGACCATCCAGCGGCACCCAGGTCGCATGGGCCAGCACGGCCTTGTAGCGGATCTTGGCCTGGACGCGCAGCGGGCCGCCCGGCGGTTCTCCATTGACATAACTGACCTCCTCGGCCAGCAGAGACCGGCGCCCCAGTTCCCGTGCCGGACCGACGATGAGGGCGTTGTGCTCCACATCCAGGCGGAGGACGTACAGCGCCTCTGCGGCGGCGATCCCCAGGCCTTTCCGCTGGCCGACGGTGTAGAACGGCAGGCCCTGATGCTGCCCGATCTCCCGGCCGGTTGTATCGAGGATGGGGCCGGGGCGCACGGCCATGGGCGCGTGTTGGCGCAGGAACCGCCGGTAATCGTCATCGGCGATGAAGCACAACTCCATGCTCTCCTCCCGTTCGGCCACCGGCAGGCCGCGCCGGGCCGCGATCTCCCGCACCTGGGTTTTGGTCAGGCCCCCGACGGGGAACAGCACGCGGCGCAGTTCCTCTTGCCCCAGCATATAGAGCACATACGACTGGTCTTTCTGCGGGTCAACGCCCATCCGCAGCCGGTAGCGGCCGTCGGCCCGATCCACCCGCGCATAGTGTCCCGTCGCCAGATAGTCGGCGTCGAGAGCCTGGGCGTGGCGCAGCAGGCGGCCAAAGCGGATAGAACGGTTGCAGGCCAGGCAGGGGTTCGGCGTCTGCCCCCGGCTGTACTCGGCGATAAAATAGTCCACCACGCAGGCCCGGAACTCGGCCTCATAGTTGACCAGGTAGAAAGGGATGCCCAGTTGCGCCGCCACGCGGCGGGCGTCGTCCACCGCCTGGGGCGCACAGCAGCGGTTCTGCCCTTCGGCCCACAGGCGCATCATCACCCCGACAACCTCATAGCCCTGTTCCACCAGGAGGGCAGCCGCCACGGAGCTATCCACGCCGCCGCTCATGGCCACGACGACCCGGCTTCTGCTAGCTGCCACCTTCCTTCCTTCCCGGCGTATCCCCGGCAAACAGCCACCCTTCGAGTTGACGCAGGCGCGCCGTGCCCTTTATCTCCTCGGCAAAGAGGGGCAGGCGGGTGATGGCCATCCGCCCGTCGTATTCGGCCTTCAGCAGGTCCAGGTAAGGGCGTTGCATCGCCTGGCGGCGGCGCAGGAATTCAGAATCGGCCTGAAGGACCACATGGTTGACGATCAGGTGGTGGATTTCCAGGCCCACGCGGGCAAAATCCTGTACCAGCCGCCGCGCCTGGTAGACGCCCAGCGCTTCGGGGATGGTCACCAGAATAAACTCGGCGTGGGCCGGGTTGCGAAAGAAATCGGCGATCTCTTGCGACAGCGCCCGCCAACTGTCAATCAGCTCCAGGAAGGGCACCTTTTTGAGCTGGAGCTTGTCGCGCACGTTCAGGTACACCCTGGGCGCGGCCCGCAGGTGGTTCAGGAACTTGTAGGGCAATTCCAGCAGGCGCAGGGTATCGCCGGCGGGGGCGGTGTCCCACACCACCAGGTCGTAGCGGCCGTCGCGCACCCGTTCCAGGATGAAATCGAGCATAAACTCCTCCTGGATGCCGGGGGCCAGGCCGACATAATCCACCACCTCGTCGTAGGGCATGTCCACGAACACCTGCGACGCCGCATAGATTTCGGGGCCGAATTTGTGCTTCCAGCGGCGCATGACCTCGTCAGGGCTGATCTCCAGCCCCCACAGGTTGGGCACGCCGGGGATCGGGGTCTCGACGGCACCGATGTCGGTCTCCAGGATGTCCGACAGGGAGGGGGTCAGATCGCTGGACAGGACCAGCGTCCGCCGGCCGGCCAGGGCAAAGTGCACAGCCGTGGCTGCCGACGTCGTGGTCTTGCCGACGCCACCCTTGCCGCCGAACATCAGCACCCGCTTGTGGGTTTGGTCTAGCGATGAAAGGGACATGCTGCCAGTATACCACAAAAAGGCGGGATGGTAAACATGAGCACTATAATTTGACAAATGGCCCGCTTCATTGTATACGCACAGCAAACGGTTTTTGCGAGGACAAGATGACCAAACGCCTGGTGCTCGTTGCCGGGAACATCGGCACGGGCAAGACCTCTCTGACGGAGAGGTTGGGGGCGCGCCTGGGCTGGCGCACCGCCTTCGAGTCGGTGGCCGACAACCCCTATCTGGCCGACTTTTATGCCGATATGCGCCAGTGGTCGTTCCATCTGCAGGTGTTTTTCCTGGGCCACCGCGCCCGGCAACATCTGGAGCTGGCGCGCTGCCCCGAATCGGCCATCGCCGACCGCAGCATCTACGAAGACGCCCACATCTTTGCCCGCGCCCTGTACCACCTGGGCAACCTGAGCGAGCGCGATTATCGGGCCTACCGCCACGTGTTTGACCTGGTGGTGAGCGGCCTGCCCCGCCCCGACCTGCTGCTCTACCTGCAGGCCCCGGTTCCGGTGCTCATGGAGCGCATTAACCGGCGCGGCCGGGCCATCGAAAGCGGCATCACCGCCGACTATCTGACGCTGTTGGAGACCTTTTACGGCGAGTGGCTGCGCACCTTCGACCTGTGCCCGGTGCTGACCATTCGCACCGATGACCTGGACTTTGTCCACAAAACCCGCCACCTGGACACCGTCGTGCAGCGCATCCAGGAGCGGCTGGCGGGCAGGGAAGAGGTGATCCTGGCGAATGAAGGGGCCAGACCCGGTTAACGGGCCTGGCCTCTGAGGGCTGGTCTGAAAAGGGGACCGCAAAGGCCAAGATCGAAGGAACAAAAAGGAATAGCCCCAAACCCTTGATGTCCTTCGTGTCCTTGGTGGTTTTCAGACCAGATCTGACCGACCAGGAGGGCCCTTGGGTTAGCCGCCGTACAGCGGGCTTATGCGGCGCAGCTTGGCGACGATATCGGGCAGGATCTCCAGCACGTAATCAATCTCTTCTTCGGTGTTCTCCCTGCCCAGCGTCAGCCGCAGCGAGCCGTGGGCCACCTCGTGCGGCAGGCCCATGGCCGTCAGCACGTGCGACGGCTCCAGCGAAGCGCTGGTACAGGCCGATCCGCTGCTGGCCGCCACGCCCATCAGGTCCAGGTTGAGCAGGATCGATTCCCCCTCGATATACCGAAAGACGAAACTGGCGCTGTTGGGTAGCCGCTGCGTCGGATGGCCGGTCAGTTGGCTGTCGGGGATGCGGTCCAGCACCCCGGCAATCAGCCGATCGCGCAGGCGGGCGATGCGGGCATTGGCCTCTTCCGCCTCGTCGTAGGCCAGCCGTAGGGCCGTGGCCAGGCCGACGATATACGCCACATTTTCGGTGCCGGCGCGCCGGCCGCGCTCATGGCCGCCACCGGTCTGCATCGGCAAAAAGTGAACCCCTTTGCGGGCGTAGAGCAGGCCGATCCCTTTGGGGCCGTAGAACTTGTGCGCCGATAGCGACAGCAGGTCCACATTCAGCGCCTTCACATCCAGGCTGAGGGTGCCGCCGGCCTGGACGGCGTCGGTGTGGAACGGCACCTTGTGGGCGCGGGCAATGGCGCCGATCTCGGCAATCGGCTCGATGGTGCCCACTTCGTTGTTGGCGTACATGATGCTGATGAGGGCTGTGTCGGGCCGGATCGCCTTTTCCACATCGGCCGGGTCCACCAGGCCGTGGCTGTCCACCGGCACATAGCTCACCTCGAAGCCGAAATATTTGACCAGTTGCTCGACGGTGTGGCCGATGGCATGGTGCTCAATGGGCGAGGTGATGAGGTGGTTCTTCCTGGCGCTGTGGCGCCGCTCCAGGGCCACGCCGCGCACGGCCAGGTTGTCGCTTTCGGTGCCGCAACTGGTAAAGATGACCTCGGTAGGCGCGCAGTTCAGGATCTCGGCCACCGTCTGCCGGGCCTGGTCCAGCGCCTGGTGGGCTTCGCGCCCCAGGGCATAGATGCTCGACGGATTGCCATATTTTTCCGTCCAGAAGGGCAACATCGCCTCCACCACCCGCGGGTCCACGGCGGTCGTGGCCGCGTGATCCAGGTAAACAAGCCGTTTGGTTCGGTTCTCCATCTTCCTTACCTCACTCCTTTATCTGCGGCCTGGTCAAACAGCCCGGTGCTGAGATACCGCTCGCCGGTGTCGGGCAGCACCACCACCACCGTCTTGTCCTCTCCCAGACGAGATGCTACCTGGAGCGCTGCCCAGGCGGCTGCGCCGGAGGAGATGCCGGCCAGAATGCCCTCTTCGCGGGCCAGGCGGCGGGCCGTTTCGGCGGCGTCGTGGTTGCTCACGCACACGATCTCGTCAATGATGCCGGTGTTGAGCACCTCCGGGATAAACCCCGCTCCGATACCCTGGATCGGGTGCTTCCCAGGCGAGCCGCCCGACAGGACCGGGGAGTCGGCCGGCTCCACGGCGACGATCCAGACGCCGGGGAGCGTATCCTTGAGGATCTCCCCTACCCCGGTGATGGTCCCGCCGGTGCCTACACCGCCGACAAAGGCATCCACCCGGCCCACCTGGGCCAGGATCTCGGCGGCGGTGGTGCGGCGGTGCACCTCCGGGTTGGCCGGGTTCTGGAACTGTTGGGGCATAAAGTAGCCGTGATCGCGGACCAGTTCTTCTGCCCTGGCGATGGCGCCTTTCATCCCCTCCGCGCCGGGGGTCAGGATCAGCTCGGCGCCGTAGGCCTGGAGCAGTGTCCGACGCTCCAGGCTCATCGTCTCGGGCATGACCAGGAGCAGGCGGTAGCCCTTGACGGCGGCCACCATCGCCAGGCCGATGCCGGTGTTGCCGCTCGTCGGTTCGACAATGACATCGCCGGGCCGGAGCACGCCGGCTTCCTCGGCGGCCTCGATCATCGCCAGGGCGATGCGGTCCTTGACGCTGCCGCCGGGGTTGGCCCGTTCCAGCTTGGCCCACACCGCCGCACTGCGGGGCGGTGGCAGGCGGCGCAACCGCACCACCGGCGTGTTGCCGATCAGGTCCAGGACGGTTTCTGCTTTGACCGCTTTCATCCGCTTGCTTCCTCTCTTCTGGCCGCTGTCCCCAGGCAGGCAGGGGACGGCGGTTCGTCCCGATGGGCCGGGGGAGCCTGGGTCAGGTCCCGCACCTGTTTTTCCAGGGATTCGACCCGTTCTACCAGGCATTTGAGCGTCTCTATGACGGGGTCGGGCAGGCGGCTGTGGTCCAGGGGGTCGGTTCGCTGCTCCAGCCGGCAGCCGTTGAGGCGCACCACCCGGCCGGGCACGCCGACGACCGTTGCCCCCGGCGGTACCGACTCGATGACCACCGACCCGGAACCGACCTTGGCTCCGTCGCCTACGGTGATGTTGCCCAGGATCACAGCGTGGGAGCCGATGACCACCCCGTTGCCGATGGTGGGGTGGCGCTTGGTGCGCTCCGACGACGTGCCGCCCAGGATAGCGCCGGTGTACATCAGCACATCGTCGCCCACCTCGGCCGTCTCGCCGATCACCACCCCGGCCCCGTGGTCCACAAAGAACCTGCGTCCAATGCGCGCTCCGGGGTGGATCTCGATGCCGGTCAGGAACCGGTTGAGATGGGATACGATCCGGGCCAGGGTCAGGTGGTTGCGGTTCCACAGGCCGTGGGCGATGCGGTGCAGCCAGCAGGCGTGTAGCCCTGGATAGCAGGTCAGCACCTCGACCAGGCTGCGCGCCGCCGGGTCCTTGCGGTAAATGGTCTGGATGTCCTCGCGCAGCAGCTCCAGCCAGCGGCCAGGATGTCCTGCCCTGCGCTTCGCCTGCGCCCTGGCGCTATCTCGGTCCAGCGTTCCTACCATTTCCCCCATTCGCCCACTTTTACTGCAGATTGGCCAGCGTGATCGCATCCAGCGTTTCCGCCAGCCGGTTGCTCACCTTTTCCCACACACTGCGCGCCGTGCACTCCTCCTCGTAGGAACAGGGAGAGCACTTGTGCTCGGCGACGCATTCCACCGGCAGGATAGAGCCTTCCAGGGCGCGGATGATGTCGCCGGCGGTAATGGCCTGTGGGGGACGGGACAAGAGATAGCCCCCCTGCACCCCCCGTCGGCTTTCCAGCAGGCCGGCGCGCCGCAGGTCAATGGCAATCTGCTCCAGGTAGGCCTGGGAGATCCCCTGGTGGCGAGCTACCTCGGCCAGTGAGACCGGACCCTGCCCAAAGCGGCGGGCAAACTCGCTCATGGCCCGCAACCCGTATAGCTCCCTGGCCGATATCCGCACCGGACCCCTCCTAATCCCTACTAAAACGTCGGGATTATTCTACCACAGGAGTCATGGGCTGTCAAGTAGGGTGGGTACTCAGGGCGTAGAGCGTAAAACGTAAGGCGTGAAGGGCAACTTTGCGCTTTCTTGGCTTTTGGTGTATCATATTGGAAAGGAGCAGAGTGCCCGTGTTGGATATGTTCTTCAATCCCCGGTCGGTGGCCGTGATCGGTGCGTCTCGGACGCCGGGCAAGTTGGGCTACACCGTGCTCCACAACATCGTCCAACACGGCTACAGGGGGGCTATCTACCCTGTCAACCCAACCGCCGATCAGATTTTGGGCCTGAAGTGCTATCCCAACATCCTGGCAGTGCCCGGCCCGGTGGACCTGGCCGTCGTAACGGTTCCGGGCAAGATCGTCCCGGCCGTTCTGACCGAATGTGGCGACAAGGGGGTCAAAGGGGCCATCGTCATCTCGGCCGGGTTCCGGGAGATGGGCCCTGAGGGCCGACACCGGGAACGCGAGATCGTCGAGATCGCCCGGCGGTATGGGATGCGGTTGATCGGCCCCAACTGCCTGGGCTTGATTGATACCGTCTCTGGGCTGAACGCCTCCTTTGCCGTGGGCATGCCCCGGCGGGGAACGATTGCCTTCCTGTCGCAATCGGGGGCGCTGTGCACCGCGGTGTTGGACATGGCCCTGGCCGAAGAGGTGGGCTTTTCCCGCTTTGTCAGCCTGGGCAACAAGGCCGATACCGACGAAATCGCTTTTCTCGAAGCCTGGCAAGACGACCCGCACACCCGTGTTATTATGGTTTACCTGGAGGGGATCGAAAACGGCCCGGCGTTTATGCGGGTGGCCCGGCAGGTGAGCCGTGACAAGCCGATCCTCTGCATCAAGGCGGGGACGACCGGTGCCGGCTCGCGGGCGGTTTCGCTGCATACCGGGGCGCTGGCCGGCCTGGAGCGGGCCTATGAGGCGGCCTTTCGCCAGAGTGGGGTCATCCGGGCCCGGTCCATTCAGGAACTGTTCGACTATGCCGTTGCCTTTGCCCGCCAGCCGCCGCTGCGCGATGATCGGATTGCCATTATCACCAACGCCGGCGGGCCGGGCATTATGGCGACCGATGCCTGTGAGCGGGCCGGTTTTCAACTGGCCTCCTTTGCGCCGGAGACGATCCAGGCGTTGCGCCAGGCCCTGCCGCCGGCTGCGAGTGGGCTGAATCCGGTGGACCTGCTGGGCGACGCCCCGGCCGAGCGTTACCGCCTGGCGCTGGAGCCGGTGATCCGGGACCCGAATGTGGGGGGAGTGGTGGTCATCCTCACCCCCCAGGTCATGACCCAGGTAGAGGAGACCGCTCAGGTGATCGGCGAACTGTCGCAGCGGAGCGACCGGCCGATCCTGGGCTGTTTTATGGGCCGGGGACGGGTGGAGCCGGGCATCCGCCTGCTCAATCGCTATGGCGTGCCCAACTATCCGGTGCCCGAACGGGCGGTAGCGGCCCTGGCGGCCCTGATGCACCATCGGCGCTGGCGCGAGCGCCCGCCCCAGGCGCCGGAAAGTTTCGACCTGGACCACGGTCGGGTGCGTCGAGTGCTTGCCGACGCCCGGGCCGAAGGGCGGGTGATGCTGGGCGATGCCGAGGCCGGCGAGATCCTGGCGGCGTGTGGCATCCCCACGCCTCGCACCTTCCTGGCCGGTGACGCCGAGACCGCCGTGCGCCTGGCCGGCGAGATCGGCTTCCCGGTGGCGATCAAGGTTGCCTCGCCCGACATTCTGCACCGAACCGATGTGGGGGCCGTCCGGCTCAACGTCGCCGCGCCGGACGAGGTACGCGCTGCTTTTGACCTGATCCTCTACCGCGCCCAACGCTACATGCCCGAGGCCGAAATCCAGGGCTGTCTGGTGCAGGAAATGGTGCCGGGCGGCAGGGAGGTCATTGTCGGCATGAGCCGCGACCCCCACTTTGGCCCGCTGATCCTGTTCGGGTGGGGGGGAGCCTATGCGGAGGTCTGCCCCGAGGTGGCGTGCCGCCTGGCTCCCTTTGACCGTCGCGAGGTCCGGGAGATGATCGCCGAGGCTCCGGCATACAACCTGCTGCGGGGGGTGCATGGGGAACGACCCTCAGACCTGGAGGCGCTGGTGGAAGCGATGTTGCGTCTGGCGCGGTTGGCCCTGGATTTTCCAGGGATTGCCGAGTTCTCCATAAACCCCCTGACCGTCTTGGAGGAAGGCCGGGGGGTGATGGGCATTGATATGCGGCTGGTGCTTGGATAGCTTGAGGGGGTGAGAAAAGAGCAGCATACCGGTTTACGTTCCGTGTGGTGCATGCGAATTGCTATCGGGAGGGATGGATGGTAACACTATACATCACGTCAACAGAGACATTTTCAGGTAAAAGCGCCCTGTGCGTGGGCCTGGCCAGGCGTATGCAACGCGATGGTCTGTCCGTCGGCTATATGAAGCCGTTGAGCACGGGGGCGCGGCTGGCGGCGGGCCTGGTGGATGAGGATGCCGAGTTCTTCAAACAGGCTCTTGGCCTGCCCGATGCGGTGGAAGACATGGCGCCGGTGGGCATTGCGCCTCGCACTGTGGAGGCTATCCTGCGCGGGGAGAAAACGACCGATTACGTTGCCCGGCTCAAGGCGGCCTACAACCGCATCGCCCAGGGGCGCGACGTGGTCATCCTGGAAGGGGGGGGCAGCCTGCGCGAGGGATATCTGATCAACCTGCCCACCCCTTATGTGTCTCGGATGTTCAACGCCCGGGAGCTGGTGGTCGTCAAGTACGACAACGAACTGCAGGTGGTGGACGATTCCCTCACGGCTCAGGCGCGGCTGAGGGAGTCGCTCATCGGCGTGGTGTTGAACGCCATCCCTCGCCCTCGGATGCCCTTCGTCCAGGAGCTGGTCAAGCCGGCGTTGGAGCAGCGGGGGGTGCCCGTCCTGGCCGTCCTGCCTCAGGAGCGCCTGTTGCTATCGGTCAGTGTGAGGGAGCTGGCCGAGCTATTGTCGGGCGAGATCCTGTGTGCGGCTGACAAGACCGATGAACTGGTGGAGCACCTGATGGTCGGGGCCATGAGTGTGGATTCGGCGCTGTTCTACTTTCGGCGCAAGCCCAACAAGGCGGTCATCACCGGCGGCGACCGGCCCGACATCCAGTTGGCGGCGTTGGAAACCAGCACCCGTTGCCTGATCCTCACCGGCAACCTGCGCCCCAGCCCCATCATCCTCGGCCGGGCAGAGGAGGTTGGCGTGCCCATGATCCTGGTCCGGCACGATACCCTCAGCGCCGTAGAGGTGATCGAGCGTTTCTTTGGCAAGACCCGCTTTCATCAGGAAAAAAAGGTGGAGCGATTCGAGGAGATGCTGGAGGACCGGTTCGATTTTGCACGGTTGTATGCGGCTCTCAATATCCAATATCCAATATACCAAGCAGAGGAGGAAAAATAATGACCGGCATCGAAGAGATTATCGCGCGCGAGATCCTTGACTCGCGGGGAAACCCCACGATCGAGGTGGAAGTGCAACTGGAAGGCGGAGCGATAGGCCGGGCGGCGGTGCCTTCGGGTGCCTCTACCGGCGCCCACGAAGCCGTAGAACTGCGCGATGAGGACCCCAAACGCTATGGCGGCAAGGGGGTGCTCCAGGCGGTGGAAAATGTCAACGACATTATTGCCGGGGAACTGTGGGGGTTCGATGCCCTGGACCAGGTGGCCCTGGACAAGGCCCTGATCGAGCTGGACGGCACGGCCAACAAGGGCCGCCTGGGGGCCAATGCCATCCTGGGGGTCAGTCTGGCCGCGGCCAAAGCCGCCGCCGAGGCGTTGGGGCTGCCGCTCTATCGCTACATCGGCGGGGTGGCGGCGCGGACCCTGCCGGTGCCGATGATGAACATCCTCAACGGCGGCAAACATGCCGTGGACGGCCCCGATTTCCAGGAGTTTATGGCCATGCCGGTGGGCGCACCCTCCTTTGCCGAGGCGCTGCGCTGGGGGGCCGAGACCTATCACACCTTGAAAAAGGTGCTCAAGAAAAAGGGCTACAGCACCAGCATCGGCGACGAAGGCGGCTTTGCCCCGTCGCTCAAGTCCAACGAAGAGGCCATCGAGCTGATCGTCGAGGCTATCCAGCAGGCGGGCTACCGACCGGGAGTGGACATCTGGGTCGCCCTGGACCCGGCAGCCAGCGAGGTGTTCGAAGAGGGCAGGTATGTCCTGAAGAAGGAGGGGCGCACCCTCAGCGGCGCCGAGATGGTCGAATTTTACGCAGCCTGGGTGGAAAAGTATCCGATCCTCTCGATTGAAGATGGCCTGGCCGAGGACGACTGGGAATCGTGGGTGCTCATGTGCCGGCGGCTGGGCGATCGGATCCAGATCGTCGGGGACGACTTGCTGGTCACCAATGTCGAACGGCTCAAGCGAGGTATCGAGCTCAGGGCGGCCAACAGCATCCTCATCAAGCTCAACCAGATCGGCACGCTGACCGAGACGCTGGCCGCCATCGAGATGGCCAAACGGGCCGGCTGGACGGCCGTCGTCTCCCACCGCTCCGGCGAGACGGAAGACACGACCATTGCCGACCTGGTGGTGGCGACCAACGCCGGACAGATCAAGACCGGCGCGCCCTGCCGCAGCGACCGGGTGGCCAAGTTCAACCAACTGCTGCGCATCGAAGAGGAGCTGGGCGAGGCGGCGATCTATGCCGGCCTGGGGGCCTTCTACAACCTCAGGCGCTGATTGAGAGGCAGGCAGCAATGAAGAGCAGCCCGATTATCCCGACTTATGAGGTCGAAGTCCAGCCTGGTGAGAGGCTGGCCCTGCCCGAGCCGCTTGTTGAGAGCATTGGGGCAGGGCGCTGGATTATCACCGTACAACCTGCTGTCATGGGAATCCCGGTTACCCCGATCCGCGATCATGCCGCTTTCCTGAACAGCTATACATCAGAAGACGAAGGGTTGTATGATGACTATCCGGCCAGGTTCAACCCACCGCTGCGCATCGAAGAGGAGCCGGGCGAGGCAGCGCTGTACGCGGGCATGGGAGCGTTCTACAACATCAGGCACGGACAATCTGGCCTCTAGCACCTGACAACGAACCATTCTGAAGTGGGGACCTGGCCGGAAATGCGCTTTTTCCACCGGCTGAAGCCTCCGCTTCGGCAAGCTGTGGGAAGGAGGGTGGAGTCGAGCTTTGGAGCCTGTCTGAGAACCTGTGGGGCAGTCTGGAAAGCCTGCCCGGATACACCCGTTTTCGGATGGGTTCCTGGTTTTCGCAGGAAACGCACCTTTTTTCATCGGTGAAGCCTCCCCTCCGGCGTCTGTGAAAAAGGAGGTGATCAGGCCAGGGAACCCTTGTTCCGGTTGAGGAGGCAGTGTTCCAACGGAAAGTGTCGGCCTGAGCCGATAACACACAAAGAAGGGGAGGAAACCATGTCTACCAGGAGAATGTTGTTGGTCGTTTGGGTCGCCAGCGCCGTGGTGCTGGCTCTGAGCGCCGGCCCCCAGCCGGCCGCCACAGTCAACGCCCTGTCCCCGGCAGGGACGACCGTTCCCTATTCCGGGCGTCTAGGCGACGAGGCGGGACAGCCGGTCGTCGACGGAGCGTACGACTTGAGCTTTGCGTTGTACGACACTCCGGAGGGTGGCAGCTTACTCTGGTCAGAAACCCAAACCGGAGTGGCGGTGCAGGGCGGCTTTTTTACCTGCCAATTGGGCAGTGTGAACCCCTTACCGGCCGGCGTGCGGGAGGGGCAGGGGTGGCTGGCGGTCGGCGTGCGCGGGCCGGGGGAAACCGATTTTACGGCGTTGAATCCACGCCAGGCGTGGAGCGCCTCGCCGGCCAGCCCCACCAACGGCGGAGCTTGCCCCCACGACCACTTTGGGGAAACCTGGACCGGAACCGGCCTGGCATTGGCCCTGAATAGCAGCTATGCCGACAACGAGACTCTGTACGTTACGAACAATGCCACATCTGGTGATGGGATTCGCGTTTACAATTCCGGCACAGGATCCAACGATGCTGCCGTGAAGGGGAGCAACCTCTCCTCCGGACTCGGCATACGTGGCTCGAGCACTACCGGCATTGGCGTCAAAGGTACCAGTGGCTGGGTGGGTGTTTGGGGGGAATCCACGGCAGCGGCCAACGGCGTAGGCGTAGCCGGCCTGGCCAACGCCTCTGGCTGTTCTACCGGCATCGGGGGTTGCTACGGCGTCCAGGGCAGCAGCACCAACGGGTATGGCGTGGAAGGGGTTACCGACGGCAGCGGCGTGGCCGTACATGCCTATAGCAACGGCAACGGCGTCGCCCTGCGCGTCGAGGGCCAGTATAGCGGCAACCTGATTGAAGCCTATCATGGCCCGCTGTTCCTTGATCGCGAGTTCTACGTGAGCAGCACAGGCGAGGTCTACGCCGATGGCCAGTTCCATTCCGGCGGCGCTGACCTGGCCGAGATGCTGCCGGCGGCCAAGGGGCTGGAGCCGGGCGACGTGTTGGTGATGGGAACAGACGGCAGGCTGACCCGTTGCACGCAGGCCTATCAGACCAGCGTCGTCGGCGTATATTCGACCAGGCCCGGTTTTGTGGGCGGCGCTGAAGACGGCGCCGACCTGAGCGGCAAAGTGCCGCTGGCGGTGGTGGGCGTCGCGCCGGTGAAGGTCACCGCCGAAAATGGTTCCATCCAGCCCGGCGACCTGCTGGTGGCCTCGTCCACCCCTGGCCACGCCATGAAAGCCGGCCCCAATCCGCCCGTCGGCACGGTCATCGGCAAGGCGCTGGGCGCGCTACAGTCCGGCACCGGTGTCATCCAGATGCTGGTCACTTTGCAGTAGGAGGGAGGACGATGAAAGCAGGGGTTGTCATCTTGCTCGTCGCGCTCGCCGGCGCCCTGTTCGTGAGCGGCATCGTTCTGGCCCAGGGCGGCGGCAGCACTCAGCCCGGCGTGACGACCCTCAGCGGGGGCCACTACCGGCTGGTCAGCCTGGAGGCGCCGACGGGCCTGCTTGCCAGCGGCGGGGGGTACCGCCTGCTGGCGTCCCTCCCTGCGGGGCCTGTCGGCAGCGGCTGCTGCTGCACCTACCTGCCCTGCGTGTTGCGCACCTTCCCGTAGGAGGTCAAGGACGCATATCAGATTCTATGCGTCCTCCGCTACGGCGGGTAGAATGACGTACGGACCTCCCGCAGGTTGAGAACCTGCGGGAGGTCTGGTTTGCCGTTGCTGCCCGATTGTGCTATACTATCCCCGTGGCCGATCTGATGGTTCCCGCCCAATGGAGTTGCCTCGACGTGGAGGATTGGCGCGGTGTTGTGATGGTGATCGGCGCTTCCGATACGGGCAAGTCCACGTTGGCCCGCTACCTGTTTCAGGAGCTATGTCGTCATGGCCGCCGCGCCGCCTACCTGGACGGCGACGTGGGCCAGAGCACGTTGGGGGTGCCGACCACCATGACCGTGGCGCTGACCTCGGCGCCGGGCGACGATCGCTTTCCACCTCATGGCCCGCGGGCAACCTATTTCGTCGGAGCCACCACGCCGCGCGGGCACATGCTACCCACGGTGATCGGCTGCTATCGTCTCCGGCAAAAGGCGCTGGCCCTGGGCGCCGAGGCGATCGTGGTGGACACCACCGGCCTGGTGGACCCCGCGGAAGGAGGCAAGGCGCTCAAACAGTGGAAGGTTGAGCTGTTGGCCCCCTCGGTGGTGATCGGCCTGCAGCGGCGGCACGAGCTGGAGCCGATCCTGTGGCCGCTGCGCCGCGAGGGGCGGCTGCGCTGTATTGAGCTTTCTGTCTCGCCCCACGCTGTGGAACGGCCCCGCGAGGTGCGCATCGCCCGGCGACGGGAGCGGCTGGTCGCCTACTTTGAGGCGGCCCGGCCCCAACTGCTGGAGTTCAGGCGGCTGGCGGCCTACGACCTGGAGCGGCTGGCCGTGGGTGCCCTCCTGGCGTTCCAGGATGCCGAGGGCCTGGTCCTGAGCCTGGGTGCGGTCGAGGAAACCGACCGGCTGGGCGGCACAGCCATAGTGCGTACGCCGTTGCCGGGCCTGGAGGGGGTGTGCAGTGTGCGCTTTGGTGCGGCCCGCTGGGACCTGGTCAACCGACGGGAATTGTGAATGAAGCCAAAATTGCGAGAGGTTGAAGCCCATCCCATCCGCTATCAGGGCCAGCCGATGATCCTGCTGCGCGACCCGCTGCGCCTAAGCGATGCCCAGATCGCCGTCCCCCGGCCCCTGGCTCCGCTGCTGGGGCTGATGGACGGCAGCCGCGACGAATCAGAGTTGGAGGCGGCGCTGCTGCTCCGCGCCGGGGTGCGGCTGGCCCCTGGCCTGCTGTCCAAACTGCTGGCCGACCTGGACGCGGCCTGCCTGCTGGACAATGAGCGTTTTGCCGAGGCCAAAGCGGCCGCGTTGCGGGCCTACCGCGAAGCGCCCTTTCGCCCCCTGGCCTCCCTGGATGGTTCTGGAGCGGCTGACGACCCCGACCGGGTGGCCGCTCATTTGCAAGGCTATCTGGACGCCCTGCCGCCGGCGGAGCAGCCGGCAGACGACCGGCCGATCCGGGGCCTGATCAGCCCCCACATTGATTACCAGCGCGGCGGGCCGGTGTATGCCCAGGTGTGGCGGGCGGCGGCCCAGGCGGCCTGCCAGGCCGAGCTGGTCATCATCCTGGGCACCGATCACCAGGGCGACGACGGCACGCTGACCCTCACCGGCCGGTCGTATGCCACGCCGTGGGGGGTATTGCCCACCGATGATGAGGCGGTGGCCGCCCTGGCAGAGGCGTTGGGCCGGGAAGCGGCCTTTGCCGGAGAACTGAACCACCGCAGTGAACACTCGGTCGAACTGGCCGCCGTATGGCTCCACTTTATCCGTGGCCGTCGGCCGGTGTCGCTGCTGCCGATCTTGTGCGGAAGCTTCGGCGGCTTTATAGCCGGTACGGGCGATCCGGCTACCCATCCACCCTTTGTTGCTGCCCTGGAGGTGCTGCGGAGGGTGATGGCCGCCCGCCGGACGTTGGTGGTCGCCGCCGCCGACCTGGCTCACGTTGGGCCGGCCTTTGGCGACCCCAGAGGGTTGGATTTTATCGCCAGGGCCCAACTGCACAACGCCGACGAACGGTTGCTGGCGGCGGTCTATGCCGGGGATGCGACCGCCTTTTTCGAGCAGTTAAAGGCCGAGGGTGACCGGCGGCATGTATGTGGCCTGCCGCCCATCTATCTGACATTGCGGCTGTTGGACGGGGCGCAGGGGGAGCCGGCCGGCTACGCCCAGTGCCCGGCCGATCCGCAGGGGCTATCGTGGGTGACGATTGCCGGAGTAATTCTACGGTGAGGGGAACTGTTCAGGTGCCAGGCACTTTCTACAAGTGCCTGGCACCTTTGGCGAGTCGGTCTGAATAGTAGCGGGGAAAGGAGCAAATATGACCTGCCTACCCATTGTGCACATGACCCTGTACAAACATGGCATCGGCTTTTTCGAGCGCCGGGCCCGGCTCAGCGGCGAGGAGGTGGCCCTCTCCTTCCGCGTGGAAGAGATGAACGACATCCTCAAGAGCCTGACGGCCATTGACCGGGGTGGCGGACAGGTGTTGGGCGTGGACTATGCCACCCCCCAGAGCCGGGAGGAGCGGCTGGCCGGCTGTTCGGTGCGCCTGGGCGACGACCGCAGCCTGCGCGACCTCCTGATCGGCCTGCGTGGGCGACGGGTGCGGTTGCTGCTCGACCAGGAGGAGACGGCCAGCGGCACCTTGCTGGGGTTGGACGAAGTGCCGGAGCGGCAGCCGCTGAGCACGGCGCTGGTCTCGTTGTTGCTGGAGGAGACGGCGCAGGTGCAGGTGGTGAACCTGGGGCGGGTGCAGGGGGTCGAAATCCTGGACGAGCGAGGGGTGGGTGACCTGCGCTTCTTCCTGCAGACGGCCCTCACCCAGGAGGACTATCGTCAGGTGACGATCCGCCTGACGCCCGGCGAGCACGACCTCTCGGTCAGCTACATCGCCCCGGCGCCAACCTGGCGGGTCAGCTACCGCCTGGTGGCCGAACCGGAGACGGACGATGGGCCGCGGGCCCTGCTGCAGGGGTGGGGCATTTTCGATAACCGGCTGGAGGAAGACCTGAAGGATATCTCCCTGTCGTTGGTGGCGGGCATGCCCATCAGTTTTGTCTACGACCTGTACACCCCTTTCATGCCCAGGCGCCCGGTCGTGGAAGAAGAAGCCCGCGTCGCTGCGGCACCGGTCCAGTTTGCCGAGGCGACGTTGGGCGCGGAACCGGAAGCGGCTCCTGCCCCGATGGAGATGGCTGCGATGAGGATGGCCGCGCCGATGGCTCCGCCGCTGCCGCCTGCCATTGACCGCCGGGCGTTGGCCCAGGCTACGGCGGTGACAACTACCGGGGAATCGCTGGGGGAGCTGTTCCAGTACCTCATCGGCACGCCGGTGACGGTCGGGCGTGGCCAGTCGGCCATGGTGCCCATCCTCTCGGCGGACCTGAGCTATCGCAAGGATCTGCTCTACAACGGCAGCAAGATGCCGACCCATCCGGTGGCCACCCTGCGCCTCAAAAACGAGACCGGCCTGACCCTGGAACGCGGCCCGGTGGCCGTCATCGAGCGGGGCGAGTATGTGGGTGAGGCGGTGCTGTCCTTCACCGCCGCCGGCGGCGAGGTGGTGGTGCCCTATGCGGTGGAATTGGGCATCAGGGTGCGTGAGGAGAGCGGTTCCAGCCGCGAGGTCCACCGCCTGTGGATCAAAGGGGCCTACCTGCACTTCGAGGAGTGGGAGGTCCGCTGGCGGGAGTATCAGCTCACCAACCGTACCGGCAAGGCGGTGACCGTGTTGGTCGAGCATCCCCGCACAGCCCAGTACGACCTGTGGGACACGCCGGAGCCGACAGAACGCACCGAGGAGCAGTACCGTTTCGCGGCCAGGGTCCCGGCGCGGGGCGAGTCGGGGCTACGGGTACAGGAGCGCCGCCTGGTCAGCCGTTATGAGGATCTGCAGAGGCAATCGTACGATCTCTTGCAACGCTATCTGCAGCGGGGGTTGTTGGATCGGAAGGCCTGTGACCGCGCGGCCAGGCTGCTGCGGTTGTGGGAAGAGGTCAAGAATGCTGAGGGGCAATTGGGGAAACTGGATCAGGAGCGGCAAAAGATCTACAAGGCCCAGCAACAGATCCAGGGGAATATGGGGGCGCTATCCACGACGGGCAAAGAGGGAACCTTGCGGGCCCAGTATGTGGATCAGTTGCAGGCCAGCGAAGAGAGGCTGAAGGAGGTAGATCGGCAGGAGGCGGGTCTGAAGGCCGGGCTCGAGCGGCTGAAAGCGGAGATCGAGGCGGAGTTGAAGGCCCTCGAATAGGCAGGGGCCGGGTAGTATCGGCTTTACCGGGCTGCCTCGGCGAGCATATCCAGCAATGCCTGGCGTTTTTCGGCGTACTGGGGCTCGTCGAACAGCGGGGTGCAGGCCTTTACTTCGGCCTCGCCAACCGTGATCTGGCCGGCAAAGGCAAAGCAGGAGGGCTGGCCGCACCGCTTGCAGTTGGTCTGGGGCAACAGCCTGTAAACCTCCATGGCCACCAGGCGCTTGCGGGTCGTGTGGAGCGGCGTCAGGTTGTCACGGTCCATCCAGATGCGGTTGATGGCGGCGATGATCTTTTCCATCTGGATGGCAGCCGTGTCGCGGTCCGGCAGGTTGCTGATGGTGATCTCGTGGGGTTTCAAGGCCACGGCATGGCCTTCGAAGCGGAGGGTGATTTGCCGGGCGGCCGGGCTATAGATGGCCTCTTTCCACTGGGCGTTGAGGTAGGGGAACACCTCGCTGATCTCCTCCTCAAAGCGGGCTGTGGCGTTCCAATACTCGGCGCCGGGCTCGCAGGCCGGGGCCTCCAGATGCATCTCATAATCTTTGGCAATAAACATCGCTCCTCCCCAGGTCCCCGATGCGTCGGCCGGGGCAGGGGTAGTATACCATGCTCTGCCGCAAAGGTCAAACCGGCGGGATGGGCTGCTGTTCAAGTGCCAGGCACTTTCGCTTCCAGATGGGAGATACCCTGGCCCGGCCAATTTGACAAAAGTCAGAAAATGACTATAATTATATTTTATTGGTGCTGGCTGGGAGAAAATCAAGAAAGGGAGGGTGATTCATGGACCAATTGTTCTGTTGCGTCTGCCACGCCCCGGTGGGCGACGACGCGCCACGCCTGGGTGGGCGGGCCTATTGTGCGCAACACTATGCCAGGGCATCCAGGGAACGGCGCAGCGTGTGGCGGTCGGGGGTGGCGCAGATCGTGGCCGTCGTTTTGTTTGCCGTGTTGGTCGCGCTGATCTTGGGTACGATCAAGCCGGCATGGGAGGGTCCGGCGCTGGTGTTGAGCGGTGCCGTGTTGGCGTTGGTGCCGGCGGCGTTGTGGCTGGCCTTCTTTTATGCCCAGGACCGACTGGAGCCGGAGCCCAAGCCTTTCGTCATCGGGGTCTTTGTCCTGGGGGCGCTACTGGCCAATGCCATCGGCATTCCGCTGGTGCGCGACCTGTTCCGGGTGCAGGACTGGCTGGGCCGCAGCCTGCTCACCAACCTCTTGGGTTCGATCCTGGTTGTCGGCTTTGTCCAGGAGTTTCTCAAATATGCGGCGGTGCGCTACAGCGTCTATCTGCTGCCCGAATTCGACGAGCGGATGGATGGCATCCTCTACGGCACGGCGGCCGGGCTGGGCTTTGCCACGATGCTGAACATCAACTATGTGGTCGAAAGCGGCGGCGTGGACCTGGGGGTGGGCGTCATCCGCATCGTGGTGACGGCCCTGGCCCAGGCCAGTTTTGCCGGTATCACCGGTTATTTCCTGGGCCGCGCCAGGTTCGAGGAGGAGCCGGTGTGGTGGCTGCCCCTGGGGGTGACGGTGGCGGCGGTGCTCAACGGCCTGTTCACCGTGATCCTGGGCGGCGTGACCCGCGTTGGATCGGTGTTGGCCGGAAAGACGGCCAATCCGTGGTATGGGCTGGTGCTGGCCACTGTGGTCGCCGGCCTGATCTTTGGGCTGCTCATTGCCCTCATCCGCCGCGCCATCCGCCTGACCGTGACCGGTCAGCAGGGGGCCTGAGGGTGGAGAAAAGGAGAAGGATCTGATGGCAAAAAAGGTTTCTGTACGCACGCCCCGCGACCGCTGGGCCGATTGGGCTGTCCTCGGTGTGGTCGTCGTGGCCCTGCTCCTGGGTTGGGGGGTGATGGCCATAGCTCAGGGACAGCGAGGCCTCTATGCCGATGACCGGACCGGGCTGACGGTCTGGTATCCGGAGGGCTGGCTACTCAAGGCCGGTGAGAACCTGGCTTTCCAGGCGGTGGACCCGGCCTCGGGCGAGTTCAAGACGACCTACCAGGTGCGCCTGGTGCCGATTGACGCGACGGCGGCAGTCACCCCCACCCTGGCCGCAGTGTTGAACAGGCTCTCGCTGGCCCGCGCCCAGGAGGGGACCGCCTACCGGTTGTTCGACATCGCCGAGGGAGCAAAAATCGGCGGCCAGCCGACGATGGAGGCCACCTGCGTTTACGTGATAGAGAGCAGTAACCTGTTCGTCCAGCGCCTGCCGGTGATAGTCCAGGGGCTGGACGTGGCTGTGGCCCACGGCGACCGGGCCTACATCTTTAGCCTGTTGGCCTCGCAGGAGAATTTTGAGAAGGCGGAGCCGGCCTTCCGCCGGTTCGTCAAATCTGCTGAGATCAGGTGACAGGGGATTAAGGAAGGGGTGAGCATGATGAAGCGAATGTTCCGATGGCTCAGCGTGCCGTTGGTGTTGGTGCTCCTGCTGACCGGGTTGGGGCCCTCGCTGGCCCTGGACCGGCAAACCCGGCTGGATGTCATGTCGGCGGTGGTGCAGATATCTCTGGTCAAGATCGAGGGGGAGGAGGTCTATTATCTGCCCTTGGGTTCGGGCACGATCATTTCGGCCGACGGCCTGATCTTGACCAACTGCCACGTGGCCGACCCGGTCCGCTATGGCTTCCCCCCTGAAGAGGTGCCTGCCTATGACTACCTGGGGGTGGCCCTGACCATCCGCTCGGACAGGCCGCCGCAACTGGCCTATCTGGCCACGGTGGAACAGGCCGATCCCCGCCTCGATCTGGCCGTCATCCGCATCAGGTACAAGACCGATGGGACCGAGCTAAAATCGTCGGACCTCAAGCTGCCCTACGTGGCGCTGGGGGACTCGGACGTGCTGGTGGTCGGCGATGATCTCAACATCTTTGGCTATCCTGGCATCGGCGGCGAGACGGTGACTTTTACCAGAGGGGTGGTAAGCGGCTTTAGCATGGAGGCGGGCATCGAGGGCGCGGCCTGGATCAAGACCGACGCCAGCATCGCCGGCGGCAACAGCGGCGGGACGGCGGTGGACGAGGAGGGCCTGCTGGTGGGCGTGCCGACGCGGGGGGGCGACGTGGACTGCCGCGTTGTGACCGACACCAATGGGGACGGGAAGGTGGACAACCGCGACAGTTGTGTCCCGGTCGGCGGCTACATCAACAACCTGCGGCCGGTCAATCTGGCCAAACCGCTTATTGAGGCGGCCCGCCAGGGGCTGCCGGACCCCAACAAGAGGGATGGGCAAAAGGGGACGACCCCTGCCCCTACAGGTCAGCCCAGGCTCAGCAACCTGTTTTTCTCGCCCGGCGTGAACGAGTTTGACCAGCCGACTACGGTCGTCACCCGCCTGCCGTCGGGCAGCCGCAGCCTGTACCTGTTCTTCGACTATGAGAACATGTCGCCCGACAGGACGTTGGAGATGAAGCTGTCGTTCAACGGCACAGAGTTGCCCGAATGGGGCCTGCCGGCCGGCCCGTGGAGCGGTGGCGAGCAGGGGACATGGTGGATCGGCTGGAACGACGCCGCCTTTGCCGACGGGATCTACAGGCTGGCGCTCTATGTGGATGGTACCAGGATGGCCGATGCCGAGATCGAGATCGGCGGCGTGGCCGAGAACAAGCCGTCGTTCTCCAACATCCTGTTCAGCCTGGAAAAGACGGCCCAGAACCGGCCCGTGGAGCCGGCCGTCCTCTTCCCGGCCGGGACCAAACGGCTGCTGGCCTTTTTCGATTATCAGAACATGTCCGGTACGAACAAATGGACCCGCACCTGGCTGGCCGACGGCCAGGTGGCCCTGAGCAAGGATGAATCGTGGACCGAGGGCCGGGCAGGGAGCTATGTGCTGGAGTTGACCTCTTCCAAGGGCCTGGCTGCCGGGGCCTATCGCCTGAACCTGTACATTGATGGCAGGCTGGCCGCGATGTCGAACTTTTGGATCACGGGTGCGCAGGGGGGGGGCGCCTCCTTTGCGCCGATCGTTTTTGCCAGAGGCGAGGACCGCCAGGGCAATCCGGTTGGCGTGGCCCAGAGCTTCCCCTCCGGCCTGGAGGAACTGCACGCCTTCTCCGACTATAGCGGCATGAAGGACGGCCTGGCGTTTCAGATCAACTGGTACGTGGATGGTCAGAAGGTGATCGAGTCCCCCTTTGACTGGGATGGCGGTGAATCGGGAACATGGCACGACTATCTTTACTCCCAGAAGGGGGTGCTGCCCGACGCCGAGTACAGTGTGGAGCTGTTGGTGGAGGGCCAGGTACTGCAAAAGGGGACCACGACGGTGGGGACCGGAGCTCGGCCCACCCCAGCCCCCACACCAGGCCCCAAAGATGGGGTTCAGGTGCAGGGGACGATCACCGATCTGGACACGAACCGGCCCATTGCCGGGGCTATCTTTCTGGTGCTCAAGCCGGGGATCACCCTGGACACCTTCCAGTGGACCGACGATGAGGTCTATACCTCGGCCGAAAGTGATCGCCAGGGCTTCTATAAGTTGCCCGACCTGCTACAGCGGGGTGAATGTTATACCATGATCATCGGCGCCCAGGGCTATTGGCCCTACGGCGAAGACGATGTGTGTGTCGGGACGGAAGCGCCGGCAGTGGTCGATCTGCCGGTGCAACTGGAGAAAAAGTAGGGAAAATCGTGGCCCTCCCGCCGGTTTCCGGGCCGGCGGGGGGCTTTTTTTTGAGAGGGCAAATAGGTCGTAGGGGCGAGGTTGCCTCGCCCTTTTTGGGTTGCAGGGGTGGGTTGCAGGGGCCAGTTGTAGGGGCCAGTTGTAGGGGCCAGTTGTAGGGGCGAGGTTGCCTCGCCCCCTGGGGCAGGTACATTTTATTGGCCGGCCCGGATGAGGAACCGGCAATAGGGATCCCCTTTGCCCTGGCGAAGGGGATAGTGCACCTCCACCGGAACGCCGGGCAGCAAGGTCTCCAGCCAGGCGTTCCATACCGTTTCGCAGGCGACGCACGCCTGGTCGGTGCGGGGCAGGGCAGCGCGTTTGGCCCCTTCGTAGGCGGCGCAGCGACGGACGATCACTTCGGCCCTGTCGGCCTCCACCGTAGCAAACTCGGCGCGCAGGGCCTCGCCCATGAACGCCGCCGTGTAGGTGCGCAGCAGGCGCATGGCGTCGGGCAGGTTGTCGGCCCGCGATTTGCCCACCACCTTGAGCAGGGTGCGCATTTCGATGCGCCCGAACGAGGTCCGCACCCGGGCGTTGAGGCCGATGGCGGCCTCCAGCCCAAAGGCCTCGACCGCTTTGAGAAACCATTGCCCATCCCAGTAGAGCATCAGCTTGCGCAGCATCTGCACCTGGTCGGCGTCGGAGAGGGGATACGGTTCGTCGGTCATGGCCTCACCTCTGCCGGCCGGCCGGTCTGGCTCCGCCTGCCTGTAGATCGGCCAGGCAGGCACTGACCCGTTCCAGCGCCGTGGCAAAGACCGGCGGGTCCTGGCCGATGCCGATCCGCAAATAGTGCTCCAGGCCAAAGGCCGAACCGGGGGCGAGCATGACGCTGTATTCCTCGGCCAGCCTGTTGGCCAGTTCCAGCGAGGGGATGTCCAGCTCATAGTGCAGCAGGGCCAGCAGGCCGCCACGCGGCGGGACCCACGACAGCAGCCCGGCATGGCCGGCGATCCAGGCGTTGGCAGCGGCCAGGTTGGCCGTGATGATCGCCTGGTTGCGGGCGATGATCCGATCCCGGTATCGGATGGCCAGGATGGCCAGGGCGTCATTCAGCCTGCCGGGGCTTAGCGTGACATAATCGCGCATCCCCCAGCAGCGGGCGACGATGTCGGGGGGGGCGGCCAGCCAGCCTATGCGCAGGCCGGGCAGGCCGAACGGCTTGGAAAGGGTGCCGACGCTGATGCCGGCCGGCCCCAGGTCGAAGGCCGGGGGGGCCGGACGCTCGCCGCCGGGGATGGTCAGCCAGCGGTAGGCTTCATCGCTCAGCACCATCGCTCCCCTCGTCCGGGCGATTTCATATACGTGTGCCAGGTCTTCTGCCGACAGGACCGTGCCGGTGGGGTTGTGCGGGCTGTTGATGACGATCAGGCGGGTGTGCGGTTGCACCAGCCGTTCCAGATCGTCCACATCGTAGCGGAAGCCGGTTTCGGGGCGGATGGGCCACAGCGATAGGTCGCAGCCCAGCGCCCGGGGCACGCTGTAGAGCTGTTGATAGGCCGGGTAGGGGGCGATCACGTGATCGCCGGGGTTCAGCAGCACGTTGAACAGCAGGAAATTGGCCTCGATGGCTCCGGTGGTGACCAGGATATTGTCCGGGCTGCCATTGGCGTAGGTTTCGGCCAGCGCCCGGCGAAGCTCCAGCGACCCCCGGGCCTCGCTGTAGCCCAGCCGCAGGTTGAGCAGGCGCTGCAGTGTCGGACCGCGTTCTGCGGCTGGCACCAGGTCCAGCAGGTCGTTGGCCGTCAGGGGAAAGATGCCGCTTTCGGCGATGTCGTACTGCACCCGGGTTTCATACGTTGTCATCCAGCGTTCCAGAGCAAAGGGTTCGATCTGCACGGGTTGCTCCTCTCCTGTTTCACGTTCCGGGACGTGCCCCAGGCTGAAAGCCTGGGCTACAGCCGTCCGGGTACCAGCCGGTTTCGATCATACCACAGGAAATTTCCCGTGTCAAGGCAACTTTTTTGCCCTGGGGGAGGTTTTTTGTGCCGTGCTCGCTTGTCGCCGGTTGGCTTTTGGAGTATAATTTCTGGGTGCGTGGGAGGAAATGAAAACAGGATGAACGTTCGCCGAGCACACCTGCTGTGGGGCCTGGCCCTGCTCAGCCTGGTGTTTTCCCTGGTCCAACCGACGGTATGGGCAGCCCAGACACCGCCCATCAGGCCGACCCCAGAGGTCCAGGCCTCGCCCACCAAACCGGCCCCGAAGACCCCACCGGCCGATGAGGCCTGGCTGGATGCCATGTTGGAGCGCATGACCACCGCCGACAAGGTGGGGCAGCTCTTCCTGGTCACCTTTCAGGGGAGCGATGCCGATGCCCGGTCGGAGATCGCCCGGTTGGTGCAGGTATTCCGCGTGGGAGGGGTGATCCTCTCGGCGGAAAATGGGAATCTCCGCAACGACCTCCCTGCCCCGGAGCAGGTCCTGTCGCTGACGACCGCCTTGCAACAGTTGGCCTTTACCGAATCGGCGCCGATGACCATGACCCAAATAGTGCCCGTCACCGTGACTATTCCCCCTTCGATCACGCTGCCGGCCACGGTGACGCCGCTGTTGACCATCCCGGCTGAAATTTCCATCACCAACGTCGTCACCCAGCCTCCCCAGGGCCTCCCGCTGCTGATCGCGGTGGCCCAGGAGGGGGATGGTTTCCCGTTCACGGCGCTGCGCAACGGCTTCACCGAGCTGCCGAGCAGCATGGCCATCGGCGCAACGTGGGACGATCGCAACGCCGAGGCGGTGGGCCGCATTGTCGGCCGTGAGTTGGCGGCGGTGGGCGTCAACCTGCTGTTGGGGCCATCCCTGGATGTGCTCAAGGTGCCCCGACCGGGGCAGAGTGGCGACCTGGGCACGCGGGTGTTTGGCGGCGATCCTTACTGGGTAGGACGGCTGGGCCGGCTCTACATCCGAGGGGTGCATCTGGGAAGCGAGGGCCGGGTGGCGACGGTGGCCAGGCACCTGCCCGGCCTGGGCGCCAGCGACCGCAGCCTGGAGGAAGAGGTCGCCACGGTGGATAAATCGCTCCAGGACCTGCGGCTCATCGAGTTGCCGCCCTTTTTCGCCGTGACTCAGGTCGGCCTCATTACCGACACAGCCGACGCCCTGATGACCGCCCACATCCGCTACCGGGGTTTTCAGGGCAATATCCGGTCGGTCACCCCCCCCATCAGCCTGCACCCCCAGGGCTTGCAGCAGATCATGGCCCAGCCGGAGTTGGTGCCCTGGCGGGAGGCCGGTGGGGTGCTGGTCAGCGATTCGTTAGGGGTGCCGGCCATCCGCCGCTACTATTCGCCCACCCTGAAGTCGTTTCCCCACCGGCAGATCGCCCTGGATGCCTTGCAGGCCGGGAATGACCTCCTCAATCTGTCGCGCTTTTCCCTCACCGATTCGTGGGAAGAACAGGCGCGCAACATTGAGGATACCATCCTCTTTTTCCAGACCCGTTACGAAACTGACGAGACCTTTCGCGCCCGAGTGGACCAGGCGGTGCGGCGCATTTTGAAACTCAAGCGGCGCATCTGCCCGGAATTTACTCTGGAAGCCTGTACCGGCCAGGCCGAAGCCCTGGCCGGCGTGGGCGGGGGCCGGGGGGCCATAGCCCGGATCGCCCAGCAGGCGGTGACGCTGCTCTACCCTTCGGCCGAGGAACTGGCCCTGCGGTTGCCCCGCCCCCCGCGCCCGGATGAGCAGATCCTGATCTTTACCGATGCGCGCGAAGCCCGTGAGTGCCCGCTGTGCCCGCCCTTTTACCTGCTGGAGCCCCAGGCCTTGCGCGATACCATTCTGCGGATGTACGGGCCGGAGGCTACCAAGCAGGTCGCGCCCGAACGGATCACCGCTTTTACCTTTGCCCAATTGCACAGCTTTTTGCTGAACGGCAGCCCCGATCTCAACGCCTACATCCGTGATGCCGACTGGATCGTATTCGCCATGACCGACTATGGGCCCAACGCCGTCCCCAGTTCCATGGCACTCAAACAGTTTCTTAGCGAGCGGGCGGCCAGCCTGGAGGTGCAAAAGATTATCGTCCTGGCCTATGGAGCACCCTATTACCTGGATACCACCGAGGTCAGCAAGCTGACGGCCTACTATGGCATCTATGGCAAGACGCCCCCCCTTATCGAGGCATCGGTGCGGGCGCTGTTCCTGGACTTTGTGCCGACAGGCCGCCCCCCGGTGACCGTCGAGGGGGTTGGCTACGACCTGACCCGCCAGTTGTCGCCCGATCCCAATCAGGTCATCTCGGTGGATTGGGCCGACGAGCCGGTTACCGGTGAAGGGACGCCTGCGCCGTCGGTGGAGCTGGACGTGGGGGACCCACTGCACGTACGCACCAGCGTCATTCTCGACCGGAACGGCAATCCGGTGCCCGATGGCACGCCGGTCATCTTTCACTCGTTCTACGTGCCGGAGCAACTGGAGCGCCGGGTCGAGGCGGTGACGGTCAACGGCGTGGCCGATGCCATCATCACCCTGGAACTGGAGGGGGAGATCGAGATCCGGGCGACCAGCGACCCGGCGGTCAACTCCAGGCCGCTGGTGGTCCGGCTGCTGGGCGGCACAACCCAATTCCTGACCCCCACCCCGACCTCCACGCCAACCCCCACCCCTACGCCCACGCCAACCCCCACTC
>DAOTXL010000138.1:0-1531 GCA_034435455.1 Anaerolineae bacterium
AGGCTCATTTTGCTCAGATGAAACAGGAGCGTCATCCAATGTATTTGACGCTGGATGAGTTTGATAGAGTCCTCCAGTGGAAACTACGCGGTCAGTACGGAAGACAGTGGGAAAGACGCAAAGCAAATACGGAAGATGTGATACGTGTCGTAACAGGGGCCGCACTTTCTATCGAACATCCTGACGAAGATTACGAAATTGAGTTGCGGTTTGGGATACTATGCTCGCTTCGAGGAGTAGGTGTTCCTGTAGCATCGGCCATCCTGGCTCTTGTATTTCCCGAGAGATATGCTGTGATTGATTTCAGGGGTTGGAGACAGGTGTTTGGTGAAGAGAGAACAGCGTTTTCGGTTTCGGACTACAAACGATACCTTCGAGCGATACAGACTCTAGCACAAGAGTTGGGATGGCCTGTCCAAGAAGTTGACCTGGCAATTTGGGAGTATGATCGTATCAATGGCAGAAAGGCCGTTGCTACCACAGCGGCGGGCTACCGATGAGTTGCATTGTCAAGTTTCTGCACCTTAAAATCCTCGGCCCCATTCCTCCCCAACCCGGTCAGGCGATCGCAAGACGCACCTCTCCCCTCCCTGCGCCGCCAGATTCCGTGCGGCACGGGCCCGAAAAACCGGTCTGCGAGTGGAGGGGCGGAGCAGCACTCCGCCCTTACTCAGGCCTGCCTGGCCAGGTCCGGGAAGAGGGCCAGGACCTCCTCCACCGACGCCAGCCCGCGTGGCATGCCGCCGTAGGTGAAGCCGGTGAGGTCATTCCCCAGCCCTAAACGCAACAGCCCATAGCGGACAAACCGGCGGGAGGTGAGCCCGCCCCGTTGTTCGTCGGTGAGCTGCCACGACCGGCGCATCGGTTTGCCGGCGACCATCGCCGGTTCGGCGTGACAGTCGGCCGCCCGTTCGGTGAGCACGTGCCAGATCGCCACGAGCAGTCTGCGGGCCATGGCCACCATGGCCACCCCCTCCGGCTTGTGGCGGCAGAGGCGGGCGAACTCCTGGTGCTTGGGCAGGTCAAGGCCCACGAAACGGGTAGCGGCTGAGTTGTCCATTTGTTCCTCCTGTGGTAAGATAGATTGGGCGCGGATTCGGGGCCAGGCGTTTCAACTACCGATGCGGGCTTGCCCTGTAGAGGGCATCCCCGATGAGAGTATGCGACGGGGAGCCAAATAACACAAACGGGTTTGGTCAGAGACCTTCCCATAGGCCGCGCCGGCTCGCCCACACGCTCCGTCCGGGTGCGTTCCCGTCACTCATCCAGTGATCAGGACAGCATACTCCGCGCCCAACCGCAACGACATTCTAATAACACGCGCTTGCACCTGACGCCGCTCCGCTGCGCTTCGCAGCGCAGGTGAAGCGCGAGTCGTTGGGCGGCCAAACTACGACAGGAGATTTCTATGGATTTGTCAAGTAGGTAGCTGTGCAGTTGACAAAGGGTGACGGCGCCGGGCAACAAAAAGCCTTCACTGCGCCAGCGAGAAAACAGCTTCGCTGGCTTGGAATGGTGAGTGTATGGGCGA
>DAOTXL010000139.1:0-6406 GCA_034435455.1 Anaerolineae bacterium
TTGGTCAGGTCGGTCGCCGGAGAGCCATCCGGATGGGTGAACTCGGTGCCGACCAGGAGCCCCAGGCCGCGCACGTCGCCCAGCACCGGATAGCGGCGCTGGATGTCACGCAGGCCGGCCATGAGCACCGGCCCCAGGCGGGCGGCGTTCTCCACCAGGCCATCCTGGAGCACGCGGATCGTGGCCTCGGCGGCGGCGCAGGAGACGGCGTTGCCGCCGTAGGTGCCGCCGTGACTGCCGACCAGCCACCTGTCCATCAGCGCGCGGGATGCAGCCACACACGACAGCGGGAAGCCGGAGGCCAGTCCTTTGGCCATGGTCATCACGTCGGGCACGACGCCGAAATGTTCGACGGCAAAGAACCTGCCCGTGCGCCCAAAGCCGGTCTGCACCTCGTCGGCGACGAGCAGGATGCCGTATTCGTCGCAGATGCGGCGCAGGCCGGGCAGGAAGGAGGGCGGCGGTACCACATACCCCCCCTCGCCGAGCACCGGCTCGACGACGATAGCCGCCGTCTCGGACGGGGCGGTCTGGCTGGCGAGCAGGTGGCGCAACTCCTTCAGGCACCATTGACTGGTCTCCTCTGGCGGCCAGCCGTAGCGATACCAATAGGGATAGGGGGCGACGAACACCCCGGCGGCCAGCGGCTGGTAGTGTTGGCGATACACCGTCCTGGAGGTGGTCATGGCCATTGCCTGGTTGGTGCGGCCGTGGAATGAACCCTGGAAGACGATGATGTTGGTCCGTCCGGTGGCGTGCCGGGCCAGTTTGACCGCCGCCTCCACCGCCTCGGCGCCGGAGTTGGAAAAGAAAAAAGTATCCAGCGCGGGAGGGACCACCTCGCGCAGCGCTTCCGTCAGGCGCAACAAGGGCTGGTGGTAGAGGATGTTGACCTGGGCGTGGATGATTTTGCCCACCTGCTCCCTGGCTGCGGCGACCACCCTGGGATGGCAATGGCCCGTGTTGGTGACGGCAATGCCGCTGGTGAAATCGAGGTAACGCTCGCCGTTGACATCGAAAATGTAAGCGCCCTCGCCCCGCTCGACCAGGATGTTGGTGATCCGGCTCCAGACTGGTGAAAGGTGCTGGCTGTCCATAATTCTGCTCCTTGCTATTGCTCCCTGGCGCTTTCGTACAGTTGGAGAGGACCCAGGCAGCGCAGCCCTTCACCCTGGGCCAGGCCTTCCCGGTAGGGTGGGAACTCGCCCCCGCCGGTAGCAAAGTCTCGCAGTTGCTTGAGAAGCTGGTTCAGTCCCAGCGTGCCGTGCTGGCGGACGTGCCGCACCAGGCCGAAATCCAGGATTTGGGTCAGGATCTCCTCGTGGCTGCCTGCTTGCTGCAAAATGCGCCCGTTGGGGTCTACCAGCAACGATTGGCCGCCGCCCAAACTGCCAACGGCGTTGACGTCAATCATGTAGCACTGGTTCACCAGGGCCATGGCCTGCTCAATGATCACTTCGGCGTTGCGGTCGGCGGTGATGCTCAGCGCCGGATGCAGGATCACCTCAGCGCCCATCCACACCAGGGTGCGGATGAATTCGGGGAACCAGCCGTCATAGCAGATGGCCAGGCCGAAGCGCCCGATGCCGGGGATGTCAAACACACAGAACTCGGAGCCGGCCTGCGTTACCTCCCACGGTCGCCAGGGGAACATTTTGCGATAACGGGCCACCATCTCCCCCTGGGGCGAGAAGACGAGGGCGGTGTTGTACATCAGGTCGTTTTCCAACTCGAACATCGAGCCGGGCTGAAGCCACACCCTGTGGCGCCGGGCCATGTCCGCACAGCGCCTGGTCATGGGGCCCGGGATGGCTTGCGCCGTCTCGTACCGCTCCACACCGGCCGGCAAGGGGGAAAAGCTATCCACCCCGGTGGGACACAACTCCGGGAAACAGACCATGTCGATCCAGGGGAACCTGGACTTGATAGACTCGACGAGCTGGGCCATCCGCTCCAGGGTGGCGGCCGAGTCCCAGGGGACGACCTGCATCTGCACAGCGGCGATTCCAAAATAGTGGGACATCATCACGCTCCTGCTTTGGTTTCTCTAGTTGGGTGTTGCATATGGGCAAGCTACCCAATGTCCGGCCGTTAGCTCCACCAGGTCGGGCGCGACGGCGGGACAAGAAGGCCTGACCACCGGGCAGCGGGTGTGGAAGCGACAGCCGGTGGGCAGATGGACCGGGCTGGGGATGTCGCCGGTCAGCACGATGGTTTCCTCTGCTTCGCCAGGCTCGATGGTCGGGATGGCCGATAACAACGCCTGGGTGTAGGGATGTAGAGGCCGGGCAAAGATCTCCTCGGTCCGGCCGATCTCGACGATCTTGCCCAGATACATGATCATGATCCGGTCGGCGATGTGCTCGACGACGCTCAGGTTGTGGGAGATGAACAGGTAGGTGAGGGCCAGCTCGCTTTGCAGATCGCGGATCAGATTGAGCACCTGGGCCTGCACCGACACGTCCAGCGCCGAAGAGGGCTCGTCAAAGACGATGAACTCGGGTTTCAAGGCCAGCGCCCGCGCAATGGCGATCCGCTGTCGCTGCCCGCCGCTGAATTCGTGGGGATAACGGAGCAAATGCTGTTCGGCCAGGCCTACCTGTTCCAACAGCTCAAGGACACGCCAGCGCAAGGCCGGGCCGCGCAGGGTGGTGTGGGTTTTGAGCGGCTCGGCGACGATGTCCTTGACCTTCATGCGTGGGTTGAGCGACGAGTAGGGATCCTGGAAGACGATGGCCATTCTGCGACGGAGAGCCTGGAGTTCCTTGAGCCGCAGGGTAAAGATGTTCTGGCCCGCAAAGCGCAACTCACCGGCCGTGGGACGGATCAGGTTCAGCATGGTGCGGCCGATAGTCGTCTTGCCGCAGCCCGATTCGCCGACCAGCCCCACTGTTTCGCCCTGGGCAATGTCAAAGGAAACGCCGTCCACGGCATGGACCACACCGCCAGGTACGGGAAAGTGCTTGACCAGATTGATGGCCTGGATGAGGGGAGTCATGCGTTGCTTCCTGGCGACGGATAGAGATGACAGGCCACCCAGCCGCCGGCCCCCACTTGGGCCATGGGCGGGCGCACCTCATGACAGATGTCCATGACTTTGGGGCAGCGGGGATGGAACCGGCAGCCGGCAGGTGGCTGGATCAGATCGGGCACGCGGCCCTCGATGATGTCCAACCGCGCCCGCCTGTCGCCGAGGCGGGGAATGGTGCGCAACAGGCCCTGGGTGTAAGGATGTTTCGGCTCCCGGAAAACCGCGCGCAGGGCGCCGATTTCGACAAAAGTCCCGGCATACATCACCGCCACCCGCTCGCAGAGCTGGGCCACCACGCCTAAATCGTGGGTGATCAACAGGATCGAGGTTTTCAGTTCATGCCTGAGATCACGCATCAGCTGGAGGATCTGGGCCTGGATGGTCACATCCAGGGCGGTCGTCGGCTCATCGGCAATCAGCAGCCGGGGCTGACAGGAAAGGGCGATGCCGATCATGACCCGCTGCAACATGCCACCACTCAACTCGTGCGGGTATTTGTCCAGCATCTGGTCGGCGTCGGGCAGCCGCACGGTACGGAATACTTCGCTGGCTCTGTGGCGCGCCTCTTTCTTGCTTAGCTTTTGGTGGACGCGCAGCACAGCGCCGATCTGGTCGCCGATGGTGAACACCGGATTGAGGGAGCTCATGGGGTCCTGAAAGATCATCGAGATGCGCCCCCCACGCACAGCACGCATCTCCCTTTCGCTTTTAGCCAGCAGGTTCTCACCCTCGAACCAGACTTCTCCGCTCTCGATCTTGCCCGGCGGCGGCACCAGTCTGAGCACTGACAGGGAGGTGACCGACTTGCCACAACCGGTCTCACCGACGATGCCCAGCGTCTCGTCCTCGTAGACGGTCAGATCCACGCCGTCGAGGGCCTTGACGACGCCGTTGAAAGTGTAAAAGTAGGTCCGCAGTTGCTTGATCTCCAGGAGTGGCTTCTGGCTCATGACCGTCTACCGTCCTCTGACCTTGGGGTCCAGGATGTCGCGCAGCCCGTCGCCGATCAGGTTAAAGCCCAACACCGTGACAAAAATGGCCAGGCCCGGAAAGGTGGCCGTCCACCAGAAGTCCAGGAATTCGGCCCGGGCCGAAGTGACCATCCGGCCCCATTCCATGTCGGTCGGTTTGGCCCCCAGCCCGATGAAACTCAGTGCCGCGGCGAACAGGATGGCGTAGCCCATGTCCATCGAGGCCTGGATGACGAGGGGCGAAACGCTGTTGGGCAATACGTGGCGCAGGATGATAAGGGTATCGCGGACGCCGATGGAGCGGGCCGACTCGACGTACAACTCCTCCCTGGTCACCAACACCGTCGCCCGCAGGATGCGCGTGTACCAGGGGAACCAGGACACGGCGATGGCGATGAGGCCGTTCAGCAGGTTGCGCTCCAGGGCGGCGGCGATGGCGATGGGTAACAGCATCGGCGGGAAAGCCAGGAAGGCATCGGTCATGCGCATGATCACTTCGCCAACCCGGCCGCCGAAATAGCCGGCGATCAACCCTGTCGGCACGCCCATGAGCAGAGAAAGAGCCACGACGATGACCGAGATCAGCAGCGACATGCGCGTCCCATAGACCACCTGGCTGAAGATGTCCTGGCCCCGGATGTTGGTGCCAAAGGGATGCTCGGCACTGGGCGGCAGGTGTTTAGCCCGGAAGTCAATCTTGCCCGGGTCGTAGGGGGCGATGACCGGCGCCAGGATGGCGCACAGCACCAGGCCCAAGACAATGAGCAGGCCCAGGACGAACATGGGATTCCGCCGCAGCAGGTAGGCTGTATAGCGCAGGTTCAGTCGAGCGGTGAGGGCAGTCATGGCCTTTCCCCATCAATCATTCTTGGGCTTGAGCCGGATGCGTGGGTCAACGGCAAAGTAGACCAGGTCTACGAGCAGGTTGACCAGGATGAAACTGGTGGCATAGAGCAGCGTGACGCCCATGACTGCCGGAAAGTCGTTGCGAATGATGGAATTGTAGCCAAAGTGGCCCAGGCCTGGCAGGTCGAACATGGACTCGATGAAAAAGGTCCCGCCCAGCATGTAGCCGTAGGACAGGCCGAGCACTGTGATCACCGGCAGCAGCGCGTTCTTGAAGGCGTATTTGTACTCCACCAGGGGACGGCTCAGGCCGTAGGCGTGGGCGGTGCGGACGTAATCCTCGTTGAGGATCTCGACCATCGAAGAGCGGGCGATGCGGGTCACGATGCCCAGGGAAGTAAAGGCCAGGGCAAAGACGGGCAGAATGAGGTGCTGGGCGCTGCTCTTGAATGCCACCCAATTTCCGGTCAGCAGCGGATCGATCAGGTAAAAGCCGGTGATCGTGGTGATCGGGTGCTCGGACAGGATCTCACTGTCGATCCGGCCTTGCAGCGGCAAGATGTGCAGACTGCTGGCAAAAGCCAGTTGCAGCAGCATCGCCAGGAAGAAGGAGGGCAGGGACACCCCGGATATAGAGACGAGGCGGGAGATGCGGTCGCCCCAGGTGTCTTTGTGCGTGGCCGATAGAATCCCCAGCGGCACGCCGACCAGCACGGCGACGATCAGCGACAGGGTGACCAGCTCGAACGTGGCCGAGAAGCGGCGAGCCAGCTCATCGCGCACCGGCTGTTTGGTGCGCAAAGAAACACCCAGGTCACCCTGCAGCAGGTTTTTCATGTAGAGCAGATACTGAACGTAGATCGGTTTGTTGAACCCCATCTCCTCGTTGACGCGGTCGATCTGCTCCTGAGTGGCACGGTCGCCGATCCACAGGGCGGCGGGTGAGCTGGGGATGAGGTGGGTGATGACAAAAGCCACGATCGAGATCCCCAGCAGCACTACCGCCATCAACAACAGTCGCCGGGCTGTGTAGCGCAGAAGTAACATTTTCTCTCCCGGGCAGGGGCCGCGCCCTGGTGCCGGGCGCCCTCGGCACCAGGGCGGCCTGTCTCCTACTGCTGGCGTGAGAGCCGGTAAAAGTACTCGGCGTTGTAGGCCGGGTTGGTCACTGCGCCGACGACGTCAGCCCGGCGCGTGATGCGGCCATTGAGGTCAGCATAGAAAATGGCCACTGCGTCGTCGAGAAGCATCTGCTGGATCTCGCCGTAGAGGCGAATGGCCTCGTCCCGGTCGGTTGCCTCCAGGACCATGGCCTCGTCGAGCTTGGCATCCAGCGCCGGGTTGGAGTAGTGCGACAGGTTGAACAGGGTGGGATCCTCGGTGCGGAACAGGCCATAGATCCAGTCGTTGGGCGTGGGGTAGGTGGGCCACCAGGTCATGGATTGCAGATTGGGCGCCGTCTCGAGGTTCTTGGCCTCCTCCCAAATCGTGGTCCACGGACCGGGTTTGAGCTCCGCCTCGATGCCGATCTCGGCCAGATTTTGCTGCAAGAGTAGCG
>DAOTXL010000140.1:0-5971 GCA_034435455.1 Anaerolineae bacterium
TCCATGACTTTTGAACGTGCTGATGAGCACTCAGATTTGCACTTGAACAACGAGAAAACAGACCGCCCGCCAACGTCCAGGTGGCACCCTTTGAGGCGAAAATCGGTGGCGTCATTGGGGCGAAAATTGACAAAAACAGCCGGTAGATGCCATAACCACCAGAAAAAGCCCAGGATTACACTCGAATTCAGAGCGTTGAAGCGCGATTGTAAGCGCGGTAACGCGTATCCCCGCCAACCGAACTCTTCCTGGAGAGGCCCGCTGGTGAACAGGATGACAAAAAAGGCAATCAGAGCATACGGCGGGTTGGAAATGACAGATAAATCCAACGGCCTGACTCCCGCCAATATCGAGGCAAAAATAGATCCGCCAAAGACACCCAACGGAAGAAGCAAGATGGCTAACAGCCAGATTTTCTTGAAGCGAAAGTCAATCCCCCGTTTCAGAAGCCGGAGGGTACCCTTGCCACCATATTGGAGAAAAGTTAGCAAAAAGGCCGAAAACAATGGGCCAAAGGCAGCAGGATTGAGCGGCCCGGTAAGGAGATTGGCCACCCCCGTAGGCAAAGCAACACCATTTGCCATGAGAGCATTGGGTATCCAGAATATCCAGGAAAAAGCGTAGGTAATCGCAAAATACCACCACAAGTATCTGTTGTCATCAATTTGGACTCTCATTACATTCTCTCCTTGTTTAGTTCCGCCCAACGGGTTTCGTTAGCGGCAGGCGGGACCTGGCAGGACAAACTCCAAGCGTAGAAAAAAGCCAAAGGGGCCGAGTCCCTTTGAAAATAACGGTATCCCCTGGGCAGCCGCGAGGGCTGCCCTTACCATTTTCATTCCTCGTGGTGCCCCACCGGGCATGTTGACTCTTTCCAAGACGCTGGTGGGCCGTACCAGGGCTCGCCTGTCATTATGTGAGGACATCTGGCCTTCCCTTGAACACAGAAGACCCAATCGAAACAGTAGCCTGTTTCGCGTGGCAGAGTATACCAAAGGTAGGACAAAAACGCAAAAGAGAGATTGGGTAGGCCAGGAGCCAGGGGACGGTCAACAACAAACTCAAGAGATACATCCACCCCTGCCGGGAGCGAGGGTCTTCAATCTGGCGCAACGCATCCAGAACTGTTCCCATGGTCCCACCACCTCTATATCAATGCGCTAAAACTTGCAAGAAAATACCCGGCAGGGGTATTGACAATTCGGAGGGGGTGTGGTATAATTTAAACGTTTAAGCCCGCCGGGCCTTTTTAAAGGCACAGGAGTGAAACGTTTAAGCCAGGTGGCTTTTTTTAGGACCGATGAGTGAAACGTTTAAGCTGGGGGTAAGGAACAGATGCCCACCATCAGAGATGTGGCCCGCGAGGCCGGTGTGTCCATCGCCACCGTGTCCTACGTGCTCAACAACAGCGGCGTCGTGAGCGAACCGACCCGCCAGCGGGTCCTGCAGGCCGTGGAACGGCTGGGCTACCGCCCCAGTGTGCTCGCCCAGGGCCTGCAGGCCCGTGAGAGCCGCATGATCGGCTACTCCTGGCAGCCCATGCCCCCCGACCAGTTCAACCCCATCCTGGAAAAGTTCCTCCATGGCATGGCCGAAGCGGCAGCCCGCCACGGCTACCATGTCCTGGCCTTTCCCTCCACCGAACCGTCAGACGAGATCACGCCCTACTACGAGATGGTCGAGCGGGACCGGGTGGATGGCTTTGTCCTGTCCAACACCAACCTCGACGATCCGCGCATCCGCTACCTGCTGGAAATCGAGTTTCCCTTTGTCGCCTTTGGCCGCTCTAATCCGGAATGGGAGTTTGTCTGGGTGGATGTGGATGGCGCGGACGGCGTCGAACAGGCGGTGAACCACCTGCTGGAGCTGGGCCATACCCGCATCGCCTGCCTGGCCTGGCCGGAAGATTCTCTGACCGGCCAGTACCGCCTGGCCGGCTACCATCGGGCCATGGCCGCCGCCGGCCTGACCGTGCAGCCCGACTGGGTGATCCGCACCGGGAACTATTACCAGGATGCCTACCAGGCCGTGCAGCCCTGGCTGGCCCAGCCGCCGGAGCAGCGTCCCACGGCCATCGTCGCCCTGGCCGACCTGATGGCGATGGGGGTGATGAACGCCGCCGCCGATGCCGGGGTGGCCGTAGGCCGGGACCTGGCCGTGGTCGGCTTTGACGACTCGCCCATTGCCGGCTACCTGCGCCCGCCCCTGACCAGCCTGCGCCAGCCGCTGGTGGAGATCGGAGAGCGGGTGGTGACCATGTTGCTCGACCTGATCGCCGGTGAGACCCCCTCGCCGGCCCGGGTGCTGCTCAAACCTCAGCTGATCGTGCGCGATTCGACCGCCCTCAGCCGCCGCAGATGAACAAGGCAGGTGCCTGTGAACCCCGATACCTGGACCGTCATCGAACCCGAATTTGACCCGGCTCGCCTCCATCACCGTGAAACGCTCTTTGCCCTGGGCAACGGTTACCTGGGCACCCGCGGCACCTTGGAGGAAGGGTATCCGGGGGCCTGGCCGGCGACCCTGGTCCACGGCCTGTACGACGACGTGCCCATTGTCCACACCGAGCTGGCCAATTGCCCCGATTGGACCTCGCTGCTCCTCTTTGTGGAGGGGGAGCGCTTTCGCCTGGACCGGGGCCAGGTGCTGGCCTACGAGCGGCAGTTGGACCTGCGGCGGGGGGTGCTCAGCCGCCGGGTGCGCTGGCGCAGCCCGGCGGCCCACACCCTTGACCTCTACTTTGAACGCTTTGCCAGCCTGGCCGACCCCCACCTGATGGCGGTCCGCTGCCATCTGACCCCCCTCGATTTCGAGGGGTGGGTTGTGGTCCAGGCCGGTTTGAGCGCCTACGCCGATAACCAGGGGGTGCTGCACTGGCATCTGGTGGAGCAGGGCTACGATGTCTCGCAAATCTGGCTGCACCTCCGCAGCCGCCATACCGCCCTGGAGCTGGGCATGGCCTCGCGGCTCATGGTGCAAGGTGGGGACCGGACCTACCATCGGGCTTTGATGTGTGAGGGCCTGCCGACCCAGACGGTCCAGTGCCAGGCCCGGCCGGGCAAGACGGTCACCATCACCAAACTGGTCAGCCTGTACACCTCGCGCGATCTGGAGCGGATGCACGCCGAGCGCCAGGCTATCCGCCAGGCGCAGAGGCCACCCCATTCGCGCCCGCCCTACAATCCCTTCTGGGCCCGGCCGGTGGGCGAGGCGCAGCCCTGTAACGCCGCCGAACTGGCCCGGGCCCGCCTGGCCGACCTGTGGGCGGGTGGACAGGGTTATCAGAGCCTGCTGGCTGCCCACGAGGCGGCCTGGGCCGATCTATGGCGCGATTGCGATGTGGTCATCGAAGGGGATGCCCAGGCCCAACTGGCCGTCCGTTTCAACCTGTTCCACCTGCTGGCCGCCGCGCCCCACTACGACGACCAGGTCAGCATCCCGGCCAAGACCCTCTCCGGCTTTGGCTACCGGGGCCACGTCTTTTGGGACACCGATATCTTTATCGTCCCCTTCCTGACCCATACCCGGCCCCACCTGGCCCGCAATCTGCTCGGCTACCGCTACCACACCCTGCCCGGCGCGCGGCGCAAGGCCCGGGCCGCCGGGCACGAGGGGGCCATGTTCGCCTGGGAGAGCGCCGCCGATGGCGACGAGGTGACGCCCCGCTGGGTTCCCGGTCCTGACGGCTTTGACCTGGTGCGCATCTGGTGCGGCGACCTCGAGCTGCACATCAGCGCCGACGTGGCCTATGCCGTCT
Source organism: Anaerolineae bacterium (assembly GCA_034435455.1). Taxonomy (GTDB): domain Bacteria; phylum Chloroflexota; class Anaerolineae; order JAAYZQ01; family JAAYZQ01; genus DAOTXL01. Next base: position 3,758 of record DAOTXL010000140.1, read on the forward strand.
GGCGCTACTGGCAGGCCAGCGGCGACGATGAATGGATGCAACGCTACGGGGCCGAGATCGTGCTCGATACGGCCCGCTTCTGGGGCAGCCGCGTCGAGTGGGATGAACGGCGAGGCTGCTACGAAATCCGCGATGTCATCGGCCCCGATGAGTACCACGAGCATGTGGACAACAACGCCTTTACCAACGAGATGGTGCGCTGGCACCTGGCAACCGCCCTGGAGGTGCTGGCCTGGCTGCGCCGCACCGCGCCGGAACGCGCCGCCGGGTTGGAGCGCTGCCTGGACCTCTCCGAGGAACGGCTGCGGCGCTGGGCCGACATCGTCGGCTGCCTCTTTGTGCCCCACGACCCGGAAACGGGCCTGATCGAACAGTTCGAGGGCTTTTTCGACCTGGAGGATGTAGACCTGGCCGCCTATGAGCCGCGCAACCGGCCCATGCAGGCCATCCTGGGCATCGGACAGACCAACCGGACCCAGGTCCTCAAACAGGCCGATGTGTTGATGCTCCTCTACCTGCTGCGCGAGCGGTACGACCAGGAGGTGCTGCGGGCCAACTGGGACTATTATGCCCCACGCACCGACCATACCCACGGCTCCTCCCTCGGCCCGGCCATCCACGCCATCCTGGCCTGTGAGCTGGGCGAGCCGGAGGAGGCTTACGAGCACTTTATGCGCGCTGCCCTGGTGGACCTGGAGGACCTGCGGGGCAACGCCGCCGACGGCATCCACGCCGCTTCGGCCGGCGGCCTGTGGCAGGCGGTCGTCTTTGGCTTTGGCGGCGTCCGCCTTACCGCCGCCGGCCCTGTCGCCAACCCGCGCCTGCCCGCCCACTGGACCCGCCTCAAGTTCCGCCTCCAATATCGCGGCCGATGGTACGATTTCGATCTGGAGCAACCGGCGCATTCCGGCCAACAGCTTCCTGATATCCGGGGGGTGATTTTTGACCTGGATGGCGTCCTGACCGACACCGCCGAATTCCACTATCGGGCCTGGCAGCGGCTGGCCGACGAGGAGGGGTTGCCCTTCGACCGGCAGGCCAACGAAGCGCTGCGGGGCATCCCTCGCCGCGAGTCTCTGCTGCGCATTCTGGGCGACCGCCCGGCCACCGAAGAGCAGATCCAGGCGATGATGGACCGCAAAAACCGCTACTACCAGGAGTTGATCGAGGGGGTGACGCCGGATAACCTGCTGCCGGGGGCGCTGGCCCTGTTGCAGGAACTGCGGGGGGCAGGCGTCAAGGTGGCCATCGGCTCGGCCAGCAAGAATGCCAGGGCGGTGATTGGCAGGTTGGGAATTGAGGAGTTGGTGGATGTGGTGGCGGATGGATATAGTGTGGAACGGCACAAGCCGGCGCCCGACCTGTTTTTGCACGCCGCCGGGCAACTGGGCCTGGCGCCGGCGCAGTGCCTTGTGGTCGAAGATGCCGAATCGGGCATCGAAGCGGCCCTGGCTGCCGGCATGTGGGCCGTGGGCCTGGGGCCGGAGGAGCGGGTAGGCAAAGCCCATGTCGTGCTCCCCCGTTTGGAAGGGGTGCACTGGGCCGAGCTACGCGCTTGCCTGGAGGAGGCTATGCGGCATAGCCGATAAAAAAAGAAGAGCCGTTTGCCTTACCGGTCCAGGGTCGCGCAAACGGCTCTCCAGACTCCCAGACCGCATCCGCCGGGAGCAGGCCAATTGTATCACACCTGGCCTCGAATGAAAAGCCCCTCCAGCGGTGCGGATTGGAGTTAACCGGAAGGAGGTGGATCGTATCGCCAGGAGGAGCTATAAAACCGTTTTCCACTATCGGGCAGATTGCCCAGGCAAACCCATGAAAACCGAGGTCAGGAGGAGAAAAAAATGAAGAGCAAAGGCGTTGTTTTGACCAGTTTGCTGCTGGTGGTGACCTTCCTGATCACCACCTGCGGCCCGACTGCGGCACCGACCGAGGCTCCCAAGCCTACCGAGGTGGCCAAACCGACAGAAGTAGCCAAGCCGACAGAAGCAGCCAAACCGACAGAAGCAGCCAGGCCGACGGCAGGCAAGTGTCCCCTGGACGTCGAGGACGGGGCGGTCATCACCTTTTCCGGGTGGGGGGATGAGACAGAGCAAAAGATCTATCGGGACAGCATCGAGCGGTTCAAGGCGGTCTGTCCGGGGGTGACGGTCAACTATGAGCCGATCCCGGCCGACTTTCAGACGAAGCTGAAGGCGCAGATGGCGGGTGGGACGG